>NZ_JBOBDP010000016.1:0-64487 GCF_050586585.1 Yersinia sp. J1
AACCGTTAATGTTAGAAGTGAAACGGTTGGCAATCGCCTGACCCGCTGCATCGTCCTTCGCGCTGTTGATACGCAGGCCGGAAGACAGACGCTCAATGGCGGTGCCCAAAGAAGACTGGGATTTGTTCAGGTTGTTCTGTGTCATCAGAGACAGGCTATTTGTATTAATTACCGCCATAGTGATATTCCTTCAATGTAGCTAATGAGTATTATTGGCGATTGGACTGAGTTATCGTCGCCATCACAAAAGGCTATCGGCACCTGCGCCGAGAACTTTAATCCGCAATTGAAATCATTCTGCCTTGATGCATAAATATGCACACGATATACCCGTCATTCAGTTCAATAGCGCAAATAGCTGTACTTAATGCCCCGCTATTCCATCCATCACTATTTGTATTTTATGTGTAAACTTTTTTTCCTCCTGGCCGATAACGCTATCACGACACTTGAATATTAAGGATTAGACATGGCAAGTATCAGCTCATTAGGTAGCGGTTCAGGAATGAATTTAAGTGAACTGTTAGACGGTTTGTCTGCAGCAGAACAAAAGCGTCTTACCCCTCTGACCCAGCAACAAACCAGCTTTAAAGGGAAACTATCTGCATTTGGCGTGCTGCAAAACGCACTGGCAAAAGTGGAAACTGCTGCGGCGGCCCTGAAAAAAGCAGACACAATAAACGGCACGTCGGTCAGCAGTAAAAATGAAGCATTTAGTGCAACAACCGACAGTGCTGCCAGCGCCGGTAGCTATAATATTGAAATTTCTCAATTGGCTAAGGCGCAATCCTTGCTATCCGGCAAGATGCCTAACACAAAAGATAATTTGGGCAATAGTAATGAAACAAGAACCATTACTATTACTCAGCCTGGCCAAGAAAAGCCGATGGAAGTTACATTGGCAAAAGATAAAACCTCCCTGAATGATATCCGCGATGCTATCAACAAGCAGGAAGGCAATGTTACCGCCAGTATTATGAAGGGTGATGACGATACCTATTACCTTTCGCTGACTTCAAAAGAAACCGGCACCAAGTCGGAAATGACCGTTAGCGTGACTGGCGATGATGATTTAGGCAAGATCCTGAACTATACGCCGGGAAGCACCAGCACCGATGGCATGAAGCAAACCGTTCCAGCAGCGGATGCCAAATTGAAAGTCAACGGCATTGATATTACTCGTCAAAGTAACGTAATTACCGATGCACCTGCTGGTGTGACGCTTACGTTGAAGAGCGTCACCAAACCTGACACCCCAGAAGTTCTGAGTGTGGTACGCGATCCCAAAGCGACCAAAGATGCGATCCAGGCTTTTGTTGATGCCTATAACTCACTGCAAACCACTTTTAGCTCACTGACCAAATATACCGCGGTTGAAGCGGGTCAAGAGCAGTCGTCCGGCAACGGTGAATTGGTCGGTGACAATACGCTGCGTAATATTCAGACCCAACTGAAAGCCCAGTTATCTTCTGCTCAAGGCGGCGATGTCAAAACCTTAGCTAGCCTGGGGATCACTCAGGATCTTAATGGGAAGCTGAAAATCGACAACGAGAAACTGGATAAAGCGCTGAAAGAAAAACCAGGCAGCGTTAACCAGTTCTTTGCCGGGGACGGTGAAACTACCGGGTTTGCTACCCAAATGGATAAACTGCTGAATGGTGCCCTTGATACCTCGAAAGGTACGCTGAAAAGTGCAACCGACGGGATCAACCGTTCATTGAAAAATCTGGATAAACAGGTTATTTCAACAACAGCCAATATCAATGCCACGATTGAACGCTACAAGATCCAGTTCGGTCAGCTAGATAAATTGGTTACCTCGTTCAAAAACACAGGCAACATGCTGTTGGCACAATTTAAATAACAAAGGATAGAAAACATGTACAACCGGTCAGGGAGCCAGGCTTACGCACAGGTAGGATTGGAAAGCGGAGTCATGAGCGCCAGCCCCCACCAGTTGATCGTGATGCTGTTCGACGGGGCGCAAAGCGCCCTGGTTCGCGCACGTATTTTGATGAATCAGGGGGAGATTGCCGCAAAGGGATTAGCTATTTCCAAAGCTATCAATATTATTGATAACGGCCTGCGTACTGGGCTTGATATGGAAAAAGGCGGCGAGCTGGCAGAAAATCTGTCAGCGTTGTATGACTATATGTCACGTCGCTTACTGCATGCCAATTTGCATAATGACGAGCAGGCTATTGTCGAAGTCGAAGCCTTGCTTGAAAATATTGCTGATGCCTGGCGGCAGATCGGCCCCAATTATCAACCCAATTAGGACCCCATTTAATGGAACGTCACCAGCACCTTCTATCCGAATATCAACATATCCTGACCCTCAGTGAACAAATGCTTGCCTTTGCAATTGAGGGAAATTGGGATGCGCTGGTTGATCTGGAAATGACTTATCTGAAAGCTGTTGAGAGTACCGCCAACGTGACCATTTCTTCTTGTTCGTCTCTTTCACTGCAAGAGATATTAAGAAAGAAATTAAAAAACATTTTAGATAATGAAACTGAAATTAAGCGCTTATTACAGCTACGCCTTAATGAATTAAGCGAACTGGTCGGACAATCAACCCGACAACAAGTGGTAAATAATACTTATGGTCAGTTCCCAGACCATGCGGTGTTATTAGGTGAAACACAATAGCGATGGTTTTATCAACATAACAACAAGATAGATATTCTCATTTTACATTCGAATGAAATCATTAACATTGCAAGTAATGTTTTTTTATTACTCCGGATGAGCGTGATTTTATCGGTGTGTTTGCCCTGTTTACATGGCTATTTGTGTGCGCCAACAAACCAGTTTTTTTTCTCGACGAAATAGCACTACGCACTAAATTTGTATTAAAATAAGTTGCTTGTCTGGTGCGCAACGCGTAAAGATATTCTCAGGTAAAGACTGTGAAATGAATATCGATGGAACGTACAATTAATCTATGTTCGGGGATTGGCAGTTCAAGGCATGTTATTCAACATACTGAACTTGCACTCACCTCGATTTATATACAACACCCACTGCTGATTATGGTTAACCACGGCCATAAGGTTATTCGCTGGGAAAACCAGGAATGTATAATCCTGCCCGGCGAGATGGCCGCTATCAGCGGTGGTCAAACTATAGATATAGTCAACGGGTTATCTGCTGATGGGGTTTTCTTCAGCCATACGCTGAGTATTGAACCTCAGTTAATCAATACATTTGCCCATAATCCCAAAGCCCATGACCTGTCCGTAATACCAGATGTCATGCCGGTGCGTAATCCTGCGCCGGAGTTTATCAATGCTTTCACCAATACTTTTAAGGTATTAGCTGATAACAATGATATTCCGAAGCCCATCATTCGCCATCGCATGGTGGAGCTATTGCTTTGGCTGACCCAGCGTGGCGTTAAGTTCTTAATAAAAGATGCAGAAACGCTGACAGAAAAAGTACGCTGTTGTCTGGCAACCGACCCTCATAAAATATGGACGGTTGCCGAGGTCGCAGAGCGAATGTCTATGAGCGAAGTGGTATTACGACGGAAACTTTCTGCCGAGAACGTTGTATTACGCAATTTAATGATCGATGTCCGCATGACTAGCGCATTAACGCTGTTACAAGCGACCGACTGGCCGATATCATTAATTGCCAACCGCGTCGGCTATGAAAGTTCATCACGCTTTGCAGAGCGATTCCGTAAACGTTTTGGCTTCGCGCCAACAGCCATACGCGGCCACCACCGACTGGCGTCAGGCTCGTTGGAAACAGAGTCGCAATACAATAGTGATTTCAAACCGTCTTATTCCTAGCCTATTCCTGTTATAGAGCAAGGCGGCGGGTAAGCTATTTTAAAATGTTTAATGTTATTCTTAGTTGAATCTAGACGCGTTAGCGTATTACCAACCCGCATTTTTTATCTTCGAAAAAATAAATAAAAGAGTTTAATATCAACAAATTAATGATGATACTTATGTCTCTTGAATACAGTTTTTGCAATAACAACTATTATAAAAGTAATCGGAGGTAATCTGCACGCAGGTACCTATGCTACGAATGACTTTGAGTCTTAAAAACCGTTACCCTCTTCATATCCAGATAGCATCCTTATTTACGCTGCTAATTCTGATCATTGGCACCGTCATTATTTTGTTTAATCACCACCAGCTCACCAAACTGACCGAAAGCAGTACTCTGGAACAATATCAAAAAACAGGGAAAGCCATTGCCACAGAACTGGATAGCATTACTCACTCTATGTCTATGTCAGTCAATATCTTAGCTAGCTTACCCATAACCGACAACACCGTCTTTGAACGACAAATGGTCTCGATTGAACGGCTCAGCGAGATTTTAAATTCAAATAAGTATGCCAGTGCTATTTATAGTGGTTATGACAACGGTGATTTCTTTCTGCTAAGGCGAGCCAGTAATACTAATCGCCCTATATTAGGTGCTCCCCCCAATACCGAATGGATAATACAGCGCAGCCAAATAGCCGGTGAATCACCAATAAAAGACTATATTTTCCTTGATGCGAAGCAACAAATAATTGCTAACAGGCGGTTAGAAAAGGATCCTTTCGATCCGCGATTACGCACCTGGTTTACCTCGGCATTGCAGAATAACGGTGTCACTATTTCGCCAGTTTATATCTATCATGCGACTAAAGAACCGGGGATAACCTTTAGCAAAAGAGCGTTAAATAGAAGCTCAGTAGTGGGAATGGATATATCTCTCGCTTCACTGAGTGAGTTCTTACAACAGCAAAATTTACCTATTGGCAGCCAGGCCGTCATTATTGACGCAAAGAATGATGCTATCGCGAGTTTAAATTCAAGAGGAGAGAGTCAAAGTATTAGCCCAGTATTAGTGTCATTGTTAGGCCTCAAAACATCATCTACGGGGGCAACCAGCCAAAGCCATATATTCACCAGTGAACAGCAAGAATGGTATGGCAGCATCATTCCGATAAATGAGAATAAATATCAGTTAATTATTGCCACACCATCGTCGTATCTTACCGCTAATGCTAACCAGATTCGTAATAACTCGACTCTCATTGCCTGCGCGCTCCTGTTATTAACCTTACCCATCATTTGGTTCTTTTCTCTGAGAATATCTCACCCCTTAATACGGCTACGTCAGGATGCCGATGCCATTAGCCATTTACATTTTGATGAACGGGAAAGTGAACCGTCAGTTATTCAGGAAATTGACGAATTACACGCATCAATGAAGAAGATGAAATTGACGCTCAATCAATTTATTTCGATGGGGAATATACTCGCCGCTGGCCACAATTTTGCGGCACAAATGGAAGGTTTATTATTGGAAACCACGCAAATTGCGAGTATGTCCGGCGGTGTTATTTTCCTGAATGATGCCAAAAACCCCGCATTCCTCCCTATCGCCTTTCAATGGAAAAACCAGTCCATTGACGTTAGCAACATGCCTAAACTGGCTATTAGCGATAGCTATTTCACTCCGTTTAATCCTGTGATGTACGGCAGAACCTCATCGGGAATAGTGAATAAAGATAATTTATGGCCTGCCCTGTATGAGGTATTGGCCGACCAGCTTCCTCTGCGTTTTATTATTGCCCCGATACGAGGACATGACGATCATTTACTCGGATTCTTATTACTCTTTGATGATGAGTCGATCAATCACGAAAGGAAGTATTCACGGATACAACTGGTTAATGCGCTAGTCGGTAGCCTGTCCATTTCTGTCGAGGCTCAGCATTTGCTGCAGGAACAAAAAAACCTGCTGGATTCCTTTATCAAGCTGATTGCAGGCGCTATTGATGCCAAAAGCGCTTATACCGGCGGCCATTGTCAACGGGTTCCGGTTATTACCGAAATGCTGGCGAAGGTTGCCGTTGAAATGAAAGAAGGCCCCTTTGCCGATTTCAGTTTAAGTAATGACGAATGGGAAGAACTGCGTACTGCGTGCTGGTTACATGACTGCGGGAAAATTACCACTCCTGAATTTATTGTTGATAAAGCCACCAAGCTGGAAACCATTTATAACCGGATTCATGAAATTCGTATGCGTTTCGAAGTATTAAAACGAGAGAAAGAAATCGATTTTTTACGCCAATGCCTAGCCCAATCTGGGCAAGAGCCAGATTGCTCGCAAATAAATCAGGAATTACGGAAACTGGATGAGGACTACTATTTCATCGCCCAGACCAATATTGGTCAGGAGGGATTATCCGATGAAGCCATTAAGCGCATTCATGATATTGCTCAACACCGCTGGACACGGACGCTCGATGATAGAACCGGCCTAGGCAATGAAGAGATGTCTAGGAAAAACCGCACACCGCAAAAACCCTTACCGGCTCAAGAGCCACTTTTGGCCGACAAAGAGGAACATATTATTTATCGGGACGATAAAATCAAACATCCGGAATATTATGACTTCAAATTGCAACCACCCACTCATCTGTATAACCATGGTGAAATGTATAACCTCAGTATTAGACGAGGGACACTGACGGAAGAAGATCGTTATAAAATCAATGAACACATCATGCAGACGATCATCATGCTGAAAAAGCTCCCCTTCCCTCGTACCATGTCAAACGTACCAACCATTGCCGGTGGACATCACGAAAGAATGGATGGGAAAGGTTATCCTAACCAACTGAATGCCCAGCAGATGAGTCTGACCATGCGTATGATGGCCATTGCTGACGTATTTGAAGCGCTGACTGCAGCAGATCGCCCTTATAAAGCAGGTAAAAAACTGTCCGAGTCATTGAATATCATGGCGAATATGGTTAACGACAATCATCTTGATCGACAATTGTTTATCTTGTTTATCGAATCGGGAATCTGGCAAGACTATGCCAAAACCTATATTCAACCAGAACAAGTCGATCTCATCGATATTACCACTCTGCTACGTAAGGTTGGCACCCCGTAATACCAAGAGATATGACCGTGAGCGCTACGGATACAGATTATGGTGATTAAAGATATCGTTGCTGATAATAGCTCCACGCCGGAATGGGCGTTACCGGCGTGGGATAAAGGCTATTGGCACTTAACGGAATATCGTCAGTGCTGTCTGAAAAATCAATTTGCCTTCACGCAACTGCCAAAGAACATTTCAGTGATCAGCTCATTATTGATAGTTTCACCACTGAGTGTTCTGACTAACAATTCACTCCCCAATAGCTGTAGAGAAAAAACCATATCGGGATTAACTCGCTTAATTTTCGGCTGATTCTGGCTTTCATTGACTAACGAAATTGTTTTCGTCTCTGGCCCTGCCACTTCTTTCGCAGCCAAAAGGGTAAAGACATTCTCGGCATCGCTATTACATAGGGTAATAATATATTTCGCCTTATCTGCACCTGCGACTTTCAAAGTCGCTACGGATGACGGATCGCCAGTCACCACGTCTGCGCCTTTCGGTAACTCCGCCGTTGTTCCGGTAGCCACCACCAGGGTAACCAGTTCGCCACGATCCCGCAGACCTTGATACACATTCAGTGCCAATGGGGTTGTACCGACAATAATAAAATGATTTTTACGTATCACGTGAGAGATCCTGCCTTTAACGATTCGCTGGATATTATGGCTAATCATCGGCCCGACAATGGCTGTAATCGATGCCGCAAATACCGTAATACCCATAATAATAATCGAAAGCGTAAACATGCGAGCATGCGTGGTCGCCGGAACAATATCGCCAAATCCTACCGTTGACATCGCCACTATCGCGAAATAGAACGCCGTCGGTAGATCCTCCACCGCAGGAGAGAATTCAGCGCCTAAATAAAGCGTGCCAATCACCGCGTACAACAATAATGAAGAAATACTGACGATAGCAAATAAGCTGCTACTGGCCAGGCTTTGATGATCGAACTGCCGCCAACAAATCAGTAAGCCAAGAATAATAGCGACGGACAAACCGGTAATATGCACATCACTATTACCGTTCATAAAATTCAGCAATGTCATTGCCAGCAGCAAAAACAGAGTGAAAACCCAAGCAGTACGCGCTTTAAGAGCTAAACCTATCGCCATCAGAATAAGGCTAAGACCAATGACAAAACGGGGAATTTCCAATAGCCCTAACATGGACAACGTTTCTTTCCATGTACCTATGCTACCCAGGGTTTGGGGAACATAACTTAAGGTACGGGAAAGTACCGGCCCTAATATCAGGTAACCGTTAATAGCGACCATGACGGCCAGACAAAAAGTGGGGGATATACGCCCTTTAATCCTGTGAAATAATCTCATCAATAGACTAACCATCAGTGATAAAGTGGCTTCAGTATAGGTTTTATCTGAGTGAAAATATAGGGTTAAGCCGCCGATGACTCTACGACAGATAAAACCCGGAATATATCTCCCGGGTTTATTTCTTTTTTAGGCTGCCCCACTACATTTTATGCTTTGGCTGGCGAGCATCCCATTTGCTCTGATAATACGCCGGGCGTTTTTTTCAATCCCGCCTGAATTTCAGTCGGTAAGTTCGACCACAAAGTTAAACCGGCGCGACGTTCAACGTCACTGACCGTGGCTTGAAAATCACAGAAATTGGCCGTGGCGGGCGTATCCTGATCCAGGATAAAAGTGGCGTAATGATTGACTGCCGGGCTGTTATTGATAAAAATGATTTTCCAGTAACCGCTTGGAATTTGGTGCGGTTTTTTCGCATTAGGCAGTTTTTCCATAGAACGTTCATACAGCGGGCCGGTGACGGTGTAAACCGCGCTAATGTCTGCCCTGTTCGCCAGTTTACGTTCCTGATCTTCCAGCCTCGCCCATGCCCCCTGATTTAACGCGGCTTTTTGCGGTGTAATATTGGACAAATAATTAAGACTCTGCCAGTCAGGGGCAGCGGCCAAACTGGCTAGTGGAGCCTGATGTCCCCGATCGATTTTCAGCACTTGATTCGCATTCTTATAATCATCAGGGCTTAGAGTATCGCTGGCAGGTAAATCAGGATCGGTTTTCCAGTTACGCGGTCGGCTGCTGGCCTGAGTAGATTTTGTAATCTTGTAGGCAACCCAGTTAGCAAACTTAGTACTTGGATTATTGTTCAACGTATAACTATCTCGAACCAGGGTTTCATCACTCTGGCTTCCCGTTGGACACCCTACCGCACAGTTATCTATTCCTGCCATGCCGCGATCTACGCCCAGCAAAGCCTGCGGTACTGGGGGTAATGGCGTCGTGGTACAGGCTGCGACCAACAATACCGGAGCAAAAGCAAAGATTTTACTGCTTAATTTCATACTCATGGATTCATCCTTTTTATTCCAAGATTTGTATGTAAACACAGCATTGATTAATACAACAATTGTGTTGATAACAAATAGTGAGTTTTAACTGTGGCATGACAATATCCCTAGACTCCACCCATTATCACTAAAATGAATGTAATTAAAGGATGTACAAAAAATCAATTAAATCATGTCGAATATAGCATTCGACTATAGCTGTTCCTTTCATGTTAATTGGCCATTCTTATTTAACATTAATTGAAATAAACAAACATATAAATAATAGACGCCAACACATATAATAGCGACGCTTTATAATATAAGGCTTTCCTGCTGACTGATTGAGTCCTTACTGCGGAAACTCCGTTGATTAATTGAGGCTTGATTAATAAATTCAGTTAAACGAAAGATTAATCGAAATTTAAATTAAGGATATTTAATATCATACGCCACATATCATTACTGGCTATTCCGATATTAAGCGCCTGCTGCCTAGGCTTCTTTTAATATGATTCTCTGCCCGTTGTTCAGGCGACGATTTTCACTACCTAAGCCACTAAACAATCGGGGATAAACACCGGCGGGACACCGTATATCATGATGATAATCAGTAAGATAAGAGGGGGTTGCCTTCATGATACTTAACGGAAAGATGGCCATAGCTCACCGTTCTTCGTCGCCTTAAACCGTTATAATCAGGCAGTAGAACAGGGTTATATGAATTGTCCGGAAGCTGACAGCAGGATTACGTCGAATAGCCCCCCTGAATGACTCCACATTATCCTATGACAATGTGGAGTCATTCAGGGAAAAGCATTTCAGTGGCGCTAGGAAATCAGCGTTTTGCTAAGCGTCATAACATAAATAGAAAAATAATGATCAACTCGGGCAGCCCTATCGTTCGGAGCTACCAGTAGCATTGATGACAAGTGGGGAGCCAATAATAATAGAAAATTATAATCCCGTAGTATGTTTAATTACGTACCATACCAGATAACCAACGCCACCTATGGCCGCAAACATAGCAATTCTTTGATTCTTACTCATACATTCATCCTTGTTAGTTAATTATCTTAGTCCATTATATCCATGAAAATAACTTTTCTGCTCTCAACCTTATTTTATGGGCAAGCATCATCTGAATAGCTGCGTTGCCATCAAACGCCCATATTCATCACTTCCTGATAGGCCGAAACCAGCTTATTACGTACCTGAATTCCCATTTGCATGGAGATTGAGGATTTTTGCATATCGACCATCACATCGTTTAAACCAATGCCCGGTTTGCCTAGTTCGAAATTCTGCGCCTGAGTACGAGCCGTTTGCTGCACTTCACTGATTTTACCCAGTGCGGCCTTCAGTTCGCTGGCAAAACCCGGCTCAGCCGGCAGCACTTTGGCCGTTCCTGCCGCCTGTAATGCGCTGACCTGCATTTGTTGCAAAACACCTTCAATACCTTGAATGGACATAAAACCTCAGTAAAAAGCGCGTGCTCAGGACGGATATTCTTTAAGCCCGGCACAGATTGGTATTTTCAGGCTGACACCCTAACACATCATTTTTTAGCTAAACCGGCTAATTAGATACAAAAACATCGCCTTATTGACTCATCAAATTCCCTTAATCCGACAAATAATGGCATGCCCATAAAAGGGGAGACCGGCGATTGCTGCTTTGTCGCTTACGTACCAGGGAGTCTGTTTTGTTTCGATACACTACTTACACAAATACTAACGTCAACGTTGTCCAGCCTGGCAAGGAATGCGTATGAATGCCTCGATAACTGGCGTAGAGAACCGTGAGAATGGCTTTAGCGGGCTGTTGAATCGCCTGCGCGCCAATCCAAAAATTCCGTTACTTATCGCCGCTGCTGCCGCAGTGTCGATCGTTGTCGCCTTAATGTTATGGGCGAAAAGCCCGGATTATCGCGTCCTTTACAGCAATTTGAGCGATCGCGATGGCGGCGCTATTGTCACTCAACTGACTCAGCTCAATATTCCTTATCGCTTTGCCGAAAACGGCGGTGCGCTGCTGATTCCGGCAGACAAGGTGCATGAAACCCGTCTGCGCCTGGCGCAGCAAGGGCTGCCGAAAGGCGGTGCCGTTGGCTTTGAACTGCTGGATCAGGAAAAATTCGGCATCAGCCAGTTCAGTGAACAAATCAACTACCAACGGGCGTTGGAGGGAGAATTATCCCGCACCATCGAAACCCTCGGCCCGGTCATGAACGTACGCGTTCATTTGGCATTGCCGAAGCCTTCGCTGTTTGTTCGTGAACAAAAATCCCCCTCGGCTTCCGTCACACTGGCTTTACAGCCTGGGCGCGCATTGGATGATGGCCAGATTAACGCCATTGTTTATATGGTTTCCAGCAGCGTGGCCGGTCTACCTCCGGGTAACGTCACCGTCGTTGACCAAACGGGCCGCCTGTTGACGCAATCAGATAGCGCCGGTCGCGATTTGAATGCCGCTCAGTTGAAATTTACCAATGAGGTGGAAGCCCGCTTCCAACGCCGCATTGAGTCTATTTTGGCTCCGATGGTCGGTAACGGAAATGTCCACGCTCAGGTCACCGCGCAGGTTGATTTTGCGACCCGCGAGCAGACGGACGAAGAATACAAACCAAACCAACGCCCTGAACAGGGCGCGGTACGGTCACAGCAGCTAAGCCAAAGCGAACAGGTTGGCGGCACGCCAATCGGCGGCGTTCCGGGCGCTTTATCCAATCAGCCTTCGGCCACGCCGGTTGCTCCGATTGAAACTCCGCCAGTTGGCGCAGCGCCGGGGGCTACCGGTGCAGCAGCGAATACCGCCGCAGCCACTGCGGCTAACCGCAACAACACCGCCGGCACTGGCAACCGCAATAGCGTTCCGGGCAGCAGTCGTCGGGATGAAACCACTAACTATGAAGTTGACCGGACTATTCGTCACACCCAGCAACAGGCTGGCATGGTGCAACGCCTGTCCGTCGCCGTGGTGGTTAACTATCTGGATATCGACAAGAAAACCGGCAAGCCGATCGCGCTGAGCAAAGATCAGTTGGCGCAAATTGAGGCGCTAACCCGTGAAGCCATGGGCTTCTCTACCGCGCGTGGCGATACGCTAAACGTGGTCAATACGCCGTTTACCGCAACCGAAGAAACCAGCAGCGCCCTGCCGTTCTGGAAACAACAATCCTTCTTCGAGCAGTTGATGAGTGCCGGTCGTTATCTGTTGATTCTGCTGGTTGCCTGGATTCTGTGGCGCAAACTGGTACGTCCGTTTATCGCTAAGAAACAGGAAGTGAATCCGGCGATTACTGCGGCTAATAACGCAGCGCAGACGGCACAAACCGCTGAAACAGTGAAACAGAGCAAAGAAGAGCTGGCCCTGCGTAAGAAATCACAACAGCGTGTAAGCGCTGAAGTTCAGGCCCAGCGTATCCGCGAACTTGCAGATAAAGATCCACGCGTTGTCGCGCTGGTAATTCGTCAATGGATGAGTACAGACCAATGAGCCTGACCGGAACTGAAAAGAGCGCCATCATGCTGATGACGTTGGGCGAAGACCACGCCGCAGAAGTTTTCAAACACCTCTCGTCGCGGGAGGTGCAGCAACTGAGTACCACCATGGCGAGTATGCGTCAGGTTTCTCATCAGCAATTAATTGACGTGTTAGTCGAGTTTGAAGACGACGCCGAGCAATATGCAGCGCTGAGCGTCAACGCCAGCGAATACCTGCGCGGCGTGCTGGTGAAAGCCTTGGGGGAAGAACGTGCCTCCAGCCTGCTGGAAGATATTCTGGAGTCTCGCGAAACCACCAGCGGCATGGAAACCCTCAACTTTATGGAACCGCAGATGGCTGCGGATCTGATTCGGGACGAGCACCCGCAGATCATCGCCACCATTTTGGTTCACCTGAAACGCGGTCAGGCTGCCGATATTCTGGCGCTGTTCGACGAACGTCTGCGCAACGATGTCATGCTGCGTATCGCCACCTTCGGTGGGGTTCAACCGGCGGCGCTGGCGGAATTGACTGAAGTGCTGAACAACCTGTTGGACGGCCAGAATCTCAAACGCAGCAAAATGGGCGGTATCCGCACCGCTGCCGAGATTATCAACCTGATGAAAACCCAGCAGGAAGAAGCGGTTATGGACGCCATGCGCGAATACGATGGCGAACTGGCACAAAAGATTATCGACGAGATGTTCCTGTTCGAAAATCTGGTTGGCGTCGACGACCGCAGCATTCAGCGTTTGCTGCAAGAGATCGACTCCGAGTCCCTATTGGTGGCATTGAAAGGGTCGGATCAGGCTCTGCGCGAACGTTTCCTCAGCAACATGTCTCTGCGTGCTGCCGAGATTCTGCGCGACGATCTGGCCACGCGTGGGCCAGTGCGTATGTCACTGGTGGAAAGCGAACAGAAAGCGATCCTGCTTATCGTCCGTCGTTTGGCGGAAAGCGGCGAGATCGTAATTGGCGGCGGCGAGGACATCTATGTCTGATCAGCTTAATGCCCTGCCCTGGCAGCCTTGGGCTCCCAAGGATTTCGCCAGTCAGTTTGATGACGCTCCGGCTACCCAGCCGGAAGTCGCGATGACCGAGTTTACCGACGAAGCAGGCGAACCACAGGAACCCGACCAACAGCAGGTGCTGCAAAGTTTGCAACAGCAGGCGGAGCAACAGGGTCGGCAGCAAGGTTTCGCCAAAGGTTTGCAGGAAGGTCTGGATCAGGGCTATCAAACCGGGCTGCTGGAAGGGCGTGAACAAGGTTTGCTGGAAGCGCAGAAACTGCAAGAGCCGATGACCGCTCACTGGCAGGCGCTGGTCGCTGATTTCCAAAATACGCTCGATTCCCTCGACAGCGTCATCGCCTCTCGTTTGATGCAATTGGCGCTGACGGCGGCGAAACAGATTTTGGGGCAACCGGCTATTTGTGACGGCACCGCACTGCTGGGTCAAATCCAACAGCTGATTCAGCAAGAGCCAATGTTTAACGGCAAACCGCAGTTGCGCGTAAATCCGGACGATTTGGCGATGGTGGAGCAGCGCTTAGGCGCCACCCTGAGCCTGCACGGTTGGCGTTTGCTGGCCGACAGCCAGATTCACGCCGGTGGTTGTAAAGTCAGCGCGGAAGAAGGCGATCTGGATGCCAGCGTCGCAACCCGTTGGCATGAGCTGTGCCGCCTGGCCGCACCGGGAGATTTGTAATGACCGCCCGTCTTGGCCGCTGGCTGACTACACTGGATAAACTGGAACAGCGAATCGTTCAGTCGCCTTCGGTTCGGCGCTATGGTCGTCTGACCCGCGCCACCGGTCTGGTTTTGGAAGCCACTGGCTTGCAATTGCCCCTTGGCGCAACCTGCCTGATTGAACGACACGACGGCGGCGAAGTGCAGGAAGTAGAAAGCGAAGTGGTTGGTTTTAACGGCCAGCGCCTGTTTTTGATGCCGTTGGAAGAAGTGGAAGGCATTGTGCCCGGCGCGCGCGTCTATGCACGCATTACCGCCAATGGCGCTTCCGCCAGTAAACAACTGCCTCTCGGCCCTGAATTGCTCGGACGCGTACTGGATGGCAGCGCCAAGCCGCTGGACGGTTTACCCGCGCCAGAAACCGGCTATCGCGCACCATTGATTACGCCGCCGGTTAACCCGTTGCAGCGTACCGCTATCGAACAGGTTCTGGACGTGGGCGTGCGCACTATCAACGCCCTGCTCACCGTTGGTCGCGGTCAGCGTATGGGTCTGTTTGCCGGTTCCGGCGTCGGTAAAAGCGTGTTGCTTGGCATGATGGCACGCTATACCCAGGCGGACGTCATTGTGGTCGGGCTAATCGGTGAACGTGGTCGTGAAGTAAAAGACTTTATTGAAAATATTCTTGGGGCAGAAGGTCGCGCACGTTCGGTAGTCATTGCCGCACCGGCCGACGTTTCCCCTTTATTACGTATGCAGGGTGCCGCTTACGCGACTCGTATCGCCGAAGACTTCCGCGATCGCGGTCAGCATGTGCTGCTGATTATGGACTCCCTGACGCGTTATGCCATGGCACAGCGTGAAATCGCGCTGGCCATTGGCGAGCCGCCTGCCACCAAAGGCTACCCGCCTTCTGTCTTCGCCAAGCTACCGGCGTTGGTCGAAAGAGCCGGTAACGGCGTCAGCGGCGGCGGTTCTATCACCGCTTTCTATACCGTATTGACCGAGGGCGACGATCAGCAAGATCCGATTGCCGACTCCGCCCGCGCCATTTTGGATGGCCACGTGGTGCTGTCCCGCCGTTTGGCCGAATCCGGCCATTATCCGGCTATTGATATCGAAGCCTCCATCAGCCGAGCCATGACGGCGCTGATTGATGAGGATCACTACAGCAAAGTTCGTCAGTTCAAACAGTTACTGGCGAGCTACCAACGCAACCGCGATTTGGTCAGCGTCGGTGCCTACGCGGCAGGGAGCGATCCGCTGCTCGACCGCGCAATCTTGCTTTACCCCCAGATGGAAACCTTCTTGCAGCAAGGAATGTTTGAGCGAAGTAGCTATGAGGATGCCTGTCAGCATCTGAAGGCGCTGTTTCCCGGCTGATTGGCCGTCAGCTCACTGACGCCAATCTTCATTCCGTAATAGATGAGGAATACGATGAAAAGTCAATCACCTCTCGTTACCCTGCGCGACTTGGCGCAGAAGGCCGTCGAAAAGGCCAGTACACAGTTGGGACAGGTGCGTCAATCGTACCTGCAAGCCGAGCAGCAATTGAATATGTTGCTCAACTATCAGGATGAATATCGGGTCAAGCTGAACGATACCTTATCCGACGGGATGGCCTCCTCAACCTGGCAGAATTATCAGCAGTTTATTCAGACGTTGGAATTGGCAATCGATCAGCACCGGCAGCAGCTATTGCAATGGAATCAGCGCGTCGATTTAGCCGTCAAGCACTGGCAAGAGAAACAGCAACGCCTCAACGCGTTCGAAACCTTGCAGGAACGGGCGGAAACCACCCAGCGTCACCATGAAAACCGTATGGATCAAAAATTGATGGATGAGTTTGCCCAGCGCAGCTCACAAAGGAGCCTGAATTCATGAATCTGTCTGTACTGCCCGGTGTTGCGACACCAACCGAAACTGAGGGTGCAGCGTCTTCTTCTATCGCTGCGTTATTCAGCGATGCGGGTTTACCGGCGGATTTTGCCGAGCTGCTAGGCGGCCAATTGAGCCAATTGGCTCAGAAGCTGGATGCCGCCGATGCCAAAGCGCTGAAATCTTCTTTAGCCGCCGTCACCGGTAACATTGCCGATGTCGAAGGGGATAAAACCAGCCAAGGCAGTAGCAAGCTTAACCAGTTGCTGGCCGCATTGGGTGATATCACCGCGACCCTGCCGGCAGGATTAACGGCCGCAGGTCAGACAGGCGAGTCTCATGGCAAGAAAACAACGCCAGAAGACGATCAAAAACTGGAAATTCAGCGCGATAAACCCGACCTGAACCCATTACATACTTTGCTGGCGATGTTGCCCCATCAGGTAGCGACTACACTGGCAAGCGGTAACAGCCTGAAATCAGGGCTGACCGCACAGGATAATCTGAATGCTGGCTCCAAAAGTAGCCCCGCAGGTAAAGGCGAAGCGCTGGGCAGTCTGCTGGGCTTAACCGGTCAGGATAAAGAGCTGGGCGCGCTGTTGAGTACCACTTTGAGTAACGGTAAAAAAGAGGGTGGTAACCCCGCGAATAACCTATTGGCCGAGGTAAAAACCAAAACCGAAAAGGTAGAACTGCGTCAGAACCGCCCTACCGGTCAGACACAGGACAACAGCGCCATAGCCGCCAATAAAACCGCTGCGCTGAGTGCGTTAATCGCCCCGACAGAAGCAGTCAATAGCGGCGAGAAAGCCTTGTTAACCAGCGCTATCACCCCTTCATTACCGCCGGTCTCCAGCCCAATCATG
Organism: Yersinia sp. J1; assembly: GCF_050586585.1. Lineage (NCBI taxonomy): Bacteria > Pseudomonadati > Pseudomonadota > Gammaproteobacteria > Enterobacterales > Yersiniaceae > Yersinia > Yersinia sp. J1. The sequence continues at coordinate 17,157 of NZ_JBOBDP010000016.1, forward strand.
GCTGCGCCTACCGGCGGCCTTGCTTCCGCCCCGGTTGCCGGCCATTTGAGCGCTCAGTTGGGCAGTCAGGAATGGCAGCAGGCGTTAGGCCAGCAGGTATTAATGTTTAGCCGCAACGGCCAGCAAAATGCCGAACTGCGTTTGCATCCGCAGGAATTGGGCGCGCTGCAAATCAGTCTGAAGATCGAAGATAATCAGGCGCAGCTGCACTTCGCCTCAGCTCACGGTCAGGTTCGCGCCGCGCTAGAAGCCGCTCTGCCGGGGCTGCGTCATGCTTTAGCTGAAAGTGGGATTCAATTGGGCCAGAGCAGTGTCAGTAGCGAAGGATCGTCTCAGTGGCAGCAGGCTCAGCAACAGCAGCATCAACAAAATCAGCAAAACTATGCGGCTAATGGCCAGCCTGCTTACGGCGAAAACGCTGAATCGGCTGATTCTCTGACACCGTTGGTGACGCCAGCCGCACTGCAATCTTTAGCATCCGGCAACGGCGGTGTTGATATTTTCGCCTAAAATTGAACAAACGGGCGAGGTAGGCCGTTTTTTCCCACCTATTCTGCCTATTGCCGGCGGTGATACGCGGGATAATCATCACCATTATTCGTTTAACGCGGGTAGGTTGTCAGAAGTTGCCAAGGTGGCGACATCCGTCAACGAGTCATACCCGCGTTATTATGCAGATACACGAAACAGGAATTTGTCTTCCCCATGTCTGATAACACCATCCCGGCCAAGCGTAAAAGTTCAATCTGGGTGATTCTGCTAGTACTGATTGCCGTGGCTTCTGCTGCGGGCGGCGGCTATAGCTGGTGGGTACTGCACAACAGCAAGCCTGCGAACGTTAAACCTGTCCCTGTGGCTCCGGTCTTTATGCCGCTTGATACCTTTACCGTTAATCTGATCACGCCGGACAACAACCTGGATCGCGTGCTGTACATCGGTTTGACTCTGCGCCTGCCAGACGAGAATACCCGTCGCGCGCTGAACGACTATTTACCGGAAGTTCGCAGCCGTCTGCTGTTGTTGCTGTCTCGCCAGACTGCCGAAAGCCTGGCGAACGAAGAAGGCAAACAGCGGTTAATGGCGCAAATCAAAACCGTCCTCAGCCCGCCAATGGTTAAAGGTCAACCTAATCAGGTAATCAGCGACGTGCTGTTTACCGCATTCATACTGCGATAATCATTATGGGCGACAGCATACTTTCACAAGCAGAGATTGACGCACTGTTAAACGGCGACAGCGGAAACGATGAGCCGGTTGCCATAGTCGGCAGTGACAGTGACGTTAAGCCTTACGATCCGACAACCCAGCGCCGCGTGGTGCGTGAGCGTCTGCACGCGCTGGAGATCATTAACGAGCGTTTTGCCCGTCAGTTCCGCATGGGGTTGTTCAACCTGCTCCGTCGTAGCCCGGACATCACGGTAGGCCCGATTAAAATCCAGCCTTACCATGAATTTGCCCGTAACCTGCCGGTGCCAACCAACCTGAACCTGGTACATCTCAAACCGCTGCGCGGCACTGCCCTATTTGTGTTTGAGCCAAGTTTGGTGTTTATCGCCGTCGATAACCTGTTCGGCGGGGATGGCCGTTTCCCGACTAAAGTGGAAGGCCGCGAATTTACCCATACTGAACAACGGGTGATTACCCGCATGCTGCGTTTGGCGCTGGACGCCTACCGCGACGCCTGGGCCGCCATTTACAAGATCGACGTGGAATATGTCCGTTCCGAGATTCAGGTGAAATTTACCAACATCACTACCTCGCCGAACGACATCGTGGTCACCACGCCATTCCACGTGGAAATCGGCGCGCTAAGCGGCGAATTCAATATCTGTATTCCTTTCGCCATGATCGAACCGCTGCGCGAGCTATTGACCAATCCGCCGCTGGAAAACTCACGTCAGGAAGACACCCACTGGCGCGAAACGTTGGTAAAACAGGTTCAACACTCCGAGCTGGAGCTGGTGGCCAATTTTGCCGAGATCTCGCTGCGTTTGTCTCAGATTTTAAAACTGAAACCGGGCGATGTATTGCCGATAGATAAGCCAGACCGGCTGATCGCCCACGTTGATGGCGTACCGGTGCTAACCAGCCAGTACGGTACTCTGAACGGGCAATACGCCCTTCGTGTTGAACATCTGATTAACCCTATTTTGAATGCTCTAAATGAGGAACAGCCCAATGAGTGACCCTAAGCTGCCGTCTGGCGATGGAAAGGAATCCGTGGATGATCTGTGGGCTGATGCGTTTAACGAGCAGCAAGCGACAGAAAAACCAACGGCAACAACTGAAGGCGTATTCAAATCGCTGGAGGCACCGGACGCACTTGGCAATTTGCAGGAAATCGATCTGATTCTTGATATTCCGGTAAAACTGTCCGTAGAGCTGGGCCGCACCAAAATGACCATCAAAGAATTGCTGCGCCTATCGCAAGGTTCAGTGGTTTCTCTGGATGGTCTGGCTGGTGAGCCGCTGGATATCCTGATTAACGGTTACCTGATAGCGCAAGGTGAAGTGGTAGTGGTTGCGGATAAATACGGCGTACGTATTACCGACATCATTACGCCATCTGAGCGTATGCGCCGTTTAAGCCGCTAATGAGTGAAGCACAAACGCCGGTCACCGGTTTCGCCAATTCTCACCCTGGAGTGAGTAGCCAAACAGCCGTTCCCGCGGCACCTGCCCTTCCGGCTGGTGCGGTATTAACGCAGGTTGGCAGCGTTCTCGGCGGCGTTATTTTACTGATTCTGTGCGGTGCCTGGCTGGTAAAACGGCTGGGCTTTGCTCCGCAGGCGCGCAATAACAAATTGCTGAATGTGCGCGCTAGCTGTCAGGTTGGCCAGCGCGAGCGCGTAGTCATTGTGGAAGTAGATAACACCTGGTTAGTGCTGGGCGTCACTTCACAGCAGGTCACTCAGTTGCACACGATGGAACGCCCTCCGGTAGACCCTACCGTCGAGCCAGATACCACTAAACCGGCTGATTTTCGTCAGCTACTGCAAAAAATCCTGAAACACCCGGAAAAATCGGCATGACGTCTCAGCGCCCTGAATTCAAGGCCACTTTTGCCTTAACGGTGCGGATGCGCCGTCTGCTTACCCCCCTATTCACTTTCACCGCCCTGTTGTTCTCACCGGCGGTGTTTGCGCAATTACCCGGTATTATCAGCCAGCCTCTCGCCAACGGCGGGCAAAGCTGGTCACTACCGGTACAAACCTTAGTCCTGATCACTTCGCTGAGCTTCTTACCGGCGGCGTTGCTGATGATGACCAGTTTTACCCGAATCATTATCGTGCTGGGTTTGTTACGTAACGCCCTCGGCACGCCATCGGCACCGCCGAATCAGGTTTTGTTAGGTCTGGCGCTGTTTTTGACCTTCTTTATCATGTCACCGGTGTTCGACAAAGTTTATCAGGATGCTTATCTGCCGTTTAGCCAGGATAAGATCACCATGGACATCGCCATAGATAAAGGCTCGCAGCCGCTGCGGGAATTTATGCTGCGACAAACCCGGGAAACCGATTTGGCGCTGTACGCCCGTTTAGCCAATCTGCCTGCGTTTGAAGGCCCAGAAGCGGTGCCAATGCGTATTTTGCTTCCGGCCTACGTCACCAGCGAGCTGAAAACCGCCTTCCAGATCGGTTTTACCGTATTTATTCCGTTCCTGATTATCGATTTGGTGGTCGCTAGCGTATTAATGGCCCTCGGTATGATGATGGTGCCGCCGGCGACGATCTCGCTCCCCTTTAAGCTGATGTTGTTTGTTCTGGTGGACGGCTGGCAATTGCTGCTAGGTTCACTGGCGCAAAGTTTCTACAGTTAGCCTGAAATTATCTCATCCAGCTCATTTTATACAAAGGTAGGCTATGACTCCTGAATCGGTAATGGCGCTTGGCACTGAAGCGATGAAAATCGCCCTGGCACTGGCCGCGCCGCTATTGCTGGCTGCGTTGGTCAGCGGTCTGTTGGTCAGCCTGCTACAGGCCGCCACGCAGATTAACGAAATGACCCTGTCTTTCATTCCTAAAATTCTGGCAGTCTTCGCCACTTTGGTTATCGCCGGGCCATGGATGCTGAATTTGATTCTGGATTACATGCGTAATCTTTTCACCAGCTTGCCTACGCTGATCGGCTAAACATGCTTTCTTTTGATACCAGCCAGCTTAGCCATTTAGTCAGCCAATATTTTTGGCCGCTGGTTCGTGTATTGGCGCTGATCAGCACCGCGCCGGTTCTGAATGAAAAATCGATCAACCGTAAGGTCAAAGTCGGCCTTGGGGTAATGATTACCTTTCTGATTGCACCGTCCCTGCCGGTCATTGATATTCCCATTTTTTCCGTCGGCGCTATTTGGGTCGCCATTCAGCAAGTGATCATCGGCGTCGCTATTGGCCTGACCATGCAGTTCGCCTTTGCAGCCATTCGTTTAGCGGGAGAAATCATCGGGTTACAAATGGGGCTGTCTTTCGCTACCTTCTTCGATCCCTCCGGTGGCCCCAATATGCCCGTGCTGGCGCGATTGCTGAATCTAATCGCAATGCTGCTCTTTTTGTCCCTCAACGGCCATTTATGGCTGATTTCTATGTTGTCCGACAGCTTCCACACGCTGCCCATTCAGTTTGCGCCCCTAAACGGCGGCGGGTTCCGCGCCTTAACCGAGATCGGTTCTCTGATCTTTATCAGTGGACTTATGCTCGCGTTACCCATGATCACTATTCTGCTCACGCTAAACATGGCACTGGGGATGTTAAACCGCATGACGCCGCAGCTTTCGGTATTCGTGATCGGTTTCCCCCTCACTTTAACCATAGGTATGCTGGTTCTGGGCTTGTTAATGCCGAGTCTTGCTCCCTACTGCGAGCATCTGTTCGGTGAGTTCTTCGATCGTCTGGCCGGTGTTGTTGGCGGGATGGCCTGAAGTTAGCGCCCTCTTTCTCTGAGCCCCATCATTTCACGTCACTAATTACTTGCAGCAATAGCAATAATCACTCTGCCATAACGGATTGTTATAGCGATGCTTTAGGGTTGGAAGTTAACTTGAAACGAGGCTAAAGATGGGGGGACGAATAAAAAGGTGGTATGCCATCCCAAACCTTAGTGGGAAAAGATGACATACCGAAAAGTGCACCCGGTTTAAGTACACTTAAAAGGGGACCCGCCGAGCTGGTCAGCGGGTAAGAACGCAGGGTATTAACGGTTAAGCTGGAACAGGGACATGCCTTGCATATCGCTGAAAGCTTTATACGAAGCCTGTAATGCGGCTTGTTGCATAACGTAGGATGAAATCGCGGCGTTCCAATCTACATCCTGTAAATCGCTAAGCTGTTGTTTGTTTATCAGAGTACGGTCGTCGCCCAGGCTATCCAGACTGTCCAATTCCTGCAATTGGGTACCAATTTCGGCCTGAACGGACAGGATATTATTCAACGAGTTGTCTAACCCGCGAATCCCTTTATCCATCGCATCCGCGGAGAGCTTTTTATCTGCTTCCGATGCGCCATTCATTGGCATTTTCAGCGCGTTCAATACGGTATCGATGGTATTGAAAATATTGCTTTCTGACGCTGGCGTCGTGCCGGTAGCCGGATCCGTTGGCTCCGGACGCGCATTGGCGGTCAGACTCATAAACACGCTGGACCCCGTGTGGCCTACGGTCATGTTACGGAAAGAATCAACCTGTTGAGTCTTAGGCTCATCACCACCGTTATAGGTTACCGCGCCGGTCACCGGATCGGCAACGAAAGGAGGTTTGTCATTCTTGAAACCGCCAAACATGTAGTTGCCGTTGCCATCCGTGGAGTTAGCCTGATTTAACAATTGATCCTTCAGGCCCTGCAACTGAGTTGCGTAAGAAGCTCGGTCATCATCACTCAGGGAGTCTTTACTGGCACTGATCACCAATGCTTGCATTTGCTGCACGGTGCTGGTTGACTGCGCCAAAAAGTTGGTTTCCAAAGATGAAGTCTGGCGCGCATAGCTGCGGCCTAAGGCAAATTGCGCATTCTCAGACTGAGCCTGAGACAGCATGATCACCTGTGAGGCTGCCATGGGATCATCCGATGGGTTAATCACTCGTTTGCCGGTAGAAATCTGTTGGCCAGACTGCAACCACAGAGATTGGGCATCAGTGATGCCGCGCATATTTTGCTGATACAGCATGCTGGTACTAAGGCGCACGATGTCAGTTCCTTTTAGCGTCTGTTCTGCGAGCCGTATCGCAGAACAGTGATTGAGTATTTATCCCCGCAGGGTTCGGTTTAACGAATTTCCAGCAAGGAATTAAACAGAGTCGAAGCCACTTGGATAACCTGCGCATTGGCCAGGTAATATTGCTGGAAACGCTGAAGATTGCCGTACTCTTCATCCAGGTTTACCCCGGAAATGGACTGCTGCTGCTCATCAAGCTGCTTCACGATATTGAACTGCGCGGTACTGTTCACTTTCGCCGTACTGGTTTGGTTACCCACGTTACTGACTAAACCGGCGTAAGCACCGGACAACGTCGCTTTGCCGTTGACCAATTGTTTGTTTTGCAGATCCAGTAACGCCTTGGCGTTGTTATTATCGCCTTTCCCACCGTCTACACCGGTTGGATCCGCGCCCGCAGCAGCAATTTTGGAGGAATCCTTGATTGCCACATCCAGGTTAGAAATGGTATTAGCCACCGGTTTGATGGTGAACTTATCGTTCGCCGCTACGCCTGCGCCGACAGAAACATTCAGGCCATCAAAGCTCAGACTGCCGTCAGCTTCGGTTTTAGGCGCGATTTTACTGTTATCTGATAGACGCGTAACCTGCCAGTTGGTGCCGTCGAATTCCATGCTGTAATCACTGGCCTGCACTTCGCTAGTGTTGCTGTAGCTCACATCCAGATGGCCGGTGCCGGTGTTTTTGGCATTGCTGACGCTGTTTGGCTGAGCAAAGTTGAAGAACTTCTCTCCTGGATCGCCGTTGATATCAAAGCCTTTTTCGTGCTGCTGGTTAAAGCTGTCGGCCATCACCAACGCCAACTGCCCTAATTGGTTGCGAGCGCTATCCAGTGCTTCACTGCGGAATTTCAGCGTACCGCCCAAAGAACCGGATGTAATGCGGGATTCGTCCAGCTCAGCCACACCGCCCAGACCGCGGTCATAACCGATGGTCATACGAGTACCGTCTGCGCTAGAAGGAATTGCACGCATATTATAAGAATTCGACCCCTGTACCAGCGATAAACCACCGGCGAAGGACACGTTATAAGCGTCGCCGTCTTGCTGGGTTACGGTGACAGGAATAATGGTGTTCAGCTCGCTAACCAACTGATCGCGCTGATCGAGCAAAGCATTTGGCTCGCTGCCGCTGCTGCCGCGTAAACGGGTGATCTGGTCGTTAAGTTTGGCGATCTGCTCAGAATAGTTATTAATCTGGTTAACGCTGTCGCTAATTTTCTGGTTAACACCGTTATTCATGTCTTGCAGATATTTATCCGCATTCTTGAATTGGTTTACCAAACCTTCGGCTTTACCCAACACGGTTTTACGCGTCGCGTCGTCATTAGGAAGCGTTTCCAGACCTTTTAGATTGCTGAAAAAATCCTGCATGGTAACGGACAGGCTGTTATTTTTATCCGCCAACAGGTTATCAATCTGCGAGATCTGATTGTAATAAGTTGTCAGACCGGCGCTTTGAGTTTGGGCTGAGCGTAACTGATTATTAATAAAGGAGTTGTACTCACGATTTACGCCGGTCACGTTAACACCATTACCGAGGAAACCCGCTGGAGACAAGGTGCCGCCCGCTTGCGCAAAAATAGCGTTCTGGCGGTTATACCCGGCGACCTGGAAGTTGGTAATATTATTACCCACGGTGCTCAGGGCGTATTGCGCCGCACTCAGACCACTCATCGCGGTATTAATCAGATTGTTGGACATAAAGAAATCCTTTTACGGCAGGCGATCGGTAGTTTGTGTCACCTGCGGTGATGAATAAGGTTACTGTCTGAGGGGTACAAGTCCCCGCGCAGCCTGTAATATTTATCGGCCAAAGATCGGATAACTTGAGTAAATTTGGCAAAAAATACCCATTTTTCCCGATGGATTACGGCGATATTCCTGCTAAAAAAAACCGCCCGGGGATAAATCACAGGGCGGTCGGGGTTTTACGCCGTCAGTTTGCTGCCTGCCGTTAGAAAATTTGACTTAAATCATGGGTATAGGCTTTGACCGCCTGATTCCCAGCGCTCTTCATTTGCTGAATAACGCCCACCAATTTCTGCGCGTATTGTGGATCGGTTGCGTAACCCGCTCGCTGCAAGGCATGTGCCGCCTGCTCCGGCGTATTCGCCGCCGCCACTTCCGCATAGCGAGGATTTTTGGTCAGCAATTTGACGTAGTCGCTAATCGCTTCGACGTAAGAACCGTAAACGCGGAAGCTGGCCTTGGTTTTCTTCGCCACGCCTTGCTCGTACTCAGTGGTTGTGATTTCACTAACCGGCCCTTCCCAATTGCTGCCTGCTTTAATACCAAACAGGTTGTAGCTGGATTTGCCTTCCGCCGTCGGGATCTCGCGGCGCCCCCAGCCTGATTCCAGCGCCGCCTGAGCCACAATCAGTTGATGAGGAATGCCACTCTGTTGGCTGGCCATTTTGGCCGGGATCGACAAACGCGAAACAAAGTTATTGTTATTGAGCGACAGCGGGCTGGTACCTTCCGGCGGCGGCGTGGGAATTGCCCGACGCATCATCTGCGCCAGCGCCTGCGCCGGCAGGGTTTGCATGACTTCTTTATCCAGCGCCATCGGCACAGTACCGGCCGTTTCACTTGGCGACTGGCTACCGGAAAGTTGCTTCACCATCATATCGGCCAGGCCGAGACCTTTCACCGACATTTCCTGCGCAATCTGCTGGTCATACATAGAGGTATAGAGCCGGGTTTGGTCGCTGCTCAGCGGGCCGTCTTCCGGCATGGCGGAACGCATACTTTTCAGCATCATTTGCACAAACATCCCTTCGACCTGCTGAGCCACCTGTTTTAGGTTGCCCTGCGGATCTTTTGCCACATCACGCTTTAAGGCGTTCAGGGATTGGGCGTCGTATGCCGCCCCGGACATGGCCATCAAATCGCTCATCAAATAATTTCCAGTTTAGCCCGCAGACAGCCGGCGCTTTCCATCGCCTGCAAAATAGACATCAGGTCGATTGGCGTTGCGCCCAGAGAATTCAGCGCGCGAATAACGTTGTTCAGATTCGGGCTGGCATTCACTTTTTGCAGCGCGCCCCCTTCCTGACGTACGGATATCTGGGTATTTGGCGTGACAACGGTCTGACCGCCGCCGAACGGCGTATCCGGCTGGCTTACGGTATTTTGTTTATCCACCACAACCGACAGATTGCCCTGCGCCACCGCACAAGAATCCAGCACAACGTTACGGTTCATCACCACCGAGCCGGTGCGGGAATTGATAATGACCTTGGCATCGCCCGGATCGACATTAACTGGAATATTCTGAATATCGGCCAGGAAACGCACCTGTGAGCTGCTACCGCTTGGCACCAGAACCTGAATGGTACGGGCGTCAATCGCGGTGGCAGAACCGAAGCCACGCGAACGGTTTATCGCATCGCTTATCTGCTGCGCCAGCGTAAAATCTTCGTTATTTAACTGAAGGTTAAGCACGCCGCTGCTGCCAAAGGTAGTCGGTAATTCTCGTTCTATGGTCGCGCCATTGCTGATTCGTCCACCGGTCAACTGGTTAACGGTTACGCTGCTGCCGCCTGAAGACGCCCCTGCGCCTCCGACCAGAACGTTGCCCTGCGCCAACGCATAAACCTGATTATCCACGCCTTTCAGCGGAGTCATCAGCAAAGTCCCACCGCGAATACTTTTGGCGTTACCCATGGAAGAAACCACCACATCGATGGTTTGCCCAGTGCGAGAAAACGCAGGCAATTTAGCGGTAACCATCACCGCCGCCACGTTTTTCAGCTGCATATTGGTGCCCGGCGGCACAGTAATCCCTAACTGGGACAACATGTTGCTCAGGCTTTGAGTGGTAAAGGGAGTCTGCATGGTCTGGTCACCGGAGCCATCCAGCCCCACGACCAGCCCGTAGCCAATCAGGGCGTTATCCCGCACGCCCTGAACGGTAACCAAATCACGAATTCGCTCTGCCGATGCCGGCAGCCACACCAATGACAACAGTGCGGCAAAAAGCGGGATGAGAGATTGTTTACGCATTAATCGGCCTCTTAGAACGGCGAAACATTAAGGAAGAACCGCTGCAACCAGCCCATGGTTTGCGCTTCATTGATATAGCCATTACCCACGTATTCGATACGTGCGTCCGCCACCTGAGTTGAGGTAACGGTGTTGCTGCCGCTGATGGTGCGCGGATTGACGACCCCGGAGAAACGAATAAACTCGGTTCCCTGGTTGATTGCAATCTGCTTCTCCCCCACGACATGCAGGTTACCGTTGGCCAGAACCCGATCCACGGTCACGGTAATAGTGCCGTTAAAGGTGTTATTGGCATTGGCTCCACCTTTGCCGCCAAAGGTGCTATCGCCGGAAATATCCAGATCGGCACGGGCGTTGCCCAGTAAACCTTCCAGATAGCGCGGCGCAGTGGCTACGCCAAATTTGCTGGCACCGTTACGGCTGGCGTTGGCAGAAGAGCTTTTGCTGGCGCTGACGTTTTCCTGCAAGGTAATGGTTAGCGTGTCGCCGATATTGCGCGGGCGACGGTCTTCAAATAGCGGCTGATAGCCATAGTTCATCGGCTGAACAGCCTGAAATATTGAGCCATTCGGCAAGGGCGCACTCGCTGGCGCGGGTTGCGCAGAGGTGGTGCCATCCACCAGTGGTTTATGCGGAATATACGCACAGCCATTGAGCAGCAGCACCGCCATTGTTGGCGCACAGACCCATCTCAATCCACTTAATTTTCTGAACGGCGAAGTATCCATCTCTGTTTTTATTACCTGTAACCAAAGGGGTAAGCTGCCTTGAACCCCAAAATTCCAATCGGCCTAACGCAGTCAGGGGGCAATCCAGCCCCCCGAAAGCTATCTTAGATCTGAGTCAGTTTTTGAAGCATCTGATCAGAAGTTGTTACCGCTTTACTGTTGATTTCATAGGCGCGCTGGGTCTGGATCATGTTGACCAACTCTTCCGCCACGTTGACGTTAGAGGTTTCAACATAGCCCTGATACAGCAAGCCTGCGCCGTTCAGGCCCGGCGTACTTTCATTCGGTGCGCCGGAGCTGGCGGTTTCCTGATACAGGTTTTCGCCTACGCTTTCCAGACCGGTGTCGTTGATAAAGGTAGTCAACGTCAGTTGCCCGACCTGCTGAGCGGCGGTTTGCCCCTGCTGAGTCACGCTAACGATACCGTCACGCCCTACCGTGATGCTCAAGGCATTGGCAGGAATCGTGATGGCAGGCTGCACCTGAAAACCACCGGCGGTTACCAGTTGACCGTTCTGATCCATCTGGAATGAACCGTCACGGGTATAGGCATTGGTGCCGTCAGGCAATTGCACCTGGAAGAACCCCTGCCCTTTGATGGCGATATCTTTACTGTTATCAGTCTTGGACAGGTTCCCCTGGCTGTGTAGGCGCTCGGTGGCCACCGGACGAACACCCGTACCAATTTGCAGGCCGGACGGCAAGGTAGTCTGTTCCGAAGATTGAGCCCCCGGCTGACGCATGGTTTGATACAGCAAATCTTCAAACACGGCGCGCTGACGCTTAAAGCCATTGGTGCTAACGTTTGCCAGGTTGTTGGCAATAACGTCCATGTTGGTTTGCTGGGCATCTAAACCGGTTTTGGCAATCCATAATGAGCGGATCATCAGTGTACTCCTCTGCGCCTGGGCGCTTAACTCATAGCTAACAGCTGGTTAGCGCGCTGTTCGTTCTCATCCACGCTGTGAATGACTTTCATCTGCATTTCAAAACGGCGGGCGTTGGCGATCATATCCACCATAGTTTCCACCGGTTTGACGTTGCTGCCTTCAATCACGCCAGGCATCACTTTGACCAGCGGATCGTTCGGCAACGTAGCACCACGTTGCTGTTGCGTAGCCGGCGTCAGATGGAACAAACCGTCATCGCCGCGCGTCAGCTCACTGCCCTGCGCCTGAACCAGTTTTAACCGGCCAATCTGAGCAATGGTGTTTGGCGGATCGCCCGCGTTCAACGCCGAGATGGTGCCGTCAGCCGCGATCGTGACTTCCGCCTGCGGCGGGACGTCAATCGGGCCGTTATCCCCCATCAGCGGATAACCCTGCACCGTCATCTGACCGTCGGCAGAAACCTGAATGTTACCGTTGCGGGTATAACCTTCGGTGCCGTCTGGCAACTGCACGGCCATAAAACCGTCTTGCTGCAGCGCCACGTCCAGCGGGCGACCGCTGTAGTTCATTGGCCCCTGACTCATATCCGCACCGGGCGTCGATGCCGCCACCAAAGTACGCGTCGCCATGCTCGGCCCGTCAATCGGTACTGCTCGCAACGCAGATAACTGCGCGCGGAAGCCCGGCGTTGAAGCATTTGCCAGATTGTTCGCGGTAACGGCCTGCTGCTCCAGCGTCTGCCGGGCGGCACCCATCGCGGTATATATTGCGTGATCCATGCTGCTATCCCGTTAGCGCGATTAGCGCAGGTTGACCAGAGTTTGTAAGATCTGATCCTGGGTTTTGATGGTCTGGGCGTTGGACTGGTAGTTGCGCTGGGCAACGATCATATTTACCAGTTCTTTACTCAGATCCACGTTGGAAGATTCCAACGCACCGCTGGTCAGCGTACCGAAACCACCACCGCCTGCCGTACCCAGAATCGCGTTACCGGAAGCCGCAGTTTCTTTCCAAACGTTATCGCCCTGTGAAGACAAGCCTTCCGGGTTAGCAAAGTTAGTCAGTACGATCTGGCCCAGCAGCTGTTTCTGTTGGTTAGAGTAAGTACCGATCACGGAACCGTCTTTTTCGATCTGGAAGCCAGTAAACTCACCTGCCGCATAGCCGGTTTGGTTCTGGGCTGAGATGCTGTCAGTACCGGTATTCTGCTGCTTGGCACCGGCCAGATTCAGTGTAAACGTCTGCGCTGGCGCACCATTCAATGCGGACATTGGCACATTCAGAGTGAATGGCGTTGCGCTTGGAGCACCTGCCCCATCGGTCGTGCCGGTGAGCAGACCGTTGGTATCGAAGTTCATGGTGCCTTGCTTGTCGGCTTTAGAACCGGCCACGCTGGTGTCTTGGGTGTACACGTCCCAGGTGTTGTCTTTGGTTTTCACAAAGAACACGCTGACATCGTGGCTGTTACCCAGACTATCGAAGGTGGTGATATTGTTGACGAAGCTATAAGTATCAGGCTTAGCCGGATCAAAAGTTTCGGTGATTGGCTTGTGAGATGAATTCAGGTTAGCGATCATGTTGCCGGAAGTGGTCGCTTTCGCGCTGATCATGCCCTGTGGAATCGTCAGCGGAATCGGCTGAGCACCCTGCTGAACCGTTGGCGGTGTACCTGTGGCAGGATAGCCGGTCAGGTGCAAGCCTTGCTGGTTAACGATGTTACGGTTTTCATCCAGTTTGAACTGGCCGTTACGCGCGTAGAAAATACCGCCGCTGCTGTCTTGCATACGGAAGAAACCGCTTTGGCTGATAGCCAGATCCAAACGACGGTTAGTGGTGGTTGGGGTACCGTCGTTGAAGTCCTGAGTGATACCGGCAACTTTTACGCCCATACCGGTTTGAGAACCGGCAAACATATCGGCGAAAGATACGGAACCTGCTTTAAAACCAGAGGTAGCCGAGTTGGCAATGTTGTTACCGATCACATCCAGATTACTAGACGCTGCGTTTAAACCGCTGACTGCTTGAGAAAAACCCATGTTACTCTCCGTTAGGATTCAAGGCGTTGATACAACATCAAAACGCCGGGTAAATGAGAGAACCAAACTCTTGTCTGGCCCACTGCTTTATCAAAATGCCTTCCGTGCACGAAGCAGCGGACTTACAGAATCTGGCGAACTTCATCCATCGTCACGGTGCCACGCGGGCCGAGATCCAGCTTGGTACCCTGAGCGCCCTTGGTGACACCGTTCACCACGCCAAAGCTCAGCGCCGTTGGGTTCAGTGACTCCACACCGCTGCTGGCGGCGATACTGACGCTGTAGGCGCCATCCGGTGCGTTGCTGCCGTCTTCCAGCTTGCCATCCCAAGTAAAGACATGAACGCCTGCCTCTAAACCACCAGGGAATTCAATAGTTTTGACCACGTTACCGTTGGTATCGCTGATAGTGGCGGTCACTTTGTCGGCTCCGCGCACCAGTTCCATACCGAACGGCGTCGTACTCACGATGTCGTCCTTCGAACCGGCCAGAATACTGTTGCCCGGCACCATCACGCCGTGGCCAATGAGCGCACTAGCCTGTAACGATTGACCGTTATCAATCTGACCTGAAATCGAACCCAAGGTCGTATTCAGTTTCTCAATACCTTGTACCGTACTGATTTGCGCCAGCTGAGTGGTCAATTCATTGTTTTGTAGAGGATTAGTTGGGTCCTGGTTTTTCAACTGGGCAACCAGCAGCGTCAGAAAGCTGTTTTGCATCTCTTCGCTGCTACCAGCACCGCCGAGAGTCTGTTTTTGCTGAAGCTTGGCAGCGGTATTGGGAATAGTGTTGTCCAAGCTGTCATTCATTGAGGTATTAATTGCCATTGTCGGCTCCGATTATTGGCCCAAAGTCAGCGTTTTGAGCATCATGGATTTAGTGGTATTCAGCACTTCCACGTTGGCCTGATAGCTTCGGGAAGCGGAAATGGTGTTCACCATCTCACCCACCACATCCACGTTCGGCATACGCACATAACCTTTGGCATCCGCCAGTGGATTACCCGGCTGATACACCAAACGATCCGGAGCCGTGTCTTCTACGATCTGTGCGACACGAACGCCGCCGGTTTCCTGAGCGCCTTGATTGGCAACCTGAAACACTACCTGCTTTGCGCGATAAGGCTGGCCATCCGGCCCGGTTACGCTGTCGGCGTTGGCCATGTTACTGGCGCTCACGTTCATCCGCTGGGATTGCGCAGACAACGCAGAACCGGCGATATCAAATATATTCAGTAAAGACATACGCCTTATCCTTGTTGTAACACTGACATCATCCCTTTGATCTGGCTGCCAAGAATGGTCAGATCGGTTTGATATTTCAGACTATTATCGGCGAAATTGGTACGTTCACGGTCCATATCTACCGTGTTGCCGTCCATCGAGGGTTGGTCTGGAACCCGGAATAGCAGATCCAGATCCGGCGGCTGAATATTTTGAGCCGGAATATGACGGGCTGCGGTCAAACTGAGTGACATCCCGCTGCCGTTAACACGCCCTTGCTCCATCACTTTTTGCAGTTGGCTGGAGAAATCGATATCGCGAGCCTGAAAGCCCGGCGTATCGGCGTTGGCAATATTGGCAGACAAAATTTCCTGCCGCTGAGCGCGAAGATTTAGCGCCTCTTGTTGAAAGCGCAGAGCACCGTCCAGTTTGTCGAGCATAGCCCCCCCGCGAGGTTAGAATTTGGAGTCGACAGCATAAACGGCGTTAGGGAAAGCCTATCGTTTGAATAAGGGCAAAATGCGTCGCTATTTATCCCCTTAACCCTTTTCAGCTACAGGTACACTAGTGGGGAAGCAGTCAATCTATCGGGCCATTAAATCGGCCTCAAGACGTAGGGGATTCCATGAAAGCAGGCGGTGTCATCGGGTTAGGCGTGGCGTGGCTGTGTGTAGGAACAGCGCAGGCAACGGATCTGGCCGAACAGATTGACCAGTTCTTTCACAGCCAATTCCCCTCGGATACCCGGCAGGTTGAAGTGAAAATAAAAACGCCACAGGCTCAATGGCCGCAGTGTGAAAATCCCGAAATCTCGCTACCGGCCAACGCGCGCCCATGGGGTAACGTCAGTTTGTCGGTGCGCTGTGGTCAGCAACGGCGTTTTATGCAGACGCAGGTGCAGGTCACGGGGAAATATCTGGTGGCCAGCCGCCAGATCACTGCCGGTGAGAAGCTGGCAGAAAAAGACATGGCTTATAAGGAAGGACGGTTGGACACCTTGCCGCAAGGCGCGTTAAACGAGGCACGTTTTGCTAAGGGTACGATCAGTTTACGCCATATTAATGCCGGACAACCGCTGACCAAGGCCATGCTCAGGCGCTCATGGGTGATCAAGGCCGGTCAGGCGGTTCAGGTTGTCGCGCAGGGAGAAGGCTTTAATATCAATAGCGAAGGCAAGGCGATGAACAACGCCGCCCTTCAGGATAACGTTCGGGTGCGTATGGCGTCGGGTCAAATCGTCAGTGGCACCTTGGGTGACGATGGCGTTATTCGCATTATGTTATAGTGATTAAAGTTTTTATCATCGTTGCCGATAACCATTAACAAGCAGTTATTCGCGGGTGAATTAGCGTAAATCCCGCCACCAGTTTGCGGGTCACTAATCTAAATCCCGCCATGAAGGGAGTAACACCATGAGCATCGATCGCACACAGCCACTGGTGCCGGTCAGCCCGGTACAACCGCGCGAAACCAGCGAGGCAGCGCAGCAAATGCGTAAGTCTACCCAGGCTAAAGCGCAAGTTAGCGGCACGCAGGTTAAACTCAGCGACGCGCAAGCCAAGCTGATGCAACCGGGCAGCCAGGATATTAATGTAGAACGTGTAGAAAGTTTGAAACAGGCTATTCGCTCCGGCCAACTGACCATGGACACCGGTAAAATTGCCGATGCCCTGTTAAAAGACGCTGCGGATTATCTTAAAAATAGTTAATTGTGTAAGGATAAGTGGCGGTGGAAAGATTACAGACCAATCTGGATCAACAGCTGGAATGTTTAGATACCCTGTCCGTGGTTATCGCTGAAGAGCAGCGATTACTGTGCGACGGGCGAATTCACGGCGTGGTTCTGCAAGGGATAACCGAGCAAAAAAGTTCGTTATTAGCGACTCTGGATTATCTGGATCAAAACCGTCTGGCGGCAGAAACAGCGGCCAAAATCAAAGCCCCTTATCAGCAAGTTCCTGCGCTGACAGAGCGCTGGGAGCGAATCCTGAAAAAAGCCGAAAAGATGCGTTATACCAATTTGCACAACGGTTTTTTGCTGAATCAGCACATCGCGCACAATGATGAGGCGCTGGCGGTATTGAATACGCGCCACGGTCAGTCTCTGTATGGCCCCGATGGTCAGTCCCGCGGCGCTAGCCTGCTGGGGCGTAAAATCGGCGTTTAAACTTCAACCTGCGGTTGATTTTTGAGCTAATTATCTGACGGTGGTGGCGTTCGTCACGCATCACCGTTAAAGGTGAATTTTTTCCTTTCTAATTTCCTCTGGTTTTTCACGTTATTATTCTTCATAAAATTAATATTTTTCTTGTACTGTGTTCCTTCCGGGTCGTTACATCTACCGCAAGGTAACTTACCCATCTGACTCTCACTCATCTATTGATTGTTATTGCTGAAGGTTTCAGATAACGCTTCTGGTCAACATCACAAGCCTGATGAAAATTGGGTGCTGGATCAAATTTCGGTTGACGGAACGCCGCGATTCGCGCCTGTTCAAGCGCGGCGCCCATGCTTCGCGTCCTGCCTGCATTCTTCATTCGACAACTCAAATGCGCTCTGAAAGGTCAAGCTCAAGGTCAAAAGCCATATCAACGGCGAAAGACAAATTATGACTCATAAGAAAAATGGTTTTAATTTTAACAAGGCGCAATCGGGAAGTAGGCCAAGCCGGGATAAGAACCAGAGTGAACAGCCGGCAGTTGTTTAAAGCGCTTTGAGCCGTAGGGTCAGGATGCGCCCGCTGCTGAATCTAGCGCTGGCTCACCGGACGAAGAGTGCACGAGGGAGGAAACAGTGAGCTACCGGGCTTTCGAAACCAGATCCGAACTTAATCTTCGTCTGACTTAGATGGGAAAACACAATAAGAAAGCGAGGGAAAAGCCGAACGACGAGGCTTTAAAAATCGGCTCCAGTTTTATATTTATCTTTTATTACTCTAAGGTGAATCTGATAGAAAAGGGTAAATATCCTCAATTTAGAGCCACTGAAAAGCGGCTCAATTGAAAGATATTGGCAATCTGAATCTGTTTACCTTAAAAAGGGAATTCTATTGATAATTCACTATCACCTGGTTACTCATCACCTGTAACGGCGGATTCACTCGCCCCTGCCCTTGAATCAGATAGACAAAAGTCAATGGACTGGTTGCAGACTCACCCGCCAGACCCCGGCTGGAACCGCTACCGCCGTTCAAATCAATACAACGAGAGGGGGAACAAAGCTTCATTTGCAGACCATTGGGAGCGGCGGAAAGCAACTGTATCCGCCAGCTAACCGACACAATGCGATGCTCCGCGGTGACATAAGGCGTGGTCGGACGCAATACCGGCGATGAAGTCGGCACGCCACGTAAATTCTGCGTCACACCAATATCATCGGCAACCCAACTGCCGGAAGCACTGTAAGCGCCCCACGACACTGACGCTAACGCGGCTAAAACCAAAGCATGAAACTTCATTAGGCGGCTCCAATGGTGGATGTCATGCGAATTTGACGATTGTCGCCAATCTCCAGATTGGACAGCACCACCATTTGCGGCAGACTGCGACGCAGGAAGCGAGCCAGCAACGCACGCAACGCGTGGTTAACCAGCAATACCGGCGGTGCGCCCAACATTTCCTGACGCTGCAATGCCTGTTTCGACTGATCCAGCAAACGATCCGCCAGACCCGGTTCCAAACCGCCACCACCTTGCAAGGCTTGCAACAACAAACGCTCCAACGCCGCATCCAGACCGATAACCTGAATTTCTCCGGTACCAGGGAACCACTGCTGTGCAATCGAACGACCCAGCGCCACGCGCACTACCGCCGTCAGCTCGTACGGATCGGTTTGGTTCGGCGCATGTTCCGCCAGCGTTTCAATAATGGTTCGCATATCGCGAATAGACACCCGCTCGGACAACAAATTCTGCAACACTTTGTGGAAAATTGTCAGAGACACCACACCCGGAATGAAATCTTCCGTCAGCTTAGGCATTTCCTGCGACACACGCTCCAGCAACTGCTGCGTTTCCTGACGACCGAATAATTCGCTAGCATATTGACTGATCAAATGGTTTAAGTGAGTCGCCACCACGGTGCTGGCCTCAACCACGGTAAAGCCCTGAATCTGCGCCTGCTCACGCAAAGCACTCTCAATCCAGACCGCAGCCAGCCCAAAGGCTGGATCCTGTGTCGCTTCACCGGGTAATGTTCCCACGGCATTGCCAGGGTTAATAGCCAGCCAGCGCCCCGGATGGGCTTCGCCGCTGCCGATCTCCACCCCTTTCATCAGAATACGGTAGCTGGCAGGTGGCAATTCGAGATTATCCCGAATATGCACCACCGGCGGCAGATAGCCCATTTCCTGCGCAAATTTCTTACGAATACTGCGGATACGCCCCAATAATTCGCCGTTTTGCTGGAAATCCACCATAGGAATCAGGCGATAACCCACTTCCATGCCCAGCGGATCCTCCAGTTGTACATCTGACCAAGTCGCTTCGGCAGCCTGCTGCTGATCCTGCACCACGGGCTGTTCTGCCACCGCAGGCTGACTGGTCTGTTTGCCCTTTAAACGCCAGGCCAAAGCCAGTAAAGCCGCGGTGAACAACAGGAAGACAAAGTTCGGCATTCCCGGCACCATGCCCAGTAACCCCAGAACGCTGGCGCTCAGCACCATCACGCGCGGGTTATTGAACAGTTGGGTGACCATTTGCTGGCCCACGTCCTGATCGGTACTCACGCGGGTGACGATAACACCGGCAGCAGTAGAGATAACCAAGGCAGGAATCTGCGCAACCAGACCGTCACCGATGGTTAGCAAGGTATAGGTTTCTGCGGCGTGGCCCACGGCCATATCATGCTGCATCACCCCAACCAACAAACCGCCGATCACGTTAATCACCATGATCAGCAAACCGGCTACGGCATCACCGCGAACGAACTTACTGGCACCGTCCATTGAACCGTAGAAATCGGCTTCCTGGGTAACTTCAGAACGTCGTTTTTTTGCTTCCTCTTCGCCAATCAAACCGGCGTTAAGATCGGCATCGATAGCCATCTGCTTACCGGGCATTCCGTCCAGTACAAAGCGCGCGCCTACTTCGGCAATACGTCCTGCACCCTTGGTGATAACCATAAAGTTAATCACAACCAGAATGATAAACACGACGATACCGATGGCAAAGTTACCGCCCACCAGGAAGTGGCCGAAAGCTTCTACCACCCGCCCCGCCGCCGCCGCACCGGTATGACCATCCATCAAGATGATTCGGGTCGAGGCAACGTTAAGGGATAAGCGTAATAAGGTAGAAAACAGCAGGATAGTTGGGAAAGCGGCAAACTCCAGCGTGCGCTGAGTAAACATCGCAACCAGCAATACCATGATGGACAACGCAATATTGAAGGTAAACAGCAGGTCCAGAATGAACGGCGGCAATGGCAAAACCATCATCGACAAAATCATCAAAATCAGAATTGGACCGGCAAGTATCTGCCACTGCGTGTCTTTAAAATTGCCCGGTAAACGAAGCAGGGCGGCCAAGTTAGCCATTAGTCTCACTCTCTCCAGCAAAATCCAGTGCATCCGGCACCGGTAGATTTTCAGGTTTTTTAGGAATCAGCCCACCTTCCAGCTTCCAGCGTTTAAGCTGATAAACCCAGGCAAGAACCTCTGCCACCGCCGCGTACAGGGTGGCCGGGATATGCTGACCGATCTCACTATGACGATACAGAGCACGAGCCAGCGGCGGTGCCTCTAACATCGGGATGCGGTGTTCAGCACCTAACTCACGAATTCGTAACGCTATTTCTCCTGCACCTTTGGCTAACACTCTCGGCGCACTCATCTTGTTCTCGTTATACTGCAAGGCCACCGCATAGTGCGTCGGGTTGGTAACAATCACATCCGCCTGCGGTACATCGGCCATCATGCGGCGACGGGCCATCGCGCGCTGCTGCTGGCGAATACGTCCTTTAACGTGCGGATCCCCTTCCTGATCCTTGAATTCGTCGCGTATTTCCTGCTTGGTCATGCGGAGCTTTTTGATATGACTCATAATTTGATAAAACACATCAAAACTCACCATAGGCGTTAAGCCCAACACCACGATAAAACCGCAGAACAAAATCAAACGCAGGGCATCACCCAGTGCGGCAAGGGGCGGAGCCGCTATCAGCCGCAGCATGTCAGGCCAGTAGTGCCACAAAAACATGCCGGTGACCCAACCGACTAACGTGGCTTTAAGAATCGCTTTCAGCAGTTCGGCCAGCACTTGCGAAGAAAACATGCGCTTCAAGCCGGAAAGCGGATTCATACGTTTTAAATCGAACTTAAAGGATTCGGCGCTAAATGAGATGCCGCCCAATAACATCGGAACCGACAGCGCGACCAATACCAATCCAATAAATACCGGTAACAGCGCCGTCACGGTTTGCATCAGCAGCATGCCAATCTGTCGCAGCATATGCTTTTCATCACCAATCACGCTGTGGTCAAACTGTAATCCCTGCGCGATCATCGCCGCCAGTTGCCGCCCGATGGATTCGCCAAAAACCCACAGGATCGACAAACCGGCCCCGAGCATCAGCATCGAGGTCAGTTCGCGCGAGCGAGGAATCTGGCCTTTTTCGCGAGCCTTCTCCAGCTTATGGGCTGTGGGTTCCTCGCTCTTTTCCAGATCGCTATCTTCAGCCACAGTCAGTGTCCCTGTTCAGCTTGGGCGTTCCTGTTAAGAATAAAAAATTAAAGGAAAAATAATTGCCGCTAGCATGACAAAATTTTTCTGGGGTGATGGACGGAACAAAGCAGCAATTAGGCGGTTATTTCTCTGATAAGGCGATGGGCTTCGCCTCGCTCCACGCATAATTTTTAAGCCACAGGGAGATATCGCCAGTTGAAAATTCAACGCTGCATTCGGTTTTATCATTTTATTTTTAGCAAAAATAACGCTTAGGCTAGCTAATGATAATGAATATCCCGTCATAAACGCCTGATAGTCATTAGCGAGGCGTTTATGTAAAAGACAGGTTCCAGGTGATATAAATAAATAGAAGTTGGGAGTGATTAATTATATCAAAGCCATTAACCAAGAATAACTAACATTCACTGTTAGCATAATAAACCGATGACCAATTCAATCAAAAAGGATTTGAAATGAAAAGATTTGACGTTACTTATGACATTAAAGATAACCATAGAAAAATTTTACCTTTGGTTAAATCCGGCGATTTACTTATTGTAAGAATGAAAGCTGGAAAAGAATTTTCCGATACAATGGATAAAATCATTAAAGACGAACCCTTACATTACAATTTATTGTTTAATATCAGTAATGTAAACGTCTATGTGGTTAGGGTTGAAGGGGAAGAAAACGTTATCAATGAATTGAGAGAAAAACTTTCCACCGATCGGGATGTCAGATTTGCCGGTTTCGGTTTTAGGAATGAACAAACTGCTGAGCCGATCGTTTATACAGAAAATATCTTTATCAAATTCAAAAATGACATAAAAAAAACCCAATGTGAATATATCATTAATAAATACAATCTTATTATAAAAAATGAAATTTCATTCCTTAAAAACGCCTATTTTATTTCAGCCATAGAAGATACCGGCGATGATATATTTACTCTCGCGGAGGACATACTGAATTGTGAAGAAGTGGAATATTGTCATCCTGAATTAATTCACCAAAAAATGCCTAAAGCGATTCACCCCAATCAATGGCATTTGAAGAAAACTACCGTGAGAACAGAAACGGATGTCGACGCCAGCGCTAACGTTGAAGCCGCCCACGAAATAACACGCGGCGCGGGTATCACCATTGCCATTATTGATGATGGCTTTGATATTCAGCACCCTGAATTTATGCGGCCGGGTAAAGTCGTCCATCCCCATAACTATGAAATGGGTTATGAGAATGAAAATCCCTTGCCGGATAAAAGTAACCGACACGGAACCGCCTGCGCCGGCGTGGCCTGCGCCGATGGTTTGTATGGCGCATCCGGCGTAGCACCGGAGGCAAATCTGATGCCTATTCGTCTGGTCGATGGCTTAGGCTCCATGGGGGAAGCTCTCGCTTTCGTTTGGGCTGCGGATAAAGGCGCGGATATCATTTCTTGCAGTTGGGGGCCCGCCGACGGTATTTGGTTTGATCCTGATGATGAATATCACGATAGAGAAACCGAATTACCGGCGCTTACGCGTCTAGCCATAGACTATGCGGTAGAAAAAGGGCGTAACGGGAAAGGGTGCGCGGTTTTCTTTGCCGCAGGCAACGGTAATGAATCGGTCGATAATAACGGTTACGCCAGTAATGACAAAGTCATAGCCGTTGGTGCCTGTAATGACCGCAGCACCCGCTGCGCCTACAGTGACTTCGGCAAAGCGCTGTGGTGTACCTTCCCCAGCGGGGATTTCGCCCATCCTGAGAAATTCCACCCCGCCCCACTCACCTCCGGCATCTGGACCACCGATGTACGTAATCAGGACGGGTATAATACCGGTATGACGCTAACCGGCGATCTCTTTGGTAATTACACCAACAAGTTCGGCGGCACCTCCAGTTCCTGCCCCGGCGCCGCTGGCGTGGCCGCCCTGATTCTGTCCGTCAATCCATCGCTCACCTACCTTGAGGTCAGAGATATCATCCGCGACTCCTGCGATAAGATTGATCGGAAAAATGGCAAATATGATAAAAATGGGCACAGCAAATGGTATGGCTACGGGCGAGTCAATGCGGAAAAGGCAGTGTTGTTAGCCAAATGCAGGCAGGAAGAAGTGAGGGACGTACTATAAATCTGTGACAACGAGTGAAGCGCCATTTTTCAGTTGGATAACCAGTCAAAATGATGGCCAAGCAGTAAATTGCAGATGAGGGAAATGTCCTCATCTGCATTTAAACGTTCACCGTCAGCTTAGAAACCTAGGCTATCCAGTAAATCATCAACCTGATCCTGGTTTGCAATTACCCCTGCACCGTTTTTATCCAGCTGAGGGCCATTAAGTAAACTATTGACTGGCTGAGGTTTTGCCGTTTGTTCCGGAATATTTTCCATCAGCACCATTAATAACTGTTTCTCAATTTCCTGCACCACATCCATCATGCGCTTGATCACCTGACCGGTAAGATCCTGGAAATCCTGCGCCATCATAATCTCCAACAGCTGCGCGTTGGTGAAAGAAGTGTGTTCTGGTACCAAATCCAGATATTCGCGAGTATCAGTGACCAGTGAACGTGCATCAGACAATTCGATCGGATTGGCAAACCATTCATCCCAGCGAACTTTAAGCGCTTTAGCCGATGACTCCAGCTCGTTTTGGCGTGGTTGAGCCGCCTCAACACAGTTCAGCGCACGTTCCGCCGCCTGTGCCGTCATGTGAACCACGTAGTCGAGACGATCGCGTGCATCTGGAATCGCTTCCGCCGCCTGAGCTATCGCCTGATCAAGCCCCAGCTCACGCAGGCTGTCACGTAGCATACGTGTCAGATTACCAATCCGGCTGATTATATCACTGGCTGATGCCGCATCAGTTGCGGGCATTGGATGGTTATTCATCTCGACTCCTTACATGCCCAATTTTTCAAAGATCTTATTGAGTTTTTCTTCCAAGGTCGCTGCAGTAAAAGGCTTCACTACATAACCGCTGGCACCCGCTTGCGCAGCCGCGATAATATTTTCTTTTTTGGCTTCTGCGGTCACCATTAGCACCGGTAAAGCTGCGAGCGCGCCGTCCGCGCGAATGGTTTGCAACAATTGCAGGCCATCCATGTTTGGCATGTTCCAGTCAGAAACCACAAAATCAAAACCGCCTGCGCGTAATTTGTTCAATGCGTCGACGCCGTCTTCAGCTTCGTCCACATTGTTAAAGCCCAGCTCTTTTAGCAGGTTTCTGACAATACGACGCATGGTCGAAAAATCGTCTACCACTAAGAATCTGAGATTTTTGTCCGCCATACTTACTCCTAAGGTTTGTTGCTCACCGCTGAGCTATTGAAAACAAAAGCCGATTTACACCGGAATATTAAAATCTGAAGCCGATCCCTAGATACGTAAGGCTTGACCACTGCTTATCTGCGCCAACATACGCTGGCTTACCTGGTTCAGATCCAGTACTTCATTGACGCCACCCATGCCGATGGCTTCACGTGGCATACCAAACACCACGCAACTGGCTTCGTTCTGGGCAATGGTATATGCGCCAGCCCGATGCATTTCCAGCAAACCGGCGGCACCGTCATTGCCCATACCGGTTAAAATCACGCCGACGGCGTTACGCCCCGCGCACTGGGCAACGGAACGAAACAGTACGTCAACCGACGGGCGATGGCGATTCACCGCCGGGCCATCGTGAATACGTACCTGATAGTTCGCGCCGCTGCGGGTCAGTTCCAGATGGCGATCCCCCGGTGCGATGTAAGCATGTCCCGGTAACACACGTTCGCCGTCCTCCGCTTCCTTTACCGTAATTTGACAAAGCTTGTTCAAACGTTCGGCAAAAGAACGGGTAAATCCCGGTGGCATATGCTGAGTAATCAGCAACGCCGGACTGGTCGGCGGCAAAGGCTGCAATACGGTACGAATCGCCTCGGTTCCTCCGGTGGATGCGCCAATGGCAATCAGTTTTTCACTACTCAGCAGCGGAGCATGACTCAGCATGACCGGCGCATTATCCGTAATGCGTCGTGGCAAACGGGCTTTCGCCGCGGTGCGGATTTTTTCTGCAATCAGCTCGCTATAAGCCAGCATGCCTTCGCGGATACCCAATTGAGGTTTAGTGACGAAATCAATCGCCCCAAGCTCCAGCGCTCGCATAGTAATTTCGGAATTCTTACCAGTTAATGACGAAACCATCACTACCGGCATAGGTCGCAGTCGCATCAGTTTTTCAAGAAAATCCAGGCCATCCATGCGCGGCATTTCAACGTCAAGTGTCAGTACTTGCGGATTAAATTTCTTGATCAAATCACGGGCAACCAGCGGATCTGGCGCCGTAGCGACCATTTCCATATCCGGGTGACTATTAATAATCTCGGTCATTAACTGGCGCATTAATGCTGAATCATCAACGCACAATACTCTGATTTTACTCATCACCTCTCCTTGGTCAGTCCATAAACGGTCTGCCCGCGCAAATAGAATTCCCGACTGATTTGACTGAAATTCTCCGAGTGGCCAGCAAACATCAGGCCGCCGGGTTTTAGCAAAGGAACAAAGCGGCGCAAGATGCGTTCCTGCGTCTCTTTATCAAAATAAATCATAACATTACGACAGAATATCGCGTCGAACTGTCCCGGCAGCGCCCATTCTGGCGCTAACAGATTAAGCTGCTGAAAAGTCAGCATATTAGACAGTTCCGGTCGTACCCGAACCAAGCCTTGATGAGGGCCGGTTCCGCGTAAAAAATAGCGCTGCATCTGTTGAGCAGAAAGCGAGCGCAATTCATCCTGTCGATAAACGCCACTGGTGGCCTTTTCCAATACCTGAGTATCAATATCACTGGCCAAAACCTGACAGCTACCGGCACGATGCCCTAAGGTATCGCTCAACGTCATCGCGATAGAATAAGGTTCTTCTCCCGTCGAGGCCGCGGTACTCCAGACCGAATAATTCCCTGGTCGCTGGCGAGCATGTTCAGCCAAAATCGGAAAATGATGGGCTTCGCGGAAAAAAGCCGTCAGGTTAGTGGTTAAAGCATTAACAAACGCTTGCCATTCTGCGCTATTCGGATCGGTTTCCAGCAACGCCAGGTATTGACCAAAATCATTAATATTCAGCAACCGCAGGCGTCTCACCAGGCGGTTGTAAACCATTTCCCGCTTATGATCGGCCAGTACGATACCTGCCCGCTGATAAATCAGCTGGCAGATACGTCGGAAATGCACATCCGACAGCGGTAACCGTTGTACCATCTGGTTTAATATCGACCCAGAATCTGGGGGGGTTGACTTAGGAGATGGTTTCATCCGGCCTCACCCTTAAAAAATGACATGCTACGCCGTTTAACAATCTGAGATTTCCTTAACAACAGGTTGCTTATCTGCACCTGTAGCCTCCTGCCAATCCCCATCGTAGCCATCTTGCGCCAAACGGAAGACTGACACCGCATGGGAGAGATAACCTGCTTGCTCTTCCAATGCGTTGGCTGCAGAAGCTGCCTCTTCCACTAATGCGGCGTTTTGCTGTGTTACCTGATCCATTTGGGTGACCGCCAGCGAAACCTGCTCGATCCCGCGGCTTTGCTCATCCGAAGCCGAGGCAATTTCCCCCATAATGTCGGTAACTCTTGTTACAGAGCGGACAATTTCTTCCATGGTGGTGCCTGAGTTTTCTACCAAAGTAGAGCCCTGACGCACGCGACCAACGGATTCGTCGATCAGTCCTTTAATTTCTTTTGCGGCCTGCGCACTGCGCTGAGCCAGATTCCGCACTTCACCGGCGACAACGGCAAACCCGCGACCTTGTTCACCGGCACGAGCCGCTTCTACCGCAGCGTTCAGCGCCAGAATATTGGTCTGGAAAGCAATGCCGTCGATTACGCTGGTAATTGCACCGATTTTATGAGAACTCGCAGCGATTTCGTGCATAGTGCTAACCACGTCGCTGGCCAGAGCGCCACCTTTAGCGGCGGTTGCCGAAGCATCCTTGGCTAATAGCGTTGCCTGACGGGCGTTATCCGCATTCTGTTTTACCGTTGCGGTTAATTGCTCCATGCTGGCCGCGGTTTCTTCCAGCGAAGCCGCCTGCTGTTCCGTACGGGCGGAAAGATCGTTATTACCTGCGGAAATCTCCTGAATACCGGTCAACATTGATTCGGTGCCGTCTCGGACTTTACTCACAGTGCTAATCAGCGACTGCTGCATAATGCGCAAACTGCCGAATAATTGACTGATTTCATTACGCCCGGTA
This sequence comes from Yersinia sp. J1, assembly GCF_050586585.1. Taxonomy (NCBI): domain Bacteria; kingdom Pseudomonadati; phylum Pseudomonadota; class Gammaproteobacteria; order Enterobacterales; family Yersiniaceae; genus Yersinia; species Yersinia sp. J1. Next base: position 45,141 of record NZ_JBOBDP010000016.1, read on the forward strand.
ACCGAAATATTGCCCGCTAAATCGCCTTGAGCAATCCGGTCAAAATGCTCACGCATAATCGCCAGCGGCTTCACAAACATGGTACGCAGCCAGATCAGGCAAGAAATCGCCATAGAAATCACCAGCACAATTGCACCAGCAAAAATCCATTTGGAAAGCAAATAAGCCTGCCCATTTTCATGGCCAGATTCGGCAATAATTTCAGAGGTATGCTGTAGGTATTGCACAAAATCAGCTTCAAACAGATCCTGAGTTTTCTGGGTCGGTTGATCCATAAACTCTTGTAACTTGCCGGCTTCGAGGAACACGATCAATTCCCGCAGCGCCGCGCGTAAATTCTGATAGCTGGCTTGTGTCGCGTCGGTTAATTCAACGGCGCTGGCATCAACACGGGGTACAGCCAGGAATTGGTTAAAGTAGAGATCTGCTTTCTGTAACGAACTGCGGGCATTGCCCATTAATTCGTTGACCTTTTCCTGTGGTACGTTGAGAGCCGCACGGGTAGCCGCGCGGTTTAAGGTATTACGAGCCTGAAGCAAGGATACCCAACTCAGGCTTAATGCATCCCGTTGCTGGCTACTTAGATCCACTCGGTTGAGATTTTGGTTGTCTGCACGAAAAGCAGTAAACGACAGACCACTTGATATCAACTGTATAGAGCAAATCATCATCAGTAACAGGAAAAAGCTGGTAGAAATCCGGATTCGGCCAAACATCGTAACCTCTTCTCAGCCGGCTCTAAGGCCGGCTTTTAATATTATATTTTGTAGGGTCTAGAAAGTTTCCCAATTCTCTTGCAGGTCACTTCCCAGTGTTTTTTTAGCAGTACCGGTCTGTTCCACTACCGGCTGCTTGGTTCTTCTCACATCTTTATTACTATTACCGTTATCCACCCGCAGGATGAAAACAGACATCGATTGGGTCAGCAGGCTGGCCTGCTCTTCCAAAGCCGCAGCGGCGGAAGCAGATTCTTCAACCAACGAGGCGTTTTGTTGCGTTACGCGGTCCATTTCTGTCACCGCCTGACCAACCTGATCAATACCGCGACTTTGTTCATCAGAGGCGGAAGCGATTTCGCCCATGATGTCAGTGACGCGGGTCACTGCATTCACAATGTCACCCATGGTTTCCCCGGCGCTTTCTACCAGCACGGAGCCCATGTCTACCCGGTTAACCGAGTCTTCGATCAGACCTTTAATTTCTTTTGCCGCCTGTGCACTACGCTGCGCCAGGTTACGAACTTCACCCGCTACCACCGCGAAGCCTCGACCTTGCTCACCGGCGCGCGCGGCTTCTACCGCGGCGTTCAACGCCAGAATGTTGGTCTGGAAAGCAATACCATCAATTACGCTGGTAATATCGGCGATCTTCTGTGAACTACCGGCAATGTCATGCATGGTTTGCACCACGTTAGCCACCACTTTGCCGCCTTTTTGCGCGGTTTCAGAGGCGCTCAGAGCCAATTGGCTTGCCTGACGAGCGTTTTCGGCATTCTGTTTCACTGTTGCGGTCAGCTGTTCCATGCTGGCGGCGGTTTCTTCCAGAGAAGCGGCCTGCTGTTCAGTACGAGCAGACAAATCGTTGTTACCCGCAGCGATTTCAGATGCGCCACTATAAATAGCATCGGCACCCATACGCACGCCGCTCACGGTGTTGATCAGCTCTGACTGCATGTTTTTCAAACTGGCTGCCAACGCGCCCATTTCGTTACGACCCAGCACTTCGATCGGCTGAGTCAGATCACCGCCAGCGATGTGTTTGATGTGTTCAATCAAACGATTTAACGGATTAATCAGAATGTGTTGGATACCGAACCAAACGATCAGCATCACTGCTACTACCGCGATCAGAATCGCAATCAGGATACCCATAGCAACGGTGAATGACTTATTACTGTCTTCTACCGCTGAGGCATACAGGTTGTCGTTTAGCATACGGTAAGCGGTGTAATCTTTTTCAAAGGCGTCCTGGAAACTGGTGGTCGGCTGATCGAAGAACTCTTTGATTTTGCCGGCTTCCATTAACTGGATCAGTTCGGCCAACGCGCCTACGTATGCATCGTAAGTCTGTTTCATGCGTTGGGTACTTTCAGCGCTCTGTCGGCTATCCACTGGAATCTGTTCGAAATCAGCGTAACTTTTTTGCGCTTTAACCAGCGTGTCTTTCGCCAAGGTCAACAACTCAGGCAACGGCGTACCGCTACCGGTACCGTTCGCATCCGCCATATAGCGAATCCCCGCGCGGTTCAGGGTATTTCGGGTTTGAACCAGATTGACCCAGCTATCGCTCAGTGAAGATTGTTGCTGACGAATAACCTGCAAAACGGCAAAGTTTTCTTTATCGTTTTTGAGGGCATTAAAGAAAAGCCCGCCAGAAATAAGCTGTAAGGCACCAAATAACACCAACACCAGCAATAAACTGGTGACTACTTTCATACGCTTGAACATGTTATCCCTTCATAAGTACGTCAAATCAAAAGTACGTCAATTACATGTGTTATCGGCAGCGGCAGGGGGAACTTTACCTGAGGGCACAACTATTATTTTGCGGCACCTGAAGGGAGCTATTGAGCGGCAGACACGGTATTCACCTGTAAAAAAGCGGGGTTTCCCCCGCTGGTATCTACTTAACCTTTCGCAACGCTGTCGATTAACGACATTTCTTCGCTACTCAACAGCTTTTCGATATCCACCAAAATCAGCATTCTTTCCCCGAGAGAGCCAAGGCCCGTCAGGTATTCAGTTGCCAGAGTCACGGCAAACTCAGGTGCCGGGCGGATTTGCTCGTTAGTTAATGACAGCACGTCGGACACGCCGTCAACCACGATACCCACCACGCGCTGATCGAAATTCAAGACGATCACCACGGTATTTTCGTTGTAAGACACGTTGTTCTGCGCGAACTTCACGCGCAGATCGATAATCGGCACAATGACGCCGCGCAGGTTGGTGACGCCTTTAATAAACGCCGGGGTGTTTGCAATGCGCGTGACCTGATCGTAACCGCGAATTTCCTGCACTTTCAGAATATCAATGCCGTACTCTTCATCACCCAGCGTAAAAATCAGGAATTCTTGTCCTACCGTTTCGCCAGCCAATTTAGTGACGGTTGCTAGTCCTGCCATGTTTCTACCCTTCAATCAATAGGTTGAATTTATAATCTATTCCACGAAGCCGTTTAGCCCGGCCAGCGCGATTAAACTCAACTAACCGCACGGCGTGAATAGATTGTTATGCTTATATTCAGGACTGCCAACCTTAGTCGGCATCCTGTGTCCATATTCGGACTGGCTACGCGGCATCCTCAACGGATACACGCTTTTCCCGGTTTAACGCCTGTAGAGCAGAAACATCCACGATCAGAGCAACGCTGCCGTCCCCCAGAATGGTTGCGGCAGAAATACCCGGCACTTTGCGATAGTTACTTTCCAGGTTTTTCACTACCACCTGATGCTGACCAATCAACTGATCGACCAACAGCGCATAACGACGGCCTGCACTTTGCAGAATCACCACAATGCCCTGAGTGGCTTCGGTTTTAGCATTAGGAACGTCAAACACCCGGTATAGCTCAACCAAAGGAAGATACTCACCGCGTACCTGTAATACGCGCTCGCCGCCAGCCAACGGATGCAAATCCTCCGCCTGAGGTTGCAGAGATTCCATAACCGCATTCAATGGCAGAATGAACACTTCATCATTCACTTTGACCGACATACCGTCCAGAATCGCCAGCGTTAGCGGCAGCAGGATGCGAATAGACGTGCCCTTCCCTGCCTGGAAACTGACTTGCACATGGCCGCCCATTTCCTGAATATTTCGTTTCACTACGTCCATGCCCACGCCGCGGCCGGAAACATCCGTTACCTGCTCAGCGGTGGAAAAGCCCGGTGCAAAAATCAACATGCCGACGTCTTCATCGCTCATGTGTTCATTCACCGCCATGCCTTGAGACATCGCTTTAGCCAGAATTTTTTGACGATTCAGACCGGCGCCGTCATCGATCACCTCAATACAGATATTGCCGCCCTGATGCTCCGCCGACAGCGTCAGATTGCCGACCGGGGATTTACCTGCTGCAATACGGGTTTCAGGATTTTCAACGCCGTGATCCAGACTGTTACGCACCAAATGCGTTAACGGATCGATAATGCGTTCGATCAGGCTCTTGTCCAGCTCGGTAGAACTGCCCAATAACGTCAGTTCTACTTGCTTATTCAGCTTGCTGGCCAGATCGCGAACTAAACGCGGGAAGCGGCTGAATACATATTCCATCGGCATCATACGAATCGACATTACCGACTCTTGCAGATCCCGAGCGTTACGCTCCAACTGCCCCATGCTGTTAAGCAGATCGCCATGAGCTACCGGATCCAGAGTGCTGGAACGCTGGGCCAACATGGATTGGGTGATCACTAATTCACCCACCAGATTGATCAATTGGTCAACCTTCTCAACCGCTACGCGAATACTGGTTGATTCGCTGGCTTTTGGCCGCGGTTTCGCTGGCTCAGCGCCGGTAGCCGGAGCCGGTTTCACCGCTTCCGCTACCGGTGCAGCGGCTGTAACAGGCGCCGCTTCCACTGCTGGCGCACTTGCCGCAGGTGCATTTGTCGCTGGTATAACAACGTCCGCTACTGCCGGTGCTTCTACAAAACTGATTTGTTCCGGTTCCAAAACGAAGCACAGCACGGCACAAATATCGTCTTCACTCACTGAAGTTATCAGCGTCGCTTCCAGGCTGTTTTCACCCTGATGAGGGTCTTTCACTTCCCCCAGATTGCCCAGTTCTTCCAGCATCAGCGGGATTTCCTGTGGCTTCAGGCCAGACAGGCAAATACGCATTCCTCCCTGAACCAGAGCCGGGGTCGCTGTGGTTTTAGCCTCGTTAGCCGCCGCAGGTGCGTTAGCCGCAGCCGCCGGTTCTAATGCTTCAAGTGCCAGTTGGCGCAATGCCTGACAGATATATTCAAAGCTATCCCGATTGGGTTCTTGGGAGGTTTTATAGGCGTCCAACTGTTCTTGCATGATGTCTTTTGTTTCCAAAAACAGGTTGATGATGTCAGTGCTCAGGCGCATTTCATTGCGTCTGGCACCATCCAACAAGTTTTCCAGCAGATGGGTTGTTTCTTGTAACACGGTAAAGCCGAAGGTTGCGGCCCCGCCCTTGATTGAATGCGCTGCACGAAAAATCGCATTGAGCTGTTCATTATCAGGCGCTAATGGGTCCAGCAATAACAGGTGCTGTTCCATGTCTGCCAGCAGTTCGTCTGCTTCATCAAAGAATGTTTGATAAAACGCGGTAATATCCATGCTCACGTTGTCACCTCTACTGTGCGTCGCGGCTTGTCGGAGAGACAGGTACTTGAGATTCAGGTGCAGCTGGCAACGATGTTGTTGGCCCAGTGGCGACTGAGGTAGCCGTCTCCGTATTCGGTTGTGGTGGCTCTGCTGCCGGCGGCGGAGTGACATCCGCGCCGACCGGCGGTGTCGCTACCGGTGCGTCAGGTGCTGCCACTGAATTCCCCACTACCGGCGACTCAGCAACCGGCGCAGATTGTGTTGTTACCGCAGATACAGCTGGCTCGACGGCCGGTGCGGCCTGCGGTGCAACCGTTGCAGTGGACTCCGTTCCTGCGACAGGTTGTGCACTGGATTCGAGCTGTTTCAAACCTTCAGCTTTCTCAATATCCAGCGCTTTGTTATCCAGATTTTCGTGTTCAATGCTTTGCTGCGTCTGTTTGTTCAACACCAAAATACTGATGCGTCGGTTCACTGGATCGGTGGCTCTCTGCTCCTTTAACCCCATTGTAGACGCCATGCCCACCACCCGCAGCACCTTCCCTTCCGACAACCCGCCGGTCAGCAATTCGCGTCGTGAAGCATTAGCACGATCGGCAGAGAGCTCCCAGTTACTGTAACCTCGTTCACCGTTGGCATAAGGCAAATCATCGGTATGGCCTGACAGACTGATTTTATTCGGAATATCATTCAAAATTGGCGCAATCGCCCGCAGAATATCGCGCATGTACGGCTCAACCTGCGCGCTGCCCATCTGGAACATAGGCCGATTTTGACTATCAATAATTTGAATGCGTAACCCTTCATCCATCATGTTAATCAGTAGGTGTGGACGTAGCGCTTTCAGGCGAGGATCGGACTCAATCAGTTCGTCCAGCTTCTCGCGCAGTTTATTCAACCGATTTTCTTCCTGCCGGGCTTCGGCCGATTTGCTTACTTTCCTCACTTCGCCCTGTTGTTGGGTGGGATCGTCACCACCGCCAGGTATCGGGCTAGTGCTGGAGCTGCTTTTATCACCGCTGGTTAAAGCCACCTTCAACGGCGTACGGAAATATTCTGCAATCTGCGTCAGCTCTTGGGGGCTGGAAATCGACAGTAACCACATCACCAAAAAGAAAGCCATCATCGCTGTCATAAAGTCAGCATAAGCAATCTTCCATGAGCCGCCGTGATGGCCTCCCCCATGTTTGCCTTTACGCCTCTTAACCAGAATAACGGGGTGATTCTGATGCTTCATGCGTCCTCTTCTGTCGCTTGAGGTGCAGGAGCTTTCACTCTACGCACATGTTCTTCTAGCTCGATAAATGACGGGCGCTCGGTGGTGTAAAGGGTTTTGCGGCCAAACTCTACGGCGATTTGCGGCGCATAGCCGTTCAGACTGGAAAGCAGCGTCACCTTGATGCACTGCATCATTTTGGTCGTTTCAGCACTTTGCTGACGCAATAGGGTTGCCAGCGGAGAAACAAAGCCGTAAGCCAATAAAATACCGAGGAAAGTACCAACCATTGCATGAGCAATTAACGCGCCCAGTTCAGCCGCAGGTCTATCCGCAGAAGCCAGGGCATGAACAACCCCCATCACCGCGGCCACAATACCGAAAGCGGGTAATGAATCGCCCGCCATGGCCAAGCTACCGGCGGGGACTTCGCTTTCCTGTTCGAAGGTCTCTATTTCTTCTTCCATCAGCGCTTCAATTTCGAAGGCATTCATATTTCCGCTGACTATTAAACGCAAATAGTCGGTAATAAACTCGACTAATATTTTATCGGCGAGAATACGGGGATAATTAGAGAAAATTTCACTTTGCTGGGGATCTTCAATATCATTTTCGAGTGACAACATCCCCTGCTGACGCGATTTAGCTAATAACCGATACAACAATGCCATTAAATCCATATATAGCACTTTGTTATATTTAGATCTGCGCAATAGCTTCGGCATTGCGCGCAATGTGGCTTTTATCGCTTTACCGTTGTTACCAACAATAAATGCCCCAATACCGGCACCAGCGATAATTAAAAATTCCGACGGCTGATAGAGCGCACCAAGGTGGCCCCCTACCATCATGTAGCCACCGAGTACCGCACCTAGTACCACGATATAACCCAAAATAACTAACACGTGACATCCTTAGCAAAGTGTGTGGGTGGAAGGTGAGGTGTTTTGCGGAGTTTAAGATCCATCGAAAGTCGCTAGTATCAGGCAAACCGAGTATCCATACCGGGCCTGCCTGACAAAAATCTAACAATCAAATCTCACTTAAACTGCGCGTCTAACCTGCTCATCCAGCAGTTGTGTAGTTATATCGGCAGGTTGCGGAGAAAGTTTACGTTTTTTTACTGCGCGGGAAGGAGGCTGGCAAAGACTACAGACAAAACTGTTACGCGGTTGATGGGCGTGGGTGATAAAAGTCCCCCCACAGCAGCTACAGCCAGATAGCTGCAACATACCGCTATCAACGAATCTCACTAAAGTCCAGGCACGGGTCAAAGCCAGTAACGGCGGCTCTTCCACCCGATCCGGGCATTGTTCCAAATAGAGCCGATAAGCTTTAATAACCGCTTCAACGCCGGTGCATTGCCCACTTTTCAGTAAGAAACTGTAGGCATTATAAAACATCGATGAATGAATATTTTGTTCCCACGTCATGAACCAATCCGTCGAGAATGGCAACATTCCCTTCGGCGGCGGACTGCCTCGTAGCTCTTTGTAAAGTTTAATCAGACGGCCACGACTGAGCTGAGTTTCACTTTCTAGCATTTGCAAACGCGCACCTAAGGTAATCAGCTCCATTGCGAGATGAATATCTTTGGCTTCCTGAACAATACTTTTCTCAACCATCGTCATGCTCTTTTTTTAGACGCACTACCGTCTTTCAACGATAACTCATGCAGTAAGTGGCTTGACAATAAAATCCCAGTATGGATTTGCTGCAAATCATCCACGCGAGATTCTTTCGTCAGATGATGAATAGTGTTGTGATCGTTAAAGCGGAAATGGCAAACTAATTGATTGGTTTCCGCCAATTTAACCATTTGAGGCAACGTTAATTGAGATAATGCGTCGGCCATAGTATCCGTGATACCTAAACGAAACATGGCAGATGCTTTCTCATCATTAATTAAACGCTGTGCTAAAAGTAAATATGACAAATTAATATCATAAATATGTTTGAGTAATTCAGACGTACTCATCTTATACATCCCGACAGATTATGTTTTAAAACATAAGTTGGGTGAAGGTGTTTATCACCCATGACCAGGGATCCTTCCCGTTATACCGTTTATTAAAACGTATAGAACTAAAAGTAATTAAAAGACTACTGGTATCACAGAAAAAAACCATTTTGTTACGTAGCCTCATGTCAGACGCTTGGGCTACAGTATTTTTCGACCGTTCTATTATTGCGTCATGTTCATGAAACTTTTCTTACAAATATTAGGAATATTCCTAAAGAGGGCCAACTCTACTCCCGAATCGTCGGCACATACAACGTGAGTAGTGATTTATTTTAAATGTAATGTGACACAAGTCACAAAAATAAAATATAATTTTCTGAAATATGGTGTAGCTAGCTTATTTTTTGATCAATTTGACGGTTAAAAAACAAGCCCAAGTCAGAAACCGTCTTAAAATCCAATCATATAAGCCTAATTCTTAGCTTTTTTAGATCAATTCGAACAAAAACATCACCAAACCAAAATAACGGAGCATAAATCTGCCATGAGGCGGGAATCCCAGAATTAATCGCTATTAAGTAAATTAAATGATCGTCAAAACTATAAATAACTTAAGTAAACTATATTTTTTCCCGAGTAATCGCGACGATTAAAAACCATTAGCAGCCACTTAATAAGTGTTCGAATAATAACCAACTAGGAATAATCGGTTAAAAATGTCCAAAAGAGGTCTGGAAAGCCACAACAGACGTAACAAAACATTTCAGATAGCGTCATTGTCTACTGCGCTTGGAGAGAATTTATTAAATGTGGTACATACCCATACTTTTTGCAAAGGTATAATCTCGTTTTGGGTAAAATTTACACATAAAAACCGTTTATAAGGTCATTTTGCATACGATTGGCGCTATTTTATGCTATGAATTTAACAAAAAGATTAACTGTGAAGCAGATCTCATCCTCAAGCCGGCCTATCCCCTACTCTTTAGCTATGATGTTGTTTAGTGGAGAGAATAATGAAATATCAAAATGTACTGGTTGCTGTTTCACTTTCGCCGGACAGCCAGCAATTAGTCGACAAGGCGGTTTCAATCGTTCGCCCACATAACGGTATTATTTCTTTGGTCACGCTGACTACCGAACCGGAAATGTATAATAACTTTGCAGCGCCAATGCTGGGCGATCTGCGCAACCTGTTACAGGAAGAAGCTCGCTTATTTATGGCTGAGTTACAGGCCAAAACCAATTATCCCATTGCTGAAATGGCCATTCTCCACGGCGAATTAGCGGATAGCCTGAATTACGTCAGTAATAAACGGCAAATAGACTTGGTTATTTGCGGCCATCATAGCGCCAGCATGATGAATAAAATTTATTGCTCAGCTACCCGATTAATCAATGCCAGCCGCGTTGATGTCCTGATCGTCCCGCTATAACGGCTGCGCCTTACTGAGGCATTTTGCGTAATACCCATTATTCTTTTTGCAGCACCTAACGAGGTTTGCGCTAGCCGCACCTCATTCAGATCTGTCAAACGAGCAAGGAACTCAACATGCCTCAAGATAAAATCCATAACCGTCGTATTGTGCTGGCCTCCAGACCCAAAGGCGCACCGACAGCGGATAATTTTCGTTTAGAGATCAGAGATATCCCTCAGCCAGCGGCAGGACAGATCTTGCTGAGAACCCGCTATTTATCTCTCGATCCTTATATGCGTGGTCGCATGAGCGATGCCCCATCATATGCCCCTCCAGTTGCCATTGACGACGTGATGGTTGGCGGCACGGTTTCCCGGGTTGAAGCCTCGCAACATCCTGATTTTAAAGTCGGTGATTGGGTATTGTCCGTTAACGGATGGCAGGATTACGCGGTTTCTGACGGCAGCAATGTGAAAAACCTTGGCCCATTACTGTCTCATCCTTCTCGCTCACTTGGTGTTTTGGGCATGCCTGGATTTACCGCCTATATGGGATTACTGGATATAGGTCAGCCAAAAGAAGGCGAAACACTGGTGGTGGCGGCTGCCAGCGGCGCGGTAGGTTCTGTTGTTGGACAAATTGGGAAAATTAAAGGCTGCCGTGTAGTTGGCATTGCCGGTGGCACAGAAAAATGTCGCTATGTGGTAGAAGAACTGGGATTTGACGTCTGCATTGATCATCAATCTACTGATTTTCCTCAGCAATTAGCTAAAGCCTGCTCTGACGGTATAGATATTTACTACGAAAACGTCGGCGGTGCCGTATTCGATGCGGTCTTACCTCTGCTAAACACCCAAGCACGTATTCCTGTTTGCGGCATTATTTCACAGTATAACGCCACCGCATTACCTGACGGCCCAGATCGCCTGCCGTTATTGCAAGGTCTGATTTTACGTAAACGCATCAGAATGCAGGGGTTCATCATTTTTGACGACTATGCTCATCACTACGGCGAATTCATCAAACAGATGAACGAATGGCTCGAACAGGGCAAGATCAAATTCCGCGAAGATTTAGTTGATGGATTGGAGAATGCCCCACAGGCCTTTATGGGTCTGCTACAAGGTAAGAACTTTGGTAAGTTGGTTATTCGCGTGAGCAACGAATAAACAATAAAACCGGGGTCAGAAGACCCCGGTGAATAATTGTACGACGCCGTTTAATCAGAATCTTTAATTTACAGCCACTCCCCAAAGCGACGGATATAGAATCGCTTCATCAATTGCGCAACCACGCAATAACTAATCAATGTACCCGCTAACCACGGGAAATATTGCCACGGCAGCGGCTGCAGACCGACCAGCGCGCCAAGAGGTGAGAACGGAATATAAATACCAATCGCCATAACCAATCCGGTCATCAATAAAACCGGCAACGCAGCAGTACTTTGGATAAACGGAATTTTTTGCGTGCGCAACATATGCACAACCAATGTTTGCGAGAGTAGCCCCTCAATAAACCAGCCAGACTGGAATAGCGCCTGATGCTCTACGCTATTAGCCGCGAAGACAAACCACATTAATGCGTAAGTAGTAATATCAAAAATAGACGAGGTTGGGCCAATCCATAGCATAAAGCGGCCAATGTTTTTCGCATCCCACTTACGCGGTTTGCGCAAAAATTCTTTATCCATTTTATCCCAAGGCAATGATAGCTGGGAAATATCGTACATCAGATTTTGCAGCAGTAAATGAATCGCCAACATCGGCAAAAAAGGAATAAAAGCACTGGCAACCAATACGGAAAACACATTGCCGAAGTTGGAACTGGCGGTCATGTTTAGGTATTTGATGATATTACCAAAGGTTTCTCGCCCTTTGATTACGCCCTCCTCCAGCACCATCAGATTTTTTTCCAGCAAAATGATATCCGCGGATTCTTTCGCTATATCGGTTGCGGTATCAACGGAAATTCCCACGTCTGCATCGCGCAACGCCGGAGCATCATTGATACCATCGCCGAGGAAACCGACCGTATGCCCGTTGGCCTGCAACATTTTCAATACGCGAGATTTTTGTAATGGTGTTAGTTTGGTGAATACCGTGCGCAACTCGACTTCACGCGCCAGCGTTTCATCATCCATCAATTCAATATCGCTGCCACCGAGTGGTTCTCCCGGTTCCAAACCAACATCGCGACAAATTTTGCTGGTGATAATCGGGTTATCGCCGGTTAAAACTTTTACCGCTACGCCATTTTCACGCAGTGCAGCAATGGCCGCCGCCGCACTTTCCTTTGGCGGATCGAGGAACGTCAACACCCCTTCGACAATCAGCTCTTTTTCATCGTGAATACTGAGTGGAACATTGCTGACCTGCGATCCCATATCCCGAGTTGCTAGCAGCAGAACCCGGAAACCGTCCTGATTATATTGGCTGGCTAGTGTCAGCAATGCCTGCCGACGCGCATCATTCATCGGCAAAATCTGATCGCCATCGCGAATATGGCTACAGATTTGGAGCATTTCTTCCACCGCACCTTTGCAGATCAACTGCTGCCGCTGATCCTTATCTTTCACCACAATCGACAAGCGGCGACGCACAAAATCGAAAGGTAATTCATCGACTTTATTGTAACTACGCAAAGGATCGATAACTGATTTACCGCGGCCAAAACTGATAACCGCCTGATCCATCAGATTCCGCATACCGCTTTGATGATAGCTATTGAGCCAGGCCAGTTGCAGGACCCGAGTATCGTTACAGCCTTTCGCATCTAAATGATGTTCCAGAATGATACGATCCTGAGTCAATGTGCCAGTTTTATCGGTGCACAACACATCCATCGCGCCGAAATTTTGTATAGCATTTAGTCGCTTAACAACCACTTTTCTTTTGGCCATGGCGATTGCGCCTTTTGCCAGGTTAGAGCTGACAATCATTGGCAACATTTCTGGCGTTAAGCCCACGGCAACCGCTAAGGCAAATAATGCCGCTTCCGTCCAATCACCTTTGGTAAAACCATTAATCAGTAAAACAATCGGAACCATAACCAGCATAAATCGGATCAATAACCAGCTAACACTGTTGACGCCACGGTCAAATGCGGTTTGAGAACGCGTTCCTACGATAGATTTCGCCAGCGAACCAAAATAGGTATGCCCTCCGGTAGCCACGACCACCGCGGTCGCCGTTCCACTCGCCACGTTGGTTCCCATCAAACAAACGTTAGATAATTCCAGCAGCTCACTTTCACTACAGGCCTCCGAGGAGGTTGATTTTTGGCTTACACAGCTTAATGCATCGTATTTTTCGATAGGAATTGCTTCACCAGTCAAAATTGCCTGACTGATAAACAGATCCCTTGAAGAAACCAATCTGAGATCAGCAGGAACCATATCTCCAGCAGACAAATAAATAATATCCCCCGGAACCAATTCTTTAATCGACACTTCCCTTTTAACCGGCTGCACGCTGTGTTTTTCACGACGCATTACCGTTGCGGTAGTTCTTACCATCGATTTCAAGGCTTCTGCCGCTTTATTGGTACGGTATTCTTGCCAGAATCGCAAAAATCCGCTCAGCAGTACCATAATCACAATAATAAATACGCCGGTAAGATCGGTTTCTTCCCCTTGTTTCATCGGCAGCCAGTAATCAGTGAAGAAACTGATCGCCGCCAGTACCATTAGGACAAAAATAAACGGATTATTAAAAGCAGCGACCAGCTGTATCAACGCATGTGGGGCTTTATCATGAGCAACTTCATTTGCGCCATATTGCTCAAGGCGTTCCTGGGCATCCTCTTCGGTTAAACCATTTAAATTGGCATTCAATTTGGATAAGGTTAAATCCAGACTATTTTTGGCCTCTTGTGCAACGACAAAAGGTTTGTTTTTTTCACGGCGATAATTTTCCGCTTGCCCTGTTTTCATTAATTTGGTCATAACGCATCTCTTTTTATTTCATACTCATCACGCAGGGTTTATCCTCCCAATTATTTTGAGAATAAACTGACGTCGAGATTTATTTATTGCGTTGCCAACCAGATTAATTTAAATCGAAATTAACAACGCTTGATTAATTTAACTCCGGGGTGCTCGTCCATAACGGCTCCTTACTACCACTTGGGTGAGAATAGTTTATTATTTATGATTAATAGTTTTGCCAGATAACAGTAAAATTTCATATGGGCAATTCTGATGCCACTCGCCAATGAACCGCGCTGACGCTTCTTTCCAGACTAACGCGACAAACAATGCCTTCTATTTCTTTTTGCGCCGCTGGCGTTGCCATTATTTCGGCACACACTTCTAATTGACCGGGACGAGAAATATCTGCGCTACATAAAGATTGCAAACGCAGTGCCATTCCATTCAATCCCTGCAATATTAATGTTCTCACCAATATTTCATCTTCAGTGCCGCAGGTTACCTGAATACGATAACGAACTTCCAGATCGAGAGCCTGTTGTTGGGGCTGTAGATTAATTCGATGAGCAGCTTCGCGCAGTAATATATTAGCGCTCAAAATAATCGCAGTCGCACACACCGCATGCCAGACAAGCCCAAGTCCGCAAAGAACGCCCACCGCAGCGGAACACCACAGAGTCGCCGCCGTGTTCAAACCGCGAATATTCATGCCGTCGCGCATAATAACACCGGCGCCCAAAAAACCGATCCCAGAAACAATTTGTGCGGCAATTCGCCCCGGACTATCCGGAGATGTTACGGCAGAGCTAAGAACAAATATCGCAGCGCCTGTAGCAACCAAAGCATAAGTGCGTAATCCCGCCATACGCTGACGCCATTGACGCTCAGCGCCAATTAATGCGCCCAAAGCCGTAGCGAGTAATATATTTAAGACGAACGGAGTCAATGACATGATTCTATCCACATTATTAATGGAAGAGTAATCATGTGCTATTTAGCACACAGGTAATTGTGCCGAGAGAATACTCAGCAATTAACTGATGTGAAAACCAGGAGGAAATAGAGAGTGACCGTTGAATACCATAATAAAATCCAAATAAACTCTTTCGATGATAAAACCATCGACTATTTATAATTCACTAGGGTATGCACAGTTCAGAATAAAACTTGAGGGTGCTGCCCGCCATGTTCGGCAAGCAACAAATCAGAAGGAGATGAGTCAGCTTGCCTTGCTTATTTGACTACAACTTTGGGTGTCCATTAATTCTCTCCACTGAAATTTCGCATAATTATAGGTTCGGGGAATAAATATGTAAAGCGAGGTTTTTTCAACAAATCATAAACGACAATAATTCATTAGGAAATATAATTAAAAACTTCGTTTACGTTGATAATTAAGTGTATTTCGCTTAAAAAAGGAAAATATTCTTATCATTGAATTTATTGCTCAAGGAAAAAATAATCTTCTGGCGTTCAATTAAGCCGGCTTATGAGTTTCCGTAATGCCACAGCGCACCTGATTTTTGCTCTCCCGCGCAGGGAACCAAAACATTTTTAGCTCCCCTATCACGAATTTACTCGTTTCAGTGACGGCTAACTCAGAAAGATTAACAAAAGCCCAAGCCCTGTATGAGACATTGCATCGCTTCGCGTATCTTATCCTTCGCAAAGATAATCGTGTTTATCCCTACCGCTCCCTGTAACTCAATCTGTATAAAGAATTCAATCTGTCGGGTTGTCGGGTTGTCAGGTTGTCAGGTTGTCAGGTTGTCAGGTTGTCAGGTTGTCAGGTTGTCAGGTTGTCAGGTTGTCAGGTTGTCAG
Source organism: Yersinia sp. J1 (assembly GCF_050586585.1). Taxonomy (NCBI): domain Bacteria; kingdom Pseudomonadati; phylum Pseudomonadota; class Gammaproteobacteria; order Enterobacterales; family Yersiniaceae; genus Yersinia; species Yersinia sp. J1. The sequence continues at coordinate 60,791 of NZ_JBOBDP010000016.1, forward strand.
GTTGTCAGGTTGTCAGGTTGTCAGGTTGTCAGGTTGTCAGGTTGTCGGGTTGTCGGGTTGTCGGGTTGTCGGGTTGTCGGGTTGTCGGGTTGTCGGGTTGTCGGGTTGTCGGGTTGTCGGGTTGTCAGCATTTTAGAGCTGATGTTCCCTTACTCAAGCATAAGTTCACAGCCACCAGCAGTTCTTTCATTCGTAGGAGCGCTATTGCATTAGCTATCGTACTTCGCTCGGGCCATTCAACCAGAGCGTGAGGAAGGCAAGGAAGATGAAAAACAGCAAGTTACCGCGATACTGTATTAAGCCAATCCAGTTTTTCTGATAAATCCCTTGGTAAATTTGCAGCTTTATCGGCCTTATAGGTTCCATTCTTTAGTTTTATGAACGTATTTAATCAGTTTTGCGATCTCTGTCGCATATATAACCCTAAGCATTTCGGGTCAATGGCCGATAGGTTTTAAAAGTACTCTATGCAGTTTATGTAGTTAATTACCAATGTGAATAAAGTTCTGTCCGGTTCCTACCTCTCCCTTCGATCGCCTTTAAGACGGAAATAATAATGAAAAGTGGAAGTACACAGCAATTAATAGATACAGCCACGCCTTCGCAGGCAAAAGTCATATTTATTAATAATATCCGCCTGGTTACTCTGTTTGTGGCAATTCTGGCTGGCATACTGGCACTGTTTGCCGTGGCCATTGGCACATCTAGCTACTTCTTAAAACAAAGTAATCAGTATCTTGAGCACGCTACTAAAGAGGTGGACATTCGTCTAGGTTTATCCAACAGCTCAGATTATCTCCGAGCGGCACGCTTAATTTTGATTCAGGCCGCTTCTGCCGCACGCATTGGCGACACGGAAAGTTATCAATCCGGTTTAAAAACGGCGGAGAATCGTCTGGCTGAATCGCAAAAGATGTTTGATCTTTACTTCAATCGCCCAGGTAAAGATAAAAATGAGTTAGCTCTGGATATACCGCTTAAGAAAGCTTACGAACAATATCGCAGCGAAGGGATGATGCCGATGTTGGATGCCTCACAACAGGGCCACTTTGAGGAAGTTATTTCTCTCGAAGCGGAAAAGCTTAAACAGTTAGATATGGCCTATAACGAACCTTTGCTCGCCAGCATTAATTATCTTGCCGAGCAAGCCAATCAGATAAATCAATCGGCTAAACAAGGGGCTCGGTTAGGTTATATCTTGATGGGCGGAGCCTTCATTTTCACCGTGGTTCTTACTTTGGTGACTTTTTTAGTCATTAGTAAAGTTATCATCAAGCCCATGAATGTGCTGGTCACCCGCATCCAACGGATTGCCGATGGCGACCTGACTCAACCGACTATTCCATTCGGCAAAAATGAAATTGGCCTACTCGGCAGCAACATTCAGCTGATGCAGGAATCATTATCCCGAACCGTTGAATCTGTCAGAAATAGCGCAGATTCTATCTATCAAGGGACCAGTGAAATAGCGTCTGGAAATACCGACCTATCAGCACGAACAGAGCAACAGGCCGCATCTTTGGAACAAACTGCCGCCAGCATGGAACAGCTAACCGCCACGGTAAAACAAAACTCTGAAAACGCTCATCATGCCAGCCAACTGGCAGCCAATGCCTCCAGCAAAGCTCGTGAAGGCGGTGATATTGTCAGCGATGTCGTGAGCACGATGGATAAAATATCCCTTAGCTCAATGAAAATCGCAGATATTACCAATGTTATCAATAGCATAGCATTCCAGACCAATATTCTGGCGCTAAACGCGGCTGTCGAAGCCGCCCGAGCAGGAGAGCAGGGACGTGGATTTGCGGTTGTCGCTAGTGAAGTTCGTCACTTGGCTCAACGTAGTGCGGACGCGGCCAAAGAAATAGAATGTCTGATTGAAGCTTCCGTTGATCTGGTCGGCGACGGTTCGATTTTGGTTTCTGACGCAGGCAAAGCGATGAAAGAGATTGTAACTGCGGTCACTCATGTTACGGATATTATGGGTGAAATTGCCTCTGCATCCGATGAACAAAGTCGGGGCATTAGTCAGGTAGCTCAGGCAGTTTCTGAAATGGATAATGTCACGCAGCAAAATGCCTCTTTAGTGCAGGAAGCGTCAGCGGCGGCGGCATCACTAGAGCAGCAGGCATCAATGCTGACTCACGCAGTGGCTGTTTTCCAATTAAATAGCAAAGGTAAAAACACGGGTGGACAACCCGCAAGTAACGCCAAGACAAGCAATAATTTTAATGCTAAAAAACCAGAACTGGATACGGAAAACTGGGAAACATTTTAAGCGAGTTACTCATGCCAATTAACTCTCTATATATCGGATATTCAATGTGTTAGCCGGTAGCAGGCTAACATTGATGTAAAAAAACCGGAGACAGGGAATCCCCTACTCCGGTTTCTTGTATATAGGCTTAATCAATTCAACGCGGTTCCACGAAAGTCCCGTCTTTGCTATCAATTTCGTTGAAGAACCAAACTCCCTCAGGATAATCCTTCAGTGAAACCAGATACATTACGCCCTCACTGAATTCCTCAACCTCAAGAACCACGCCTTCCCGTCTCGGGCCGCCGTCGGTTTTAACTGTCACTAGATCGTTAACTTTCATAGTCTTATCCTATCCTTAATCAATGCAACTAGTGTAGTACATAATACAGTGAGAATGATAAGGTTTACGCGTACCAGAGTGGTATGCAACGGTAATTACCGATAGGTAGTATTTTAAATAAGGAAGCGCTGATAGGTAGCTTTCGAGGATAGATTGTCTGGAGGAAGAACGGGATGTTGCAAACGGAACGTAAAACTTGAGTCATGGCCTATTACAGATAACAAAAAACCCGCCTGAGCGGGTTTTTTCAATTAATCAGCGAGAGGCCGATTAGATTGCAGTTACGTTTGCTGCAGACGGACCTTTAGCACCGTTCTCGATAGAGAACTGTACGTTCTGGCCTTCAGCCAGGGTCTTGAAGCCTTGATCTTGGATTGCAGAGAAGTGTACGAACACGTCTTTGCTGCCGTCAGCTGGAGTGATGAAACCGAAGCCTTTAGACTCGTTGAACCACTTTACTTGACCTTTCATCATGTTAGACATGTTTATTTCCTTAATTAAAAAATTTTTGCCACCATGGGCGTGTTATAGCCGGTTATCAGTCGTTACTTATGGAGGCACTATGAAGGAAATTCGTCAGTGAAGAGCTATCAACGATAACGCTTTAAATATGAACTACTTTACTCAAGATGTCGTGCATAAATAGGTCTGTACCACAGGCCGAGACGCATTAACTCATGACGGGCTTTTAATAGCAACTCTTTTTATTACAGGAACCGAATATTGTGATTCACATGCCTAAAATTAAGGCAAAGAAGCCATTTTTTATTCACTTCCCCCGGCCACAACCTGCCGCCAGAACCATTTCATTAAATACCACTACGCCTGATTATCCGGCATTGGCGCAGATGCTTGATGCTGATGCTTGACGCTTTTCACCCTAACCCATGCTTTTAGCTATCAACGCCATCAGTTAAACCAGCTTATCTATAAAATTGCATTAACTCTGCAGGTTTTAGCCCTACGCCAATTTCGTTGCGAATGATTTTTTAAATAAGTGTTATCTATAAAGCTCAGTGAGCCGACAAAATAAAACCTGGCTTCTGGCTTCTGGCTTCTGGCTTCTGGCTTCTGGCTTCTGGCTTCTGGCTTCTGGC
>NZ_JBOBDP010000017.1:0-62354 GCF_050586585.1 Yersinia sp. J1
TGCTGCGTTATGCCGGGCAATATCTGGATGAAGAAACCGGGTTACACTACAATACTTACCGCTATTATGCACCGGAAGTCGGTCGGTTTATCACGCCTGACCCTATTGGGTTACTGGGTGGGTTGAATTTATATCAGTATGCGCCGAATCCACTGAGTTGGATCGATCCTCTTGGTTTAACGAAATGTTCGCCGAATAAGAAAACGACTTACGAAGGTGTCAGCCGCAGAGATGCACTCAGGCAGGCTAAACGTGATGCGGGCATACCTAATAGCCAGCAGCCTTATGAAGTTAGTAGAGCTAAATTAGGTGACGGGTATGGTGATCATGTGAGAGATAACAATGGTATTCCTTTGCAAACTCGACAATATCATTTTAAAGACGGGAATGGGTCAACTGTGGTTATTCAGGAACACAGCTTAGGTCATGCTAAAGCAACACCTTTACATGGGGCTGAACCACATTTCAATGTAAGGCCTGCTAAGAACTTGAATACAGGTGATGTTCCTGGGACTCATGGGCATTATAATTTTTAGAGGCTTATATGAATATAGTTGAACTGATAGAGAGTAAATTCCTACATTCCCTTTATCCAAATGGCATTGATGGTAATGTGTTGATTGGGCAAGTATCTTTAGATATGGCTGATCAAGTTATGTTAAGCGTTCATGTAAGTCAGATTCCAGATAAAGTGGTTGCTAAATGGGGTGAGTGGGGTAAGGATTACAATATAATTGTAATTAACGTGCTGGCGCAATTCATATCTAAGGTTGAAGTAATTAACTGGCAGAATATAAACCCGTCTCCATTGGTGATTGATGTTAAAGAAAATGGCATATACTCCCTTAGTTCTAAAGGAAGTGACTGGAATATAACCATTGATTTTAAGTCACTAACTTTCCAAAGATGTGATGTATATATAAAATAAATAAAGCCGGAAGCGAGGTTTTGTCGCATTAACATTGCTGTATCGGCAAAAATTGTTCTGCCGGTGATAGATGCTCTCCGGCAGGGTGCTGAAGTTGCCCTTTACGTATCAGGGGTCCGCTTGGAGAAAGGAAAATATCCTACGCCAAGGCTATTTCTTATCCAGCACTGTATCGGTAACTACTTGAACTGCCGACGCAGTAGCGTTTCTGCTCCGAAACTGACCGATTACGTACACCACGCTGATCGTGTGTACTAAATTAACGCTCAGCCAGAACACTCCATACATCCCTTACGATCAGAGGTTGTTCTCAACGGAGCGAAATCCACCATTAGAGCTAAAAACGCTAAACGTAGGATAATTAATGAGATGGTCACTCCCTCCTTCCTTCCCGGTACTATGCTGAGGACAGGCTTTCATTCGGCGAACCATCATGGAAAACATTGCGCTCATTGGTATCGATCTGGGTAAAAACTCTTTCCATATTCATTGCCAGGATCGTCGTGGAAAGGCTGTTTATCGTAAAAAGTTTACCAGACTAAAGCTAATAGAATTTCTGGCGACATGCCCGGCAACGACCATCGCAATGGAAGCCTGCGGAGGTTCTCATTTTATGGCGCGAAAGCTGGCCGAGCTTGGACATTTTCCAAAGCTGATATCGCCACAATTTGTCCGTCCATTCGTTAAGACCAACAAGAATGACTTCGTCGATGCAGAAGCTATCTGTGAAGCTGCATCACGTCCATCGATGCGTTTCGTGCAGCCCCGAACAGAATCTCAGCAGGCAATGCGGGCTCTGCACCGTGTCCGTGAAACCCTGGTTCAGGATAAGGTAAAAACAACCAATCAGATGCATGCTTTTTTGCTGGAATTTGGCATCAGCGTTCCGCGAGGAGCTCGCCGTTATTAGTCGACTGAGCTCCATTCTTGAGGACAGTAGCCTGCCTCTATATCTCAGTCAGTTATTACTGAAATTACAACAGCATTATCATTACTTGGTTGAACAGATTAAAGACCTGGAATCTCAGTTGAAACGAAAACTGGACGAGGATGAGGTCGGGAAACGTTTACTGAGCATTCCCTGCGTCGGAACGCTAACGGCCAGTACCATTTCCACTGAGATTGGTGACGGAAAGCAGTACGGCAGTAGTCGTGATTTTGCAGCGGCAACAGGGCTGGTTCCCCGGCAGTACAGCACCGGCGGCCGGACGACATTGCTGGGCATCAGCAAGCGAGGCAACAAAAAGATCCGAACTTTGCTGGTTCAGTGTGCCAGGATATTCATACAAAAACTGGAACACCAGTCTGGTAAATTGGCCGACTGGGTCAGGGATTTACTGTGTCGAAAAAGCAACTTTGTCGTGACCTGTGCTCTGGCAAACAAGCTGGTCAGAATAGCCTGGGCACTGACGACACGACAGCAAACTTACGAAGCATAACGAGAAATACACCAGTTTAAACAATCACTCATCTGGTTTGCGGATACTGATTATTGATGATACAAACGGCCCACCGGCCTGTTGAGGAACCTGTAAAACGGAAAGGCTCACTGAAGCCGTATAATTTCTGGAGGTTCATCAGGCGCGGAACTCATCGAGGCGCGGGAATAAAATCCCATTCAGCCGCCGGATAGATTCAAGCAAACCAACTTATCGTCAAAATCGGTGTTGCAAAAACGGGAGTGACCATAGATTCCGTTTTCCAAGCGGACCCCATATCGTTCTACCGGATACCTGACCGCCTTTCTCCCTTCGGGAAACGTGGCGCTTTCTCATAGCTTACGCTCTGGTATCTCGGCTCGATTTAGGTGGTTCGCTCCTGGCCTTATACGAACTCGACGCGACCGGGAAGCCGATAGGTAACCCTTACTATGTAGGTATTACGAATGATTTACCTCGAAGAGCAGGGGAACACTTAGAGACTGGACGGTTAGGTGGAAGCACCGGTATGACGCCAATAGATGAAAATATCAAATACGGTCAAGCACGTGGCTATGAACAATACTATATGGAAAAATACGAGACGCGCACGGGAACTATAGGGGAGGCTGTATCTTCAACGAATCGTGGTAATAAATATAATTCGTTCAATCATAGTAGAACGGATACCCGTGCAGATTCATTTAGAGAAGCCTACGATAGCAAGAAAAAAGGTTCTGGCTGTTTAGGAAGGAAATGCTAATGAGTGACATCAAATTTTGGGGTTGGGATAAGAAGCCAAGAACTATGCTTAGGCATCTGAAATCAGGTGATATTTTTTGTTTCCAGCTACCAAATGATAAATTTGGATTTGGAAAAATTGTGGCAAAAGTTAGTGTCGGTCATGCAGCAGAAATTTTTGATTATTTTTCGCACTCCCCTGATGATTATGATAGGGCGATCTTTAACTCCGATTCAAAATCAATGCCTGTGATATTAGACAGCTATAGCCTTTTCGATAAGAAGATATCAGGAGAGTGGCGGATTATTGGGCATGACGAGAAGAACGTAATAAAACCGTTTGATGGCATATATTTCGTTTACGGTTCATTAGGTGAACGTAAGAAAGTGGATATGTTTGGCAATGTTTCTGATATTTCTGATAAAGAGTCTGAGAATTACCCACCTTACATACCTAAAAACGATTTTCATATAAAGAATATGCTCGCTCTTTAAGGAACGTAGCGCCCCTGCGGTGGGTTATGTCGCATTAAGAACTTGTCAGGTAACATGCTGTTTTTTTTATGATGCTCGCTCAATGTTATATTCATTCAGCGAGCATTCTAGGTTGGTAACAATACACCGCCCTGTCCAGTGATAACCTACTGAAAAAATTGCGGATTCTCATTTTAAACCGTGCAGTCAAATAGTTGACAAGATCAGGCTTTATCGCTGATTTTAAATTTTTTTTCGATGACATTTTTAAGCGCTCGGCATTCCAGATTCAGATCGGTAAACACCCGCTTCAGACGACGGCTTTCGTCCTCAAGGTCTTTCATTCTTTTGATATCAGAGAATTTCACCCAACCGTGCTTTTCTTTCCCGTTGTAGTCTGAGGTCTCAGAAATTCCGGCTGAGTGGCAGACATCCTTGACGGTGCGTCAGACTTCGACGGTCTTCAGGACGGCAATACTCTGGTGCCCAGCGAATCGGGCTTTTCGTATGGTGAACGCCTCAAAAGACATATTCAGTATGTCAGAATATCTTTAAAAATGAATAAGCCGTTTTGATGGGATATTGACAGGCGGGCAGGTAGTTCCGTAGGTCAATTTGGAGTGGCACACTAAAACTGGCCACCTAAGTAGACGTGATGCAACAGGGTTAGAAGTATCCCGTTATTTGAGAAGGCCCGCTAAAGCGGGCCATACTATTTACTTTACTGTAAAGCTTCCAGGATGCGGTAAGCGGCTTCGACACGCGCAGGGTTAGGATAACTTTTGTTCGCCAGCATCACGATGCCAAGATTCTTCTCGGGAATGAAAGCCACGTAGCTTCCAAATCCGCCGGTTGAACCAGTTTTATGTACCCATGAGGCATTTAATGCAGGAGCAGGCGGGTTAATTTCTGTCGCACTTAGCGGTGCGAGTGCGACTTTATTATCGCTCCCACCGGCCGCGATTGCTGCTTTCATCGGCCAATTCAGCATTTCCCAACCCAGCCCCTGATACATGTCGCCCACTTGCAAGTACCGCGACTGGGCAAGCAAAATCCCCTTTCGTAGCGAGGCATCGGTTACTTCAGACGGCGCTATGTTGGCGCGCACCCAGCTTGCCATATCCTCTATTGAGGATTTCACGCCGTAGGCTTCAGCATCCAACATACCAGGAGAAACGTGAACAGCTTTCCCATCGCGATAGCCCCACGCATAGTGTTTTTCTTCACGTTGAGGAACCTGTATCCAGGTATGCGTTAGATTCAATGGCTGGAACACGCGTTTATTCATCGCCTGCTCAAAGCTCATACCTGAAGGTTTAACCGCCAATTTGCCAAACAACCCAATACTGGCGTTTGCATAAAGACGCTTTGTGCCCGGTTCCCACTGTGGCTGCCAGGTTTCATAGTAATTCTGTAATGACGCCTCATCGGTAATGTTATCAGGTACTTGAAGCGGTAAACCACCGGCGGTATAGGTTGCCAAATTCAGCAAACTAATTCCTTCCCATTGCTTCCCTGAAAGCGCTGGCCAATATTGACTCACTGGATCACTCAGTTTAATTTCACCGCGTGCAATGGCATCTCCACCCAGTACGCCGGTGAAGGTTTTGCTCACGGAACCGAGTTCGAATAACGTCTGCTGCGTGACAGGCTGTTTGCCTGCGATATCAGCCATTCCCCAAGTAAAGTAGTAAGGTTGGCCCTGATAGATCACCGCCACCGCCATGCCAGGAATGGCCTGTTCCTTCATCAAAGGAATAACAACGTTATTAACAATTCCACTCAGTTTCTTTTCTGTTTGAGGCGTTGCAAACACGGAACCTGACGCGACGAGCAGCAGCGCACAGGAAAGGGTTTTATGCATCATGTCTATCTTCCATAATTAAGAGTTGAAGGGGCGTACTGGCTTAATTTGATGAATTTGGCCGCAGGTTGCAAACGATAAGATTTAGAATCTGCTTGAAGTTTTTCCTAGGAACACTGCGATGTCCGCAACTCTTGAGTCGCAACGGGTAATCTCGACACTCCATGCTATTTTTTCCAAGTAAAACATCGGCTTTTCGCTCACAACAGACGCGCACACCATTTTGACCTGCTCGCCGCGATGAATACACCGTGATGTTAGTAATGTCTTCCTCAGTAACGTGAGGACATGCCCATGAAGAAGCGTTTTTACGACGAACAGATCATTACCACGCGAGGCCGAAGCCGGGGTTTACGCACAAAATAGAACTTAAATCGTTATTTATCACAAGCCTTTTTATAAGGCTAATAATTTAGATGAAATAGCCTTCAAACATAAAATATCATTTATTTTAAATGGAAAAGTGGAGTTCTTCTTAGTTTCGATATAATTTTTGTACAAATATACCTATCGGATTTTTTGTTAAAAAATAAATTTTATAGTGTTTTATAATCGCGATTTTTATTGCCTACTTACTCTCTGAGATTTATCGCCAGACTTAACATTATCCATACAGAATACTTTCATAAAATTGAATATAACAGATGCGTTTGCTAAGTCAGCACCATAATATCATGGTCATTATAGCCATAATTTCACACATAGGCTTCAAACCCTATAGCAGTAACCGAAACAAGGAGATACATATGATTCTAAAGTTATATATACAGAATTAAACGGTGAGATAGGCAGTGTAAATTAGCTATTTTATTGCAGAAAAATCCGATTCATTCATAGCTTTTGTAAAAGTTTGTTTACTAGGTTGTAGAAATAATTTGCTTTTACTAAAGTATTTCTCATGATAGTTATACCTCGCACTTTATGAATGCTATCTAGTCTAGATGCAGTCTGCAGTGGCGATTAATTTGAGCTTCGTCATAGATAAAACTGTCAAATTCTATCCTTTGGGTACGATTTTGGCGGAGCTTGGCCCGGCATACCGCATCTTTCGTTAATAAACCTCTTGCCAGAGGGCCAAATAATGGAACGTTGGTATCTCACTTGTCATAAACCCGGAAAAAAAAATCTACTACATGCGCAAATAGCTTTAGAGCGTTTGAATATCATGGTTTTTAGCCCAATATTACGGACATATCGTTCTCGAGCCGATCGGCCAGGGCAGATCAGGCAAGTTATAGAACCGCTATTCCCCGGCTACATGTTTATCTATTTCAACCCAGAGATACATACTCCTTCAAAAGTTGAGCGTAATCCTGGCATTAGTCATCTGGTTCGTTTTGCCGGCGGATTCCCCAATATCAGTGAAGCGGTTATTGATAGCGTAATGTGTTTGCCAATGTGTTCTCAGGCAGTGTCGCATCTCAATAAAAATAACCATCAGTCAAATAATAAATTATCTTCTTTAAATTCTCAGCAACAGAAAAAATTCAAGACTTTGATAGAGGAAGAAAATGGCGAAGTTCGCAATTCTCTTTTTTATTCCTTTATTGAAGAAATTAATTAACCCTAAACTGTAATTAAAATTTAATTTTTCATTTTATATCCTATAGCCCCATCGGCCATTCAATTATAATGTCATCACGCTTGTTTAAATACACTCAAGCATGTCACAAAAATACTTTGTTAATTGTATTTAAATAAATCACATCGCAAAAATTATTTAAAGGAAATCAATATGCAAGTATATTCTAATGCCTTCAACTTCAGCTCTTACCTCAGTGCGGATGTCGATGAGCGTACTGGTCAATATGGTAGTATTATCCGTTTAGCAACGATTTACCCTGAAGGCCCTGTAGAAAACAGTCGTGATATAAAAATTTTCTTTTCTATGTTGGACACAACCGACTCCGGCTATGGGCTCGGTTGGTCAATCAGTAATACTGAATTTGATAGCACTACATCTCGCTTAAGGCTATTAAGCGGCGAAAGTTTCCTTACCGATGCACTGCCTCCCATCAATTCATATATGAGAATCAGAGATCGTAAACTGAAAGACATAGCCGTAAGAAGACATGATGCTAATACTCTCCATGTTATTTATAAAGACGGCATGATTGATGTTTTACGCCGACCGCGACCATCAGACTCATTTAAAATAGCGCAAATAATATTTGAAAATGGCGAGCACATTTCATTCCAATATAACAACATGGGTTTCCTGTCAAAAATAGTAAATGAAGAAAGCGGTAGAGAAATATTATCAATAGAATACAACACTGGAAGAATCAGTATTTCCGACAGTTTGAAAGATAACAATCGGGTCGCTCGTACTTATTTTTCGCATACGAATGGCCACTTAACTCGAGCAACGATCCCAATCGACAGAAATGTTTTACCGCCTAATCCAAATACTCTTCCGGCCTACACATATCGCTATCAAACGTTTAGAAATGGCCTCATTGCTATTAACAATTTAAGCAATCCTATGGGCGGAGAAGACGTTATCACCTATCGGGAGAACGGGCATGCGTATGCTAATAACACATTTATTCCTAATGTCATTCAGATAACTCATCGCGCGAATGGCGGTACTGCTGATATGACACGGCAGTTCACTTTTAGCACTCATAATTTCACCGGTTTTCCCTTCAGCGGCGGGTTTGCGCAAGGGCAAGACAATCTGTATTTAGTCAGAAGCGAATACAATTACTCAACTACTGAGCAGATACTCGACAGTAACAATAGCGTGCTGCAATCTAGAGAAATTACCTTTAATCGATTCCATCTTAAAACGCTCGAAACGACCGAAAAACAGGGTAGGAGGCTGATTCGTCGATATACTTACAATGATATAACTGGGGTGATGTTTACGGATCAACCGGCCAATCTGCAATTACCAAAAGAAATTCTCACGCGATTTGAAATACGAAATAGCTCAAGTAATCGTGAAGAATCTATCAGAATGATCTCTGATGATTTTGGTAATGAGTTATCTCGGACAGAAGCCTCTGGTATTCGCTATGAATCTGATTACTTCCCGGTTGGCGGCATTGCAGGGCTATGTCCACCGGAGCCACACGGTTTATTTACCCGATTTAAAAGAGAAGAAAGAATATTTCCCTCTTCAGGCAATGAATCTACAAGAGTCACCCAGCATACTTATATACAAATAGCCAACTTCCGTAGAAATGCCAATTATGTATTGCACGCTTCAAGTGCGACCAATGGGAATCTTACGTCCCGTTTAACCTACCTCCAGAACTTCTCCAATATTGCTTTGCATGGAAGAATCCAGGAATCTGCGGCAACTTTAAATAGCCATACGACTCGCACACAATTTAGCTATACAACCAACCTTGATCGTTTAACTGAAAGCCGAAAAATTGTTGGGTATGATGCTACATTTTTGACATCTAACCGGACGATATCTCTTATCAACCGCCTAGTGACCGAGGTTCAAAAAGAAGACGCAGTTAAGCTGGTTTTTGAATACGATATTAATGAAAAACTCGTCACTGAAATAGCCTCGCCTAATACACAAAATCAAGCTCGTCGGCATTATGAATATCATTTTTCCATTTCCGGCGCGCTGGCAAATATGGTGATAAATGATGCAAAAGGTGAGCGATATATTACGCGTTATGACGGTTTTGGCCGTAATCTGTCTAGCAGCGTCATAAAAAGTAACGGAGAACTATTACTGCGCCGCCGCTCCTACAATAGATTGGGTCAGCTAATTTCAGAAACAGCCTATGATCATATTAGCGGACAGGAGTTAGCATTAAATTCAGTTTATTCTTACGACGGTTGGGGGGAGCTAGAAAGAACTATACGCCCAGACGGCAGCGTAATCGTGAATGCTTACGATCCGATTCAACGAGTGCGCACTGAAGGTATAGAAGGCACTCACTATACGCGAACTTATTTTAATGCCTTCGATAAAGCCACTCGAATCCAACAAATTGATAGCGTTGGCGGCATTGTTGATCACTTCAACCGCACTTTTGATGGATTTGGTCGCTGTATTTCTGAAGTCGATATCGATGGCCACCGAACTCATTTCAGTTATGACGCTTTTGACCGTTTGGTACGAGAAAGTTACATACCTGCCGATGCAACCTCAGCGAAAGTAATCGAAACCGAATTTGTTTCTCATTCAATTGAAGCACTTAAAACCGCGATAAAAGTAGATGGGATCTTAGTTGGTAGCCGCGCCTATGATGGCGTTGGCAGATTAACGAAACAATCCAGAGGCAACGCAGGAGAATCAACCTGGTCATATCTTAATGGTTCGACTCAACCGAATTCGGCTCGTTCACCACGCGGTATCATTCAGAATTTCCAATATAATGCGCAGCTCCTTTCTTTAGAACAAGTTAAACTCGGCAGCGTAACGACGAGTGAATTTGATTTTGATCGAGTGACTGGCAATTTGATTCACACCAGTAATAACGAATTTAAGCGCGAATTACATTTCGATACGTACGGCCATCTCAATAAAGATACACAGTTATTCGATAATCAAAGCCACGCCAATAACTATCAATATTCTCCTGCCGGTCGCTTAATTACCGCTGATTCGGCTCTGCGAGATAAAGAAATGCGCAGTTATGACACCGCAGGTCGAATTGAAAAAGCCAGCGTAGGTTCGGTACATCTTACAACACATTATGACCGTTTTAGTCGAATTAGCCGCGTGGATACCTCTGCTCAGCAGGGCAATGTTATAACGGGGGTGACTTATGACGAGGCTGGGCGAGAATCTATCCGACGTATCGAACACAATGGCGCATTGCTACAAACCATAACTACCACCTATCACCAAAATGGCCTGATTGCTTCCAAGATGCTCACAAACGCCCAAGGTATCGCTATTATTGGTGAGACTTACCTTTATGATGCCTACCGCAGATTAATCACCTATTCATGCAGCGGCCCTGAATATTCTAAAGATCAAAATGGGCGTAGTCTTCAATATCAGGCCTTTACCTATGACGCGTTAAATAATATAACGCAGGTTATCAGCCAATTTACAGATGGTACTGAGGATATTTCTACCCGTAGTTTTCAGGGACGCGACCCCACTCAGCTAACTGAAATACGCCATACCAATCCATCAAAAGTACTACACCTAAACTATGATGCTTCCGGTAATTTACTCAGCGATGGTAAAAGAAATTATCATTATGATGAACTAGAGCGTTTAATTAATGTTACTAAAAATGAAAGTCATATTTCTCGCTATCACTATGACGCTGAGGGGCGTCAAATAAAACAAAGCGCCAACGCTAATACGACAGTAGCATTCCATTATAGCGAGAATAGAATTATTGGCGCCAGCCAGGGAAATAACACGTCTCGTTTTGTCAGGCAGGAAGAAAATGTGCTGGCGCGCACGACCAGTACTCAAGGCACTGAATTATATATTAGCGACAGCGCCGCCAGTATTCGAGGGGCTCTCGGGCAGAGTAATGATATTAAACAGACCCATTATTCCCCTTACGGCATGGCGATAATTGATTCAGATAATCTGGATATTTCATTGCTAGAGCAGAGTCGCCCGGCGTTCAATGGCGAAAAGCTGGATCCAATGACTCAACTCTATCATTTGGGCAATGGACGAAGAGTTTATAGTCCGGAGCTAATGATTTTCCTTTCACCTGACCCATTAAGTCCATTCAGTGCAGCAGGTATTAATAGTTACGGTTATTGCAACGGCGATCCCATCAATTTCAGAGATCCCAGTGGACTGATTCAAATGCCGAGATGGCTAACCTGGCTATTAATTGGCATCGGTACTGCACTTACCGTTCTGACTTTTGGTTATGCTTTGGTCGGCTTTGCGGCAGCAGGGGCAACCGTAGCCACGGTTCTTGGCGTGACTGGCGGCGCATTAGGAATAGTCAGCAGCACCCTGGCAATTGCAGCGGCGGCAATGGAAGAAGTCGATGCTCGTGCCGGATGGGATCGAAGTGACACAATACAACGCCTAAGCATCGCATCGCTAACATTTGGCGTGCTATCTTTTGTTTCTGGCTTAGGTTCAGCGGGAGCAACGGTGCGAAGCACCTACCAGACCGCTCGTTCGCCTACCATTCTTTTCTCCACAGGTAGCGGTGCCGAACGCATCACATTTTCAGGAATTTCATCTACTTCAGTTGCCGCCCGCATGGGACTTTTCGAAGGTTTAAAAGCATTAGCTAATTACGATAGTTCATTAGGATTATTCGCTAGAGTCGTAGGAACCGTAGCAGGCGTCGCTTCTATCCCTCTTACAATTTTCGATATTGCCAATACTTCACACGACCTGGCAACAACCTCACCTTCTTCATCGAGTAATTTAAATGCCGAAGTACGAAGTAATCCGTTTTTACCCGCAATTGATACTATGCAAGGATCGCTGGCCAGCGCACATGAATATTATACTGAATTTGATAACCACGTAGGCCGAATCCGAGCTTCGGCTATTGAAGAGGTTTATTCTATATAAGTTTAATTTGTTATCTCCCAAGCTAAAACAATGCAGCACCTAGATATTCTATTTTTATATCTCCATATTGATTATTGGCATCATTTTTATTTATGCATGATTAGCTTATCCAGTCAGCCTGTATTTTTATAATATAGGCTTATATTTAATTTATTATCAGGAGTATCTATGAGATTTATTGATAAGAACATTATTAATTCCATTTTCAGAGCAGCCGATAACTCTAATTGGCATGGACAGGTGCATGCTTTATCTAGTGGTAGAGAATGCGTCCCGATAATGGTCAATGGCGATAAAATTATTATTGAATTTGTTTATCCTTCACACTTCAGAGAAGAAGTATTTTTTAATGATAATTTTTCAACTGATGGGGATGGATATTATTTCATACCTAAAATAGATCATAGATTTATTTCTATTTGGTTTGGAGGAACCACCCCGGAAGAAGGCTTCGCTGAGATCTGCGTATTAGATAAAAGCAGATTCAATTATGAAAATATAGAGTTTGCAAAAATGCTGCAGTTAGCAGTTAAAGTTTATTTTGAAAATTACCCTAGCGCTAATCAGTATTTTTTTGAGTCAGATAGTCAGTTCAGTAATTTTATTGAGCATCAAGTATTCAATGCCGACCAAAAATTAACGGACAGAGTTAAAATCGACATGATAAAGGAAATCTCACCGCCATTTTATGGCTTCTCAGTTTTCAAAGATTAATATCGGGGTTTAAAATGAATAATGTGAATATTAGTCAGTTTACGATCACTTTACCCGGCAGTAATCAGTTTTATGCTAACGGTCGTCAACAAATGCCAGTTTTGATCACGATTCAAAAACAGGAATTCAGCGGGAGCGGTTGGAATAATGTCGATCTCAATGATGAAGAAAAAAGGAGCGTCACCGTTCGCGAAATTAATCGGGACAACCTGCCAGTCGGTTGGGATGTTGATCAGGCTCCCAACGGCTATTCGCAAGGTATAAGAGGACTTTCGTACGAAGAGATGGATAGAGAAATCGATAATAATACCGAACGATCTGGCCCCGAACCTTTCGCAGGTGCCACGCGTATATTCCGGTATTTGCGATCAAATCAACGGGTAGAAACAAGAATATTTATGGCTGCAGTGACTATCCAGTTCCGTGACGCCAATAATCAACTTCAACGCCGGGTTATTACGACTAGTTTTAATGCTGATGGTATGGTTTTTTCGAGCTCTATTTCTCTCCTTCCCGTGCCACCATTAAGAATTCTCGCCTCTGCGCTAAATAGAGATGTTGATATTGGCCATTCACGTAGTGATTCTAAAGGGCATTGGGCGCAGGTCGATGTGTATTATTGGACATTACCTTCAGGAGTCAGGGTCCATTCGGATACAGCGTTTAATTCTGGTAATACTACTTTACGTAATAACTTGAGGATATTCTTCGATTCGGGCCGTTATACCAGCGGCTGGATGGCTAGAAATAGAACAAGCCTTCGTGTTAATGAGATAAGATCCGATAACTCTTCTGCATTAGTTAATTTACGTCATGGACATGGCGATATTCGTGCAATTAACTATTACAATAATAGGAACAACCAGAACATTATTATTAATGGCCAGGTATCTGTTGATATTATTGATAACTTTGGTAATCTGCATCAATTCTCCCTTCGTACAATAAATAATCAAGATGTGGTTATTAGCAACCGATAGTGGTTATTTTATGCCTTGATTATTTCAAGGCATATATCCATTTCCGCCTAATATATTAATTAGAGGTATTGGCATGAACAAAAGGAGAGTAGTGGTAACCGGTTATGGGGCTTTAACTTCTTTGGGGGAAAATAGCGCAACCGTATGGTCATCTATTATGAACGGGAATTTAGGCTATAAACCCTACGCATTTAAGAATCCGTTAATTAAAGCTAAATTCTTTGCATTTTTACCTGAATATAATGAACGCTATGGTTTTATTCCTAAACGTATTTCCCGCGCACTGCCTGTTTTTGCCAAAAATGCATTGGTTGCAGCCTATGAAGCAATTCTTATGGCGTTTAAACAACCTGAAGCCATAGCCGAATACTACGCGGCTCGCGAATGCGGAGCCATCATTGGCACCGGTTGGGGCGGGTTAGATGAAGCATATATTCTACGCGATAGTTATCGTGATACGGGCTTTGGTAATCCATTAGGCACGCTGATCTCAATGCCCAGTATTGCCACCGCGGCCTGTACGTTAATGTGGAATATGCGGGGTTATCAAAATACGATAAGTGCAGCCTGCGCCACTGGTTCTATTGCAATAGGCGAAGCCTATGAAGCAATCCGCCAGGGACGCGCTCAAATGATGCTCGCTGGCGGTTCAGAAACATTACGTCATGAAACAAATATTTGGAATATTGATGCACTGAATGCGCTTAGCAGAGAGCAGAGCGATATTCGTCGTGCCTGCTGCCCATTTGATCGTCGTCGTTCGGGTTTTGTACTGGCCGAAGGGGCAGCAGTGCTTTGCCTGGAAGAATTGGAACATGCTCAAAACCGTGGGGCTAAAATTCTCGGCGAAATTACGGGTTACGGCAATTTTTCCGATGCCACGGATTACACCTCCCCGGCTACAGACATGCAAGCACGAATTGATTCAATGTTATTTGCATTACAGCAAGCTGGTCGATCGCCAACCGAGATTAACTATATTAATGCCCACGGAACCTCAACACAGCTAAATGACCTCAATGAATCCAATACGATTAAAGCCGTATTTAAACAGGCCGCTTACGATATCCCTATTTCCAGTACGAAAGGTTACTCAGGCCATTTGATTTCAGCCGCAGGTAGCTTTGAGTCAATTATCTGCCTGAAAGCGATTGAAACCGAGATATTGCCAGCCACAGTCAATTTAATCGAGCCCGATCCCTTATGCGATCTGAATTACTTACCGCTGACGCATAAAAAGAACAGTCCCGTGGATACAACACTAAACCTAAGTTTCGGTTTTGGCGGGGCCAATGCCGTGCTAGTCATTGAGAGGTTCCGTTGATATGAAGCTCTACTTCGATGAACAAGCTATTGCAGACTGGGCCGATTATTCAGGTGACTATAATCCTATTCACTTTAGCTTATCTCACGCTCAGGCAATGGGTTCTGCGAATATTGTCGCCCATGGAATGTTAGCTTTAATGCATATCCAACATCGTTTAAGTCTAGATGATATACAACCGAACCAAGATTGGGTTGCGATAAAAACTTTATTCCGTTCACCGGTATTACAAAAACTTCATTATGAATTGGCAATAAAAAAGAAAAATCAGCGTGATTACTTTCTCTTATTCTCTGAAGATAGATCTTGTGAAGCTATTACGGGCAGCCGGTATAAAACGCATCCCATGGAGAAAATCACAGAATATTCCCCAGAAGATGTTCTCATTGAACACTCGCTATATGAGGAGAAAAAAGCATTATTCGAAACCACATACCCCTATTTCGACTCTGCGTGGCTTTTTATGGACTCTCTTGTTTTCACTCGTTTTTCGCAGAGTGAATTTCTGTTTGTTAACATTTGCCATTTACT
The DNA here is from genome assembly GCF_050586585.1 of Yersinia sp. J1. Classification (NCBI taxonomy): domain Bacteria; kingdom Pseudomonadati; phylum Pseudomonadota; class Gammaproteobacteria; order Enterobacterales; family Yersiniaceae; genus Yersinia; species Yersinia sp. J1. Next base: position 15,465 of record NZ_JBOBDP010000017.1, read on the forward strand.
TAATAACCCACAAATAAAGCAGCAAAGCGATCTATTCGCTGAACTGAGAGTATTACAAACCACCCATAGGGTTTTGGTTGCACCCGACTTCTTTAAAGTGAAAATATCAGGCCTGGATTCCTCTCTCAGCATTCGATTTAGATTATGTCAACCGATTATGATTAGCTCTTCTCAAAATATTATTTCTTCTTTATTTCAACTTAAAGTCATTATCAATGGACAATTTGTTATGCAGTCAGATATAGGAATTCAAATTCAGTCTAAATAATAACACTTAAATTATAAACCATTAAAAGGACAAGCTATGTTTAATGAAAATCAGGTTTTTGAAACGATGAAAGATTGGATTCTTACCATGAAAGATCTGGAGGAAGATCAAATTACTCCGAATGCTGATTTCAGGCAACTTGGCTTTGATAGCCTCGATTTTGTAGAGTTTCAATTCAATATACAAAAAGATTATAATATTGAGTTAAAACCCGAATTATTGACATCTCAGAAAATAACTAATTTACATCAGCTAATCCAATATATTATTTCCGAGTCAGAATTGAATAATACAGACAGTAGATCACTCGATGTTTAGGCAGCGGGAACGTTTTTATTCCACTGTCCGGCGATAGTCACGGCTGTGACGGCAGTTTTAATACAATTCAGACAACCCAAAACCCGGCGAAAAAAGTATCATTTGACGCTTATTTTCGCCAAAAACAGAATTTAGTCCCCTCCTCTCTGTTCGCTACGCGGTGTTCGCCATCAGATAATATTAGTGATAGGTCTCAATTATCCCGATTTGTCGGAGGTCATGCGGTTCTATTCTATATAAGCCATAAATCAATAAGGTATAAAAATATCGACCAGCCGATGATCCCACCGCCAGACTGGCCAGATTGAACAAGAAGATTACCTATATCGCTAAATTTGGCCCTTGGGGGGGGTTACAGCTATCTGGAATTACGGCTTCAGGCCGCCAGACAATTAATGTTGCTGATGACAGTGCTAGAACCTTTATTCATGATATGAAAAAGACGACTGGATTAAAACATGATGACATCAATAAAGATCTGATTGTGAAAGAAATCCAACATAAAAATTTTCTCGATGCTTTATTATTTTCCGATAACACGAAAAAAAAATACAGCCTCACTCCTGTTATTACAAAGGATATAACCAAGAACTCAACCAGAGATATGCTTGTTTTCTCACGAGAAAACTGCTTGAAGATGGAAATGCTCATTACAGATATGATTTTTTAATTCTCACATGGAAATTATCCTAATGATTAACATCATAGGTGGAGTAAGTTAATATGATATTTAAAGCGAGTAAAGTTAAATTATGGCTTATATGCTTTCGGTTAAGAAATAAAAAATAGCAATGTAATTACTATGACCAGCCTAAGTTTGTTGAATGTAATTTAAAAGATTATTACCATTATTTTTCTTACACACCTGGTTTAATAAAATCATACAGATATTGAACACCACAGGCTTTACCTATCACCTCAACCAAATAACCAATGCATATTGCTTCCTGACCAAGAGGTCTTACACTGTGTCAATCAGTGGAGCCAAAGAAGAATAGGACGCTATGTTACCCACTCACGAATATGCCAACGATCTGATTCTTTTTGTATTAATTGTCGATTGCGGTTCGTTTAGTAAAGCAGCCGAAGCCGCCGGTATCACCAGTTCCGTGGTCAGTAAACGTATCGGCCGTCTGGAGAAATCTTTAGGTGCCCGCCTGCTTTATCGCACCACGCGCAGCCTGCGACTTACCGAAAATGGTCAGGTGTTGTATCGCCATGCACGCGAAATCAGCACCAAAATTCAGGATGCTTTGTATGCGGTCAGTGAAAAAAGTGATGAGTTAGCTGGCGTTATTCGTATGTCAGTACCCACTATTTCTGGAGAATTACTGCTGAGCGAATGCGTGGCCGAGTTTTGTAGCCAACATCCTAATTTGAAAATTGAAATGCGGCTGGAAAACCGCTTTGTCGATCTGGTCAACGAAGGTATCGATCTGGCTATTCGCACCGGCACCATGCCTGACTCCAGCCTGATTGCGCGTCCTATTCTCGATTCTCGCTGGGTCATTGTCTGTTCACCCGGTTATTTGGAGCTGCATCCAGAACCTCGTTCGGCGAAGGAATTGCTTAATCATAATTGTCTGACTTACACCTATCAGGAAAGTGGTACAGCCAACTGGTTAATGAAACAACCCGGTAGCAGCGAAATCTATGAAATGCAGGTGAATGGAAATCTGTCAGTAAATAATGCCAGAGCCATTCGAAAAGCCGTTATCAGTGGTCACGGCATTGCTATGGTGCCGCGTTGTATGGTGTATGAAGATATTCAGGACGGAAAATTGATCGAAATTCTGGCTGGCCACTGCGGTAAAGTTTTGGGCGTTTATGCAGTTTATCCTTATACCCGTAATTTACCGTTGAAAACCCGCCTGCTCATCGAGCATATCATTACTTCCTATAAGAATATCAGCCACTATTTTTGAAAATATCATCTGATTACCCCATTTTCCCGCTAGATTCCCCCCGATGATTAGGCCATTTTTGGATATAGTCTATGGCCTAATCCTGCCTAATTAATGTGAACCAACACATTCCTCACACAAAACAAACAATCTAACAATCTGATTATTAAAAGTTATTTGAAAATAAATTTCCTGAATGGATTGTTGAATTATGCCTAAATTTCACACTAATTAATTGTTGCGAAAATGCAGCGTAGTACATCTGCAAAGGTTGCGATTAGAATAATAATGTTTAGCTAATTAACCTTTTGGCTACATCTCTATCCATCTAAAAAAATAATAACCCTGAGGATGATATGTCCCTTTTTTTTAGTATTTCTCCAATCGTTCTGTTGATTTGGATGATGACCAGGCGTAACGGAATCCCATCCTATATCGCTCTGCCACTGACCGCCGTCGTGGTTTATTGCGTGCAATTATTCTGGTTCAACAGCGCGCCGCTGTTGCTGCACGCCAATATTATTACCGCGCTAGTTTCCGTATTTACCCCTATCACCATTATTGCTGGCGCAATTTTGTTGAATAAGCTGATGCAGGTTAGCGGCGCAGAAAACGTGGTACGTAACTGGCTGGAAAATATCAGCCCTAACCCAGTTGCTCAGCTGATGATTATCGGCTGGGCATTTGCATTCATGATTGAAGGTGCCAGCGGATTTGGCACACCGGCTGCCATCGCGGCACCAATACTGGTTGGGCTGGGATTCAACCCTCTACGCGTAGCCTTATTGACGCTGATTATGAACTCGGTGCCGGTATCATTCGGTGCCGTCGGCACGCCTACCTGGTTCGGCTTCGCTAACCTCGGTCTTTCCGATGAAAGCCTGCTGGAAATCGGCCGTCAAACCGCACTGATTCATTTTGTCGCCGCTTTTGTCATCCCATTGCTGGCATTACGTTTTATCGTTTCTTGGCAGCAAATTCGCGGCAACCTGATTTTCATCTATCTCAGCGTATTGAGCTGCACTCTTCCCTACCTACTGCTAGCGCAAGTTAACTATGAATTCCCCGCATTGATAGGCGGAGCTATTGGTCTAGCGCTTTCAGTATTGTTGGCACGTATGGGAATCGGGCTAACCCGAACGGATAGAAAAGATACGGCAACGGCAGTTCCTTTCTTGCAGGTGATCAAAGCCATGACACCGACCTTGCTACTCATTGCCATTTTGATTGTCACCCGCATTCATCAGCTAGGGCTAAAAGCGTTACTCAATAATACGGCTACGCTATGGCAAGGCAGCTTAGGCTGGCTAGGTGAGCTAAGCATCAGTAAGGCATTGATTATCAACTTACAACAAGTGCTGGGAACCTCTGCAGCTGCGGGTTACAAAACCCTGTATGTCCCGGCGCTGATACCTTTCCTGTTAGTGGTTCTGCTGTGTATTCCGCTATTTAGGCTGAGCGGCACACAGGTTAAACATATGTTTAGCGAAACCGCATCACGGATATCCAAACCGTTTATTGCCCTGTTCGGTGCGCTGGTAATGGTCAATATGATGATGCTGGGCGGTGACAACGCTCCCGTCATTTTAATTGGTAAAGAGTTAGCAGCTATTACCGGCGAGAGTTGGCTCATGTTCTCTTCATTCCTTGGGGCGTTAGGTTCGTTTTTCTCCGGTTCGAACACCGTGTCTAACCTGACTTTCGGCGGGATTCAGCAATCCATAGCGCTGAGCAGCGGGCTGAATGTCAATCTAACCCTGGCACTACAATCCGTAGGTGGAGCCATGGGTAATATGGTGTGCCTGAACAATATTATCGCCGTTTGTTCGATTTTAGGCCTCAGTAACGCCGAGGGGAAAATCATCAAAAAAACGCTTCTGCCCATGCTGGTTTACGGTGCGATAGCCGCAGGAATGGCAGTGATTCTGGCTCCCTGAGAGTAAAAATTAAGTTAACGTTTCAAACTAAGGTACAGATCATGATTATCTCCGCTTCAACCGATTACCGGGCCGCAGCACAGGCTAAACTTCCGCCTTTTCTGTTCCACTATATTGACGGTGGAGCCAACGCGGAGCATACGTTAAGGCGTAATACCGAAGATTTAGCCGGTATTGCACTGCGGCAGCGCGTGTTAAAAAACATGTCCGAGCTGAGTCTGGAAACCAGATTATTCGATGAAACTTTGTCAATGCCGGTTGTTTTGGCACCGGTTGGTTTAACCGGCATGTATGCACGCCGTGGCGAAGTGCAGGCGGCACGAGCGGCGGCTAAAAAAGGGATCCCATTTACCCTATCCACCGTTTCGGTTTGCCCGATAGAAGAAGTGGCACCGGCTATAGATCGGCCTATGTGGTTCCAGCTTTACGTCTTAAAAGACCGTGGTTTTATGCGGAATGCGCTTGAACGAGCCAAAGCTGCCGGAGTGAAAACGCTAGTATTTACCGTAGATATGCCGGTTCCTGGCTCGCGGTACCGCGATGCTCATTCCGGCATGAGCGGCCCAAATGCGGCAGCCCGCCGTATTTTGCAGGCCATGACTCATCCGCAATGGGCATGGGACGTCGGAATATGCGGCAAACCGCACGATTTGGGCAACGTATCGGCCTATCGCGGTACGCCGACCAATCTGGAAGATTATATCGGCTGGATTGGGACTAATTTCGATCCTTCAATTTCATGGAAAGATCTGGAGTGGATTCGAGAATTCTGGCAAGGCCCTATGATTATTAAAGGTATTCTCGATGCAGAGGATGCCAAAGACGCGGTTCGATTTGGTGCCGATGGTATCGTGGTTTCCAACCATGGTGGCCGCCAGTTGGACGGCGTACTTTCTACCGCCCATGCTCTGCCAGCCATTGCTGACGCGGTAAAAGGCGATCTGAAAATATTCGCAGATTCGGGAATTCGCAGCGGTCTGGACGTGGTTCGAATGATTGCGCTGGGAGCTGACAGCGTGATGCTGGGCCGCGCTTTTGTTTATGCTTTGGCTGCCGCCGGTGAAGCCGGTGTCGCTAATTTGCTGGAGCTATTCGATAAAGAAATGCGCGTAGCGATGACGCTCACCGGAGCGAGAAATATTGCAGAAATCGGCGCAGGTTCTTTAGTTAAAAACGCCCTTTAAAGCCAAAAGGCCACTCTGATAATAAGGAGTGGCCAGAAATTCCGAACGCAGAAACCCTATATATTTGGATAATATTCCAGAGGGAAAATCTCAGAAAATAAATATATTATTGGGATTGGTTCTCTTATTATCTTATCAGGCTGTAGCCACTTCTTTTTATAACGAAGAGGATGCATTAAGAGTGCATTTAAGAAACGGTCTTCGGCAGGGGAACGCCCCAGTACTGGCAGTGAGAAAGATATTTATGCCTGAGTTCAGGGGCTGCGCTGGAATATAGTAGTCAATACTTAGAGGATATCATTGGTGCAGATATTGGCGGGTTTTATGTTTATAAATTGCGTCGGGAATGCTGTACCACGCTATCAACGAGAATTAGCCAAATAATACAACGCTGAAATCGAGGTCGTTTCCCTAATACTCTCGCGACAAATCTACCCCGGCAGGGAAATAAAAGAGAGCTATAGCGCTCTCTTTTATCATTGAAGCCTTAAGCACTATTACTGATTGGGTTTTTCAGTAATGTAATAAGATATCTGAACATCAGAAAATCCGTTGGCAAGCCCGTTAGCTATCTTTTTATCTATCGCGGTGCCCGAATTGATCAAAGCGCGGCCATTTTCACTATAAAGAATATTTTTCCGCTCAGCATCGGTGTAAGTGGTACATTCTTTATAAACCGTATCGAACATATTGTTATATATACTCACCGCCTCTTGCATATTTTTTAGTGCGTCAGGCTTGAGGAAGTTGCTGTTTTCATTAGCCACGGCGGCAGGGTGCAGCAGGAAAGAAGCTCCTTTCATTGATAGACGTTCCGCACCAGCGCAGTAAAATAAGGTTGCAGAGGAACCGACCATAGATAAATTCACCGTAGTAACCGGGACCGGTGAGCTTTTAATCGCCTCATAAGCCATATAGCCACTGTCCATATCACCACCATAACTATTGATGTAGACATAGATTTTTTTCAGTTTTGGGTAATTAGCATTGATTTCATCGAGAACAGAGATGAATTCTACGGTCTTATTTTCCGTCACATCGCCGGAGTACAGCACCTTGGCATATTCTATATTGCCCGGTTTGATATTGTTTTTTTTGATTACCGCAATATCCGCAAATGATTGCAGCGGGAGAAAACTCAAGGACAATACCGAGAGCGTTTTAAATAAAATACCAGACATAAGATTCCTTTCTATTGATAGATGACCGGTGAGTATTATTTTATTTTACCGCGTAACAATGCAATTTTTTTCTTACCGCAGTTTATGCTTTGTGTAGCCTTGGGTAAATTTAATCCGCAGAATATCTGAGGGAAACTCGCCTCAATCAGCATGAAAAGGAAAAGAATCAGCCTATTTTTGATATAAAAAAGCCGGAGAAACGATCGCTCTCCGGCTAGCATCATTGGTACGTTTAAAACCAATCAGTGGACAGCTTCGGCCACGGGTTCCAGTTTCATTTCGGTTTTAACTTCAGCTTCAACCACTGGCTGCGGCGCTAAATTATCCAACTGCAATACGGTGCTGGTATAGCCCAGAATTTCATTGGTCATTTCCACGTTGCCATTCAATTTCTGGCCATAAGATGGAATAATTTGCTTTAATTTAGCCTGCCACGCTTCAGAAGCCACTTTATCTTTGAAGGTGGTTTCAAGCAGGTGCAACATAATTGGCGCAGCGGTTGAAGCCCCCGGTGATGCGCCCAGCAATGCGGCAATAGTCCCATCCTGAGAGGTGACCACTTCAGTACCCAGACGCAGAACGCCGCCTTTCTCTTCATCTTTTTTGATGATTTGTACGCGTTGACCGGCAATCCACAGTTTCCAATCTTCTTGCTTCGCTTCCGGGAAATATTCTTTCAGCGCTTCAAAACGATCTTCATCACTTAGCATTACCTGGCTGATTAAGTATTTAACCAGGTCGAAATTATCTATGCCTACATGGGTCATCGGCATGATATTAGAGAAGGTCATAGTACCGAATAAATCCCACAGAGAACCATTTTTCAGGAATTTACTGGAGAAAGTAGCAAAGGGTCCAAACAGCAGCACGCGTTTACCATCCAGCATACGGGTATCTAAATGCGGGACAGACATTGGAGGCGAACCAACAGCCGCTTTGCCGTATACCTTGGCTAAATGACGCTGCACAATTTCCGGATTATCGGTAACCAGGAATTCGCCGCCCACCGGGAAACCGCCGTAATTATCTGCTTCCGGAATTTCTGACTTTTGCAGTAATGGCAATGATGCGCCACCGGCACCAATAAAGACGAATTTGGCCTTCACCGTACGTTCTTTGCCATCATTTTTTAGATCGGCAACGGTAACACTCCAGGTCTTATCCGCATTACGTTTAATATCACGAACTTCATGACCCAGACTTAGGGAGAAATTATCGCTTTTCGACAATGCATCAACTAACTGATGAGTAATCTCACCAAAGTTTACATCGGTACCAATTGGCATCCGGGTAGCGGCGATCTTTTGTTTAGGATCGCGCCCTTCCATTACCAAAGGTATCCATTTTTTAATTTGCTCAGCATCTTCAGAATATTCCATACCGTGGAATAACGTACTTTGCTGTAAGGCTGCGTGGCGTTTGCGTAGGAAATTAACGTTATCGTCACCCCATACAAAACTCATATGCGGAACGCTATTAATAAATGAACGGGGATCGTGCAGGACGTTATTTTTTACCTGATAGGCCCAGAACTGACGAGAAATCTGGAAAGCTTCATTAATCTCAATAGCTTTCGCTGTTTCAATAGAACCATCGTCTTTTTCTGGCGTGTAGTTCATTTCAGCTAATGCAGAGTGGCCAGTACCGGCGTTATTCCAGCCATTTGAGCTTTCGCTGGCTACGCTATCCAAACGCTCGAACATATCGATTGACCATGTTGGCTCAAGCTCTTGAATATAGGTGCCTAGCGTTGCACTCATGATACCGCCGCCGATTAATACAACATCTACGGTTTTTCCATCTTCTGCTGCGGCTTGTTTGGTTACGGCAAACAAGTTCAAACAGAAAATTATGACGAGTAGTTTTCTCATTGAATTACATCTCTATTTGTTTGTTTTTTAATCTATGCAGGTGAAAATTTAAGTCTGTGACCTGGTGGTGAAGCTAAATTCCACTAATGACAAAATGAATAACTATTTTTGCTCACTATGATTTTAGATAACAAAAAATATACACAGCATTAGTACGGAATCAGTCAAACTTCAACTTTTCCAGATTAATATAACATTAATGTTACGTCTTATTGTGATTATTTTAATTATTAAAAAATAGTGACACTAACTCAGCGGATATAAGTTCAATAATTAATCAGCAGTAAAACCGATAAATTTGGATTAAGGTATAGTTTTATGTCTTTTATTAGCCATTAGGCAAGAAGCAATACATTAGACATCTGTCTTGAAATGATTGATTTGCATTCAGAATAATCTCACAATTAACAAATCAATATTAGAAATTATCAAATGGATATTAGGTATGTTTCACATCAAAAATTGAGGTATATAGCCCCATACTGATTAAGATTATCTGTATCTCAATCAGTATGGGGAGTCTTTATCAGATAACGTGATAATTAACATTCTAACTTTATGATTAACCGTAATTATTTAATTAAAAAATATCACGATTAATTTTCGTCAACTACCCCGTAAAATGATATTCCCAGCCAATGGCTTGTTACCTGTCTGTAAAGCAATTGGCTGTTTCACTGTCTCGGTTCTATTCGCCTGCCAGCATCGTTCTGATGATAGTTCCAGCTTCTTTTTGTGGCAATCGCAATACATTGCCGTATAGCTCAACAGCCATATCGCAGACCTTTTTACGGTCCACATTGGCAGCGGTCGGATTACTCAGCATCAGTAAATCATCACCATATTTCTGATGCAATTTCTGCACAATGGCTTCCAGTTGGCTTTTATATTGCTCATTCTCTGGTTTTATTGGCTTTCCGGTTGATGCTGTAAACAGGTTGTTCAACGCTTCCAGATCGCGTTGTACTAAAGTGGCGGGTAATTCTTTTACCGTATTAACGCCGCCTTCAACCTGTGGATAAAGCGCTTTGTAGCAAAGCTGATGAGTTTTGTCATTTTCCTGATAAAAATGAAGCTCATCCAGAATAATGTTCATATATTCAACAACATTCTTATCCGGAGCGCTTTGAATTTTACTTACCGTCAGCAAGGCGACCGATTGCTTAATTTCATCAATAATGTCTTGTTCTGAGCTACCGCCAGATTTTAAGGCAACCAGACGGTTAACCAGATTAGTATATAGCGTAGGGTCTTGCTGCTTTATTGTTTGGTAAACAGCAAATTTCCCTAGAGAATATTCCACTTCAGCACGATCGATATTCTGGTTAATATACTTATAATAAAAAAAATTACCAATTATAATAGGGATGATAACCAACATAACTCCAGAAAACTTACCTATCTTTCCATTTTTCTTTAACAGCGAAGCCACGCCTGCCAATACAGCGCCTATTACCGCTGATATTGCTATTTCATTCCAGTTCACGCCCTACTCCCTTACACAGTGAAAATATTGATATATCCATAACGTAAAAATCGTGCACCCGCAGGTGCGTAGACTGTACTTATACCAAGCAGCCCGCTGGCGATTAAACAATCGCTTTCGAATATATTCTACTTTTTCGAACGTGGCTAATGTCTGAATATAAAAAAGATAACTGAGTATGCATTTATCCTAATCACAATATAGATCGAGTTTTTTCACTAAGAATTCAGAAAAGGATAAATATGGCGGGGTAACACGTAATCACTAATATCCATAAAACAAAAAACCCCGCCGTAGCGAGGTCTCAAGGTGTTGGTATTCTCATCGAGAACTAAATTGTCTGCTCCGGCATGGCCATCATCGCTATCGCAATTTCCCAACTATAAACGCAGCCTAAGCTGGGTTTACTTACAGCGCAACAACGTTAACCGCTGAAGGGCCTTTTTGGCCTTGTTCGATGCTGAACTCAACGTTCTGGCCTTCGTCCAAAGTTTTATAATCGCTGCTCTGGATTGCAGAAAAATGTACGAATACATCTTTGCTGCCGTCAGCAGGAGAAATAAAACCAAAACCTTTACCAGCATCAAACCATTTAACTAAACCAGTCATTTTAGTAGACATAGGGGTATTTCCTTCATTATTTTTTGAGCCAACATATGGCAAAGAGGTCTGCTTATCAGTAATTACTTATGGGGGCACTAAAGAAGGAAATTCGTCGGAGAAGTGATGTCTAAAAATATCGCTTTAACTAGGAACTGCTTTACTTAAATGGCTTACATAAATAGGTCTGTGTTACAAACCGATGTGCTTATTAACGCACGGCAGCCTTTTTATAGCAAGACTTATTTCCCAAAGGCATAACCCATGGGTAAAAAGTAAACCACATCCAAAGCACCGATTTATGATAAATATCTATACTCGCTGGTTTCGAGTAACCCATTCAGCTAAGTGCAAGGTGAGATAAATTCTAGCGGATGAGGTTAAGGGGAGATTTAGTTATACTGCCAATGATAATCGGGATATGCCAAGGGAGAAACAATGACAATGCGCGAGCTGGAAGTGAAGTTTCTTAGTGCAATGAATGAGTTGCAGTCAACGTTCGAGAAACAGCATCAGGTATGGCAGGAAAGCTATGAAGCGTTGCAACACGCCTTGGAACAGTCAAAAGCCCGTGAAGCAATCCTAAAAACACAAAATGATTTACTGCTGAAAAAGTTGAGCCAGGCTAATTCGTTGCCGGAACAACATCAGCTAGTAAAGCAAATCAAAATGTTAGGCGCACATCTCGATGCATTAGCCAAAGACGCCGCTTCTTTTAACCGTCATTTGAACTCTGTGCAGCAATCTCAAGGAAATTTTGGCGGCGAACATCGCTAAGCTTTGCCAAAAGGTCAGATTTGCGACGAGAATGCTACTCGATTAATTATTCTAAGTTGATGAAAGATATAATAATGACATGGATAATCATTGCTGTACTCATTGTAGTTTTTATTGTGGGTTACCGAGTCTTAACGTCTGATACACGAAAAACCGTAGATACTTTAGCTACTTTGTTGAAGATAAAACCGATTTATATCGAATCGATGCTGCAAGAAATGGGAAACCGTCAAACGCAAATGTTTATCCGATCCATCAGCAATGGTTATGCTGAGGATGTGCGAAAAGCTGCCTATCTTATTTTTATTTATCAAACTTTTATCAAAGACGCTTCCGATGAAAACGTGGCGCAATGGCGCAATACGTTGCTGCGGGCGCATATTCCGCCAACGCTAACTTCAGAGCATACAGAAGCCGCTTTGTTCTATTTTGCTGAATTGGATATAGACGCCTTCGAACTGGCTCAATTCAGGCGCACCTACAATATGAATTTCAACCAGGAATCAGACGCCGTATTGCATTGATTGGATGGATACGGCGCGCCAGATTTTTGCTTGAGGCTATTTCTGCCGATTAGGGCAAAAAAGTCATTGAAGTATAAAGCTATTGGAACATGCTATGCAGGTAGCGTTGCAGTAATTCCCGCGAACTGAAACCGTGAGAAATACCATAACGCTCTTCGGCCTCTCCCGCCAGATAGAGCGGAAACTCATGGTACTTATCACTGATACGAATGGGAGCGGTAGGCGTGGCAAACAGCAGACTTCTATCTTTCAGCGCAGGATGGATAACCAGTGCAGTTCTCCCCATGCGCGCTTCCCGATTAACATACACATAGTGAATGCCCTTTCGATAGCCATAGGCCTGTTCGACCACATAATCTCGCTCAAACCCAGAGTTTTCCAGGACTTTCGCCACTTCATCTGGTCTTAAATACATTTATTATCCCTCCTTCCGACAGCAATTGGAGCGACCTTACCGCAATAAATAAGGGAAATAACCTATTTATTGTCTCAAACAGGTTATTTCAGAATAGTCTACATGGAGAGTGGTTTTGCTGCGCCAAAGGCAATGACTGTGTGGCGATCTACGTTTCATGCTTGGTAAAACTTTTGGCTTTTAAGCTGACTTCATTTTCACGCTAAGGCGAAGAAAATCGATAAATGCCCTGACTTTTTCCGATACATGCTGAGTATTAGGATACAGGGCATAAACCCCCTGCTCCGGAAAACGATACTGAGGCAATACCTGCTGCAACAGCCCGCTGACTAAATCCTCCGCCACCAGCCATTCCGGTAACAACGCGATGCCCGCACCTTTTCGGGCAAATACCTGTAGTGAAGCCGAGGTATCGGCCAAAACTTTAGGCTGCTCGGTAACATCCAACAGTTGCCAGCCGTTATCCGGCCCTTGTACCTGCCACGTCAACGGCGTGGCAAGACGGCTATGGGCAACCCACTGCGCCTGCCGCAAATCCTCTAAACAACTTATTTTGTGACTACGTAAATACATCGGTGAAGCCACAGGTAATATAGGGAATGTTTCGATCAATGCGGCTCGATAGCTGGAATCAACCAGTTGTCCAAGGCGAATAGCCACATCAAAACGTTCAGAGATCAGATTGGCATGCTGCGAAGAACAAGCATGCTGGATGGTCAAATGCGGATGCTGGCGCATAAAGGCCGCCATAATAGGAACCAAAGTACGAATACCGTATTCCGGCGTAGTAGTAATACGTAAAGTTCCGCTGAGAGTACCGTGGCCGCGTCGGGCATCTTCTACTGCAAATTCAGCATCTTGTAACAAACGCTGGCAATGCTGATAAAAACGTTCGCCTACCTCCGTCACCGCCAGGCGACGCGTCGTCCGAATCAGTAAAGCAACGCCAAGCTCAGCTTCTAATTGCTTGATATTGAAGCTCACCACCGCACGCGTCTGCCCTAAAATATCTGCCGCCGCAGTGAATGACCCCGCATTCACTACCGCAACAAAAGTACCCAATCGATGCAAACTGACCATGCATTGCCGCCCAGATTGTCAAAAAATTTTTACCAGTGTAATCGCATTGTGCGGATTTATCAGCCATAGCCTCGGAGATACACTCCCCGCCTTCAATCGGAGGCTCCAATGGCATACCGTACTAAAGTTGCAATCGTCTATTTACTCGGATTTTTTGTTGATCTGATTAACATGTTTATCGCCAATGTGGCTTATCCGGATATCGCCCGCAGTTTGCACGCCAGTATCAGTCAATTAGCCTGGGTAAGCACGGGCTATATTCTGGGGCTGACTCTGGTTATTCCCTTGAGCGCCTGGCTGACCAAAACGGTAGGTGCACGGCGTACCTTCCTACTTTCTTTACTGTTATTTTTACTTGCTACCGCCGCAGCCGGAACCGCAGGTTCTATCGAGTTATTGATCGTATGGCGAGTATTACAAGGATTTGGCGGAGGCTTATTAATTCCGATAGGTCAGACGTTAACTTATCAATATTATCGTCCCGATGAACGAGCCGGTCTCTCTTCCGTCATTATGTTGGTTGGCCTGTTAGCTCCGGCGCTATCACCGGCGGTTGGCGGCTTGATTGTCGATGCCTTAGGCTGGCGTTGGATATTTTATCTTAATCTGCCCCTTGCGCTGTTAGCACTCACTCTCTCCATTATCTGGTTAAAACCAGAGGAAAGGAAAACCGAACAATCGCCGTTGGATATCGCAGGTTTATGTTCAGGTTCGGCGGTATTAATTCTATTACTACTGGGATTAAGCCGTTTGAGTGAACCAGAACACGGAATTTCTGGCGCTCTGTTAGTGGTTTTAGGCCTTATCATGTTGAGGGGGTTTATTCGTCACAGTGTGGCTCATTCTCAGCCAATTCTTAATTTGAGTTTGATTAAAGAGCCGCTGATGCGTATCTCAATGCTGGTTTATCTGTTTATTCCCGGTATTTTCATCGGCGTTAGCATGATTACCATGCTGTACCTACAAAATATATTGGGGATGAGTGCCTCACAGGTTGGATTACTGATGATTCCCTGGTCCATTGCGGCTTTTATTGCCATTACTTTAACGGGAAAAATCTTTAACCGAATCGGGCCAAGACCACTGTTTATCTGCGGTTGTCTGACACAAGGGATTGGTATGTTACTACTAACCAACATCGTTCAGGCGGAACAACTGCCATCGATGTTCATCGCCTTTGCCTGTATGGGGTTTGGCGGCAGCTTGTGCAGCTGTACCGCACAAAGCACCGCTTTTTTGCATACAGAAACACGTCATTTGGCCGATGCCAGCGCACTTTGGAACATCAATCGACAAATGGGCTTCGGCTTTGGCGTTTCCTTACTTAGCCTGCTACTCAATTTAATGTTGGCGCTAAAAGGCGTTGGCGCACTGGATAACCCCGCGCTACGCCAGCCAGCAACGCAGGCTTTTCACTGGTGTTTTTTACTCGCGGCAACATCGGCTTTATTACCCCTATGGCTATCCAGCCGTATGACTAATACGTCTATTTTACGTGATTTACGCAATCGTTAAGCCTTCATCAAACAGGAATCAATATGAATAACGCCAACCCCTATTTTGGTCTCATCAGCAGCACCCACCAGCTTATCGAACAGTGGTTTAGCGGTAGCGATACTTGCCCGGAGGTTTGTGAGCATTTACTCGGGGACTTTTCACCCCAGTACACCATGATCACCCTGACCGGTCACTCGTTGGATTATTCCGCTCTATGCCACTTTTTTCGGGCACAGTCTGCGGCTAAGCCGGGGTTAACTATTCGTCTTTCCGAAATGACACTGATTCAGGAAAACTCGCAAGGCGCAGTGGTCAGTTATCTGGAACAGCAAAAAATGCCTCATCAACCGATACATCGTCGTTTATCAACGGCGATTTTCGATAAAACAACGGACGGCAAACTGCTGTGGCGGCATTTACACGAGACTTTGGCGGGATAATATCCGCGGGAGATGAAAATTCGGACGGTAACGATCTCAAAGGAAAGCAGGTAACCTATTCGGTATTTGAATCATTCCCAGCGGATAGAAACGAAAAACACCCGGAAGAACCGGGTGTTGAGGTTTGGCAAACCTGGAGACAACTGTAATCAGAAGTGCTTATGCTGCTGGAGTTGCTGCTGGAGCAACGGCGGCTTTCTTAGCTGATTTGTGGTGTTTTTTCGCGGCTTGTGCTTTCTGAGCCGGAGCTTTTTTTACGTGTTTTTTAGCAGCCTGCGCTTTCTGAGCCGGTGCTTTTTTCTCGTGTTTTTTAGCAGCCTGTGCTTTCTGAGCCGGTGCTTTTTTCTCGTGTTTTTTAGCAGCCTGCGCTTTCTGAGCCGGTGCTTTTTTCTCATGTTTTTTAGCGGCCTGTGCTTTTTGTTCAGTGGTTTTCTTGGTCGCTTGATGTTTTTTGTGGCTGGTTGCCTTGGCCGGAGCCGCTTTCTCTGCCGCAGGAGCCGCAGCGGTGGTACCAGTAGCAACAGGCGCTGGTGCAGCAGCTGTTTCAGCAGCGAAAGCAACAGAAGACATACCCATAGTTGCAGCAACGATCAGCGCTAATACTTTTTTCATTTGTAATTCCTCAGAGTTTGTTTCGCTAAGCCCTGTCGGGCCGTTGAAAGAATCATAGAGGAAGCTATTTTTCCTTTCCGTGAGTCATTGGTTTCGTTAAGTAACCAAATGTACAACCTGGCACTAATGCTGATTTTCACGCTTCATCGAGCATCTAACAGACGATATATTCTTTTACAAAAGCAAAATTCGTCGACAATATTTATCCGCCATAACTTATATGTAGTAATAATAATTCAGTGCAGCTCGTCTCACTGTATCCTCTGGGTAAAATGCGGCGGAGCAAGGGAAAAACAGGATTTACCACCTGTTGATATCAATAACAGGGATCACCCCATCATGATTGCGAACATTAAACTTACGCGAACCTCAGTCGCCGGCGCTATGCTGACCGCTCTGCTAATGACAGCTCTATTAGCCACCCTTATCTGGCATTGGTCTGATTTTGTTCAATATTGCATTAACCTACAGATATATATGCATCGTTATCTAGTGATGTATCTGCTTCAGCAACAAAATAATCAGAACGGAGCCGGGCTGATGCTGGTTCTGTTTAGCTTTACCTACGGTTTTTTACACGCCGTCGGGCCTGGGCATGGCAAGTTTGTTATTACGACCTATTTGTCTACCAATCGCGAAAAAGCCAACACCAGCCGCTTAATCACTTTCCTCGGTAGTATGATGCAAGGCGTTGTTGCTATTTTGTTCGTGCTGATTCTGGCAGTCTTTTTTAATCTCTCAATGGGAGATTTGAGCCTCAGCCGCTATTTTGTCGAGAAAGGCAGTGCGGTCTTTATTATGTTGTTCGGCGTAGTCTTAATGCTACGAGCTTCAGGCATTAGCCTATTCCGCCTTTATAAGAAAGAAAAGCGCCTCGCCATTCACCAAATAATTCCTCTTCCCGCTATAGGCATCAGTAAATTGCCTATAGCGTCCTCCTCTTCCCATCAGCAAGTCGGCTGCGGCTGCGGCCATAAGCATATGCCACTAGCAGAAGAACTGAATGGAGATTGGAAAAATTACCTTTGGGTCATCGCCTCAATTGGCATTCGCCCCTGTAGCGGTGCCATCCTGATTTTAGTTTTTGCGAATGCAGTAGGCATGTTTACCTGGGGTGTTATTGCCGCAATGAGCATGGCGCTGGGCACATCACTATCAATAATGATCGTCGCAACGCTGGTTTATCATGCCCGCGAAAAATTTATCTCTAGCCACGGTCAGTTACTGGCGGGGAAACTGATTCATGCGTCACGAATTGCCACGGTAATAGGCGGATTTATATTAATACTGTTTGGTTTGGTACTGTTCAGCTCAGTCATTCCTATTAGTGCCAGCGGGGATTTTATTGCCGCCGGCTGTTGATATAGCTCTTAGGATTCTTCTGTAAGCGGCTTTTATTAGCCAAAGTTATACTATGCTTAATGTCTACTAAGTAAAACGGAGAGCATAATGTTCAAGAAATCAGAGAAAGTTGAACGAAATATCGATCAAGATGTAAATCTGCTGGCAGATACTCTCGATGATGTCCTGCGCTCTTCCGGTGATAAAACCAAAGAAGAGCTGGAAAAAGTTCGTCAAAATGCAGAAGGCGTGCTGAGAGATGCCAGAGCGCGCTTTAGCGGTTCCACCTCACTGACCCAACATGCACGAGACGTCGTGGGCAACGCCGACAGCTACGTTCGTGACAAACCCTGGCAGGGCGTTGGTATTGGTGCCGCAGTCGGTGTCGTGCTCGGCGTATTATTGTCGCGTCGTTAGTCGCAGGCTAGCAGATAGCTCTTTTTTCGGCCCACTGCCTTTTGGACGTGGGTCGAATTGTTTTATCCGATCTTAGGCATCATTCTCTCTCCATAAGCCGAATAATCGATGCCAAACGAGATACTTGCCTTTTCGCGTCATCTGCTGACTGCAAATTGGTAAAGCCCAACAGTAATCCATTGCTACCAGAAATAGCTATTTGCCAATCAGAAAGTGCCTGTATCGCCAATCCCTGCTGATGCGCCAGCGTAGCCACCAGCCGATCGCTGTAATTCTTATCCAAACGTGCCAATAGCTGAATCCCGCCAGCCTGCTCTTCGACCTGCAAAATATCACCTAGCTGGCTCTCCAAAGCCGCCACTAACCATGCCCGCCGTTCAGGATACAAATGCCGCATTCGTTTCAAATGTCGGTAAAAATGCCCTTGACGAATAAATTCAGCCACGCTGGATTGAATCAGCACCGGCACGGTACAGGCGCGCAATCGACAACGCTGAGTGAACTTATCAACTAATTCCTTAGGCACCACCAAATAGGCTATACGTAATGCCGGAAACATTACTTTGCTAAATGTCCCGGCGTATAGCACCCGCCCCTGACGATCCAGACTTTTTAGCGACGGTAGTGGCCGACCTTGATAGCGAAATTCACTGTCATAATCATCCTCTACAATCCAGCTCTGCTGCTCAGCAGCCCACTCCAATAGCGCCAAGCGGCGCGGTAGACTCAGGGCAACGCCCGTTGGACTTTGATGTGCCGGGGTGACAATAGCAGCTCTGGCATCAGGCACTTTGGCTATAGCTGCACCCAGATTCATCCCTTCCGCATCAATCGGAATCGGCTCGTGGCGCAGCTTTGCCTCTCTGCATAACTGCTGAGTAACCGGATAGCCCGGATCTTCCAGCCAAACCGCATCCCCGGGAAGCAACAGCGTCGATATCGCCAAATCCAGCAGAGACTGATAACCGGAGCAGATAAAAACCTGTTCCGGTAAGCAATGGAATCCGCGGGAAAGCTGGAGATAACTGGCAATTGCCTCGCGTAAAACTGAGAGTCCGGTAGCTGGCGGATGCCCCAATGAAGCGCGAGTCGCGGCATGAGCCTGTCGATTAACAATTCGCGCCCACAGCCCATAGGGAAAGGCATCAAGGGCTGGTAGCCCCAGTTGAAAAGGTAGCGGACTTTCTGTTTCCAGAGCAAAAGCGTGGTTGATGTTAGCGGCTGGCCGCGGTTTTGACGGCTCGGCGGGGATTGGAGCGGTCACCCTTGGCAGTTGGTCTGATACATAAGTCCCTGATTGCCCTCGGCTTTGTAAATAGCCCTCTGCAATCAATTGAGCATAGGCATTTTCTACCGTTCCTCTGGCTACGCCCAGATCGCTGGCCAGAGCGCGAACCGACGGAACTCGGGTGTCTGGCAAGAGTATTCGTTGCGTTATGGCTTCTTTAAATCGCAGATAAATCTGGCGAAAAACAGGTTCATTTTGCTGACGATCAACCTGCAATTGAACGGGAATACTCATCATCATGACCCATAAAAAAAATCAAGTTATGCCACTATAGTATAGGTCATGGGGTTGGTAGAGTCGCTCTCAACGTCACTGCACTTGTAGAAGGTACTTTCCATGATCGAACAACGTCTTAATTACTCTCAGCTGTCCTCTTCCACCTATCAAGCACTCGTGAATGCCTTGATGACGCTGGAAAATAGTTCTCTCGACAAATCCCTGATTGAACTGATTTTCATGCGAGTTTCACAAATCAACGGCTGTGCCTACTGCCTGAATATGCACGGGAAAGCCCTACGCGACAGCGGTGTCAGCCAAAGTAAAATCGATATGTTAGCCGGATGGCAGGTCAGCGGAGCATATAACGATGCCGAGCGCGCTGCACTGGCCTGGGCTGAATCCGTTACCCATATCGCGACAACCGGTGCGCCGGACAACGCTTTTGATTTATTGAAAAAATATTTTAGCGATACAGAAATTTCAGATCTGACCTTTACTATTAGCATCATGAATGCCTTTAACCGCCTGGCCGTTAGCTTGCGCCAGTAGTCTTTTTTCAGCCTTTTTCCAACCATTTACTGGAAAAATATTTTTTATTCCCGCCAGTTTGCCGCTAGCCCAAGGCTGGCGGCGCTTCGCTGTCTAATCATTCCAAAAACATCAAAACAACTACATATAGTGCGGTTGAAATAATAAAACTCTACATATAGTATTTGTTTGTCGCTCAGGGCAATACTGTCAGGGGGGATAAAGAGGGAGTCAGGCCGCGAGCGTTCTTCGCATTTCTGACTTATCCGCCTTACCTCAAAACAAAAGGTAAATGCGAATCATGAGCATTATTATTTACAGTAAGCCCGATTGTGTCCAGTGCAATGCAACCTATCGCGCCTTAGATCGTCATGGAATTAACTATCAGGTCATTGATCTTACGAATGATTCCCAGGCGCTCAACCATATTAAATCCCTCGGTTATCAGCAAGTGCCGGTCATTGTGGCGGGTGACAATCATTGGTCGGGTTTTCGACCGGATAAAATCAGTGCCCTGAGTCAAAACGTTGCGGTCTGACAGAGGTGACGATGATGAATCCGCTGGTTTATTTCTCCAGCTCATCGGAGAACTCCCACCGATTTGTGGAGAAACTGGGGCTTCCGGCCATACGCATTCCGATTGCCGGAGCACGGGAAAAATTAAAGGTTGAGCAACCTTACATTTTGCTGGTGCCCAGCTATGGCGGCGGCAGTTCGATCGGTGCAGTACCGATTCAAGTTATCCGTTTCCTCAATGATCCGCATAACCGCGCGTTGATCCGCGGCGTTATCGCCGCGGGAAACACTAATTTTGGCGATGCCTATTGCCTGGCCGGCGAGATTATCTCCCACAAATGCCAGGTCCCTTATCTGTACCGCTTTGAGTTGTTGGGTACTGATGAAGATGTGGCAAATGTTCGTAAGGGAGTAACCGAATTTTGGCAACGACAGAACTCACAATGACAGCCCCATTAACCAGCGAACTGGATTATCACTCGCTGAACGCCATGCTCAATCTTTACGATGCGGATGGGCAAATTCAATTCGATAAAGATCGTCTGGCTGCGCGCCAATATTTTCTGCAACACGTTAATCAGAACACGGTGTTTTTCCATAGTCTGCAGGAAAAAATCGATTATCTGATAGAAGAAGGCTATTACGAAAAAGAAGTGCTGGAACAGTATGACTTCAGCTTTATTAAAAGCTTATTCCAGCAAGCCTATGCTAAAAAATTCCGCTTCCCGACTTTCCTCGGTGCTTTTAAGTATTACACCAGCTATACGCTAAAAACCTTCGATGGCCAGCGCTATCTGGAACGTTATGAAGATCGTATTTGTATAGTGGCGCTCACACTAGCCGCCGGCGATCAAAAACTGGCGAGAAATCTGGTAGAGGAAATGATTTCTGGTCGTTTTCAACCTGCTACACCAACCTTCCTCAACTGTGGCAAGAAACAACGGGGCGAACTGGTTTCCTGCTTCCTGCTGCGCATCGAGGATAATATGGAGTCCATTGGGCGGGCGGTAAACTCGGCTTTACAGTTATCCAAACGAGGCGGCGGCGTTGCTTTCCTGATGAGCAACATTCGTGAAGTGGGCGCGCCAATTAAACGAATTGAAAATCAGTCTTCTGGCGTTATTCCTATTATGAAAATGCTGGAAGATGCTTTCTCTTATGCCAATCAATTAGGTGCGCGTCAGGGCGCTGGCGCTGTTTATCTACATGCCCATCACCCGGATATTTTGCGTTTTCTGGATACCAAACGTGAGAACGCCGATGAGAAAGTGCGGATTAAAACGCTGTCTCTCGGCGTAGTGATTCCCGATATTACTTTTGAATTGGCGAAGCAGAACGAGGAAATGTATTTGTTCTCGCCTTATGACGTTGAACAGGTTTATGGCGTTCCTATGTCAGAAATCAGCGTCAGTGAGAAATACCGTGAGATGGTGGATAACAAACGTATTCGCAAAAGCAAAATCCGCGCCCGTGAATTTTTCCAGATTCTGGCTGAAATTCAGTTTGAATCCGGTTATCCCTACATCATGTTTGAAGACACGGTAAATAAAGCGAATCCGATCAAAGGCCGGATCAACATGAGCAACCTATGCTCTGAAATCTTGCAGGTTAATCAGCCAACGGAATATAACGAAGATCTGAGTTACAAACATGTTGGCAAAGATATTTCTTGTAATCTCGGTTCGCTGAATATTGCTCATACCATGGATTCGCAGAATTTCGCGCAAACCATCGAAACGGCCATCCGCGGGCTAACTGCGGTTTCCGATATGAGTCATATTCGTTCGGTTTCTTCTATTGATAAAGGGAATCAGGAATCTCACGCTATTGGTTTAGGGCAAATGAATCTGCACGGTTATCTAGCTCGCGAACAGATTTATTACGGTTCTGAAGAAGCACTGGATTTCACCAATATCTATTTCTATACCGTTGCCTATCACGCGATTCGCGCCTCGAATCAATTAGCCATTGAACGCGGCAGCTGTTTTAAAGGTTTTGATGATTCACAGTATGCTTCCGGCCGCTATTTCACCAAATACATTGAGCAAAGCTGGCAGCCAAAAACTTCACGCGTGCAGGCATTGTTTGCAAGTGCAGGGATTCCTATTCCAACCCAGCATGATTGGGCAGCTTTGCGCCATTCAGTTATGGAGCACGGGCTGTATAACCAGAATTTACAGGCTGTACCACCGACTGGTTCTATTTCTTATATCAATCACGCTACGTCTAGCATTCACCCAATTGTATCGCGGATTGAAATACGCAAAGAAGGCAAGATTGGCCGGGTGTATTACCCTGCGCCTTATATGACCAATGACAACCTCGATTATTATCAGGATGCCTATCAAATCGGGCCGGAAAAAATTATTGATACCTATGCGCAAGCAACACAGCATGTGGATCAGGGGTTATCGCTAACGCTATTTTTCCGTGATACCGCCACCACGCGGGATATTAATAAAGCCCAGATCTATGCTTGGAAGAAAGGTATTAAAACCATCTATTACATTCGCCTGCGCCAAATGGCGTTGGAAGGTACAGAAGTTGAAGGCTGCGTCTCCTGCTCACTGTAGGCCGCCGTTATAAAAGGAATCAAGAATATGATCGCTACGCAACCTTTATCCCGCGTGAAAGCCATCAACTGGAACAAAATAGAAGATGATAAAGATCTGGAGGTCTGGAATCGTCTGACCTCCAATTTCTGGCTGCCGGAAAAAATTCCGCTGTCGAATGATATTCCCTCTTGGGCAACTCTAACGCTCCAAGAGCAACAGTTGGCCATTCGCGTATTCACCGGCCTGACGCTGCTGGATACTATTCAGAATACCGTTGGGGCGCCCGCACTACTACAGGATGCAATCACCCCACATGAAGAAGCGGTATTTTCCAATATCAGCTTTATGGAAGCGGTACATGCTCGTTCTTACAGTTCGATATTTTCAACTCTGTGCATGACGTCTGATGTGGATGATGCTTATCGCTGGAGTGAAGAGAATGGTCCGTTGCAGAAAAAAGCGCAGATTATCCTAAGCCATTACCGCCACGAGGATCCGCTGAAGAAGAAGGTTGCAAGCGTATTTCTGGAATCGTTCCTATTCTATTCTGGTTTTTATTTGCCGATGTATTTTTCCAGCCGAGCCAAACTGACCAATACCGCCGATCTGATCCGCCTGATTATTCGGGATGAGGCGGTACACGGCTACTATATTGGCTACAAATTCCAGAAAGGGTTGGAAAAGGTCGATGCCGCTCGCCGTCAGGAAATTAAAAACTTCGCTTTCGATCTGCTACAGGATTTATACGATAACGAAGTGCGCTACACCGAAGATTTGTACGATTGCGTGGGCTGGAGCGAGGATGTGAAGAAATTCCTGCACTATAACGCTAATAAAGCGCTAATGAATCTGGGCTACGAAGCGCTATTTCCAGCCAGCGAGGCCAAAGTTAGCCCGGCCATTTTGTCTGCATTATCGCCAAATGCTGATGAAAATCACGATTTCTTCTCTGGCTCCGGTTCCTCTTATGTCATCGGAAAAGCGGTAACGACAGAGGATGAAGATTGGGATTTTTGATCCCGGAAAATTAACGCGGCTGAAGGTCTTTCTGACTAACAGGGAGATCCCTGTCTGGAGGGTAGCGAGGGGTAATAACAGATCGCTACCCTGCCCCGATAAATTTCCTTTCGCTATGAGTATAAAAATTGCCTATCAGATCCGTCTGTTTAGCTAAAAATCACGTCAAAATCAGCCTTGCCAAGAAAATTCTCGTTGGGCTTATACCCAGAGCACAAAAGGGATGAGAGCAATTTCCGCCACGCCAATTATCCATAGATTAATCGCACTAATATATGTTTATCATCAAAGACAATATCCTCTGATATATCTGTCAAATATCTGTCTATATCAGCGATAAAAACATTGCCATATTATCATCTCTATAGAAAACATTTCACACTCATTATTGGCATAAAAAATATCTTATATTTACCTGCGATATCATCTCAAACAACCCCAGTATTAACGCATCTAAATCAAATGAGCCACTTCATATATAAAGTCATGATTAACAACATCAAATAAATTATCGGAATATTGAGGGTTGCCTCAGACTCTCAGTATGTTAGGGTATATGGCGCTCTATTTTTGCATCAGGAAAAAATATAATCTAAGAATTGACAGAGGAATATACCCACTGCATGGCAATTAAACTCGAAGTAAAAAATTTATATAAGATATTTGGTGAGCACCCGGATCGGGCCTTTAAATTGATTGAATCTGGCATGAATAAAGACCAGATATTTAGTAAAACCGGTTTGTCCGTTGGCGTCAAAGATGCCAGTCTGGCCATTGAAGAAGGCGAGATATTCGTCATCATGGGGTTATCGGGTTCCGGTAAATCCACCCTGGTACGCCTTCTCAATCGTCTGATAGAACCTACTCGCGGCGAAGTCCTTATTGATGGTGAAGATATTGCCAAAATATCTGACAGTGCATTACGGACCGTTCGGCGAAATAAAATCAGTATGGTATTCCAGTCATTTGCCTTAATGCCTCATCTGAATGTGTTAGATAATACAGCCTTTGGTATGGAATTAGCCGGAGTCCCGCTAAAAGAACGCCATGAAAAAGCATTAGAGGCGTTACGTCAGGTCAGTCTGGATAATTATGCTTATTCATATCCCGATGAACTTTCTGGCGGTATGCGTCAACGCGTTGGTTTAGCGCGAGCAATGGCAAACAATCCGGACATATTATTGATGGATGAGGCCTTCTCAGCGCTAGATCCATTAATTCGTACTGAGATGCAGGATGAGTTGGTGAAATTGCAGGCCAAGCATCAGCGTACCATCGTTTTTATTTCCCATGATTTAGACGAAGCCATGCGTATTGGCGACCGTATTGCCATTATGCAAGGCGGGGAAGTCGTTCAGGTCGGTACACCGGATGAAATATTGAATAATCCGGCAAATGAATATGTAAGAACCTTCTTCCGTGGCGTTGATATTAGTCACGTATTTAGCGCAAAAGATATTGCTCGTCGTCGTCCGGTGGCCTTAATCCGCAAGACTCCAGGATTTGGCCCCCGTTCAGCGTTAAAACTACTTCAGGATGAAGACCGCGATTACGGCTATGTGTTGGAACGCGGGCAAAAATTTATCGGCGTGGTATCGATAGATTCATTGAAACAGGCTCTTTCAGAAAACCAGCCGCTCGATCATGCCTTATTGGCTGAGCCAGCGCCGGTTCCGGCTGATATGCCGCTCAATGAGTTGATTTCACTTGTTGCTCAAGCCCCTTGCGCCGTTCCGGTGGTGGGCGAGGACAACAACTATATCGGTATTATTTCCAAGGCCATGCTGCTGCAAGCCTTAGATAAGGAGACGCCAAATGAGTAATACAACACAGGTTAACGAGCAGGTTATCAATAATCCGTGGGAGACGGCGGCTGATGTTGCTCAACAGGCGTCGACCACCGCTACCGATGCTGCGCCGCAGGTACTTTCTGCTGCGGCAGATCCTTGGGGTGCCAGCATGGCTCAGGGCAGCGCGGCGGCTCAGGAAGCAACCAACCAAACCGCACAAACAGGCGCAGACTGGTTAAACAGCGCGCCTGCTGTCGCTCCCGAGCATTTTAGCCTGATGGACCCATTCCACAACACGTGGGTGCCGCTGGACTCGTGGGTTACACAGGGTATTGACTGGGTTGTGACTCACTTCCGCCCGGTATTTCAGGGCATTCGGGTTCCGGTTGATTTTATCCTGAGCGGTTTTCAGCACATGTTGCTGGGAATGCCAGCGCCGGTTGCGATTCTGGTTTTCGCTCTGATTGCATGGCAGTTTTCTACCTTGGGGATGGGCGTCGCAACGCTGGTGTCTCTGATTGCTATCGGTGCCATCGGCGCATGGTCACAGGCGATGGTTACGTTGGCGCTGGTTCTGACTTCGCTGTTCTTCTGTATTTTGATCGGGCTGCCCCTCGGGATCTGGCTGGCACGCAGTAATAACGCCGCCAGAATTATCAGGCCATTATTGGATGCGATGCAGACTACACCAGCGTTTGTCTATCTGGTTCCAATCGTGATGCTGTTCGGTATCGGTAACGTGCCGGGCGTGGTCGTCACCATTATCTTTGCTCTGCCACCCATAGTGCGATTGACTATTTTAGGTATCAAACAGGTGCCGGAAGATCTAATCGAGGCCGCAGAATCCTTTGGTGCCAATCCACGCCAGTTGCTGTTTAAGGTGCAATTGCCGCTGGCGATGCCGACCATTATGGCCGGCGTTAACCAGACTCTGATGCTGGCGCTGTCTATGGTGGTGATTGCCTCGATGATTGCGGTCGGTGGTTTAGGTCAAATGGTACTGCGTGGTATTGGCCGTCTGGATATGGGATTAGCTGCCGTCGGTGGCGTGGGGATTGTTATTCTGGCGATTATCCTCGACCGCCTAACTCAATCTCTGGGCCGAGATCGCCGTAGCAAAGGCGTTGGCCGCTGGTACACCACTGGCCCGCTGGGTCTGATCGCCAAACCTTTTATCAAAAAAGCGTGATAACAGCTTGTTACAAGGGCTGATAGCCTGCGTTCTTAACGCTGCCGCAATGGCAATCGTCCCAGCGGCAGCGTTAAAAACAAATCATATAAATACCCTATGGATAGCCAAAATCGCGGCGCAGTACAGGGAACGGGATTCAAGCGAGATTCTTGGTTCTACCACGCCAAAGGCGTTCAGGTGGCTGACGCCAATTCGATCCCATCGCTGCGCTCTCCCTAAAATGGGCTTAATAAGTCATCAATTTTACTCATGCCCGATAGATTTCAGGTTGCAGCCAGTACCGCTGCGGCGTGAAAGATGAAGGGCAAGACTAAGAAGGAACAACTCATGCGCACCACAGGCATCTGGGCACTGGCTCTCACTACGCTGGTTAGCTCTCAATTATCCGCCGCTGAATTACCGGGCAAAGGCGTGACCGTTTTACCCATTCAAAGCACCATTTCCGAAGAAACCTTCCAGACCGCGCTGGTGAATAAAGCGCTGGAAAAACTCGGCTACGACGTTCAACCGACCAAGGAAGTTGATTACAACGTGGCTTATGCCACTATCGCTGCCGGTGATGCGACTTTTCTGGCGGTAAAC
The DNA here is from genome assembly GCF_050586585.1 of Yersinia sp. J1. NCBI lineage: Bacteria > Pseudomonadati > Pseudomonadota > Gammaproteobacteria > Enterobacterales > Yersiniaceae > Yersinia > Yersinia sp. J1. Next base: position 43,004 of record NZ_JBOBDP010000017.1, read on the forward strand.
TGGGAGCCGCTGCATGACGACCAATATAAAGCGGCGGGTGGCGATGCCAAATTCTATCGTCAGGGCAATTATATTGAAGGCTTGGCGCAGGGCTATTTGATCGATAAGAAAACTGCGGATAAATACCACATTACCAATATTGAACAGCTTAAAGATCCGAAGATTGCCAAGCTGTTTGACGCCAACAACGATGGCAAAGCCGATCTGACTGGCTGTAATCCGGGTTGGGGTTGTGAAGCACCAATTAATCATCAGATTGATGCTTATGGGTTGAGTAATACCGTCACCCATAATCAGGGCAACTATGCGGCAATGATTGCCGATACCATTACCCGTTACAAAGAAGGCAAGCCAATTTTGTATTACACCTGGACGCCTTACTGGGTTAGCGATGTGCTGGTTCCGGGTCGTGACGTAATCTGGCTGCAAGTACCGTTCTCCTCCCTGCCGGATAAAAGCATCGATACCCAACTGGCTAACGGTGCCAACTACGGTTTTCCGCCAAGCGTGATGCACATCGTCGCCAATAAGAAATGGGCGGAAGCGAATCCGGCTGCCGCCAAACTGTTCTCTATCATGAAACTACCGATTAGTGACGTGAATGCGCAGAATATGAGAATGCACGCCGGTGAATCATCGGATGCGAATATTGAGCGCCATGTGAATGGCTGGATAGCCGCGCATCAGGCAACCTTTGACGGCTGGGTAAAAACCGCCGCTGAAGCTGCCAATAACAAAACCGCGCAATAAACCTCCCCCGCTGACGTAAACCAGACAGGCGCCTTTCGGTGCCTGTTTTTTTATCTGGCAATCTAACCGCTCATCTTACGGACTTTCCAGATTTACTCAGCGCTGGCGATACCCTGTCCGGTAAACCCGCTAAAATGCAGGAAACGTTCGGCGGCAGCGCTAAGCGGCGTATGCCAGATGCAATAAACCTGACGCCGCGGCCCATCGTCGATCGGGATAGACACCAGAGAAATTAGCCGCTGAGCGGTCGAGACAGGAACGATCCCCGCCGCCAGCCCACGTCGCACCAGATTTTCCAGCCATTCAATATGATCAATCTCGAAATTGACGTGGCGCTTGATACCCGCGGTCTGAAAAGCGCGATCGGTTTGACGTCTCGCCCCCGTACCGCTGTAGAAATCCACCAGCGGGACAGCAGCCAATGTTTGCAGGTCTACGCTGGCCTTACCGGCTAAAACATGATCCGGTGCCACCAGCGCCACCAGAGGCTCATCCGTTAGCTTACAATGAGAAAGCGGCAACGTATTTTTATCCCCCGGCCAGATGCCGACAAAAGACACATCGGTTTTCTGCTGTCGGGTGTCTTCAAGCAAAGTTTCACTCATTCCAACATACAGCCGAATATTCACCGCCGGATAACAGCGATTAAATTCTCCAATCTTTTCCGTCAGATCAAAGGCATTTAGCGTTGAAATAGTGCCGAGAGTCAAAGTACCGGTCACGTTACCGCTGGCGGCATTAACTTCATTGATCAGGCTTTGCTGCTCCGCCAACAAGCGTTGAGCGGGCAGAATAAAAGCCTGTCCGGCGTCGGTTAAGCTGACCCGCCGCGAAGTACGTTCAAACAGCTGGCAACCCAACTCTTGCTCCAGACGAGCAATCTGGTGGCTCAGCGCCGATTGCACCGTATGACAACGTTGCGCCGCCTGAGTAAAACTTTGGGTTTCTGCCACCGCCAGTGCATAACGAATCTGCTTCAGGTTCATTTATCTATCTCGAAATGAGATTAATCAGATGAAAATTATACATTGGTTTATCGTTTAAATTTATCCAATACTGTCGCCCTCATCATCTTAAGCAGAATTATTCATGAACCAAACAACTGAACATGCCGGGCTAAGCCCTGCGTTGATCGTACTGATGTCTATCGCTACCGGTCTGGCGGTCGCCAGTAACTATTACGCTCAACCGTTGCTGGAAACCATTGCTCAGGCATTTAATCTTTCGGTCAATCAGGCTGGATTTATCGTTACCGCAGCTCAATTGGGCTATGCCGTTGGGCTGATGTTTTTAGTGCCGTTGGGAGATATGTTTGAGCGCCGCGGTCTGATCGTCGGCATGACGCTGTTAGCCGCTGGCGGCATGCTGATTACGGCGATGTCGCAAAACCTGACCATGATGATCGTGGGCACCGCGCTGACCGGTTTGTTCTCGGTGGTCGCGCAGTTACTGGTTCCCCTGGCTGCAACCCTGGCCAAACCGGAGAAGCGCGGTCAGGTCGTCGGCACCATCATGAGTGGCCTATTGCTGGGTATTCTACTGGCGCGAACCGTGGCTGGCGCACTGGCTTCCCTCGGTGGCTGGCGAACTATTTTCTGGGTTGCCAGCGTGCTAATGGCGGTGATGGCGCTGGTGCTGTGGCGCTACCTACCGCGTTATAAACAAAAGGCCGGTCTGAACTACGGGCAATTGCTAAGTTCTATTTTTGCGCTGTATTTCGGTACGCCGGTATTACGCACTCGCGCTATGCTGGGAGCCTTGTCTTTCGCTAATTTCAGCGTGTTATGGACTTCAATGGCCTTTTTGTTGGCCTCACCTCCTTTCGGTTATTCCGAAGGTACCATCGGTCTATTCGGTCTGGTGGGCGCCGCTGGCGCTCTGATGGCAAACAAAGCGGGTCGTTTGGCGGATAAAGGTAAAGCGCGACTAACCACCAGCGCCGGTCTGGGCCTGCTGCTGCTGTCATGGATCCCCATCGCTTTGGGGCAATATTCGTTAATCGCGCTAATCATTGGCGTCGTCATTTTGGATCTGGCGGTGCAGGCGGTGCATGTCACTAACCAAAGCGTGATTTACCGTATGATGCCTGAAGCGCGGAACCGCTTAACCGCAGGTTATATGACCATTTACTTTATCGGCGGCGCATTGGGCTCGCTGGTTTCTGCCGCTGCCTATCAACATGCGGGCTGGTACGGCGTTGCCATTGCCGGCTGCGGATTGTGTCTGCTCAATATTGTGGTGTGGTTAATGGGTAAGAAATTTGACCCTGCGGCCGATCATCCAGTGAGCTAATTTAAAAAAATTAAATGATTAGCTTGCAAATAGTAAATTGAGATATAAATTTTGGATATGGGGTACAAAGAGTATTAACACTCTGGTAATGTTACCAAATGTTTAAATTTGCTTTCTACCCTTTAACCGAGCCGACCCGTAGCTACCATCATGCCAAAGCCAATAACTCACTCCCTTTCCCCCGATCAACCCATCGCCCGTTTTCGTGAAGGTGTGACCGATAGCCTTCCTATCGTGATCGGTTATCTCCCCGTAGCTTTTGCCTTTGGATTAAGCGCAGTTAAGCTGGGGTTTACTCCTCTGGAAAGCATTTTCTTTTCCTGCATTATTTATGCCGGTGCCAGCCAATTCGTGATTACCGCATTATTGAGCGCGGGAATGTCCCTATGGGTTTCCGCCCTAACGGTAATGGCAATGGATGTCCGCCATATTCTGTATGGCCCCGCGTTAAAACACCGCATTGTGGCGCGTCTATCCGGTAAGAAAACCGCCCTGTGGGCCTTCGGATTAACCGATGAAGTCTTCGCTGCCGCTACCGCTAAACTGATGAAAGATCAGCGCCGCTGGAGTGAAAACTGGATGCTGGGCATCTCATTCACCTCCTGGCTGTCCTGGGTGGTGGGCACAGCGGTAGGTGCCGTATTTGGCAACGGACCGTTAGATAACTATCCGGCAGTTGAAGCCTCACTGTCCTTTATGCTGCCAGCGCTATTTTTGAGTTTTCTGCTCGCCTCCTTTAAACGCCAATACAGCCTGACGGTGGTGGCTTCGCTAGGCGGCGCATTGCTGGGAGCACTCGTATTCTCTATTCCGGTGGCGATTCTGGCTGGTATCTGCGGTGGCTGCCTGGCGGCGTTAATTCAGCCTCCCGCTGCGTCTTTAACAGATTCAAATGCGGCAGAAAAACAGGCTAAGGAGCAACAGCTATGAATACGGATGTCATCGTAATCGGCGTGGTGGTCGGGCTGGTGAACTATTTATTCCGTTATCTCCCGCTACGGCTGGGCCCAGCGCGCAAGCAGGCCGGTCTGCAACGCGGGAAAATTTCGCTCCTGCTGGATAGTATCGGAATTGCTTCGATTTGCGCCCTACTGGTGGTTTCCAGCGTGCCGGAAATTGTGCGTGACGCGCACAAACTCATCCCTACTTTGGTCGGATTTATCGTGATCTGCGCCTATTTCTATAAAACCAAGAGCATCATTTTCGCTACTTTATTTGGCGCTCTGAGCTACGGAATAACCTTCAAATTGCTAATGATGGGATAACGCATTCAAAACGTGGGCAATTCCGCGATATCCCTACTATCCTTGGCATTAATCAACGCTATACCTCGGTGAAATAACACTAATTGCTAAAGTTTTACCGTATTATAGCGTTTACATTATTAGTAACTATCGTTACTGTATCATCTGAAATTAATGAGGCTCTTTATCATGGAAAGCTCGTTTACTCCCATTGAACAAATGCTTAATTTTCGTGCTAAACGTCAGAAGGACTTCCCTTACCAGGAAATTCTGCTGACCCGCCTGTGCATGCATATGCATAGCAAGTTGCTCGAAAATCGCAATAAGATGTTGAAAGCTCAAGGGATTAACGAAACCCTGTTCATGGCATTAATTACTTTGGATGCTCAGGAAAGCCACAGCATTCAGCCTTCAGAACTGAGCGCAGCATTAGGATCGTCTCGTACCAACGCGACCCGCATTGCTGATGAGCTGGAGAAAAAAGGTTGGATCGAACGGCGCGAAAGCCATAACGATCGCCGTTGCCTTCATCTGCATTTAACCAAGGCCGGTGAAGAGTTTCTAAACCAACTCCTGCCGCCGCAACATAAATGTCTGCATTTCCTCTGGTCAACACTGGATGCTGACGAGCAGCAACAGCTTGAAAAGCTGACTCGTAAGCTATTAACCCGTCTGGATCAAATGGAAGTGCCAGAATTGTAATCCTTACATCTCTGTCCAGGTAACATAACTATGCCATCCCCACATAGCTGGAGGGTCACGCCTTTGTTCGCCGTTTTACTACTGGCGGGCTGTGCCTCAAGCGATAATATTGCGCCTCAGTCTCGTATGATGGATAACCAGCAACTGCAATTGGCGCAACCGAAAACCAGTTCGCTGGCGATAAGCTCTCAGTGGTGGCGGGTTCTGGACGATCCCCAGCTTGATGCATTAATGACACAAAGCCTGCAAACCTCACCGTCGCTGAAACAGGCGGCGGCGCGGGTACGTGAGGCACAAAGCGTGATGGGGCAGGCAGATGCTGCCAACGGGCCAAATCTGGACCTGTACGGCAGCAGCAACCGACAAAAAATATCGCAAAATACGCTTCAGCCATTTTTGCAGGCTTATCCAAACAAGCCTCTGTATGAAACAGCGAATACGCTGGGGCTAAACATGAGCTACGAGTTTGACTGGTGGGGGAAATTCCGCAATCGGGTCAACGCGGCTAAAGCACAGGTCGATGCTGCCCGGGCAGAGCAGCAACAGGCCACGCTAACGCTAACCAGCTCAGTAGCTTCGGTTTATTACCAGCTCCAAAGCCATCTGGCGCTGCAAAAGCTATTGCAGCAGGAAGTGGAAAACAATCAGCGTCGGGTGGCGTTACATCAGAAACAATATCAGGCGGGTATCTACGGCGTTGAAGTTCCGCAGCAGACTCAGGCGCAGTCTGACGGCGTAAAACAGCAAATAATCCAGCTAACCGCGCAGAGCGAGCAATTAAAACATCAATTGGCCGCCCTGACCGGGCAAGGACCAAGCGCAACGCAAAACCTACGTCAGGTGAACCTTCCGGATATTAATCGCTTATCTCCTCCCGCAGAGCTGACTACCGATTTACTGGGTCAACGGCCGGATATCACCGCTCAACGTTTGTTGGTCGAATCTTACGATCAGCGAGTACAGGCGGCGAAAAAAGAGTTTTATCCAAGCTTATCAATCACCGGCTTTGCCGGCTTCTCCACCACCAATTTCCAGGGGACTAACCCGAATCTGCTCGAAGCCGCCAGTCAGGCATGGAACTTTGCTCCGGCAATTTCCCTACCGATATTCCACGCAGGCGCGCTACGCAGCAAACTCGGTGAAGAATCGGCTTTATACGACGAAGCTGTCGAAGCCTATAACCAAACTATTTTAAATGCGGTACAGGAAACGGCGGACGCCATTACCATCCAGCAGAGCAGCCAGCAGCAGTTACAACAAGCCGCTTCAGCCTCCGCCGCGATGGAACAGGTGTATCGCGTTGCCAATGCTCGCTATCAAGCCGGGATTATCGGACGCGGCGAACTATTGACCAGCCAGTCACAATTCTTGCAACAACAACAGGCAGAACTTAGCGCCAGCAATAACTTATTGCAGGCGAAGATCGGACTGATCCGTTCACTGGGCGGCGGCTATCAAGCTCCGACAGCGATGGCTCATACAACAAAATAATATAAAGCGTGGAGAACACCATGAGCGCAAGCGAGGAAATTCAAACCCCGCCACAACCGCAAAATAAAAAGAAGCAGCGCAAGAATATACTGATTCTCTTGACGGTTATTTTTATCATTATTGGGGTAGCTTATCTGGTTTACTGGTTCCTGGTGCTGCGTCACCATCAGGAAACGGATAATGCCTATATTTCCGGTAATCAGGTACAGATTATGTCCCAGGTGCCCGGCAGCGTTGTTAGCGTTAACTTCGAAAATACCGATTTGGTAAAAAGCGGCGATGTACTGGTCACTCTTGATACCACCGATGCTGAGCAGGCTTTTGCCAGAGCACAAACCGCGCTGGCGAACAGCGTGCGTCAAACCCACCAGCTCGTGATTAACGGCAAGCAGTATCAGGCCAATATCGAGTTAAGAAAAACCGAACTGAAAAAAGCTCAAAGCGATCTTAAACGTCGTGAAGTGCTGGGCGCGGCAGATGCGATTGGTCGAGAAGAATTGCAACACGCCCGCGATGCGGTAGAAGCGGCCAAAGCGACGCTCGACGTAGCGGTACAGCAATTTAACGCCAATCAGGCCATGGTTTTAAATACGCCGCTGGAGAAACAACCGGCTATCGAGCAGGCCGCCGCGCAAATGCGTGACGCTTGGTTAGCGTTGCAGCGCACCAAAATTGTCAGCCCGATCACCGGTTACGTTTCCCGTCGCAGCGTGCAAGTTGGCGCTGAGATCGCCAGCGGTACGCCGCTGATGGCCGTGGTTCCCGCCAATGAGCTGTGGATCGACGCCAACTTCAAAGAAACCCAATTGGCTAATATGCGTATCGGCCAACCGGCTACCGTAGTCACTGATTTCTACGGCGACGATGTGGTTTATCAGGGCAAAGTGGTCGGTCTGGATATGGGGACAGGCAGCGCCTTCTCTTTACTGCCAGCGCAAAACGCCACCGGTAACTGGATCAAAGTGGTACAGCGCCTGCCGGTGCGTATCGAGCTGGATGCCAAACAGCTAGCAGAGCACCCGTTGCGTATCGGTTTGTCTTCCGTCGTTCGGGTCGATACGGCTAATCAGGATGGATTGGTTCTGGCCGAAAGCGTACGTAAAAAACCCGCCTTCGAAAGTAATGCGCTTTCTCTGGATCTGGCACCGGTTAATCAAATGATTGCCGATGTGATCCAGGCGAATGCCAGTTAAGCCCGCCGGAGGCTAATGTGGCTCAAAAACCCCTAGAGGGCTCCAGACTCGCCTGGATGACGGTCGCGCTCTCGCTGGCGACCTTCATGCAGGTGCTGGATTCCACCATTGCTAACGTGGCAATACCGACCATAGCAGGCGATCTGGGATCCTCGAACTCACAGGGCACCTGGGTTATCACCTCGTTTGGTGTGGCGAACGCGATCTCGATCCCCATCACCGGCTGGCTGGCGAAACGAATTGGTGAGGTTCGCTTATTTCTGTGGTCAACCGCGCTATTCGCGCTAGCCTCCTGGCTATGCGGCGTTTCCAATAGTTTAGGTATGCTGATCTTCTTCCGCGTGATTCAGGGGCTGGTTGCCGGCCCGTTGATCCCGCTGTCGCAGAGTTTGCTACTGAATAACTATCCCCCCGCCAAGCGAGGAATGGCTCTGGCACTATGGTCGATGACCATCGTGGTCGCCCCGATATTTGGCCCGATTCTGGGCGGTTATATCAGCGATAACTATCACTGGGGCTGGATCTTCTTCATCAACATCCCAATTGGGATCGTGGTGATTCTGGTCGCGATGCAAACCCTGAAAGGGCGGGAAACCAAAACCGAAATCAAACCGATCGATACTATCGGATTGGTGCTATTGGTGGTCGGGATCGGAGCCTTGCAGATCATGCTGGATCAGGGCAAAGAGCTGGATTGGTTTAACTCCACCGAAATTATTGTCTTGGCAGCCGTCGCGGTGGTGGCGATTTCCTTCTTAATTGTCTGGGAGTTGACCGACGATCATCCGGTTATCGACCTCTCGCTGTTTAAATCGCGTAACTTTACTATTGGCTGTCTGTGTATCAGCCTGGCCTATATGTTGTACTTCGGCGCTATTGTACTGCTGCCACAGTTACTGCAAGAAGTCTATGGCTATACCGCTACCTGGGCTGGATTAGCATCGGCTCCGGTCGGGATTTTGCCAGTGATACTGTCGCCGATTATCGGGCGTTTTTCTCATCGTATCGATATGCGCCAGCTAGTGACATTCAGCTTCATTATGTATGCAGTTTGTTTCTACTGGCGGGCATATACATTCGAGCCGGGAATGGATTTTGGCGCGTCAGCGTGGCCGCAATTTGTGCAAGGTTTCGCTATTGCCTGCTTCTTTATGCCACTGACCACGATTACCCTGTCCGGTTTAGCGCCGGAAAGAATGGCGGCCGCGTCCAGTTTGTCTAACTTTTTACGAACGCTGGCGGGATCGATTGGTACCTCAATCACCACCACGCTCTGGAGTCAGCGCGAGTCTCTGCACCATTCCCAGTTAACGGAGTTTGTGAATCCGTATAACCCGAATTCGGTGCAGACCTATCAGGAATTGGAGAAGTTAGGCATGAACCACCAGCAGGCCTCGGCCTATCTGGCACGGGAAATTACCAATCAGGGGCTGATAATTTCGGCTAATGAGATTTTCTGGCTGTCGGCTGGGGTGTTCCTGCTATTACTGGTGTTAGTGTGGTTTGCCCGTCCTCCGTTTACCTCCGGTGGCGGTGGCGGTGGTGCCCACTAAATCAGGCTGATTCAGGATTCTCATGCCGCTCGCTTATCAACGAGCGGCATTTTTTTGCCAGTAACATCACGAGTATCTATAGCTATCTTCTGAAACTGATATTGTCATCGATCACCGTTCGCGGACTGATCGGCACTCTCTCGGGCTTAACCAACGCCAGTTTATGGAAGGTAATTTTATCCCGCCAGACTTTGGTCAAAAATTCGCCCATAACCTGAATAGTAAACTGCTCTCCCGGACAACGGCGATAGCTGAAACCAAAGGGAGCAAAACCGGCGTAATCACATACCGGTTGTTTTTTATCATCAATGACGCTAAATACCGTCCCAAATCCGCTGTTGGTCACTGCCATATTGCGGCCATCGTTTACCGGCATTGAGGTAATATCGAACGGGCAGCGAGCCAAACCGATACGCTTGCATTCTTCTTCGGTGATTTCCGCGCTGGTCGGCACCTTGAGATAACGTTCAGGATCAAATTTCTCCGGCTGCGCCCAGTGAACCGGATTGAAGTTACTGCTGGTATGAGGCGTGTTGATATAGCTATGGCGCTTCAACGGCAGGCCAAAACGCTCGCCATACACTTTATGCTGCACATCCTCTGCAACGGAAACACTGCGGGCGTTTGGCGAAATAGTGCGGAATAACTCCATAACCAATAGATCCAACGGCGTGTAGGCCGCGTCTTTGGCATTCTGATAATCTCCGCTCATGGTTTTCTTGAAGGCGGCTTTTACCGCCGGATCGCCATTATTTTCGCTGAGATTCATCATGATGCCATACAGCGTTTTGCCCCATTGATTGAAAGCAACAAAGTTATGGAAACACTCAAAAACGATATCTTTCTTGCTGAAATTATCGTTATTTTCGGAGTTTTTTAGCCAATACCAGGCCAGCGTTTTTTGCGGTTCGGCAACGCGTCCGGTTCGAATATCATCCACGCGCTCATCAATCCATTGTTTAAGATAATCAATATTGCTGCGAACCCTCATATAATGTTCGTAGACAATGGGTTGAAGAGGATCGCGATAGGCCAGCACAGCATTAAAAGACTCACCGACTTCACGAACCTTTTGCGGTACCGCCTGCCCTTTAACGCCTAAATGCAGATCCCAATATACGTCGACATAATGATCCGCGTAGTGACGCATAAAAGGTTTATCCGCAAATTGCGGTTCCATTAACAGATCGAAAAATGCCGCGATTTTTTCCTGATACATTGGCTGATATAAATCGGGCGTCACCGCGGAATAATATATGCGCTTACGCATATTATGTTCTCCGCGCTCATCCAGCCCTTGCAAAAATACGGTTTCTCCTTCGGATGGCGTCGGTTTCCAATCCTTATACAGCAATCCCCACAGATCATAGGGCAGCGCATTTTTCTTGCTGAGACTCAGGCCAATCATCGGCAACATCGGTTTTTCACCGTCATAGAAACGACTCAGAAAGAAAGGTATAACCGCATTCTCAACATAATCGGAATTAAAATTGGCTGGAACCGTTTTACGGAAACGGGCTAATGCCCCTTCAACATCATCCGTCAGCGGTAATGACGCATTTTCTACCGCATTGACCGACGCAGCTCCGGCCGTTAAACCCAGAGCTGCCGCTCCTTTCAGAAATGCACGCCTTTCCATGAAGCTCTTCCTCACATTCAAATAAATTAAATTGGGATGATTCAAATCGGGAAATACATTATTTTGGTGATATAGAGTGCGCTGATAGCGAGTTTCGACATCATTGCGCCAACACTATAGAAACAATAGCGCCTTGTTTTTAAAAGTATTTAATTTAAATTCTCGCATGAAATTACATATATTAATCAATCTAATTACATAAGCAGCGATTTATATCATAAAAAATAATTATAGCTATTATTTCTAATTTAGCTGTTTTTATCGAATTAATTTATTTTATTGATTTTAATTAAATGCGGATTAATTAATTATTAGCAAATTAATCATTAAATTATCACACAAAATATTTATCGTGCTTTTAATATAGGTAATAGGATTAACAACAAAACAAATTAACCATCTCGCTTATTTATCAATTAATAGTCATGTGAATAAAAACAGAGTCCGTTGGATTTTACGGGGAAATAAATGAAAACAGGATGATACTGATACTGAAAAAATCAAATATTTAACATATTACGTTACAAACAAATCAGGCCCAAACATAGTTTGAGCCTGACTGGATTACCGGGTTAAACCCGCTGAATCAACGCGACAAAATCACTGGCTGTGCGTGCTACGCAAAGCTCAATGGCTTATTCGCCGCTGTTCTGACGCCACCATTCCGCCAGTAAAATACCGGTCGCAACGGAAACATTCAGGCTTTCTACCCGGCCAGTCCCGCCGATAGAAACGCTGAGATCGCCCTGCTGCCACGCGCTGTCCGTCAGACCATCACTTTCCTGACCTAACACCAATACCATTTTGGCAGGCAGCTCGGCTTTCGCCAGAGTCGTCCCTTTATGGCTGGAAGTGGTCACAATGGTGTAGCCCGCGTTACGGAAGGTATCCAATACGGAGAGGAAATCATCGGCGTTAATCGCTTTGATGTGTTCCGCGCCGCCTTCTGCGGTACGTACTGCCGCACCGGATTCCAACATTGCCGGATCTTGCAGCAATACGCCGTTAATACCGAAATGCGCACAAGTACGCATAATTGCGCCCAGATTGTGCGGGTTACCCACTTCTTCCAGCGCCAATACGCAATCTTGTTGCGGAGCCTGTTGCAGATAAGTTTCCGCGTCCAGACCCTGACGTTTCTTAATCAGGAAGCATACGCCACCGTGATGCTCGGTGCCGGAGGCCTTCGCCAGTTCTTCTTCATCAACCACGTGATAAGCCTTGCGGTTTGCCGCCATCCATTTCAACGCTTCGCGGAATCGCGGCGTGACGGACTGCACAAACCAGGCGCGAACAATGGCATCAGGACGGCTGTTAAACAGCGCCTGACAGGCATTTTCGCCATACACACGGGTTTCTTCCGCACGCTGACGACGCAGCTGTGCCGGATCGATATGGCTCTTACCGCCGATGCCGCCGTGGTCAAACTCTGGCTCTTCGGACGGCGCACGGGAAACGGTCTTCCACGGTGAGTCGTACGGGCCGCGATCTTCAGAACGGGCCGGACGGCGAGGACGATCGCTTTCATTACGGCCTGAATCGCTGCGACGAGAGTCACCACGACGTGAATTGTCCTGACGTGAGCCATCCTGACGTGGATTGCCCTGATGCGAACCGCCCTGACGTGCGTTATCCGGACGGCCTTTGCCTGCCGGACGCTTGTTTTTGTTACGGTCGTCGCTGCTGCTCTCGTCACTACGGACGTACATCACTTTAACTTTGCCGTTTTTGCCACTAAATGAATCGTTCATTGTCTTCTCCACCAACGCGCAGGGCGCGAAGATTACCTGATGTCCGCCCGGTAAGCCATAAGCGAGCGCTAAAAGCCGGCAACTATCGTATTCATCGAATAAACCTTTTTGGCGATGACAGCATTTGTCATCATAATAGATAACATAAACGAAACAACACCGTGGTCAGAGTCGCGCTCTCCCACGCTAAAACCACTTAATACTGTTGTTTCCAGCTCTCTTTACCCAAGAATTAAGGCTAATTTATGAATACGGTATGCACAGCATGTATGGCGACCAACCGCCTGCCGGAAGAACGTATTGATGATGGCGCTAAATGCGGCCGCTGTGGTCATTCGCTGTTTGACGGCGAAGTGAGCAACGCCACCGCAGAAACGCTGGATAAACTGCTACAGGACGACCTGCCGGTTGTTATCGACTTCTGGGCGCCTTGGTGTGGGCCGTGTCGCAGCTTTGCGCCAATCTTTGAAGATGTGGCGAATGAGCGCGCAGGCAAGATTCGCTTCGTCAAAGTCAATACCGAAGCGGAACCTGCTCTCAGTACGCGTTTTCGCATTCGCAGCATTCCCACCATTATGCTGTATAAAAAAGGCAAAATGGTCGATATGCTCAGCGGCGCGCTGCCTAAAGCCCCTTTTGAAGGCTGGCTGGATGAGCAATTGGCGCAGTAATCAGTTTACCCTAGCGTTAGTTTAACCCATTTCGAGTGAATCATCGCGGTTAACTCCCCCGCTCCGGCCGAGAATTTCTCCGCCGGAGCGTTTGTTCTATCCCTGTCCCCAAGGGTTGATTAGAATAGCGCTTTTTCTCAGGAGTCAGTCGTGACTGATACACCATCTGCCGCCGCCGTTATGACTGAAAATGCCGTTCTGCGCCTGCGTAAACAACGCCTCGACGCTTCGACTCGCCCTTACCGCGCCCGCGGTTGTCGCGCCATTCGCTGTCAAAATTGCCTGCTGGCCGAGCGTCTGTGTCTGTGCGACACCATTAGACCATTACAGGCCACCAGCCGTTTTTGTTTGGTGATGTTCGACACCGAGCCGCTTAAACCCAGCAATACCGGCCGTTTAATCGCCGATATTCTGCCGAACACACAGGCCTTCCTGTGGGCCAGAACTGAAGTAGACCCGGCGCTACTAGCAGCCATTGCCGATCCTTCCCGCCAGCCTTATGTCGTGTTTCCCGAAGCCTACGCCGAACCGGATCGACAGGTTCTTAATAAGATCCCTGCAGGCGGCAAGCCACCGCTGTTTATTCTGCTCGACGGCACTTGGACAGAAGCAAAGAAAATGTTTCGCAAAAGCCCATATCTTGCGGGATTACCGATGCTTTCTCTTAACGTCAACATGACTTCAAACTATCAGCTACGCGAAGCCCAGCGACCGGAACAGCATTGCACCGTTGAAGTTGCTGCCGCTTTGCTGGAGCAGGCTGGCGATTTGCAAGCGGCGGAAGGACTGAGCGCACACTTTAACTATTTCAGGCAGCAATACTTAGCAGGCAAACCTCACCATCCAGTGCCACGGGTCACAGCAATTCTGCCAAAAAACGACTAAAGTCTCTCTGGCAACCTTTAGCAGGTTAACTAACAGGAGACGCCATGAGCCAACGAGGATTAGAAGCACTGTTACGCCCCAAGTCGATTGCGGTTATCGGTGCCTCTGAAAAACCGGAGCGGGCGGGCTTCCTGATGATGCGTAATCTGCTGGACGGCGGGTTTAATGGGCCAATTTTACCGGTCACGCCAAGCTATAAAGCGGTCAGCGGCGTATTGGCCTATCCGGATATCGCGTCCCTGCCGCTAACGCCGGATTTAGCCATTCTCTGCACCAATGCCAGCCGTAATCTGTCACTTTTGGATGCCTTAGGCACCCGCGGCTGTAAAACCGTTATTATTCTGTCCGCGCCGCCAGATCAATTCGCCGAGTTAAAAGCCTGTGCCCATCGCTATAACATGCGATTACTTGGGCCAAATAGCCTTGGGCTACTGGCTCCGTGGCAAGGACTGAACGCCAGTTTTTCTCCAGTTCCGATTCAAAAAGGCAAGCTGGCATTCATCTCCCAGTCGGCGGCGGTGGCCAACACGGTGCTGGACTGGGCGCAGCAGCGAGAAGTCGGTTTTTCCTACTTTATTGCGCTGGGCGACAGTTTGGATATCGATTTGGATGATCTGCTCGATTTCCTGTCTCGCGATGCCAAAACCAGCGCCATCATGCTGTATATCGAGCATATCAGCGACGCCCGCCGCTTTTTATCCGCCTCTCGCAGCGCCTCGCGTAATAAACCCATTTTAGTAGTAAAAAGTGGTCGAACTCAGCGCGCTCAGCAGTTACTCGATGGCCAGCAAGGGCTGGACGCCGCCTACGACGCAGCAATCCAACGAGCGGGTTTATTGCGAGTGCAAGACACGCACGAATTATTCTCTGCGGTCGAAACGCTCAGTCATATGCGCCCGCTACGCGGTGAAAAGCTACTGATTGTCAGCAACGGCTCTGCGCCAGCGGCGATGGCACTGGACGAATTGATTAGCCGTAACGGCAAGCTGGCGACCTTATCGGAACAAACTCATCGCGCGCTAAGCGAGGCACTACCGCCTTTTGTCACCATCCGCAACCCAATAGACCTACGGGACGATGCCAGCGCTGAACGCTACCTGGCGGCGGTCAGGCCGTTATTAGACAGTACAGATTATGATGCGCTGCTATTAATTCACTCCCCTAGCGCGGCGGCTCCCGGTAATAAAACGGCCGAACTGCTGATTTCGGCCATCCAGCAACACCCGCGCGGAAAACGAATTACCTTACTAACTAATTGGTGTGGCGAATATTCATCTCAGGACGCCCGCCGAATGTTTACCGAAGCGGGAATACCGACTTATCGCACTCCAGAGGGCGCTATTACCGCTTTTATGCATATGGTGGAATACCGCCGTAACCAGAAACAATTAAAGGAAACACCCGCTCTACCGGTAGGACTAACAGCCAATACCACTCACGTGCATCAGTTAATTCGTCAGGCGCTGGCGGAAGGCACTACGCAATTGGATACCCATGAAGTGCAGCCAATTCTGCAAGCCTACGGTCTTAGCATCCTGCCAACCTGGATTGCCAGTGACAGCGTGGAAGCGGTACATATCGCTGAACAAATTGGCTATCCGGTAGCAATCAAACTGCGCTCACCGGATATTCCCCACAAATCGGAGGTTCAGGGGGTAATGCTCTATCTGCGCACCGCGCTAGAAGTGCAGCGCGCCGCTGATGATATTCTCGATCGGGTTAAGCGCACTTATCCCCAGGCACGTATTCATGGCCTGCTGGTACAAAGCATGGCTCACCGCGCTGGTGCACAGGAACTGCGGATTGTGGTGGAGCAAGATGCCATTTTCGGCCCGCTGATTATGCTGGGAGAAGGTGGCGTGGAGTGGCATCAGGAAACACAGGCGGCGGTTGCTCTGCCGCCGCTGAATATGGCGCTGGCCCGCTATCTGATTTTACAGGCGGTAAAAGGTGGAAAAATTCGCCGGCGGGGCGCGCTACAACCTTTGGATATTCCTGGCCTTAGCCACCTGCTGGTGCAGGTTTCCAATCTGATACTCGATTGCCCAGAGATAACCCGTCTGGATATTCACCCGGTGCTGGCCTCCGGCAGTGAATTCACGCTATTGGATGTTTCTATGCAGTTGGCGCCAATTAGCGGCGATCCGCAAACTCGCCTGGCCATTCGCCCCTATCCGCAAGAACTGGAAGAACTGGTGCACCTAAAAGACGGTTCCTCCTGCCTGTTCCGCCCAATCCTGCCAGAAGACGAGCCTTTGCTGAAAGACTTCATTG
The DNA here is from genome assembly GCF_050586585.1 of Yersinia sp. J1. Taxonomy (NCBI): domain Bacteria; kingdom Pseudomonadati; phylum Pseudomonadota; class Gammaproteobacteria; order Enterobacterales; family Yersiniaceae; genus Yersinia; species Yersinia sp. J1. Next base: position 59,449 of record NZ_JBOBDP010000017.1, read on the forward strand.
ATAAGGTGACAAAAGAAGATCTTTATTACCGCTATTTTAGTGAGATAAACGAGTTCAATCACGATGATTTGGCGAATATGACGCAAATCGACTACGATCGAGAAATGGCTTTTGTCGCTGTGCGTCAGCAACATGGAAACAGCGAAATCATTGGTGTCACTCGCGCCTTAAGCGATCCAGACAATATTGACGCCGAGTTCGCAGTACTGGTTCGATCCGACCTGAAAGGTTTGGGGCTAGGCAGTCGGCTATTGGAGAAAATGATTCACTATACCCGAGGCCACGGTTTAACCCGTTTAACCGCCATTACCATGCCGCACAATCGCGGGATGATCGGACTGGCACAAAAGTTGGGGTTCAACGTTGACGTACAGTTGGAAGACGGAATCGTTAATCTCGAATTAACACTGTGATTTATTGACTCATTTATGCCCGATAAATTTCACGCCGTGGCCAAACGGCAACGGCACAAATTTGCCGAAGCTTAACCCGCGAAGTCATTGGATTGGAAGCAAGCAGCCAGCGTGAAAGATGACGAACATAAGGGTGACCGAGGCCACAGAGCTGGTCGATTAGCTAACCCGCAGGCAAAACTTACGCACAACACGGGTAACTAGTGGTATTATCGCCAGATTCTATGGATTAGTATTCTTAAGCTATGGCGGTTTTGCCATCAAATAACGAGAGAAGAAGCGCACTGTGATGTTGTCAAAATTCAAACGTAGCAAACATCAACAACACCTTGCACAACTGCCCAAACTCCCCCAGTCAGTTGATGATGTCCAAACGCTTTACTGCCCGAAGGTTTTCCGCGCAACTCTGCTGGAATTAATTGCTCAGGCAACCCAACGTATTTATTTGGTCGCACTGTATCTGGAACAAGATGATGCTGGTCGGGACGTCATGCAGGCACTTTATCAGGCGAAACAACAGCGGCCTGAGCTGGAAATTTGCGTATTAGTTGACTGGCATCGTGCCCAACGCGGGCGTATTGGTGCTGCTGCAGTTAATACCAACGCCGATTGGTATTGTGATATGGCGGCACAGCATCCGGGCGTTGCCGTTCCAGTGTATGGCGTACCGGTAAATACTCGCGAAGCCTTGGGTGTTCTGCATCTGAAAGGTTTTATTATTGATGACAGAGTCATTTACAGCGGTGCCAGTATTAATGATGTTTATCTGCATCAGCACGATAAATACCGTTACGATCGCTACCAGTTAATTAAAAATCCGGCTATGGCGAATGCAATGGCGGAATACATCAAGCAACAGATCCTGGGAGCCGGTGCGGTTCAGCGCTTAGATCGTAGCGATCGTCCAAAAAACCCTGAAATAAAAAACGAGACCCGCCAATTCCGCTTATCCCTGCGTGATGTCGGTTATGAATTTACGGATCGAAGCAGTAATGATGAACTAGCCGTGACCCCGTTGGTTGGCCTGGGAAAGAAAAGTCCTCTAAATAAAGCAATACATCATCTGATGTGTTCTGCCGACGAAAAGCTCACTATCTGCACTCCTTATTTCAACCTGCCTGCACTGCTGGTACGCAATATCATTTATTTGCTGCGCGAAGGAAAACAGGTTGAGATTATTGTCGGGGACAAAACGGCAAACGATTTCTATATTCCGGAAGATCAGCCTTTCAAGATCATCGGAGCTTTACCTTATCTGTATGAAATAAATCTGCGCCGCTTCCTCAGTCGCTTACAGCGCTTTGTGGATAACGGCCAGCTTGTGGTTCGACTATGGAAAGACGGCGATAACACTTATCATCTGAAAGGCATGTGGGTAGACGATACCTGGCAGCTGATTACGGGTAATAACCTAAACCCGCGCGCCTGGCGCCTGGATCTGGAAAACGCCATTTTGATCCACGATCCCAAGCATGAAATGCACGAACAGCGGGCGAAAGAGCTAGAATGCATCCGTACGCATACCAAAGTTGTTTCCCACTACCTTGAGCTGGAAAATATTCAGCAATATCCGGTGAAGGTCAGGAAACTGATTCGTCGCTTACGGCGAATTCGTATCGACCGTCTAATCAGCCGCATCCTGTAGATTTCGATGGTCAGATCGCAACCCGGTTAATAGCCGGGTTTTTTATTGGCCAAATTAAAGTTATGGCTAACGACTTTGCCATCAACATATTTTGGCTTCATCGGATTTAAATCTTACATACTAAAGAGACGCTGATTTTTAAGGCTCGGAGTTTACCCGTAAATATGGTCTCCAAAAGGCGGCTGATTATATCTGGCGGCTAAAGTAGCTAACTTATTGCCCTTCATTCAGTTTCTGATCGGTTTCGGTAATGGAATTGACATGCTACTTTATCTAAAGACAGGTTTTTATTTCATCTACAAAAGGAATACTCCATGGAGCGATGTTCATATCTCCGTTCGGCCGTCATCGCCCCCCTATTCTTTCTGAGCACTGCCTGCACCCACATGGCCAACGATAGCTGGACGGGGAAAGACAAAGCTCAGCACTTCTTCGCCTCCGCTGCTTTTGCCGCGGCAGGCACGGCATATGGCGAGCACCAGAATTGGTCAGACGCCCGCAGTCGCAGCTTTGGTTTATTGTTCTCTATAGGTATAGGTGCGGGGAAAGAGTTCTACGATAGCCGTCAGGGCGGTACAGGGTGGAGCTGGAAAGACTTCGTCTGGGATGTAGCTGGTGCCATGGCCGGATACGGTGTTTATCAGGCAGCGAATTAAACTCAACGTTACGGAATGCTCATCCTTAAACTATTAAAGGATATTTCTATATTCAATAAAACGTTACTGGTCAGTGCTATCTCTCTAAATAATATCCTTCGGTGCCAGCGTTGATGGAAAAATCAATGTTACTGGGACGGTAGTTGATTCCCCACCTAATATAAGCCCGGTGAGTGACTGTATCTGCCTGAA
>NZ_JBOBDP010000018.1:0-59933 GCF_050586585.1 Yersinia sp. J1
CACCTACATTCCCGCCATCGCCACAATTTCTCCCGTTACCTCCAAAACAGTCTAGAAAACCATCATATATCATTATGATACTGTCACTTCACGTCTGTGATGTTCCGCGCCCCCCTTAAATCTGCCACAAATGTGTATAGAATTTCATGGTGATTTTTTAGTTACAAATACCCATCCAAAAAAATCGTCCAAAACACATTCTCTGTTTTCTTCTGGCAGGAGCAATTCGGGTCGCTGTCTAATCCGGTAAGTAGGATTCAGCTATAAATTGGAGGTTTAGCGGTTAGAATGAAATTAAATTATTGTTCTATATAATAATTATTAGTGTCACGTTTAATGAATTAAATAACCTTTCTTTGTAAGAGTTACGTTGCCATACCTTCATAATGAGTAATGAGTAATGAGTTTTTTATGCTACGGCTCAGTTTGTTAAATAATTAAGTATTAAATCGGTCCTTAATGTTTTTACATGTATTTTAATGATAATTAATCTGTCGAATATCTAGCAATGATGTACTCTTTTAATATTATTTGTGAATCTATCAGATAAGTCCCGTTGCGTTATGAGATATTTGGCTATGGCTGCTTTCAGCAGGATAAATCAAGGATAAGCAGGGAGTGGATTAACATGTATTTTAACAGGCAGTGGATTATACCTTATTTGTTAAGCGCACTATTAACTCAGGAAAATGAGATTATGTGCTCGGTGGCATTATGAAGACATTAATTGACTGTTATGTAGATGTTTTTCGTTTCGCTTTGATTCTGGAAAAACAGCCTGATTTTAACCATAATTATCAGTATATTCGTGAAAAAACCACAGAGGTTTTTGAAAGGGCGGCGAAAGCCGCGGAGTCGCAGGGCTATAGTGATTCTGAATGCGATCGGGCATTATTGGCTGTCATGGTTTGGTTTGATGAGTTTATTTTATCCTCCTCGCTCTCTTATGCTAAGCAATGGAAAGATATTTTGCTGCAAACACAATTATTTCAGACCACTACCGGTGGGGATGTTTTTTTCAACCAGCTAGAAAAAATTGATAAAAATGAAAATGAGCTTCGAATGGTCTATTTACTTTGCCTGCGGCTAGGATTTCATGGGAAATATAACAAGGACAACGATATTTTCCTGGATAAAACTATTGCCAATGAAGAAAAATGCTTGCCTGAGTATTGTTATCTCAAATTAGTTGATATTAGCCATAAACTGATGTGTTCCAGGAAAAAATCAATAATTAAGTTGATATTAAATCGAGTTATTAATAGGAGATGGTCAGCATCTATTATTGTACTCCTTTTTTTCTCTGTTATTTCGTGGATTGAGTTTTTTTGATGCTTACAGGCTCGACCTATGATTAAGAAAGTAACGATCCTCCACGGGGCGGGAATGTGGGCTCAGCGGTCTTTAGCTTTGCGTATCTTTATTACGCTATGGCGGGGATTTTGCCATAAAAAGGCCAGAATAGGATTATTAGTCATGCTATTCGGATTAATGGTTCTCTGGGGATGGCGGAGCTGGGCATTAATCACTTTTAAAATAAAAAGTCTCGATCCAAATGCGTTGGTTACTCAATTACAGATCAACGAGCGCTGGCAAGATTCGCCGCTGAGTTATCTCCCTTTTATCCCCATATTGAAATGGCAGCATCGAACTATTGAAAAAGCGCTATTGGAAAGCGCTCCTGCTGATTTGGGAAATATCACAGAGGAATTTCGCCGCTATTATGACCGCTTCCGCACTGAAGCACCAATACGGCAGCGTGAAATGATACTGGCGTTGGCTCAGTATATTTTGGTTAAACAAAGCCTTTTCGAGCACGATTATCTTGTCGATTCTTTTGAACGGCTACGTTATGTCAAAAAACCAGTTTCTGATGTTGCCGCTCCTATTTTATTACCTTACATCCAATTAGCTTTGCAGCGTGCTCAATGGCGATTACAACCGGAAAAAAGCGAGTTAACTCAGCTACGGCAATTATTGGCTCGGTTAGTAGAAAGCGATCCCCAATGGCGCTGGTTGCTGGCCAGTGCATCTAATGCTTCGGTAAAGCCTGCAGTTAACATCTGGCTCCATTCTTTGTCTATGGACGATTTTCCCGATCTTTGGACGTTAGTCCGCGTACAGCAGGTAAATGATTGGCTGGAAACCGTTGAACAGGCGGTTGGCGATGATATTGCACTGACAACGTTCACCGCTTTTCGCCAGCAATGGCCATCTATTCGGCAGGAAAACTGGCTAGAGCTTCTATTTAACGTGGTTAATGAGGATTTTCCGCCATTGAGCGCGCAGGAGTGGCAGGATCGTTTGTTAAGTATCAGGCAGGGTAGTAGTCCGTCGATGGAATTTGCCAGACAAATGAATCTGCAATTATCTGATATTTCCGAAGCGCAGAGCCAGCCTTGGTTACAAGAACACCGGCGTTTAATCATTCTCGATCAATATACTACGCGATCACCGAACATGGGATATCTGCACAAAATAAAGCAACAATGGCAGCAGCGTATCGAGCGGTGGCTGATGCCGGAGCCTCGGTCGGCAGCGGCTTCAACCAAAGTGTCGCTCCGCGCATGGCAGGCTTGGCGAGAGGCATTAAGTTTTGCGGTTGAAGAAAGTATCAAGACTGCGCAGGATAGCCGTAATTTGACCGAAGGGTTGTTCCAGCAACAGGAGGAAACGACGAGTAATCCGCTGCAACGGCTGTTTCAACGTTAGTCGAACTGCAAAAAGGAGCCGGTAATCATGCGCAGGATTTGGGAATAATGGCGGTGTGGAAGCTGTATCAAAGCGACGGTGATTTTCTATTAGCTCATGCTATTCGCTGTACTGGATGCTGGGTTCAGAAACAGTGGGAGGATCAGGTATTGGAGCCAATGAACCAGAATGGGAAAGGGCTGAGCTACGATGAGCGGCAGGCGCTGGCGTGGCAGTATGTATCAGACTTTTTAGCTGGTCCGGCTCAGGCGATTTTGAGCATGAGTGAGAAAGGGCCACAGATTAACCACTATCAGGGGAAATCTGCCGCTTTAACGCCGGGTTTTCTCGGATTGCTCGGAACCTTGTCGCAAAGAGAAAATACCATAGCCAATGTTGCTAGAAAAAATATGCAGCAGCCCTGGCCGAAAAGCCAGCAAGATAAGGCTTTGAAGGTCGATTCGGATGGTCTTCGCCAGCGCCATTCTTTGGACATAAATCCGCAACAATCGATGGCATCATGGTCATTCCAATTACCGCCGAAGGTTGTTCACTGCCAATAATATTATGTTAAATAGCTTGTCGATGGGATGGCCATTTAACGTGAATAATTATCATTTGCGTTAATTGTTGTAGTGATTTATGTAAACCAAGTGTGAAATATATGTGATTCTGTGCGCAAAAATAGACCAATTTTATGCTGGTTTTGTTAGTGATATCACGTCTAATATTCTTTTGAACCGATATATATCAATTTTGATACAAATATAACCAATTGATTATAAAGTGTTTTTGTAATTTCACACCGTCATTTATCTTCAAAAGTCAGTTGTTATTCCTTAGCTTGCTTGTACTTGTCTATACGAGTATATGTTAATAAACATCCAAAGCGAGCAGTGCCTATTGGCACTCAGAAACCCTGTTGAAGGAAATTGCCGTGACTGCTGAAAACAGATTTCGTGATAGTGAAATTCGCGCCCCGCGTGGTACGCAACTGAATGCCAAAAGCTGGTTTACCGAAGCGCCACTGCGCATGCTAATGAACAACCTGGATCCTGAGGTGGCTGAAAATCCTAAGGAATTAGTGGTTTATGGCGGAATTGGCCGAGCGGCTCGTAACTGGGAATGTTACGACAAAATTGTTGAAAGCCTGAAACAGCTTAATGATGACGAAACGCTGTTGATTCAGTCCGGTAAGCCCGTTGGTGTGTTTAAAACTCACAGCAACGCGCCACGAGTGCTGATCGCCAATTCCAATCTGGTGCCACATTGGGCCAATTGGGAGCACTTTAACGAACTGGATGCGAAAGGGCTGGCAATGTACGGTCAGATGACCGCAGGCAGTTGGATCTATATCGGTAGTCAAGGCATCGTACAGGGCACCTATGAGACATTTGTGGAAGCAGGCCGCCAACATTTTAACGGTAGCCTAAAAGGGCGCTGGGTTCTCACCGCCGGTTTAGGCGGGATGGGCGGCGCGCAGCCTCTGGCGGCCACTCTGGCGGGCGCTTGCTCGTTGAATATCGAGTGCCAGCAAAGCCGCATCGATTTTCGTTTAAAAACGCGCTATGTGGATGAGCAAGCAACGGATTTAGACGATGCGTTAGCGCGAATCAAAAAATATACCGCTGCTGGCGAAGCCGTTTCTATTGCTTTGTGCGGTAACGCCGCCGAAATTCTGCCGGAATTGGTACGCCGTGGCGTTCGCCCGGATATGGTGACTGACCAAACTAGCGCCCATGACCCTCTTAATGGTTATTTGCCGAAAGGTTGGGGCTGGGAAGAGTACCGTCAGCGCGCGCAAAGCGAACCAACTTTAGTCGTCAACGCGGCTAAAACCTCTATGGCCGAGCATGTTGAAGCCATGCTGGCTTTCCAAAAAATGGGTATCCCGACTTTCGATTACGGCAACAATATACGCCAAATGGCCAAAGACATGGGTGTCAGTAATGCTTTTGATTTCCCTGGCTTTGTTCCTGCCTATATTCGTCCATTATTCTGTCGCGGTATTGGGCCATTCCGCTGGGCTGCGCTCTCTGGAGAGGCGGAAGATATTTATAAAACTGATGCCAAAGTAAAAGAGCTGATTCCAGATGATGAGCATTTGCATCGTTGGCTGGATATGGCGCGCGAACGTATTAGTTTTCAAGGATTACCGGCGCGTATTTGCTGGGTCGGTTTAGGTCAGCGGGCAAAATTAGGCCTGGCTTTCAATGAGATGGTTCGCAGTGGCGAGCTGTCTGCCCCTATCGTTATTGGCCGCGATCATCTGGATTCCGGCTCGGTCGCCAGCCCGAACCGGGAAACTGAAGCGATGCAGGACGGCTCCGATGCAGTTTCTGACTGGCCGTTGCTTAACGCATTACTCAACACCGCCAGCGGCGCGACCTGGGTTTCTCTGCATCACGGCGGCGGCGTAGGCATGGGCTTCTCACAGCATTCCGGCATGGTCGTTGTATGCGACGGAAGCGATGAGGCCGCAGAACGTATTGCCAGAGTTCTTCATAACGATCCGGCCACCGGCGTGATGCGTCATGCCGATGCGGGATACGAGATTGCGATCAATTGCGCGCAACAACAAGGGCTTAACTTGCCGATGGTTGCCGCCACTCAAGGGAAAAAAGCATGAAAACTCTGACACTGCGTCCGGGTCAGTTGACGCTGGCCGATCTGCGCCATATTTATCAGCAGCCGGTACGCATCATCCTGGATGATGAATCCTATGGGCCAATTCAGAAAAGTGTGGATTGCGTGCAGGCCATTTTGGCCGAGAAACGCACCGCTTATGGTATTAACACCGGTTTTGGATTGCTAGCTTCAACCCGTATTGCGACGGAAGATTTGGAAAACTTACAGCGCTCAATCGTACTCTCTCACGCGGCTGGCGTCGGTGAAGCCAATGATGACGCTATCGTGCGCCTGATTATGGTTTTGAAAGTAAATAGTCTGGCTCGCGGTTTTTCCGGTATTCGTCTGGAAGTGATTCAGGCGCTTATTGCGATGATTAATGCCGAGGTTTACCCCCATATTCCGTTAAAAGGTTCCGTCGGCGCTTCAGGCGATTTGGCACCTCTGGCGCATATGAGTTTGCTGTTGTTGGGTGAAGGCAAGGCTCGTCATCAGGGGGCGTGGTTGTCAGCCACCGATGCGCTGGCAAAAGCCGGTCTTAAACCGCTGACGTTGGCGGCGAAAGAAGGGCTGGCGCTGCTCAATGGGACTCAGGTTTCTACCGCTTATGCGCTGCGCGGCTTGTTTGAAACGGAAGATTTGTATGCGGCCGCGACGGTATGTGGCGGTCTGACGGTTGAAGCGGCGTTGGGTTCGCGTAGTCCGTTCGATGCTCGCATTCATGAGGTACGTGGTCAGAGAGGGCAAATTGACGCCGCCCATGCTTACCGTCACTTGCTCGGCACAAAGAGCCAGGTTTCTGATTCCCATAGAAACTGCGAAAAAGTGCAGGACCCGTATTCTCTGCGCTGTCAGCCGCAGGTTATGGGCGCGTGTCTGACCCAAATGCGTCAGGCTGCCGAAGTTCTGGCGATTGAATCGAACGCAGTGTCTGATAACCCATTGGTCTTTGCCGAACAGGGCGACGTGCTATCTGGCGGTAACTTCCATGCGGAACCGGTGGCGATGGCGGCAGATAATTTGGCGCTGGCGCTGGCCGAGATAGGTTCTTTGTCTGAGCGTCGTATCTCGTTAATGATGGATAAACATATGTCCCAGTTACCGCCGTTCCTGGTGGATAACGGCGGCGTTAACTCCGGCTTTATGATTGCACAGGTGACCGCCGCGGCGCTGACCAGTGAGAATAAAGGGCTGGCTTTTCCATCAAGCGTGGATAGCATCCCGACCTCTGCGAATCAGGAAGACCACGTTTCTATGGCACCGAGAGCCGGTAAGCGCCTGTGGGAAATGGCCGAAAATGTGCGCGGGATTCTGGCGGTTGAGTGGCTGGCGGCCTGTCAGGGGCTGGATCTACGTAAGGGCTTAAAAACGTCTGATACGCTGGAATCTGCGCGCCATTTGCTCCGAGAACAGGTGGCCTATTATGATAAAGATCGCTTCTTCGCTCCCGACATTGAAGCCGCCAGTCAACTGCTGTCTCAGCGCCATTTAAATGCGTTGATGCCTGCCGGATTGCTTCCAAGCCTTTCATAAAATAATAAAAACAGATCTTATGGGTGATTCCAAATACTGGTATCACCCTCTCTGAACCCCTGCCTGAAAGGGCTTAAACATTGCGAGAATGCACCATGAAAAATGATTCATCCACGCTCAAACGCGGTCTTAGCGCGCGGCATATTCGCTTTATGGCGTTAGGTTCGGCCATTGGTACCGGGCTGTTTTATGGTTCGGCTGAGGCGATTCGTCTGGCTGGCCCGGCGGTGTTACTGGCTTACTTAATTGGTGGCGCAGCCGTTTTCATGGTGATGCGAGCGTTGGGTGAAATGGCGGTGCACGATCCGGTGGCAGGTTCTTTTGGTCATTATGCCGGTCGCTACCTCGGGCCGTTAGCAGGCTTTCTGACCGGCTGGACCTATACTTTTGAGATGGTCATCGTGGCGCTGGCCGACGTTACCGCGTTCGGTATCTATATGGGGTTATGGTTCCCAGACGCGCCGCAGTGGGTGTGGGTGCTCAGCATTATCTTCTTTATCGGCGCGCTGAATTTGTGCAGTGTTAAAGTATTTGGCGAAATGGAATTTTGGCTTTCATTGCTGAAAGTCACCGCAATTATCGCCATGATCGCCGCAGGTTTGGGCATTATGATGTTTGGCTTTGGTGCCGGGCATGAAAGCACTGGCTTAAGTAATTTGTGGTCGCATCAGGGTTTTATGCCGAATGGCATCAGTGGCGTGATAGCTTCATTTGCCGTCGTGATGTTTGCCTTTGGTGGTATTGAGATCATTGGGGTTACCGCCAGCGAAGCGAAGAATCCGGAAAAAGTGCTTCCGAAGGCCATCAACACGGTGCCGGTGCGCATTTTGCTGTTTTACGTTCTGACGTTATTAGTGCTGATGGCGATTTATCCGTGGAATAGCATTGGGCAGAATGGGAGCCCTTTTGTTGAGATTTTCAGCAGTCTGGGAATCAGTTCTGCGGCAAATATCCTTAATTTGGTGGTGATCACTGCCGCAATATCCGCGATCAACAGCGATATTTACGGCGCGGGGCGTATGATGTTTGGTATGTCTCAGGAAGGATTGGCACCTAAATGTTTTAGCCGCCTGACGCGTAATGGCGTGCCCTGGATGACGATTTTAGTGATGTCAGTGGCTTTGCTGTGCGGTGTGGTTCTTAACTATCTGATTCCGAAGAATGTATTCCTGATTATTGCCTCTATCGCCACTTTTGCCACCGTGTGGGTATGGCTGATGATCCTGATTTCGCAGGTAGCCATGCGCCGCTCCATGAGTAAGGAAAGTGCCTCTCGTCTGGCATTCCCGGTGCCATTCTGGCCGGTAGCACCAATGCTGGCCATTCTGTTTATGGGCTTTATTATTATGGTGTTGGGCTATTTCCCGGATACTCGGATTGCGATGTATGTAGGATTAGGCTGGATCATATTAATGACGCTGGCATGGTGGATTTGGGCGCGAAAAGCGTCGGCAACACCGGTTGACCTGACAGAGCGTAGCGAGTCTTAAACTACGTTGAGGAAAGGAATGAACGGGCTGCTTGATGCAGCCTGTTTTACTTCACTACTTCACTACTTCACTACTTCACTTTCGTTTTAACTCTCTTTTGATTTCCCCGCCGTTGACGCATTAATTTTCGCTGCCAGCTGATGTGTTAACTTCGTCAATTCGGTATTTTGGCGCAATAATTCCAGCATTTGTTCGGCCATGGTCGCGGCCATTTTCTGTCGTTCCTCATTGGCGATAGCCAGCGCCTCCCGGTGCTGTGCGTCAGCTTCGGCATTGGCTTTATCACGTTCAGCCTGACGAGTTTGAGCCAACAGGATCAGCGGCGCAGCGTAGGCGGCCTGTAAGCTGAACGCCAGATTCAGCAAGATAAAGGGATAGATATCAAATTTGGCGAAACCCATAACGTTGGCACCGATCCACAGAACAACAATCAGCGTTTGTGCTCCCAGAAAAAGCGGAGTGCCAAAAAATCGGGCGAAAGCCTCTGCTTTTAGCGCAAACCAGCCGTTGCCAAAGGGGCCGGACAGATGCTCGTGAGTGTGATGGAAGCGAAGATAATCACGACGCGAGCCGCTACCTGATTTGGTCGTTGGCTCAGTTTGAGGGCTATTCATATGTTTTATCCATATAGTGAATTTGTGAGATTCAATTTTAACTAGGGTCTTTATTTACCTTAGTGGAAAATAGCGCAGGTTGTTTTAGTCGTTTAATTAACCAATTGCTTATTTATTCAACGTTAACTTCTATTCTAGCCGAATGAAATCCGGTTAAGATACTGGGATTGCCGAATGGTGATAAACTCAATGTTATATTGATTCCTAATACAGGTCGGGAGTAGCGACGCATGCCTACCAGAGCTATTACGCGGTGGATTAAACGAATTGTACTGGTAGTGGTGGTGATTGCCGTTACCCTATTGGCCGTGCGAATTTACGATACGCAAAGAGGCCCTAAACTTGAGCTTTGGCATACCTTTGTTCCCCATGAAATGCGGGCGGGAGAAATAGATAAAGCCAACTGGGCGGATTATCTGAAAGCGGAAGACAATGTTTTTGCCGAAGTTAAAGCTAATGTGACGGACAAGCTGGAACCCAGAGTTGAGGTGCCGTTAAACCGTTACTATTCCGGTAGCCCTATTTATTCCCCGCATTTTGCCAATGACTGGAACCGTTCTTATATATTGAATCCGGAAGGCACGCCGAAAGGGGCGGTGGTTTTATTACACGGTTTAACCGATACGCCATACAGCCTACGTCATATTGCCGAAAATTATCGTCAACGAGGCTACGTGGCTGTCGGTATTCGTTTGCCGGCTCATGGTTCTGTACCTGCGGCGTTGACGGATGTGGATTGGCAGGATTGGATGGCCGCTACCCGTTTGGCGGTTCGTGAAGCCAAGATATTGAGCGGAAAAGAGTTGCCGCTGCATGTTGTGGGCTTTTCCAACGGCGGCGCGCTGGCGATGAAGTATGCGTTGGATTCTCTGGAAGATCCGCAGTTAGCGAAACCTGAGCGAGTGATCCTGATTTCACCGATGATTGGCGTCACCAGTTTTGCCCGTTTTGCCGGTATCGCTGGCTGGCCCGCTATTTTCCCCGCGTTTGCAAAAGCGTCCTGGTTGGGCATAGTGCCGGAGTTTAACCCGTTTAAATACAATTCGTTCCCGGTAAATGCGGCTCGACAATCCTACCTGTTGACGGCGGCGCTGCAACAGCAGATTTCCCGCGATGCGCGAGATAACAAACTGGAAAGTCTGCCGCCCATTCTGACCTTCCAGTCGCTGATGGATTCCACCGTTAGTACCCGCGCTGTGGTTACCGCGTTGTACAATCACCTGCCAAAAAATGGCAGTGAAGTGGTGCTGTTTGATTTAAACCGCGCCGCTAGCTTTGGCCCGTTATTACGCACGTCGTCTTATACCGCGTTGGCTCGTTTGTTGCCGCCGCCGCCGCGTAACTACAACACCACGGTAATTACCAATGTGTCACCGGAAAGTAACGACACTTTGGCCATAACCACTCTGGCCGGTGAAACCACGGAAACGTCAGTACCGACCGGATTGATTTATCCACCGGACATTTTCTCGCTGTCTCACGTGGCTTTGCCTTTCCCAATGAGCGATTCGCTGTATGGCCGCTATCCGGAACCTCGGGATCAGTACGGTATCAGCTTGGGCACCTTTGCTGCGCGCGGGGAGCGAGCGGTGCTGGTAGTGGGATTAGATTCTCTGATGCGTATTTCATCAAATCCGTTCTATCCGTATATGCTGCAACGCATTGATGCCAAAATAGACGCGCCAGCTAAGTAACTAAGTAAAGTAAGCGCAGAAAGCCTCCATTTACTGGGGGCTTTTTATTTGAGCTGAAATTGCTTGCGATTACATCGCACACTATATATATTGAATCCATAGTTTTTGAATTGGACGCCTGACGTTGAAGAATCCGTTACTGCTTGACCAGCAAATGTGCTTTGCACTGTATTCCGCCAATCTGGCGTTGCATAAAGTTTATCGTAAGCTGTTGGGGAAGCTGGGTCTGACCTATCCGCAATATTTGGTGATGCTGGTGCTGTGGGAAAGGGATGAAGTGACGGTATCGGATATTGGACAACGGCTGTTTTTGGATTCCGCGACTCTCACGCCATTGTTAAAACGTATGGAAAACGCAGAACTGCTGATCCGCACCCGCGCATCCAATGATGAGCGGCAGGTGATCATCCGTTTGACCGAGCAAGGTCGTGCGTTGCGCGAGCAGGCTCAGGGTATTCCAGAAGCGGTGATGTGCGCTGCAGACTGTGATTTTGATAAATTAGTAGATATAAAACAACAGCTTGAATCATTGCGAGAGAAGTTGTTGCAGGAAATCTGATTTCCATAGATGAGAGCCACAATGACATGGCTCCAATCTGTTCTACACTTATTATTGTAAAACCATTTAAATAGTGTGCGATTTAATAGTAACTTATTTAAATGTTATTTCTTGAAACATAAACTAGGCCAATGATTACCTAAAAAGGAAAATATTATGTCTATTGAGAAAGTTGTTTATCGTGCGAAAGCCAAAGCTACCGGTGGCCGTGACGGCCGTGCGACCTCTTCTGACGGCGTACTGGATGTTAAACTGGGTGTGCCAAAGGAAATGGGCGGCGCTGGCGGCGCAGTCACCAACCCAGAGCAACTGTTTGCTGCTGGCTATTCTGCTTGCTTCCTTGGCGCGCTGAAGTTTGTCGCCGCTCAGGATAAAGTGAAAATTCCTGATGATGCGCAAATCGAAGGAACCGTTGGTATTGGCGCTATTCCTACTGGTTTCGGCATTGAAGTCCAGCTGGATATCAGCCTGCCGGGCGTTGAGCGCAGCGTAGCGGAAGAGTTGGTGAAAAAAGCCCACATTGTGTGCCCTTACTCTAATGCCACTCGCGGCAATATCGACGTGACGCTGAACCTGAAGTAATAGGCTCGTCTGGATTTTATGCATCCATAAAGGGCGAAATGTCCTTTATGGGTGATTTATCTATTCCCCTCTTTTATTTACCTTTCTCTCGCCATTCCTCTGTTTTTTTCCTGATTTTCTCGCCATAACTTTGTTCCGGCGCATGTCTGCTCGCGTGATAATCCATAAGATATTTATTGCTGGTGAAATCAATAGTGTGCTTATCACCTGTAAACGGAACCAGCAGTGATGATTACTGTCTGATACATTCAAGTTGTAAATAGTTTGCCCCCGGGATCCCATTTTTTATGGACAGAGTTAAGTCTTTATCGCAGCAAAACATGTCTTTGTTGTTGGCTATCTATATTGGTATTTTCCTGAATATTTCGGTCTTTTACCGTAGATTCGACTCATTTTCCCAGGGTATTCAAGGTATAAAGGTGCTTTCCGCCGTCACTGAGGTGGTGGCTATTATTCTGTTTACCTTCTTTATGATGCGCCTGATTTCGCTGGGTGGCCGTTTGTTTTACCGCATTACTGCCAGCCTGTTAGTGCTGATTTCCGTTGCTGCCAGCTATTACATGACGTTCTTCAACGTAGTGATTGGTTACGGCATCGTGGTGTCGGTGATGACGACGGATATCGACCTCTCGAAAGAGGTCATTGGTCTGCATTTCGTTCTATGGATGGCGTTGGTCAGCGTCTTACCGTTGCTGCTGATTTGGAAGAACGCTTTGCGATTAACGTTGCTAGAGCAGTGTCGCACGCCGGGTCAGCGTATTAAGCCATTGTTATTACTGGTCGCCGTGGTGGCTTTGGTTTGGTTGCCTTTACGCTATCTGGATAAGGCGCAAAAACTGGATGAACAGCTAAAAACGGTAGATTTACCGAGTTATGGCGGCGTGGTGGCTCACTCTTACTTACCGTCTAACTGGCTGGCTGCCTTGGGTTTATATGCTTACACCCAATATGACGAAAGCCACGATGCAGCTACGTTACTCGATCCCACCAAAGAATTTACCTATGTTGCCCCCGCAGATATCGATCAAACCTATGTCGTCTTTATTATTGGCGAAACGACCCGCTGGGATCATATGGGAATTTTGGGCTATCCGCGTGATACCACGCCGCGCCTGAGTAAAGAAAAGAATTTGGTGGCTTTCAAGGGGACGTCTTGCGATACCTCGACAAAACTTTCTCTGCGCTGCATGTTTGTTCGGGAAGGCGGGGCGGCAGATAACCCGCAGCGTACTTTGAAGGAACAGAATATTTTCTCCGTGTTGAAATCACTGGGCTTCAGCTCTGAACTGTTCGCGATGCAAAGCGAAGTGTGGTTCTACAATAATGCCAATGCGGATAATTACTCATTCCGTGAAATCATTGCCTCTGAGAAACGCAACGACGGCAAACCGGTGGATGACATGTTGTTAGTAGATGAACTGAAAGAGTCACTGGGCCGCTATCCGGATGGAAAGCATCTGGTGGTATTACATACCAAAGGTTCTCATTATTTATATTCTCAACGTTATCCCCGCAGTTACGCTCGCTACACGCCGGAATGTATGGGCGTAGACGATTCCTGTACTCGTCAGCAATTGGTCAATGCCTTTGATAATAGCGTGTTATATACGGATACTTTCATTGCTAACGTTATCGATCAGGTAAGAGATAAAAAAGCGTTGGTATTTTACGCCGCCGATCATGGCGAATCCATTGCCGCCAACGCTCATTTCCACGGTACTCCTCGTGAAATGGCTCCTGTAGAGCAATTCCGTGTTCCTCTGTTGGTGTGGGCTTCCGATAAATTCCTGGCGGAACCGCAGCACCAAAATGCGTTTGAGAATTTACAGGCCCAACAACGCCTGGGAACCCAACATCGTCATGAAGAGCTGTTTGATTCCATATTGGGTTGTCTGGGTTATACCTCGCCAGACGGGGGAATTGCGCAGAAAAATAACTGGTGTCATGCGCCAGAGAAGAAAATTCGTCGCGCTAATTAATCATCCACGCCGGCTAGTTATGCTATCCGGCGTTAATCCTGTTTCCTTCCGCAGTTGAGCATCGCTTGTTGTATACTCCTCGCCATATTTCCCCCCAGTAACTGGAGACCTCCATGACTTATCGCGTGGCGTTTATTGACGATCATGACATTGTGCGATCGGGCTTTGTGCAGCTGTTATCCATGGAGGACGACATCCAGGTGGTTGGGGAATTTAGTTCGGCAGAGCAGGCGCGCGCAGGTTTGCCGGGGCTGAATCCGCATATTTGTATTTGTGATATTTCCATGCCAGATCAAAGCGGTTTGGATTTGTTGAAAGACATTCCCTCCGGTATCGGCGTGATCATGCTGTCGATGCACGACAGTCCGGCGCTGGTTGAAATGGCGCTAGAACGCGGTGCCAAGGGCTTTTTGTCCAAGCGCTGCAAGCCGGATGACCTGATTACGGCGGTACGCACCGTGGGCGGCGGTGGCGTTTATCTGATGCCGGAAATTGCCCAGCGGCTGGTGCAAGTCGCGGTCGATCCGCTGACACGCCGTGAACGAGAAGTGGCTATTTTACTGGCTCAGGGGATGGAAGTGAGGGAAATTGCCGAATCTTTGGGTTTATCCCCTAAAACCGTACATGTGCATCGGGCTAATCTGTTCGCCAAATTAGGTGTCAGTAATAACGTTGAATTAGCGAAGCGAGTTTTGAATTTATGATGCAGCGCCTGATTACGCTGTTAGCGTTGTTTTTTATCTATTTCACCGCTGCATTTTGTCTGTGGAGCATTGGGACGCTGCTGGTCGAACAGCCATTACAGGCATTATTGCTCTTCCCCTTCGGGCTGCGTTTAGGCATTTTACTGCAAAGCCCGCGCGGTTACTGGCCGGGAATCTTATTGGCCGACACTTTGCTGTTATGGTTGCTGGCAGATCAATTCGATAGCCTGATATTACTGTGGACTGCCTTACCCGTATTGCTGTTTACCACGTTGCTGGCAGTGTTTGCCTCCCCTTGGCTATTGCGGCACCAGCAGAGCGATAGCGAGTGGCAGTGGCCGTTGATGCAAGGTTCGGTGGTTGCTATCGCCGCGTTGATTCAGGCATTGATATGGCAGCTTTCCACCGCGCAGGGCGCGATGGCGCTACTTTTGGGGCTGGCGGGAGGATTTACCATAGCGCCCACCTGCCTGTTGCTGTGGCACTATCTGGCGCGACAAATCTGGCTGCCGCTGGAGCCGGGGCTGATTCACAAGCCTATTAACCTGCGTTTGCGCCATCTGGTGTGGTATTTGCTGCTGTTTGCTCTGAGTATCTGGCTGCAACATCAGGTTAGCGAAGCGGAATTAAGGCGTTTTGCACCATTTTGTCTGGCTATCCCCATTGTGTTTATGTCCTATCGCTATGGCTGGCAGGGGGCATTAGTGGCGACCTTGCTAAACGGTGTCGCGCTGATGGTTAATGAACCCGCCCAGCTTGATTCTCATCGGGATTTATTGCTTTCTCTGTTGGCACAAAGTCTGACTGGCTTATTGTTGGGGGCGGGCATTCAACGTCAGCGGGAACTGAATCAGCAACTTTCTGCGCGTCTGAGTGAAAATCGCCGATTAGCCAGAGACTTAGTGATTGCCGAAGAAAGAACCCGGCGGGAAGTCGCGCGCGAGCTGCACGATGAAGTAGGGCAAAGTATTACGGTCATTCGCACTCAGGCGACCATCATCCGGCGCTTGACGGATCAGGCACCGGTAGTGAGTTGTTCTGACGTGATTGAGACTCTGGCGCTGCGGGTTTATGACGGCGTTCATGATGTTCTGAAGCAGCTGTGGCCAGCAGCGCTGAACAATTTACCGCTTTCTGCGGCGGTGGCGGCGCTGATGCGCGAACTTATTCCGCAGGATGAATCTGTGGTTGGCGTATTGCAATGGCAACTGAGCGATGGGCAATTGGATGAAACCCTGAAAATCACCTTGTATCGCATCTGTCAGGAAGGCGTGACGAACGCTTATCGCCACGGCGAAGCCAGTCGCATCGAGGTCGATGCCCGGCAGGTTAAGCAGCAGGTGCATCTGACTATTCGCGATAACGGAAAAGGGGTGAATCTGGAGAAGTTCACGCCTGGCTACGGTTTACGTGGGATGCAGGAGCGGGTTAGCGCGCTGGGCGGGCACTTCAAATTTCAGGTGGATAACGGTACCTGTTTGAGTGTGATCCTGCCCACAGTTCCTTCGCTAACTAAGCAAAACTAGGAAATACTCTCGGTGCCGGTGGGAATGTACCCCGTTTCTTTCCTACGCGTGCGCGCCATGATGACCACACTTTTATTAATGTCTGAGGTTCAACATGTGGTCTTTCTTTAAAAGCCGCGATAACGTGCCGCCGGTAACGGATCAAAAAGAAATTGATGCGACCTACAAATATTGGCGTATTCAGTTGATGTGGACGATGTACATTGGCTATGCCGCCTTTTACTTCACCCGCAAAAGTTTCAACTTCATCATGCCAGCAATGCTCAGCGATTTAGGCCTGACCATGTCTGACGTCGGCATTTTAGGCACGCTATTTTATATCACCTACGGCTGTTCCAAATTTATTTCCGGCATGATCAGTGACCGTTCCAACCCGCGCTACTTTATGGGTATCGGCCTGATTATGACGGGGATAATTAATATTCTATTTGGTATGAGTTCTTCCCTGCTGCTATTTGGCGCGCTATGGATTTTAAACGCCTTCTTTCAGGGCTGGGGCTGGCCGCCGTGTTCCAAAATTCTGACTAGCTGGTACTCCCGCTCTGAGCGCGGCGGCTGGTGGGCGATCTGGAATACTTCTCATAACTTTGGTGGTGCTTTAATCCCACTGCTGGTGGGCGGTATTTCTCTGCATTTCAGTTGGCGTTACGGCATGATCATTCCTGGCATTATTGGCGTCGTGATTGGTTTGCTGATGTGCTGGCGTCTGCGTGATAAGCCAAGCACCATGGGGCTGCCGAGCGTTGGTAAATGGCGTAATGACGCCATGGAACTGGTACAGGAATCTGAAGGTCTGGGTCTGACCAACAAAGAAATCGTGAAACGCTATGTATTGACGAACAAATACATCTGGCTGCTGGCGGTATCTTATGTGCTGGTTTATATCGTGCGTACCGCGATTAATGACTGGGGTAACCTGTATCTGACTCAGGAAAAAGGTTATTCCCTGATGACCGCAAACTCGGCAATTTCATTGTTTGAAGTCGGCGGTTTTATCGGTTCTCTGGTCGCCGGTTGGGGTTCTGATAAATGGTTCCGCGGTAACCGTGGGCCAATGAACCTGATTTTCTCTATCGGTATCTTCCTGTCCGTGGCGTCCCTGTGGATTATGCCGGGCATCAGCTATGTACTTCAGGCAGGTTGCTTCTTCGCGATTGGTTTCTTCATTTTCGGGCCACAGATGCTAATCGGTATGGCGGCGGCAGAATGCTCCCATAAAGACGCTGCCGGTGCGGCTACCGGGTTTGTTGGTCTGTTTGCCTATCTGGGGGCCGCATTATCTGGCTACCCGATTGCACGCATCATGGAAGTGTGGCACTGGAACGGCTTCTTCGTGGTTATCTCTATTGCTGCCTGTATGTCCGCGTTGTTCCTGTTGCCATTCCTACGCGCGCAGTCACCGCGTCAGGTTGAAGCCAACGCCTGATCAAAGAGGTAGAAAAGGGGGAGGTAAGTCACTTTTTAGTCAGCGCCGGTGATTTTATCAACACTCGGCGCAGGGTTGTTAAAAAGTGATTGACGCCCCAGGAGCGTAGCAGTAAGATGCGCCCCGATTCGGCGAGTAGCGCAGCTTGGTAGCGCAACTGGTTTGGGACCAGTGGGTCGGAGGTTCGAATCCTCTCTCGCCGACCACATTTAAGAACCCTGGCTTTTTGGCCGGGGTTTTTTCGTTTATAGACCTCAATATTCTCAAGACTCCAAGACTCCAAGACTCCAAGACTCCAAGACTCCAAGACTCCAACCTTTTCCTACAATAAATCTTCTGTCTGTTCCCGCGGGATCTTTTGGCTATTAACTCGCTGACTTCAGTGGAAGGTAACCAATCAATCTATCGGATAAGTTTTAATTTTTATTGGTAATGCATCAGGCATTAATAAATATTATATGAAAGGTTTTTTTACGGTGTGAATATTTTCAGTATAAATAAAAACCTCTATTTATTATCATTAATTTTAATGATATACATCCCATTGTCAGGACTGAGATATAGTATTATTACTATAAATAAAAATATTTAATACTCGATGGCATAAATTTATCTCGATAGGATTTTTATTTATCTTGGATATTATATTTGATGTTAATCCGTAATTATAAATTTGGAATCATCTAATGTTATTGGATGAATATATACTTGATAGGCAATTTGAGGATAATAATAGAGAAAAGGTTTTACTCGGTTCTCATACAAAGTGTTATGTCATTTTTTTCTCAATGATACGGGGATCGTAATACAGAGACGACGTTTGAGCCGATGGAGTTTGGGGTTGTAATCTTGGCCGCCGGTTGGGTGATTGGCAATTGGACGGCAATATCAGCTACCAGCAAGAAATAGAGTGGCTCACTTTGCTTGCGATGTTTAACTATACATTAGCATTTACACAAGAACCCGTGAACATTGTTTAGCTCTTAGCTCTTAGCTCTTAGCTCTTAGCTCTTAGCTCTTAGCTCTTAGCTCTCAGGCTCAGCGAGTAAACCTTTTATACCAGCAAACCAAGAGTTCAGTTATAGACCCGCATTCCATCAACCGTTGACTCTCACCTGCCAGACGCCGGACCTCTGTTGTCACTTGACTTTGTTGATAGTTAAGGAGGGCGAACGAGCGCGCTCAATGTTTTAATGCTTATTTCAACATGCCATTCAACGCCATAGATATTTATACACCAATATTCTTTCTTTTATTCTTGTCAAATGTTTGAGCTGAAATCGTGGTCGATAAAAAAGCGGCTGAGAGCCAAATAGCTGGATTAATATCAGCGAGAAAAGAAAAAAATGTAAATGTCAGGATAGATATTTTCAGGGAGGATTAAGTACGATAATAAATATTCAGACTCCGAGTAAAGATGGCGTTTCATACAATAAATTGACTAAATCTGAAGTGAAGGATCGTAAAAAGCATGATCAGATAATATATTAACAATATTCTGGCTACCTCTCCCATTGGAAACCCTTATTTAACGGGCGATCAAGCCAAGATTATTATTAATGAAAAGGAGTTAGAGAGACGGCGAGCTGGGCATCGCGGGGAAAAGAGCGCGTGTTATGTAGTTATCGCTAACAGGTCAGGGTTTTTATGTAATGGTTGTCGTTTTGAGGACGTCGAAAGGCTGACCAGTGATTCGGGTCTGATCCAAGGCGGCTTAGGGGTGAAGAAAACGTTCAGATCTTGATGGAGGACTATTTTAATTTTCCTGAAGCGCCGGGTGATTTATGGCGGCGCAAAGACATATTTTTATGCGGCCAATGCGAAGTGATTAAAGCGGTTTGCCCGGACGCACTATTTTGGTGCTTTGCTTTGGTGCGCGAAGGCTAGACGCCCAACGATCTCAAATCTGCTTTTGATTGACCTGACCTTATTCCTTTCGCGAACCAGTCGGTAAAGATGAATGAACCATGTATGAAATGAGTCTAGTCGTCACCTATTTATGGGTATAAGGCAGCATTTCATCCTGTTTTGCTGTGAGATCACAAAAATAATTGAGCAGATTTTCATCATTTAGCAACAAAGTTTTTCTGATTATCTCTGGGTATTACCACTGGAGTATGAATTTTACCCAGTGGATAACACTGACTAATTAGTAGTAGCATAATTTTTAATGCTAATTATGTTAATAAAAAGTTTTTTTTATGTTTGCTTGCTGTTTCTCATACTCTGTATAAAACCCCATCAGCCATATTGACGTTGCTGTTAACTGTTGCCAAATTGGTACCCTCAGGGGTAGTTAGCGACAGAAGTTTTGGGGTTTTAACCTCTTCAAACCGACCGCCTGAATAGGTTTCTATTCGGCATCGCATTCCACCATTCCTGCGGCCATCAGGCCAGAACAGCACAGACCGCGGACTAAAAAATTATAGGGTCTGGCTGTACACACAACACACATCACCACAATGGAGCACAAGCGAT
Organism: Yersinia sp. J1; assembly: GCF_050586585.1. Lineage (NCBI taxonomy): Bacteria > Pseudomonadati > Pseudomonadota > Gammaproteobacteria > Enterobacterales > Yersiniaceae > Yersinia > Yersinia sp. J1. The sequence continues at coordinate 19,905 of NZ_JBOBDP010000018.1, forward strand.
GACGATTTCCTTGGGAAAGGCAGGGATAGTAAAATTCGGTATTGGGCTGGTTGCGCTGGCTGTTTCTGCCGGGATTCAGGCAAAAACACTGGTGTATTGCTCAGAAGGCTCGCCGGAAGGCTTTAACCCGCAGTTGTTCACCTCTGGCACTACTTACGATGCCAGCTCTCGTGCCATTTATAACCGTTTAGTTGAGTTCAAGATTGGTACAACAGAAATTCAGCCAGCGCTGGCTGAGAAATGGGAAGTCAGCGAAGACGGCAAAACCTACACTTTCCATCTGCGTAAAGACGTGAAGTGGCAGGGCAGCAAAGATTTTAAACCTACCCGCACTTTCAACGCGGATGACGTGATCTACACCTTCATGCGTCAGAAAGACGCCAACCATCCTTACCATAAAGTCTCTGGCGGCAGCTATGAGTACTTCCAGGGGATGGGGATGGGTGAGTTAATCAGCAACATTGAGAAAGTTGACGATCATACCGTTCGCTTCGTGCTGACTCGTCCGGAATCGCCTTTCCTGGCCGATCTGGGGATGGACTTCGCTTCAATCCTGTCTGCCGAATACGCGGATAACATGATGAAAGCCGGTACGCCGGAGAAAGTCGATCTGAATCCAATCGGTACTGGCCCGTTCCAGCTACAGCAGTATCAAAAAGACTCACGCATTTTGTATAAAGCCTTCGACGGTTATTGGGGCACCAAACCAAAAATCGATCGTTTAGTCTTCTCTATTACGCCAGATGCCTCTGTGCGTTACGCCAAAATGCAGAAAAACGAATGTCAGGTCATGCCGTACCCGAATCCGGCTGACATTGCCCGCATGAAAGAAGACAAATCAATTAATCTGATGGAGCAGGCTGGCCTGAACGTGGGTTACCTGTCATTTAACGTTGAGAAAAAACCGCTGGATAACGTCAAGGTTCGTCAGGCGCTGACTATGGCCGTGAACAAGGACGCGATCATCAAAGCAGTTTATCAGGGGGCTGGTCAGCCGGCTAAAAACCTGATCCCACCAACAATGTGGGGCTACAACGATGAAATCAAAGATTACGCCTATGACCCAGAAAAAGCGAAAGAGTTACTGAAAGAAGCTGGTTTGCCAGACGGTTTCTCTATCGATCTGTGGGCGATGCCGGTACAGCGCCCGTATAACCCGAATGCTCGTCGTATGGCCGAGATGATCCAGTCTGATTGGGCGAAAGTTGGTGTGAAAGCCAAAATCGTCACCTACGAGTGGGGCGAGTATCTGAAGCGCGCCAAAGAAGGTGAACATCAGACCGTGATGATGGGCTGGACTGGGGACAATGGGGATCCGGACAATTTCTTCGCTACGCTGTTTAGCTGTGATGCGGCCAAGCAAGGTTCCAACTACTCCAAATGGTGTTACAAGCCGTTTGAAGACGTAATCCAACCTGCGCGTGCTGAATCCGATCAGGCTAAACGTGCCGAACTGTACAAACAGGCTCAGGTGATTATGCACGATCAGGCTCCGGCGCTGATTGTGGCTCACTCCACCGTGTACGAACCTGTGCGTAAAGAAGTAAAAAACTACATCGTCGATCCATTGGGTGGCCACTACTTCCAGCAAGTGGATATCGATAAATAACCTGTCAATGCGGTTCATGAATGAGGGCGCTAAGGTGCCCTCGTTTGTCTGGCATTCCAGATAGTTAAGACATCGTTTTAGATGTGAGCCTTAAACCCATCCCTGAGAGCAGAGCCTGTGCGGATGGCTCCGGGGCCGGGTTTTTAATAAGCCTGACGGCCTATGAGCTGTTGGGCACTTTACACAGAGAGCTCGGGATATGTTTCAGTTCATACTCCGACGTTTGGGATTAGTGATCCCAACGTTTATCGGCATAACATTGCTGACCTTTGCTTTTGTCCATATGATCCCCGGCGATCCGGTGACCATCATGGCTGGGGAGCGCGGTATATCCGCAGAACGTCATGCGCAAATCATGGCAGAAATGGGGCTGGACAAGCCTCTCTATCAACAATACTTCCATTACGTTAACGGCGTGTTGCACGGCGATTTGGGGATTTCCCTTAAAAGCCGTATTTCCGTATGGGAAGAATTCGTGCCGCGCTTTAAAGCTACGCTAGAACTGGGGTTGTGCGCGATGCTATTTGCCATCAGCGTCGGGATTCCGGTTGGCGTTTTGGCCGCAGTCAAACGGGGTTCGATATTCGATCATACCGCCGTGGGTATTTCCCTGACGGGTTATTCGATGCCGATTTTCTGGTGGGGCATCATGCTGATTATGCTGGTTTCGGTGCAGCTCAATCTGACGCCGGTATCCGGGCGAGTCAGCGATACTATTTTCCTCGACGACAGTCATCCTCTCACCGGTTTTATGCTGATAGATACCCTGATTTGGGGTGAAGAAGGCGATTTCAAAGACGCCGTGATGCATATGATCCTGCCTGCCATCGTGCTGGGCACTATTCCGTTGGCGGTTATTGTGCGAATGACCCGCTCATCCATGTTGGAGGTGCTGGGGGAAGATTACATTCGTACCGCGCGCGCCAAGGGATTGAGCCGGATGCGCGTGATTGTGGTACATGCCCTGCGTAACGCTTTGCTGCCGGTTGTCACCGTCATTGGCTTACAGGTTGGCACTCTGCTGGCTGGAGCGATTCTGACCGAAACCATTTTCTCCTGGCCGGGGCTGGGGCGTTGGCTGATAGATGCATTGCAACGCCGCGATTATCCAGTGGTGCAGGGCGGTGTATTGCTGGTCGCGACCATGATTATTGTTGTTAACCTGCTGGTAGATGTGCTCTACGGCGTGGTTAACCCGCGTATTCGCCATAAGAAATAAGGGGCGCAGAATGTCTCAACTTACCGAGTCAGCAGTAAAAAGTGCGCCGAAGCCAATGACCCCGATGCAGGAGTTTTGGCACTATTTCAAGCGCAACAAAGGGGCCGTTGCCGGCCTGTTCTATATCATTATCATGCTGGTGGTCGCGATTGGCGCTGGCTGGTTGGCGCCGCATCTGCCGGCAGAACAGTTTCGCGATGCTTTGCTGAAACCGCCGGTGTGGCAGGAAGGGGGCAGTTGGAAATTCATTCTTGGCACCGATGACGTAGGGCGTGATGTGCTATCCCGCCTGATGTATGGCGCACGTTTATCCCTGTTGGTTGGCTGCCTGGTCGTTACGCTATCGCTGGTGATGGGCGTGATTTTAGGTTTATTGGCGGGCTATTTTGGCGGCGTAGTTGACGCCATTATCATGCGTCTCGTCGATATCATGCTGGCACTGCCGAGCCTGTTGCTGGCTTTGGTGCTGGTGGCGGTATTTGGGCCGTCAATCGTGAATGCCTCTCTGGCGCTGACTTTTGTGGCACTGCCGCACTATGTGCGTCTGACTCGCGCGGCGGTGCTGGTGGAGGTCAATCGCGACTATGTGACCGCCTCCCGCGTTGCCGGCGCTGGCGCACTACGTCAGATGTTTATCAATATCTTGCCAAATTGCCTGGCACCTTTGATCGTACAAGCCTCTCTCGGTTTCTCTAACGCCATTCTGGATATGGCAGCACTCGGCTTTCTGGGCATGGGCGCGCAACCACCAACGCCGGAGTGGGGCACCATGCTCTCCGACGTGTTGCAGTTCGCGCAGAGTGCCTGGTGGGTGGTGACCTTCCCCGGCGTGGCAATTCTGCTGACGGTTCTGGCGTTTAACCTGATGGGGGACGGCCTGCGTGATGCTCTCGACCCCAAACTCAAGCAGTAGAGGTAGAGAGAGATGGCACTTTTAAAAGTAGATAAATTGTCGGTGCATTTTGGTGATGAAAAAGCGCCGTTTAAAGCCGTAGACCGTATCAGCTATAGCATTGAGCAAGGTCAGGTTGTGGGTATCGTGGGTGAGTCCGGTTCCGGTAAGTCGGTCAGTTCTCTGGCGATTATGGGGTTGATTGACTACCCCGGCAAAGTCATGGCCGACAAACTGGAGTTTAACGGTCGCGATCTGACGAAAATTTCGGAAAACGAACGCCGCCAACTGGTTGGCTCAGAAGTGGCGATGATTTTCCAAGACCCGATGACCAGCCTGAATCCGTGTTACACCGTGGGCTACCAGATTATGGAAGCGCTGAAGGTGCATCAGGGCGGCAATCGTCGTACTCGGCATCAGCGAGCAGTAGATTTACTCACGCTGGTGGGTATTCCCGATCCGGCTTCACGTCTGGATGTTTATCCTCATCAGCTTTCCGGCGGGATGAGCCAGCGGGTGATGATCGCCATGGCGATTGCCTGTCGCCCTAAACTGCTGATTGCCGATGAGCCAACTACCGCGCTGGATGTGACTATTCAGGCGCAGATCATCGAACTATTGCTGGAGTTGCAGCAGCAGGAAAATATGGCTCTGTTGCTGATCACTCACGATCTGGCACTGGTAGCCGAGGCGGCGCACTATATTATTGTGATGTATGCCGGGCAGGTAGTGGAAACCGGTAAAGCCTCGGAAATCTTCCGTGCGCCGCGCCATCCTTACACTCAGGCATTGCTGCGTGCATTGCCGGAATTTGCGCAGGATAAAGCACGGTTAGCATCATTGCCGGGCGTGGTGCCGGGTAAATATGACCGTCCCGACGGCTGTTTGCTCAATCCTCGTTGCCCATATGCCAACGAACGCTGTCGCAGCGAAGAACCGGAACTGCTCGGCCCGCCGGGACGTCAGGTTAAATGCCATACACCGTTGGATGATGCGGGGAGGCCGACCCTATGAACCACAATGAAACTGAAATGAAGCCTGAATCCCAGGCGACCAAGCCGCTCTTGCAGGCGATTGACCTGAAAAAATACTATCCAGTGAAGAAAGGCTTTTTTGCTCCGGAACGCTTGGTAAAAGCGCTGGACGGTGTCTCCTTCACTTTGGAACGCGGCAAAACGTTGGCGGTAGTTGGTGAATCTGGCTGTGGTAAATCGACGCTAGGCCGTTTGCTGACCATGATCGAAATACCTACCGGCGGTGAGCTGTATTACCAAGGGCAGGATTTGCTGAAGCCGGATGAAAGCGCAGAGAAACTACGGCGCCAGAAGATTCAGATCGTTTTCCAAAACCCTTATGGCTCGCTTAATCCGCGTAAAAAAGTGGGGCAGATTCTCGAAGAGCCTTTGCAAATCAACACGACGTTGAGCAGTAAGGAACGCCGTGAGAAAACGTTGGCAATGATGGCGAAAGTTGGCCTGAAAACTGAGCATTACGATCGCTATCCTCATATGTTTTCCGGTGGCCAGCGCCAGCGTATTGCGATTGCCAGAGGGTTGATGTTGAATCCGGATGTGGTTATTGCCGATGAGCCGGTGTCTGCTCTGGATGTGTCGGTGCGGGCGCAGGTATTGAACCTGATGATGGATTTACAGCAGGAAATGGGGCTGTCTTATGTCTTTATCTCCCATGACCTGTCGGTAGTTGAACATATTGCGGATGAAGTGATGGTGATGTATCTCGGTCGCTGCGTGGAAAAAGGCAGCAAAGAGGCCATCTTTAATAATCCGCGTCATCCCTATACGCAGGCGCTGCTATCTGCTACGCCACGGCTGAATCCGGATATGCGCCGGGAACGTATCAAGCTAACTGGCGAGCTACCCAGCCCGATGAATCCGCCTCCGGGCTGTGCGTTTAATGCTCGCTGCCGTCGGGCCTTTGGCACCTGTAGCCAATTACAGCCGCAGCTTAAACAGTATGGCGATCAAATGGTGGCATGTTTTGCTATCGAGCAGGATGAAGCCGAAGCGGCCGGTTAATATGGACTGAGGAAGTTAATAACAACGCCGGTGATGTTGCTGCCGGCGTTTTTTTATAACAAAAACAAATAAAGAATTGATAAAAGATGAATAACTCTATAAGCAAATGAGTTTTATTGTCTGTCGTCAATAAACATCAAGGAATTGAGGATATAAATTATAAATTTATTCACATCTGGCATATTCACTTGATTAGGATATTTATTCACTTCAATAGTCTGACATTGATTAATAAATGGGTAAATTTATCTTTGTTAGCGTAATGCTAATCAGGGAATATAGATTATTCGTCCAGACGAAATAAAAAAGGGACGTATTATTACGCCCCTTTTAGGTTGTATACCGCATCAGATTTATTGCGGGTACGGCACCCAATCTCCACCGTTCAGACGAATGTAACTTTTACCCTGATATTGCATAACAATCGCATTATCATTCTCTGAAACGATGGCGGTTTCCGGTAATCCTTTAACCAGTGTCTGCCAATCTACACTCGGTGCGGTAAATATTTTGCCGTCCACGACGCGAGAAACCAGCTCTGAAATTGCCAGATAGCTGCTTGGCGCTTTGATTTCCAGCGGGCTAGTTGGCTGTGGTGCTTTCATACCGATCAGCTTCACGCCAACAGGAATGTGAGTAATGCTCGGGCTTGGGATATCACGCAGGCCGGACATCTGCATTTTATCTCCGATCAGCGCTGCGCCGTGCTCAGGAACCACCACGACCATTACCTTGCGGCCAGATTTTTCTAACTCATTCAGGAAGCTATCTAGTTGATCGAACAAGGTTTGCGCTCTGGCTTTGTAATCGGCGGTTTTACTTGTTCCCGTAAAACGGTTGCCATCGTGTAGCGGCACAATATTGACGAAAGTCGCGCTACGCGCATCTCCTGCCTGGTTCTTTTGCTGCTCCAGCCAGCGGTTCAGTAGCTCTAAACCGTTGTAAACCGGTTCATTGTCGAAGGAAATCAATTGGTTGCTAATACCAGTCTGAGACATCAGCGGCGCGCGCATATTGGCATCTTCTCTCAGATTTTGCAGATAGTTGCCGAATGCGCCGGAGTGATCCATAACTAATTGAGAGCTGAAGCCCAGTTTGGCTAAATTATCAAACAGATAGCACTGCTGCTCGGCGGGTTGATACAGGTCGTGATGGGATTCTTGGCCGCAACTGGCGCGCAACAAGCGAATGGATGCCGGGCCGCTATAGGCGGTGGCCGAGTTGAAGTTCTGGAACACTAAATCGAACTTGCTCCACAGCGGATGCTTTTCCAACTGAATGGCTTCTATATCTGACCAAGATAGGGAACAGATATTAATTACCAGTAAATCAAATGGTTGAGCATCAGCTGGCAGCGTAGTCGGGAATTGAGTGATGCGACCTTTTTCCTGTTCGTAGAAACTGTTTAAGTACGCCGTCAGGTTTGCGCTGGTTGGCGGCGCATCAGCCGCGGGTTGCGCACTGGTCGTGGCGCCCGACCCATTGGTCTGACTCGAGGACGCCGTGGTATCAGCGGCTGTTGTGGTAGTCGGCAGCAGCGAAAACGCAGGGCCAGCGATGGTCAACACGTTTAGCCCGATCATTGCCGCTACGATAAACACGGTGACGCGAATCCACTGGGAAATGAACAGATAACCAACCAGCATCACGAAGGCTGCGCCGATCATGCGCCAGTTGATGAAGCGTTCAACTAACTCTATGAAATAGTTGAAACTAAACCCGGCAACCTGCGAGCCATGGCTGAAAATACTATTGATGCCCGGCAGCCAAGTATCGTAGTAGAAAAGCCCCAGACCGATAGGAATACCGACCCAATGGCGCAAACGATGTAGCCGCTCAGAAGGAATAGGGAAAACCAGATAAGCGACGAATACCAGGTTGGCTAATGGATGAAAGTTAAGGTAGCCAAACCAGAGTAGGGCAAATTTTAGCAGAAAATAGTAGTTCCAGCCGCCCAGGCCGCGCCAATAACGCCATGGCGCCTGCGATTCTTGCGCATTTTTTTTCAGGTTCATGGTTATTTCTTAATATGTAAGGAAGAGCCGTCACGCAACCAGATCCCTTCTGATTTCAGATAGCGTGCTGAGAGAAAAAAGTGTTGTTTCTTCGCCCACCATGCGGGCAGGCGGCCGCGAGCAAAATAACCCAAAGGGAAAAAGACGATGGCTGCCAGTAAGATAACCTGAAAAATATCGCTGAGATTCATTAAACTTTCTCCTTGCGGCTACCCAGATTCAGCGTCAAAGCTACGGGGGTTCTGCGCGCTGACGGCGTTAATTTCTGCTGAGTTTTGTTCAGTTTATGGATTTTATTTTCTCCGACATTTTGTAAATAGTCCGGATTGTTCATCTTATTGATTTCAGAGATGATTTCCTGATCCTGATGCCACACCAGCTGATTAGTGAAGGTTTCATTCACCGGAAGGTGGAAAATAAAGTTCAGGGCAGTATCCAGATCATTGATTCTGCACGTGGATAAGAATACGACCAGCCGATCGCCAGCCAACGTGACGATGTCGCCAAAGCGACGCATATGGCACAGAGTCAGCGCCTGACGCGTCGATAAACCGGGAACCGGGCGTAATGCTACTAGCACGCCTTTGCCGTCTTCTGGCAATAGGGTGTTACTCATCAAGGCTAGCACCGACTGGCAGAATTGCTCCGGTGAGAGATAGCCCTTTAGCTGCAATGGGCGCAGAGAAGCCAGTAAATTATTAATATCTTCAGGTATATGACGAGAAAAACGCTGGCCCTGAATACCTTCGATCATGGTTAGAAAGCGGGATAGCGGAGCGACATGTGGCACAATCAGATTGACGCCACAGGCGAGTAACAGGCGCTCATCGCTATAACGCAGACTGGAATCCATTTCCCGCACCACTATTTTTAACGCATTGCCGCGGTGGCGGCGCAGGCTGTGTATCTGGTGCGCCAGTTCATCTATTTGATCGCTTTGGTGAAGCGAAAAAATCAGCGTTGCTGCGTGAGCATTAAAGGCTTTCTCAGACAATAAAAGATTGTTTTCAAACAGTTGCCAGCTGGTAGATAGCGGCGGAGCGCCTTCCAGCACGCTGGCTTCAGCCAAATAGATATACTCGTCGTTACGAGATTGCGCCAATGGCTGCTGTTCTTTCTCTTCCGCCATCTGCCAGCCTTCCGGGCTTGGCTGCAATTTTACCAATTGGTTTGCGGTAACGCCGCTGAGGGTGCTCCACCAGGAAACCATATATTGGGCGTGATCGTGCTGCCATTGCAGGCTGGCAAGTCCTTGCAATGCTCGATGTTGGTTAACTAATTGCGTTTTAAGTTTACTGACGCCGCTGCCATGACTCAGAATCACTAATGTGGCCTGATATTTTTCCAGCCAGTTATTTAATTCCTTTACCCAGCGCTGAATTTCTTCCGTTGTAAATGTTTGCCATAAGCTGGCATGAGCCAATAAAATAAAAAAACGTCGCTGCGGTCTTAATGAGCGCATCAAATCATTGACGAGATTTTTAACGGCGGCTTTTTTTTCCGGCAGAGTAAATAAAGGGAGTTTTTCCGGCCCGTAGCCGACAATATTTTCTAGTAAATTCGAGGGTTTTTGGCCAGAACAAATCAATGCCGAGCGGGTATCTTTGGGCTGGTCTCTAATTATCTGTTGGCAGAATAGATTAGCGTCACTTTCGCGGTCTATATTGATCCAATAGAGACCTGAAGCCTGCACAACGGCTAATTCATCCCAAATTTTATCAATACCTAACGAGAATGTTCTCAACATAGATTTTTATGCTTCTAATTTTGTTGAAGTTCTACAGGTCAATGTAAAAAGAAATGCTATGCTTTAATTGTATCATCGCATCTCACATTAACCAACTCTGTACTAGGATATTAAATTAAGACTTATCTTATTAGGCAAAGTATACTCTAATAATCAAAATACTTTATTACACTAGCCTATTTTTCAAGGGCAGCAGAATGAATACTTCAATCAATCGGTTTTATGTGAATTCATCTCCCGAGGTTCAGGACGATCTACTAGCATTAAGCCGAGCATTCGCATTACCCAAATTAAGTTATATCGATATTGTCCGTCAGGAACGTATGGCGCAAATGATGGCGCGCTGGCCATTATTAGCCGAATTGGCGCAAAACTCGGGGAGCAAATAGCTTATGCCAGTGATTGCGGTGCAAGGGCTAAGAGGCGGTGTTGGTGCGACATCCATTACGGCTGCACTCGCTTGGGCATTACAACAGCTTGAGGAATCGGTGCTGGTCATTGATTTCTCGTCTGATAATTTATTACGTCTCCATTTTAATATGCCTTACGAACAGGCGAACGGCTGGGCGCGGGCGGCAATGGATGGTAATCGCTGGCAGCAGCAAGCCATGCGTTATATGCCTTTGCTGGATTTCCTGCCTTTTGGCCAGCTCAATATGAATGAGCAGCGCCATCTGTCCGGTTCTTTAGCTTCGTTCGACTGGCAGGAAAAGCTGGCTGACCTAGAGGCCGCTGGCGATCACCGCTGGATTTTGCTGGATGTTCCCGCAGGAGATAGCCCGCTCACTCAGCAAGCGCTGGCGTTGGCGGATCACGTGCTGTTGCTGATCGCCGCCGATGCTGCGATTCATGCTCGTTTGCACCAACAGGCGCTGCCGGTTGGCTGTCATTTCCTATTGAATCAATTCTCTTCTGCCAGCCACTTACAGCAAGATATGCATCAATTGTGGCTACAAAGTTTGCGCAATTTATTGCCGCTATTTATTCATCGTGATGAAGCCGTTGCGGAAGCGTTAGCGGCGAAGCAGCCGTTGGGTGAATATGCGCCGCAAAGTCTGGCTGCGGAAGAAATCAATACGCTGGCAAATTGGTGTCTGATTCACGGCGCGGAAAAAAATCTATGAGCCTGTTAATTCGGGGACTTTTTATGCCTCCGGTCTATCAGAGGCTACAGCACCGATATAACCACTATCTGGACCAGGGCTGCACGATTCTGACCGCTTTTTTGACCACGTTCGCGGTGGCGCTGGGGTGGCTATTTTTGCGTCTTGAATCTCCGAGCTGGCAAAATGTAATTCAGAATCGTCGTTACTGGTTCCCGCATATTGCTAATCGCCGTCCGCGCTTGGCAGATGCGGTGCGTTATTTGCTGCAAGGCCTGTGGCTGGTGTTGACGCGTTCGTCTCAACCGCGGGAGAAAAAACCGAAGCCCGTCGATATGGCTCCGGGCTGGGTTCGCACCAAAAAGCTGAGCTATCGCTCCTGGCTGAATGTATTGCCGGAAAAAGTCAAAAAAAGTCGCTGGGAGCAGGCGTTAGTGGCGTGGGTCGGTCGTTTGCAGCAGCGTACCCGACGCATTCTGTTTATCTCATTGGGTATTTTTGCCGGAATTCTGGCGCTGATTTGTATTTCCCAACCTTTTGGTTTGATGGCGCAGTTTGTGTTTGTTCTGCTGCTATGGGCGATCGCGATGGTGGTTCGGCGTATTCCGGGGCGTTTGCCTACCCTAATGCTGATTGTGCTATCGCTTACCGTTTCCTGCCGTTATCTGTGGTGGCGCTATACCGAAACGCTAAATTGGGACGACCCGGTGAGCCTGGTCTGCGGTTTACTGCTGCTATTGGCAGAAACCTACGCTTGGGTAGTGTTGATTCTGGGTTACTTCCAAACTATCTGGCCGCTTAATCGCCAGCCGGTACCGATGCCGGAGGATATTTCGACCTGGCCGACCATCGATCTTATGGTGCCGACTTACAACGAAGATCTGGGTGTTGTAAAACCCACAATTTACGCGGCGTTAGGCATAGATTGGCCGAAGGATAAGGTGAATATCTATATTCTGGATGATGGTAATCGACCGGAATTTAAAGCCTTTGCCGATCAGGTTGGCGTGAATTATATCGCTCGCCCAACCCACGAGCACGCCAAGGCCGGTAATATCAACCATGCGTTGAAGCAGGCTAAAGGCGAGTTTGTGGCGATTTTCGACTGCGACCATGTGCCAACCCGCTCTTTCCTACAGCTAACGCTGGGCTGGTTCTACAAAGATCCAAAGTTGGGTATGTTGCAGACGCCGCACCATTTCTTCTCGCCGGATCCTTTTGAACGCAACCTTGGACGTTTCCGTCAGACGCCAAACGAAGGCACGCTGTTCTACGGTTTGGTGCAGGACGGGAATGACATGTGGGACGCGACCTTCTTCTGCGGTTCTTGCGCCGTTTTGCGCCGCAGCGCGCTGGATGATGTGGGCGGCATTGCCGTCGAAACCGTCACCGAAGATGCCCACACCTCATTGCGACTTCACCGTAAGGGCTATACTTCGGCTTATATTCGTATTCCACAGGCGGCGGGGCTGGCGACGGAAAACCTCTCGGCGCATATCGGCCAGCGTATTCGTTGGGCGCGAGGCATGGTGCAGATCTTCCGGCTGGATAACCCGTTGTTTGGCAAGGGGCTGAAGTTTGTCCAGCGGTTGTGTTATGCCAACGCCATGCTGCACTTTTTGGCCGGTATTCCGCGGCTGATCTTCCTAACCGCACCGCTAGCCTTCTTGCTGATGCATGCGTACATCATTTTTGCTCCGGCGCTGGCGATTGCGTTGTACGTCTTGCCACACATGATTCACGCCAGCCTGACCAACTCCCGCTTGCAGGGTAAATATCGCCACTCGTTCTGGAGTGAAATCTACGAAACCGTATTGGCGTGGTATATCGCCCGTCCAACCACGGTCGCGCTACTGAATCCGCATAAAGGGAAGTTTAACGTAACGGCCAAAGGCGGTTTGATAGAAGAGCAACATGTGGATTGGGTTATCACCCGTCCTTATATCGCGCTGGTGCTGCTCAATCTGGCGGGATTGATTGCCGGGTTGTGGCGTTTGGGGAATGGGCCGACCAACGAAATCATGACGGTGATAATCAGTTTGGTGTGGGTTATTTACAACATGACGATTCTGGGTGGTGCCGTGGCCGTGGCGGTTGAAGCTAAACAGGTTCGTCAGGCGCACCGGGTGGAAATTGCTATGCCCGCGGCGGTTGAGCGAAAAGACGGTCACCTGTTTGCCTGTACATTGCGTGACTATTCCGACGGTGGCGTAGGGATTGAAATGCGTAACGAAGGGCTATTACAGGACGGCGAGGCGGTCAATTTGCTACTGAAGCGCGGTCAGCAAGAATACATCTTCCCCTGCAAGGTCACTCGGGCATTTGGCAGAAAAGTCGGGATGCGTATTGACGAACTGAGCGTGGCTCAGCACATCGACTTTATCCAGTGTACTTTTGCCCGCGCCGATACCTGGGCGCTGTGGCAGGACAGTTTCCCTGAAGATAAACCTATCGAAAGTCTGCGCGATGTTCTGGCGTTGGGTTTCCGGGGTTATGTTCGTATGGCGAATTACGCGCCGCCGCTTATTCGTAATGTACTGGTTGGATTTACCTCTTTGCTTGCGTGGGTAGCGTCATTTGTTCCTCATGGCGTAGGACAGGGTCAGACTCTGCGGAGTCAGGACCAGACAGTGGCTCAACATTGATGATGATATGATGATTAGAAAAATAACCTGGTTTACAGCAATGGCTTTGGGGCTAACGACACTGTCTCATGCCGAAACGACCCCAACCGTTACGGCGTCCGAACAGCCGACGTTGGCCTCTCCCGCGGCAGTCGATCCTTCGTTGGCCGTTACGCCTGCGGATAGTGCTATACCGCAGGCCGCGCCGGTGAGGGATGTGGTGCATCCTTTTGCCAAATTGGCTCCGCCGCCGGGCAATTTCTCCCTAGGGGGCGTTAAGCCGGACGGTCAGTTGGAATTTGGCGTACGTAGCGATGAAGTGGTGACACAGGCAACTCTGAATCTGGAGTTTACCCCGTCGCCGTCGCTAACGCCGATCGAATCGCAGCTCAAAGTCTACCTGAACGATGAGCTAATGAACGTGACGGCTATTACCCGCGAACAATTGGGTAAACCGAATCGCATCCAGCTATCCATCGATCCTCGTTACATTACCGACTTCAACCGTCTGCGGCTGGTCTTTATCGGGCATTATCAGAATGACTGTGAAAATCCGGCAAACAGTACGCTGTGGCTGGATATCGGTAAGAATAGCTCGCTGGACTTACGCTATCAGTCACTGCCGCTGAAGAATGATTTGTCTCATTTCCCTGAGCCTTTCTTCGATGCGCGAGATAACCGCCCGCTAACATTGCCAATTGTTTTTGCAGCGGCTCCTGATGTGGCTCAGCAAAAAGCGGCCGCAATTCTGGCTTCCTGGTTTGGTGAGCAAGCTCAGTGGCGCGGTCAACACTTCCCTGCAGTTTTCAATCAGATTCCCGATCGTCACGGGGTGATTTTTGCCACCAATGACAAACGGCCTGATTTTCTGAAAGATTATCCGGCGGTGAATGCGCCAACGGTGGAAATGATCAGTCACCCGGATAATCCTTACGTGAAGCTACTGCTGGTTCTCGGGCGGGATGACAAGGATCTGATTGCGGCGGCAACGGGTATTGCTCAAGGTAACATTCTGTTCCGCGGTCAAAATGTGACCGTAGACAAAGTTGAGCAGCTGGCTCCGCGTGTGCCTTACGATGCGCCAAACTGGGTGCGTACCGAAAGACCCATGACCTTTGCCGAGCTACAGCAATATCCTGAACAGTTACAAAGTAGTGGGTTGATGCCGTCACCGATCTTGCTTTCGATGAATTTGCCGCCGGATCTGTTCTTGCTACGCAGTGCCGGTATCGATATGCAGCTGAAATATCGTTATACGGCACCGATCCTGAAAGACGGCTCACGCTTAAGCGTCAGCCTGAATGATCAGTTCTTTACCGATTATCCGCTAGTGCCTAATCGTCAGGAAAGCGCCAAAATTCTGCGTTTACCATTGATTCAGGGTCTACAAGACGGCACGCGAGCGGTGACGATCCCGGCGCTGAAATTGGGTATGACCAATCAACTGCGCTTTGATTTCGATTACAGCACGCTTATTGCCAGCAATGCCGGAGGGCGCTGCGAAACCTTCACCACCTCGCCTAACCATGTGGTGATCGACGAAAACTCCACGATCGATTTCTCCGGTTATCGCCACTTTATGGAAATGCCGGATCTGCGCTCATTTGCCAATGCAGGCTTCCCATTCAGCCGTATGGCCGATTTATCCCAAACCTTGGTTTTGGTACAGCCTAAGCCGCAGCCCGCTCAGGTTACCGCACTGTTGAATACGGTGGGGAATATCGGTGCGCAGGTCGGTTATCCTGCGGTGGGCATCAGCATTACCGATGATTGGAGCCAGGCGAAGGACAAAGATGCCGATATTCTGATGATTGGCTCTATTCCGCCAGAACTGCGGGATGATAAGAAAATCAACCTGTTGGTTGATGCGACTCAAAGCTGGGTGAAAATGCCGAATCGCCAGTCGATTGTCGCGGCGGCAACTATCGATCCAACGGATGCGGTGCCTGATAGTAAAACGGCCATCAGCTCCGAAGGCGCCATGTCGGCGATTATCGGGGTTCAATCTCCTTATTACGATCAACGCAGCATCGTCGCATTACTGGCTGATAGCCCGCAGGGTTATGAATTGCTGAATGATGCTTTGCTGGATACTGGCAAACGTGCGGCCGTGTTCGGTTCCGTGGCGGTGATTCGTGATTCCGGCGTTAACAGTCTGCGGGTTGGCGATACCTACAGCGTCGGCCATCTGCCGTGGTGGGAACGCATCTGGTACGCCTTATCCACCCATCCAGTGCTGCTGGCTGCGGTTGCGGTGCTGGTTGTCGTGCTGATTGCCGTGATGTTGTGGCGGGTTCTGCGCGCAGTGAGCCGCCGTCGTTTATCTCCAGATGAGAGGGACTAGGTTTTATGGTTGTGATGTTTAAACGACTGATATGCAGCCTGTTGCTGTTGGCCTATAGCGGGGCAACAGCGGCAGAATGTCATTGGCCCGCATGGCAGCAGTTCAAACAACACTATATAAGCCAAGGGGGGCGCGTTATTGATGCTAGCGTCCCCGAAATGCTGACCACTTCGGAAGGCCAAAGCTATGCGCTATTTTTTGCGCTGGTAGCTAACGATCGCGCGGCTTTTAACCTGCTGTTGGATTGGACGGAAAACAATCTGGCGGCGGGAGATTTAACCGCTCGCCTGCCCGCTTGGTCGTGGGGGCAGAAAAAGGATAAAACCTGGGGCGTGCTGGATAGCAATTCCGCTTCCGATGCGGATCTGTGGATTGCCTACGATCTGCTGGAGGCCGGACGGCTGTGGAATAGTCGCCGCTACACCACAATGGGGACTCTGCTATTGCAGCGGATTGCCAAAGAAGAGGTGGCGCATATTCCGGGTTTAGGCCGAATGCTATTACCGGGAAAAGTGGGTTTTGTTGACGAAGATACCTGGCGCGTCAATCCCAGCTATCAGCCGCCACAGTTATTGGCGCGGTTTGCCAGTATGAAAAAAGGGCCGTGGCAGGCAATGGAGTCGGTAAATCAGCGACTCTGGCTGGAAACAGCACCGAAAGGATTCTCGCCGGATTGGGTGGTGTGGCGCAAAACCAACGGCTGGCAGCCGGATAAAGTGAAACCCAATATCGGCAGCTACGATGCCATTCGAGTTTATCTCTGGGCCGGTATGTTAGCGGACGACAGCCCACAGAAAGCGGCGCTAATCGAACGTTTTCAGCCGATGGTTGAAGTGACGCAGCAGCAAGGGCTTCCACCAGAGAAAACCGATACCGCCAGTGGCAAAACGACGGGCAACGGGCCTGTAGGTTTCTCGGCCGCCCTATTGCCGTTGTTAAGCGCCAGCGCAACGGCAAGTGGCTCACAAATATTGAAAAAACAGACGCCGCGGGTGGAAGAATCACCTCCCGGCTCCGACGCTTATTACAGTTCCGTTTTGACGCTTTATGGTCAGGGATGGGCACAGAATCGTTATCGTTTTAATCGGCAGGGTGAGCTTTTACCCTCTTGGGGCAGTCAATGCGTAACTTCAAATTAAACTGGCTGAGCGTATTTCCTTTTAGTCTGGCGTTATTGCCCCAGGCTAAAGGCGCAGAGGCCGTTGCTCCCGCTCAATTTCTTCTGGAACAGGTTCGTCTGGGGGAAGCTACCCATAAAGATGAACTGGTGCGCCAATCCTTGTATCGCCTCAGCCTGATGGATCCAAATAACCCGGAAGTTGCTGCGGCGGGAATACGTCAGGCACTGCGCCAAGGGAACACGGAAGAGGCGAAAAAACAGCTGGATAGGTTGCAACAGCTTGCCCCGAATTCCGATATTTATCGCCAGTCAAAAATGGCGCTGGCGCTTACGCAGCCCGAAGTCATGCAGAAATTACAGCAGGCGCGATTGCTGGCCACCGCTGGCCGCGTTCAGGAAGCGAAAGTCCAATATGACCTGCTACTGAAAGGTGAGCTGCCAACGCTGGATTTAGCGGTGGAATACTGGCGGCTGGTGGCACGTTTGCCGGGGCAAGAGCAGACGGCGATGAAGCAGTTGCAGCGTTTGGATCAACAGTTCCCCGGTAATATTCCGCTGCGTATGGCATTAGCCAGAATGCTGTTTAGTCAAAAACAGGATGATCAGGCCTATGCTTTACTCCAAAAAATGGCTGCGGATCCTGCGGGTAACTCACCGGCTGCCGATTTGTGGATGGATCAAATCAAAGCGTTGCCTGTTAGCCCGCAGAGTATTTCTCTGTTGAATCGTTTTCTCGATGTTTTCGCCGGTGGTACCGCGGGTGATAAAGCGCGTATCGAATTGGCTCGGCAGGAAAAAATGTTGTCCGATCCCAGCTATCAGGCACGCTTGGCCGGATTGTCCCGAGTGGATAGTGGCGAGAGCCGCAATGCCATTCCTGATCTGAAACAGGCGCTTTCTACTGCCCCCAATGACGCCGACGTTTTGGGCGCATTAGGTATCGCCTATGCGCGAGCCGGAGATCGGCAAAAAGCTGCTAGTTTGTTTGAACAGGCGCAGAAAGTCGATAAAACTGGGCTGAACAGCGATAAATGGACCAGCCTGATTAAAACCAACCATTATTGGTTACTCGCGGATGAGGGAGATAAAGCCCTGAAAGCGGGTAACCCTGATTTGGCACAGCAGAAATATCAGCAGGCGCGCCAGCTTAATAGCAGCGACAGCTACGCGGTACTGGGTTTAGCCGACGTTGCCGTAGCGCGCCATGATGATAAAACCGCTGAACAGCTTTACCAGCAGTCGTTGCGTCTGGAACCCGGTAACAGCAGTGCGGTGCGCGGTCTAGCAAATATCTACCAGCGTCAGTCTCCGGAAAGAGCTATGGCTTACCTCAGCGGTTTACCGGCGGGACAACAGGCGAAAATGCGCGACACGCTGAACGGGCTGAAGCTGGATATGCTGAAACAGCAGGCCGAGCAACTCGCGGCGCAGCAACAGTGGCATCAGGCAGCGGAAAAATACCGACAGGCGCAGAAAATGGCGCCGGACGATGTCTGGCTGACTTATCGTTTGGCGCAGGCGCTGTATCAAAGCGGGCAGCCGCAGCAGGCTGACAGGGAATTCGCCGGGTTGGCGGTACGCAAACCGGCCGATCCCCAGCAGGTTTATGCTTATGCGCTATATCTTTCTAGCACCGAGCGAGACAATCAAGCACTTAGCCACCTGGCCACGCTTCCTAAGGGCCAATGGAATGATGATATTCGCGAATTGGATCAACGACTTCAATTCGAACGAGTATTGGAAAATGCCCAACGGCTACGTACTGGCGGGGATGAACCGTCGGCGATAGCTTTATTACGTCAGCAGCCGCCGAGTACGCGTATTGATATGACGCTGGCGGACTGGGCGCTGGAGCGTAACGACTACGCGCAGGCGCTAGCCGGCTATCGCGGTATTCGTGTTCGTGAACCCAATAATCCAGACGCTCGTTTGGGAGAAATCGAAGCGCTGGTGGCTCAGGGGAAAACCGACGATGCGCGCCAGCTTCTGCAAGGCGATTCTCTGGTGGCGAAAGATGCAACACTAAATACCCAGCGGCGTGTAGCGAATGCCTGGAGCGGCGTGGGCGATCCACAAAAGGCATCGGCCATCTTCCAGCAGCTAAAACCACAGGCTGAGAAAGAAGGCCCATCTCAGGCTAACGCGTTAGTGTTCCGTGATTCGGCGCGTCTTTCGCAAAAACTGGGCGATCCGCAGTTGGCGCAGGAGGATTATAAGCGGGCCATGGTTGGTAGCGGCATCACGCCAACGCTGCCAGCGGATAACGACAGCTACACGCTTCTTACGCGCAATCAGGCTACGGATGACTGGCTGAAACGCGGTATCCGTTCCGATGCCGCCGATTTGTATCGTCAACAAGATACGCGGGTCACGCTGGATCATGATTATGTTCGTTCCAGCGGAACAGAAGGTATTTCCGATCTGAATGCCCACAACACCATGTTACAGGTGGATACGCCGCTGTCTGATGGACGGGCGTTCTTCCGTGCTGATACCATTCAAATGGATGCAGGTACTTTCAATGCCAATGAACGCTATAAGGCTGGCACCTGCTATGACGTTGAAAATCCTTGTGTAGCTAACATGCGCCAGCGGGCAACCGGTACCAGTATTGCCGCCGGTTGGCAAAACGATAGCTGGGAAACGGATATCGGTACCACTCCGATGGGTTTTGATGTGGTTGATGTGGTCGGTGGCGTCAGTTATAGCAGCGATTGGAACCATATTGGCTGGACAGCAACGGCATCTCGCCGCCCGATTTCCAGTTCATTACTGGCGTTTGCCGGAACAAAAGATCCCAATACCAATGTGACCTGGGGCGGCGTTCGCGCCAACGGCGTCAGCTTGGGTACCAGTTACGATCGTGGCGAAGCGCACGGAGTCTGGAGCGATGTCAGTTACCATTATCTGACGGGGCAAAACGTTGCGGATAACCAACGCCTGCGTTTGATGACCGGCTATTACTACAAGCTGATTAACGAAGATAACCGCCGCCTTTCCGTGGGTCTGAACGGAATGTGGTGGCACTATCAAAAAGACCTCAGCGGCTACACCTTGGGGCAAGGGGGCTATTACAGTCCGCAAAAATACCTGTCTGTGGCTATTCCGGTGAATTATCGCCAGCGCACGGAAAACTGGTCATGGGAACTGGGTGGCTCGATTTCTCTTTCTCATTCGGCAACCAGCGATGAGCCGCGTTATCCGCTGAAAGGTTTATTGTCGCCAAGCTTGCAGGAAATCAGAGATCGCAACGCAACCGAGTTCGGCGACAGCAGCAGCAGCGTGGGTTATACCCTGCGAGCGCTGATAGAGCGGCGACTCAGTTCTCACTGGACGCTGGGTGCCGGTATTGATATTCAGCAGGCGAAAGACTACACCCCAAGTCATGCACTGGTGTATCTGCGATACTCAATGGCGGGCTGGCAGGGCGATCTGGATATGCCGCCGCAGCCGTTGGTACCTTACGCCGATTTTAAATAATCTTTCGGGGCGGTTTACCTGGTGAAAAACTGCTCTAAAAGTGATTTTTACGCTATAAAAAGCAGGATCCTGATAGGAAAACGCCAAAACCCGCGATATTCTTGCCCATCAGTTTAGTCTCGCAAGATAAAATCGGCAGACGATCGAGTATACTCAGACTGAGTTGGCGGTTGGCTTGATGATAAAGCCGCTTTTTTACGGGTACGATAGGCGGAGAAAAAGTTTGCGGGTTAGGCATTCGTTAACGATAAAGCAAATGGCAACGGTGTCCGGTGTGGCGCTGGTGACGATTTGTATCTTTATTGTCATTCAACTGTTCCATTTTGTGCAGCAGCGCAAAGATGACTACGCCAAGCAGTTGGAGAGTATCGCGTATTCCGTTAAAAACCCCCTTTCTTCGGCCATACTCAGCGTCGATATTCCAGGTGCTAAACGTGTGCTGGAGAGCACATTGCCGATTGGGATTTTGAGTCGGGCAGATGTGGTGTTGCCTAATGAGCTACAGGTATTACACGCTAATTTTAAGCCAGAGCAGCCGGTACCCAATTGGGTTAACCGGGTATTTAATCTGCCGGTGCAAATTACCGTTCCGCTCTATTCATTAGAAAGAGTCCCCGCCAACCCTAAGCCCCTGGCTTATCTGGTGTTACAGGCTGATTCTTACCGTATTTATCAATTTATTCTTAATACCTTATCCACCATGCTTTCAACCTATCTGTTGTTAGCATTGATTCTTTCCGTTTCAATTACATGGTGTATTAACCGGTTAATCGTGCATCCATTGCGCTCAATGGCTCGTGAACTGGAGAATATCTCTCAGGATCAGGTGTTAGATCATCAGCTTTCCATGCCCGCTCGTCATCTTGATGATGAATTAGGGGTATTGGCGCGAAATTATAATCGTAACCAGCATTTGTTAGCGAAAGCCTATGCGGAAATGAGCCGTATCAGCAGCCGCCACCCGGTGACTGAATTGCCGAATCGCACGCTGTTTTTAGCCATGTTGAATGAGCACATTGATTCCCCTGTTCGACCAGAAAAATTTCACCTCTTGGTTATTGGCATAGAAACGCTGCATGAAGCGTCCGGCGTCATGACGGAACATCAGCATGAGCAGCTGTTGCTGACCATAGTGCAGGAGCTTGAGCAGTGCATTGACCAGAACTGCTTGCTGGGCCATTTGAGTAAAACCGAGTTTGCCGTCATGGCAAAAGAGATATCGCGACCTTTCCCGGCGATGCAGCTTGCCCGGCGGATTATGGCGCAGATTACCGCTCCTCTGACCTTTGAAAACATGCAGTTGCGTCCGAAAGCCAGTATTGGCATCGTGCAATATCTTAATCAGCATGAAAGCGCTGAAGATTTAATGCGCAGTGCTAGCTCTGCCATGGTGGCAGCCCACCATAAGGGTAAAAATCAGATTCTCTATTACGAAGAGCATTTGTCGGAAAAAACGCAAAAGCATCTGACTTACGAAAATGACATTCTTCGAGCCATTGAGAAACGTGATTTTATATTGCACCTACAGCCGCAGTGGGACATGCGTAATGAAAAAGTCATAGGCGCGGAGGCGTTGCTGCGCTGGAATCAGGCCGATGGTACTTACCTCTCGCCGGTGGATTTTCTTCCGCTGGTGGAAGAAAAAGGCATTATGGTGCCGCTGGGTAATTGGGTATTGGAAGAGTCCTGCCGGATACTGGCAGACTGGCAGCGACAAGGCATTAAATTGCCCTTGGCGGTGAATATTTCCGGTTTGCAGGTGCAGCATGAGACGTTTTTACCGCACCTCAAAACTATCCTCAGTCATTACAAAATTGATGCCAGCCAGTTAATGCTGGAAATCACCGAAACTGCCCGTATTCCCGATCTGGATGAGGCGTTGCTACTGTTGCGTGAGCTGCATGAACTCGGCGTTTCCATCGCAATGGATGATTTCGGTATGGGTTATTCCAGCCTGCATTATCTCAATCGCCTAAAATGTCTGCCCATCGACATGATTAAGATCGATAAAAGTTTCGTCCACACGCTACCGCAGGATGATGCGATGGCGCGAATTATCGGCAGTATCTCCAATGTGCTCAAACTGCGCGTGATGGCCGAAGGCGTAGAAAATGAAGCTCAGCGTCAATGGTTGTTAGACCACGGTGTGACGAGCGGGCAGGGTTTCCTGTTCTCCCGTCCGGTGCCGCGCGAAGAGTTTGAGGCCAGTTTCCTGCCACGTTGATCGGGTTTGTCCGGTCAACGTTGGTTCGCAATATCCCCACCTTCTCTTATTTATCCTTTCCCTTATCAGGTCTCTCAGACCGGCTCGGTAGCAAAGAATATTTCACTGCTCCACTCCAGTTACCTTTTCTTGAAGCGTTTCAGTTCTTAGTTTCGTGTTAATGGGACAATTTACGATAATAAATGACTTACATATTGTTATTGGGGTGTTATTTTTCGCGCTAGCGCGGATAGAAAAATGAAGCGTCCCTTTCATTTGCGGAGACCATAACGACACATTGCCGTGCATTCTCCAAAAGGACATTGATATGAAAACCAGCATCTTTAAAAGCCTTTACTTTCAGGTATTAACGGCAATCACGTTAGGTATCCTATTAGGCCATTTTTATCCTGACATCGGTGCTCAGATGAAACCTCTGGGCGATGGATTTGTTAAATTAATTAAAATGATTATTGCTCCGGTTATTTTTTGTACCGTCGTGACCGGTATTGCCGGAATGGAAAGTATGAAAGCGGTCGGGCGAACAGGTGCCATTGCTCTGCTTTACTTTGAAATTGTAAGTACGATTGCACTGTTGATCGGCCTGGTTATTGTGAACGTGGTGCAGCCTGGAGCAGGGATGAATATCGATCCTGCCTCTTTGGATGCTAAAGCGGTTGCCATGTACGCGGAGCAAGCTTCTCAGCAAGGAATAATTCCATTCCTGTTGGATATTATTCCCGGAAGCGTGATTGGCGCCTTTGCCAGCGGTAATATTCTGCAAGTCTTGCTGTTTGCCGTACTGTTTGGTTTTGCCTTACATCGTTTAGGCGAAAAAGGTCAGCTTATCTTTAACGTAATTGAAAGTTTCTCCCGCGTAATCTTCGGTATCATCAATATGATTATGCGCCTGGCTCCGCTGGGTGCTTTCGGTGCGATGGCGTTTACTATTGGTAAATATGGCGTGGGTACGTTGTTGCAACTGGGCCAATTGATTGTCTGCTTCTACGCTACCTGTATTTTGTTTGTGGTGGTGGTGCTAGGCTCCATTGCGCGCGCTAACGGCTTCAATATCTTCAAATTTATTCGCTATATCAAAGAAGAATTACTGATTGTTCTGGGAACCTCTTCCTCAGAATCCGTATTACCGCGGATGCTGGAGAAAATGGAACGTGCGGGCTGTAAAAAATCCGTAGTGGGTTTGGTTATTCCGACAGGTTATTCATTTAACCTCGATGGGACTTCCATTTACCTCACCATGGCGGCGGTATTTATTGCTCAGGCAACCAATACCCACATGGATATCATGCATCAGGTGACGCTGCTGGTGGTATTGCTGCTGTCCTCTAAAGGCGCAGCTGGCGTGACCGGTAGCGGCTTTATCGTTCTGGCTGCGACTATCTCCGCTGTTGGACATTTACCATTGGCCGGTTTGGCACTGATTCTGGGTATTGACCGCTTTATGTCTGAGGCGCGGGCGCTGACCAATCTGGTCGGTAACGGCGTAGCGACCATTGTGGTCGCGAAATGGTGTAACCAGTTGGATAACGATCAACTGCAGGCGACATTGTCGAATAAGAGTCCGGCAGGTAAATCAGAAGGGCAGATATCCTCTTCCTGATTCTTTTAGGTCACCAGATTAGTCAATCAGCCACCGGTAGCTCATCGTTACCGGTGGTTTCTGCATAGTCAATCACTACCATTTTTCGCTCGTATTGCCCGTTGAACATTATTT
The DNA here is from genome assembly GCF_050586585.1 of Yersinia sp. J1. Taxonomy (NCBI): domain Bacteria; kingdom Pseudomonadati; phylum Pseudomonadota; class Gammaproteobacteria; order Enterobacterales; family Yersiniaceae; genus Yersinia; species Yersinia sp. J1. Next base: position 44,032 of record NZ_JBOBDP010000018.1, read on the forward strand.
TTCGCAGTGATGGGTGATATCGGCAAAAGCATGCGGTCTAACAGAATGGTACACTTGCTTTTTCCGCGGTCATAACTGTGATGAGCGTAGTTTTTTTATCCAACATAAGCACACGCCGATGAGTTTCGTATCATTGGGCTGTTTTGAGCGTGTAATTTCTTTGAAAGTTGGATAGTTTTAAATTGGATAGTTATTAAGTAGGGGTTCACATGCAGGGCACCAGAATTCGTCTTATAGTTGGTGGATTGTTGTTGGCGGCGGCCAGCGGCAATGTGCAAGCTGAAGCACTACAACCCGATCCTGCCTGGCAGCAGGGAAAGTTAGAAAACGGGTTTACATGGCAGCTGCTGGCAACGCCGCAGCGCCCAAGTGATAGAGTAGAGATGCGTCTGGTGGTCAATACCGGATCTCTGTCGGAAAGCGCACAGCAGGTTGGCTTTGCCCATCTGTTACCTCGTTTGGCGCTTATTCGCAGCCAGAGCTTTACTCCGGCACAACTCCAATCGCTGTGGCAGCAAGGGGTCGATAACGAGCGCCCTTTACCACCGGCGATTACTTCTTATGATTTCACGCTATACAGCCTGAGCCTGCCAAACAATCGCCCTGATTTGATTAAAGAGGCTTTGGCTTGGCTATCTGATACCAGCGGTAAGCTGGCCATCAGCGAGCAAACGGTGAATGCTGCGCTGAATCTTCCTAATGATCCCATTGCTACTTTCCCGCAAAATGTACAGGACACTTGGTGGCGCTATCGCCTAAAAGGGTCTTCACTGCTGGGTCACGATCCTGGGCAGCCGGTAAATAGTCCGGTTGATGCGGAAAAACTGAAGCAATTCTACAAACAGTGGTACACGCCAGATGCGATGACGCTGTATGTCGTGGGCAATGTCGATAGCCGTAGTTTGGTAGCGCAAATCAGTAAAACCTTCTCTTCGTTGGAAGGGAAGCGACAGACCCCGTCTTCTATCGCGATGCTGGCTCCTTTACCGCCTCAGCCGGTGAACCTGATGAGCGAGCAGGTGACGCAGGACACTTTGTCGCTAATTTGGGATACCCCGTGGCATCCGATACAGGACTCCCAGGCACTTAGCCGCTATTGGCGCAGTGATCTAGCGCGAGAAGCGCTGTTCTGGCATATGCAGCAGGCGTTGGAAAAAAGCGGTCAGAAGAATATGAAGCTGGGCTTTGATTGCCGGGTGCAATACCAACGTGCTCAGTGTGCGATTCATCTGAATACGCCAACGGAAAATCTGAATTCCGGCATGACGTTTATTGCTAATGAATTAGCCAGTATTCGTGCTAATGGGCTGAGTCAGGCTGAATTTGATGGACTGATGGCGCAGAAAAACGATCAGTTAAGCAAGCTGTTCGCGACTTATGCCCGTACTGATACCGATGTGTTGATGAGTCAGCGCCTGCGTTCTCAGCAGAGCGGTGTAGTGGATATCGCACCTGAGCAATATCAGAAGCTGCGACAAACCTTCCTGTCCGGCTTAACGTTGGCCAATCTGAATCAGGAGCTAAAACAACAGCTTTCGCAAGATACCACTTTGGTTCTGGTTCAGCCGAAAGGTGAGCCAGAAGTCAGCGTGAAAGCATTGCAGGAAAGCTATAACAGCATTATGACATCGGGTACGCCAATGGCTGCGCCGGAAGAAGTGAAACCGGAAGCTACGCCAGGCGTTGCGTCAGAAGGAACGACGCAAGAAGGCACCACGCCAGAAGGGACGCCGCCGGAAGCTTCGACCGCGCAGTAAAACCGGGTGTTCAAATCAGATATTCGGGGCCTTTCTGGTCCCGAATATTGTTTCTATCTCTCCCGTCAATACATCTCGTTTGGCTTAGACTTTTGGCATTGCCGCGATGGGAATAATCGCCCCCCGATACTGAATCACAGTACTGGCAGTCAAATGGCCACGCACTGCGGCTTGCTGAGGTGTGCCTCCGGTTAAGCGAACGGCCAGATAACCTGCACTAAATGAATCTCCCGCTGCGGTGGTATCGACGACTTTTTCCTTTGGCAAGGTTACGGCGGGTACCACATGTTGATCCGCGGGCCGCTGGCTATCGGGTTCCCGATTCCAGACAATGCAGGAATCTGCACCTCGTTTGATCACGATTTCGTTAACGCCCAAAGCTTGAGTGCGATCGATAGCCTGCTCCAGCGTCATCTCGCCCCACAGCATATCTTCATCATCCAGCGTCAGAAACGCGGTGTCAGTACAGGACAGCATAGCGCGATAGGCTTCCTGAGTTTCTTCTTTGCTCTGCCACAGGCGCGGGCGGTAGTTGTTATCAAAGATAACTTTACCTCCATTGGTACGACAGGCTTGCAGTAGTTTCAACAGGCGCTGGCGGCTGGAGGCGTCCAGAATAGCCAGGCTAATACCACTGAGGTAGAGATAATCGAAGTTTTCCAGCTTCTGGCAAATTTTATCAGCTTGCGGCCCCGTGAGCCAAAAACGGGCGGCGGCATCATTGCGCCAGTAATAGAAAGTACGCTCACCGGTCTCGTCGGTTTCAATAAAATAGAGGCCCGGCAACTTATCATCCATACGCTGAATCAAATCGATTTTAACTTTCTCTTTCTGCCATGCCGCCAACATGTCTTCGCTGAAGCTGTCAGTGCCCAAGGCAGTAACGTAGTGGACTTCCAGCGCCTCTTCGTCAACCTGACGGGCAATATAAACCGCAGTATTTAGCGTGTCGCCGCCAAAACCTCGGTTCAAATCGTTACCTTTTTGCGACAGTTCAATCATGCATTCGCCGATAACGGCAATCTTTTTGCTGGTCATGGAAAGCGGCCTATTTCTAAAGAAAACTCGATATGAGGGATATAGGCTTAGTCTCTCTGCTGGTTCTGCGTGAGTCAATAGAATTAAAATGGCGTTTTATATTTTTTATGACCTAGGTCGGGAAACTGACAGGTTTCCCGTTTGTTCCGTTAAAATTAGGGGGCTTTTCGCAGTTCGGTTACGCATTTCCCGCCAATACCCCAGTTATCGGTATCAACTTCATCAATGACCACGACGGTGGTAGCCGGATTTTTGCCCAAGGTATCGACTAACAGTTGCGTAACACCGGCAATCAGCCGCTTCTTTTGTTCGGCGGTGGCACCTTCACGGGTAATTTTAATATTTACGTATGGCATTATTTTCTCCATTTATCCTAATGTTAGCGTTAACTCAATCACGTTTGCCGGTTTGTCGTTCGTTGCTCAGTTGGAGGCGATTTCGCAGTTTTGAGAATCTGCCTGGCTCACATATAAAGTTCTGGTCGAACGAGTCGATAACATCTCCAGAAGGAAGAACGCTCTCATTGGGGAGCGTCTTTATGGCAGTAAGCATAGTATGAGCTTTGACTGCCTGATACCCCGACATATGGCGACAAAACTGATGCTAACTAACAAAATATCAGATTTACTTGCGCCATCCCTTGCCGCTCAGGATTGTAATAAGGGATTCAACTTTTGGCGGCAATGTCAGCGTAGGTATACTTTCCAACCTATTTATCGCACTTCAGGGAAGTTACTGGCGATAGAATTATTGACGGCTGTTTATCATCCCTCCTCGCCGGAAACCCGACTCTCACCAGAGGATTATTTCTCCTCTATCAGCATTCGGGCGCGTCTGAACGTGGTGTTAGAACAGTTGGAATTAGTGAAGCAATGGCACGGTATTTTTACCCATCGCTCAATGTTGGTATCGATCAATATCGACGGTCAGGCATTGATGGAGATGCAAAACGATCCCGAAGCGCGGCAGCTTATTGATTCTATGCCTTATGTGCGTTTTGAGCTGGTCGAACATATGGATACCGCCTGTATTACTCCGTTTGCTCAAATCGCTGAGGCCGATCGATTATGGCTGGATGATTTTGGCAGCGGTGTGGCTAACTTCTCGTCTTTTGTCAGTTGGCGCTATGAATACATCAAAATAGCTCGCGATTTATTTATTCTGTTACAGCAAAGTGAGGTAGGGCAACAGCTGTTCTTTACGCTGGTAACATTGATGAGCCGCTACAGTAAAGGCGTGATTGTAGAAGGAGTGGAAACTGACAAAGAATGGGCGCTGGTTAAACGATCTGATGCCTGTGCTGCGCAAGGTTACTATCTTTCCAGACCCGCACATTTTGATACTTTACAGTCACTTCCCCTGTTATTCGCCGGGTAACGTCCGGGTGAAATAATCGTCAAAACCGATGAGTCGTTTTATCATTAACCGTCTGATAAATTGACGTTTATATCTATTGGCTGCTTTTCATCAGGCCAATAATAATGGACGTTAGTTGATCCTCAACTATGGTTAATACAAGCGTCTAAGTCCGCGTTCCTCATCGATTAACTCTTTTTTCTACATTGACAGGCTGAGCGGTAGTACCCATAGCCGTTTTGTTTATTGCCGAACCGGATTTAGCTTCTGATAAATTTTGTGGAGCGATTATGACAAAAACCGGGAAGGTACTGCTTTGGGTGGCCGGAATTGTGCTGGTATTGCTGGCTGTTTTAGTGATTTTCGTTCTTACGTTCGATTGGAATCGCATAAAACCCACAATAAACCAAAAGGTTAGTGCTGAATTGCAGCGTCCCTTTGCCATTCGTGGCGAATTGGGCGTTGACTGGTCGCGCAAAACGGACGATCGCGGTTGGCGTGCCTGGATTCCCTGGCCGCAGATTCATGCAGAAGATTTGGTACTCGGCAACCCGCCAGATATTCCTGGGGATAATATGATGACCCTAAAGCGAGTTGAGGCTAATTTGTCTCCACTGGCATTGTTGGGTAAGCAGGTTCGCATTCCCAGAATTTGGCTGACGGAACCCGATGCTAATTTGCAGCGCTTGGCCAACGGTAAAAACAACTGGACCTTTAATCTCGCCAATCGCGACAAAGCTAAGGGTGAAGCATCTTCCGATTGGTCGGTGAATATCAGCGATATTGTGTTCGATCGCGGCCAGATTTCGCTTAAAGATTCGGTATTGAAAGCGGATCTACGGGCGAAAATCGACCCTTTGGGCAAGCCTCTTCCTTTTTCCGAAGTGATTGGCGACAAGGGTGAAGTGAAGGACAGCAAGGTTAGAAGTACGTCGGTGGATTATATTTTCGGCTGGCAGGTAGAAGGCAAATACCAAGGGCAACCTGTGAGCGGCAGCGGAAAAATCGGGGGGATGCTTTCTCTGACTAACGCTGATATTCCTTTCCCTATTCAGGCAGATGTGCGCTCCGGCTCTACGCGAGTGGCTATCGTCGGTACGCTCAATGATCCGAGCAATCTGGCGGATATCAATCTACGGCTGAAATTCTCCGGCGATAGTCTGGGTAACTTATATCCGTTGATTGGTGTACTTTTACCGAATACACCACCTTATGCCACCGATGGGTATTTGATTGCTCGGTTGCGTCAATCGGGCGGTGCGGTTTATCAGTATCAAAAATTCAACGGTAAAATCGGCGACAGCGATATTCACGGCGATCTCACCTATACCGCCAGTCAGCCAAGACCCAAACTGCTAGGAAAGGTTGTCTCCAATCAACTGCGTTTTGCCGATCTGGCTCCTTTAATCGGCGCTGATTCCAATCAACAGAAAAAAGGGCGCGGTGAGAAAAGTCGCCAGCCATCCGATAAAATTCTGCCGGTAGAGGCTTTTGAAACCCAAAGCTGGAACGTTATGGATGCAGATGTGACCTACGCCGCTAAACGTATCGAGCGGGATAAAGCCTTACCTATCAGCGATCTTTCTACTCATGTGGTGATGAAAAACGGTGAGTTGTTACTCGATCCGCTGCGCTTCGGTATTGCCGGTGGCAATCTCAACGCCACTTTACGCCTGAATGGTAATAAAAATCCGATGCAAGGGCGCATCGACCTTCACGCGCGTCGATTCCAGTTAAAGCAGCTGCTGCCGGAAGTCGAGTCGATGCGTAACAGTCTGGGGCAGCTCAATGGCGACGCTTCCTTCACGGCTCGGGGTAACTCGGTGGCGGCGCTGTTGGGAACCAGTAATGGTAGCCTGCGAATATTGCTGAATCAGGGGCTAATCAGCCGCAGCCTGATGGAATTATTGGGGCTGAACGTGGGTAACTACATAGTGGCAAAACTCTTCGGTGATGACGAAGTAAAAATTAACTGTGCTGCTGCGGATATCGTGATGCGAAACGGTCTGGCTACGCCGCGGCTGTTCGTCTTCGACACGGAAAATGCCATCATCAATATTACCGGTAATGCTAATTTCGCCACCGAACGGTTGGATCTCTCAATCGACCCGCAAAGCAAAGGGTTACGTATTCTGACGTTGCGTTCGCCTCTGTACGTTAAAGGCACGTTTAAAAATCCGGACGCGGGTGTGAAGACCGGGCCGTTAATTGCTCGCGGTGCGGTGGCGGCTGTGTTGGGCGTGGTTTTAACGCCAGCGGCGGCGTTGTTGGCATTGATTTCGCCTAGTGAAGGTGAAGAAAACCAATGCACGCCGCTGCTGAAAAGCATGAAGCAGAAGTAAGTTTTAGTGAGGAGGCACGGGCAGCACGCTGCAACTGTGGTCCTGGATACTCTCGACCGAGGCAAGATTCAGGCCGGTCAAATCGCGTTTCGTGGTTAATAGTAAGAAATCGCCGTTGGGCAGAGAGGTCATGGCTAAGCCGTATTTGCCCATATTTTCCGCAGCGCCCTGTACGCCGCTGGCTAGCAGGCGGAACGCGCCTTGTTCCTGGAGTTCACTGGGGGTGATTTGCCTTGCCAGATAATCATGACCGAGCAATCCTTTCGGCAATGGTTGCCAGCTTGGGCGGAACGAATCGCTTTGATCTGCCAGCGCTTTTTTCACTTTCGGTGATAGGCAGGAAATATGAATATGCAGCTGATTTTGACTGCGGCCCAATTCTGAATTCACCGCCAGAGAGATATTTTGATTATCAATAGGATGACCGTATTTTAGCGCCATGTAATCCCTGGCTTGCCATGCCAGAGCAAAATAGTTAGGCGTTGCTGCGGATAACAACTCGGGGCTTTCGATACCGGTAATTTTTTCAGTTGGTATTAACAAGTATTGCAGCGGTCCGTTACGGTCTTTGTACACCGCAAAACCGGCCTGAGTATTCACTTCGGCGCAAGGTTGAGGGGAATTCAGCTGGCGCTGATGGGGAACGCACTGTTGGCTAACAATTTGCCACAGAGCATCTGGATTCCCGATTTTGGGTTGCAGCGCATACACCGCAATGGCGGCGATCAGTACCAATACGCCCAAAGCAATCCATCGACGATAAGATAAAAGTGGCATTAACTGACCCTCCATGATCGATTAAGTAGCCAGCAGTATAGGGTTAAATTCCAACGCGCGGCAAAGGCTTCATCGCCGATAGGAGAAAAACCTCTCGCACGTTGACGGCGGGCATCTGACAGCCGCTTAGGCATGGCGTTCAGGCAAGGTTTCGTCATCCTTATATTTCGCCGTGGCGATCCAGGCGGCGCAAAATAAGGTTAAACGCGCGAAGAAATAGAAGAAAGCCATTAGCCCGATGACCGAACCGAAAGCCGCGCCCGAAGGCGAGCTGGCAAGACGCGGAAGCATCATGGTCATAATGAATTTAATGATTTCGAAGCCGATAGCGGCAATAAGAGTTCCCCGCAGCAAGGCCTTCTTTTTTGGTTTATGACGCGGCAAAATCCAGAATATCCATAAGAACAATAAATAGTTCGCGGCGATGGAAATAGACAGCGCAATTAGCGTCATGGCCGGTCGTAGCCATTCAATATCACCCAGCCCTAACGCATTCACAATCACAGACTGCGCAGAACCGGCAATTGATGTAAGAGAGAGAGTAATAATCAGCGCCAGCACCAAACCGGTAAGCGAAATAAAATCACGGGTGTAGCGCACATAAAATTTTTCCAGATCCTGCGGATTACGCTCCCAAACGTCTCTGGACTGAGCGCGAATTGCTTCTCGTAAATTTCCCATCCAACTGATACCGGAATAAAGCGCAATGGCTAAACCGGTTAATCCAACGGTAGTACGCTGCTGAATAGCGGTATTTACCGTATTTTTCAAGGTAGCAGCCAGGCTGGGATCGCTGATGCTATTCACGATCTTATTGATCAACTCGGCCAGCAAATCTGGATTAGATGCCAATACAAAACCCACGGTGGCGAAAGAAACCATCAAAATGGGAATGAGCGATAAAAAGGAAAAATAAGTGATTGCAGCGCCAAACTGGCTGCCTAATCGATCGTTAAAGCGATCGGTAGCGCGAATAATATGCGCAACACTGGGATAGGTTTTAATCCGATTGCCAAGACGGGTTAATACGGAAATAGCTTTTTTTCCGTTTTCAATTCCTGCACTTAACGGCGCTGTTTTGCTCTGCTGCGAATCAGTATCTGCGCTGGATGAAGTCTGATTATCCTTGAATGAGTTCGGCATAATATTCCTCATGGCCTAAATTCATGCCTTATGCAGATGATTATCCTACAGAATATCCTACAAAGACGGCTAACTCTGTTGATGATAGCAGAGTCATGGCTTATCACAAACGGCGGCTAAGGCAGAGGCTAGGCCGATAAAGAGAACGACAAAAGGGATTGCAGCCAGCCCAATTGATCCTGATTGCCTCATTTAATTCGTCATTAACGTCAGGGCCTTTGGGTGATCCAATTATCCCATACCGGTACGGGCTGCAAAGTTTCCACCAGATAATCAATAAAAGAACGAACCTTGGGATTGCTATAACGGCTGGGGAAATACAAGGCATACAGGCCATGAGTCGCGTGGGTTATTTCCCCATCAAGCGCCAGAGGAGTAATTTCACCTCGTTGAATAGCATCGCCGAGTAAATAAGTCGGCAAATAGGCAATACCCTGATGTTCCAGCACCGCTTTCAGCAATACCAGGCTGCTATTTGCCTGAATCGGTGAGCGTAACTTAAGTAAATGAGCGCTGCCGCTTTCGTCGGTATCTTTTAATACCGGTGTCAAACCGGGATATAACAAACACTGATGGTCTGATAATTGTTGGACGGAAGTTGGTGTCCCCATTTTTTCCAGATAAGTGGGGCTAGCGCAATAAGCCCAGTGGATAGTCGACAGTTTTCTTAACGAATAATTATCTGGCGGAGTTGATGCAACGCGAATAGCGATATCAAAGTTACTCTCATTTAAATTAACAAAGTTATCGTTTAGATCTATATATAATTCAACATCGGGGTAACGCTCTCGATATTTATTAACCAAAGTGATGAGGTGAGAATAACCAAAGGCAATTGAACAGGTGAGGCGTAATTCACCCTGCGGGTGGTTATAAAATCCAGCGGTAGTATTAAGAGATTCGTCAAAATCTAATAATAATTTAGTTGCCCGATGATAAAGATATTTCCCCGCGTCGGTTAACGTCAGGCTACGCGTCGTTCTTTTTAGCAGCATAGTGCCCAGCTGTGATTCCAGATGAGACAGACTCTTGCTGACCGCAGAAGGCGAGATGTTCAGCTGAGCTGCGGCTTCAGACAGCCCACCACACTCAACGATCTTGACCAGTATTTCCAGCTGTTTTAGCGATGCGATATTACTCATTCTTTCCTTCAGCTCATTAGTGATTTTAGTAAATGGCATCAATGTCGTATTTCATTTGTAGACTACAAATGTAATCATTTATTACCAATAGCGATATGTTATTCATATTAAGAATAAGAAATAAAAAGGTGAGCTTAATCACAGATAAGATATTTGCTTGCCGAAAGAAAAATAAAAGGTGACTGAAGTCACATGAAATTTAAATAATACACCAAGGAAAATCCTATGTGGAAACGTTTGGAACCCTACAAGTCCTCTATTATTCTTTTATTTGCACTGATTCTCGGTGGGGTTATAGGTATTTATGCCCCTTCTCTGGCTCTCAAATTACAGCCTATCGGTAAAATTTTCCTGAATTTGCTGTTTATGATTATCGTTCCATTGGTGAGCGTAAGCGTTATGTCGTCCATTGCCGGTATGACGGATTTGAAAAAACTGGGGCGCATAATGGGGCTGATTTTTGCAGTCTCTATCATTATGGCGCTCATTCCAGCGGCAGGAATCGTTGGGCTAGCGACCTTATTTGATCCGGCTCAGGGCGTCACTATTGAATTAACCCAAGAGTTCAAGGCCGGCAGCGGCGAAATGAACTTTGTGAATATGGTCACCACTAATGATTTTGTTGGTTTATTGTCTAAATCCAATATTCTGGCGCTGATTATTATGTCGGTTATCGCCGGTATTGCGATTGGGCAATCGGGCGAGCAAGGTAAACAAATTGCCCTGTCTTTGTTGGGCTTAAATACCGTGATTATGAAGATTGTCTCAATCATCATGAAAGCGGCACCCGTTGGTTTGGGCAGTTATTTCGCCGCGACGATGGCCAGTCAGGATCCACAATTACTGATGACTTTCGCCAGAGCCATCGGCTTATTCTTTATCGCCTCGCTGCTGTATTACGTTTTCGGCTCTATCTTTTATTCCTGGATTGGCGGCGGCATGAAAGCGGTAAGGGCTTTCTGGCAACACGCTATTGAACCTTCAGCCACCGCCTTAGGCACCTGCTCTTCATTGGGATCGCTGCCAGTGACTATTCGAGCGGCCAAAGCGATGGGCATTAACCCTGAAATCGTAGATATTTCTCTGCCGCTGTTGGTTAATTTAAATAAAGGCGGCGTGGCAATGATTGCCGCGCTGAAAATCGTCTTTATCTTCTCGGTACTGGGATTGGATTTCACCACCGAGACTTTCTTCCTGACCATGCTGATTTCGGTGCTCTCCGCCATTATTGTCGGCGGCGTTCCCGGTGGCGCTTTCCTCGGTGAAATATTTATTGTCACCACGCTGGGGCTACCGGTTGAAACTATTCCAATGCTGGTTGTTATTGGCACCATTACCGATGCACCTGCAACGCTAATTAACGTCATTCATGACCTTAATGCAGCCCAAATTATCGAAAGATTTACCGGTAAAAAATCCTCCAAGCGGCAGGCTGAGCTTCCTGCGGTGAATGAACCTACTTGTTAATACATAACGACACAGCGTGGCGGATTGTCCGTAAGTCGCTGTGAATATTTGAGTATGCCAGCACCAGAAAAGGAAAAAATAATGAAATCTAAAAAATTAGAAACAGCGTTAGTGACTGCCGGTCGGGGGAAAAAATTTACCCAAGGATCGGTAAACACCATTATTCAACGAGCCTCTTCCCTGGTATTTGATTCCGTAAAGGCGAAAAAATTTGCCACAGCAAACCGGGCAAAAGGCGAATTGTTTTATGGTCGTCGCGGTACGCTGACCCATTTTTCCTTCCAAGAAGCGATGGTGGAATTGGAAGGCGGCGCAGGTTGTGCGCTTTATCCTTGCGGCGCCGCAGCGGTGACCAATGCCATTCTGTCTTTTGTGGCCACCGGCGATCATATATTAATGACCGGTGCTGCTTATGAGCCAACGCAGGATTTTTGCAATAAAGTGCTGTCCAAACTGGGTGTCACCACCACTTATTATTCTCCACTGATCGGCGCTGGAATTGCCGAGCTTATTCAGCCAAATACCAAAGTGGTATTTTTAGAATCTCCCAGCTCCATCACAATGGAAGTTCAGGATGTTCCCGGCATGGTGCAGGCTATTCGGGCAGTTAATCCCAATATCGTGATTATGATCGATAATACCTGGGCTGCCGGAGTGCTATTTAACGCACTTGAGTTTGGCATCGATATTTCTATTCAGGCCGGAACCAAATATATCGTCGGTCACTCAGACGCTATGTTGGGCACGGCGGTATCTAATGCGCGCTGTTGGGATCAATTGCGGGAACATTCGTATTTGCTGGGGCAAATGGTCGATGCAGACACCGCTTACGTTGCTAGCCGCGGTCTGCGCACCTTAGGCGTACGGCTAAAGCAGCATGAAACCAGCAGTATTCAGATCGCCAAATGGCTGGCCGCTCGTCCGGAAGTGGCGCAGGTTAACCATCCAGCACTGCCATCCTGCCCCGGCCATGAGTTTTATTTACGTGATTTCACTGGGAGCTGCGGATTGTTCTCCTTTGTGTTGAAATCTCGTCTCAGTGATGAGCAAGTGGCTCATTATCTGGATAATTTTGAGCACTTCAGCATGGCGTATTCATGGGGTGGATTTGAGTCTCTGATTCTGGCTAATCAGCCGGAAGAACTGGACGAAATTCGTCCGGTAGGCGGCGTAGGTTTTGAGGGTACTTTGGTACGTGTTCATATTGGACTGGAAAATGTCGATGATTTAATTGCTGATTTGGAAGCCGGCTTCAATCGATTAATTGGCTGATATTTATTTTCGCATTCAGGCAAATTGAAGAGTATTGATATAAAGCAGCCGGAACAAGAGCTCCGGCTGTAGATTTGTACCCCAGGCTAATAAAACTGCCTTACGGAACAACTTTATGAGCGGTTAATATTATTTACCGTGAATCAAGTCGGTATAAGCCTTGGCGAATGCCTGATTATAAGCATTCCCCGCTTTATCTTTACCCTGATCCCAGTTGACCGACCAGGTCATCAGGCCTTTGATTGGCGTTCCCGCTTTCTCTAAATCAGCAAAGGCACGATAAACGTCCTGCGGATTTTTTACCGTACCTGATGCCGCAGCGTCAACGTTACTTGGTAAACCCAATACTAATTTATTGGCTGGGATTTTAATGAAGCCGCGTTTGCCATTAACAATAGAATCGGCCATGTAATACAGGAATTCATATTTTTTGGCGTCATTGTTTTGCGCCAGCCACAGGTTTACTTCTTCGACCCATACGCCGTCACCGCCTTGATTGTAGAGCTGAGGGGCAATAAAGTCATACACACCGTCCAAGGCGTTGATATAGGTAGTGTAAGGTCTGCCGGTTGTCAGATATGGGAATTCTGGCGCCATACTGATGATAAAGTGTTTACCTTGTTGTTCGTAATGCGCCCGAACAATTTTCAACGCGGCGGGAATAACGGTGGTGTTATTAGCTGCATTAATAGCCGTTTGTTCCAGATCGATATCCAGCCCGTCAAAACCATAGGTTTCAACCAAACGAATAATCTCGTCTGCGAAAGCCTGTTCCTGACCGTTATTCAATGCCACGTGTGCGTCAGCGCCGCCCAATGAAATGAGCACAGCGCGGCCTTGTTTATTTAACTCACCGATTTGTGCGCGAAACTCTGCGTCCGTTGCGTTGTACGGCTTAAAGGTTGGAATACCGCTGCCTTTCATAAAGGAGGCAATGACAACGTTAAAGGCCGCGGGTGTTTCGTTTATTTTTAGATTCTTCGGATAACCACCTTGATAGCCACGGCTTTCTTGGCTGTCCCAGTTATGCCAGAAACCCGCCATAATCTTTTTATTTACCAGGCTTGGCATAACCGACGCGTCATCATTAACCGAGGCGGCAAACGCGGAGGAATGAGAAAAACCAAACAGGGTGCATAGAGTCAGAATCGTAATCAGACTATTTTTACAATTGATAGGTTTCATAGATGTTCCTTTTTATATTTTAAATGAATTTTTAGGTTCTAAATTAACCGCTGCGAACGGCGAATATATTTTCATGAGCTATTTATTCTCATTGATCGTGAGTAATAAAAAGAAAATAAAGTTATCTGATTCGCTTGGGATAAATTTAGAAACAAAGTATCGCATCAATAAATTAATTTTGTGAATCATCATTGACTTAATTATTCTTTTTATTTTCATATTATTTTATATAAGTGATAGTTTATTTAAATTTATTTCCCGCCGGAGGTTTTCTTTTTAATATTTTGATTTTAAAGGGTATTTAATTTATTTTTTCGACCTTATTAATGTCTTAGAGCTGGGTAATTCGAACAAGTAAGAATAAATGCAATTTGATCGTTACCTCAGTAAGTATTGATAATTTCTATATGTCAATTTTCATACACTGTCTTTATGTATTCATCAAGTTTCTATGTTGTAAGATGCAATGATGTTCAGACTCGGTAAGTGACTCAACGCCTCTTTTTATCGTCATTTCTATTTAATCGCGCTGATGTAGACGGTGGTGATATAGCTGTAAGAAAGGAGAGGGGGTGTAGCGAAGCTGAATTCCAAGCAATAAAAAGCCGAAATTTGCATTTCGGCTTCACGTTCCATGACTCAAATAGAGAAACTCATCTCTAAATGATTATCTCATAGTGACACATTACTTACACACCATTAAAATGTAGAAAATCTGGAAAGTGCTGTCAGCACTCGGTGGGGTTCATGTTATGACCTTTTCCAGAGTTTTTAGGGAAAAGTGATTGATAGTTACTTGGAACCGATTTTTTCCAGAATTCTGTGATTTGCCGGTTTGCCCACATGCGCGGTGAGATTAAATTTCAACTTAGGGGGAGTCATGGGACTACAACTGTATTAGTCGCGACTTATTCTGACACCTTTTGAAATTTGCGTACCATCAGACCTGACAGTCGGCTCAGTGCCGTTGCAGACGGTTGTCGTTAATCGTGTGAGTAAATAATAAGACAATGGCGAACTTAAACTTACTTAATAAAATTGAACACAACGCTGAAAATCGTAAATAGACTAGCCTGAAAATATACTAAAGGCATTCTTCAAATGCGGAAGGGGAATGCACAGAGATGATATTAACGCAACAGCAGTTTAATAATTTATAGTGGTTGAGTGGGAACGGAGCAGACGATATTACAAGCGTCATCTATACCCATAAGCAGAGAGCAGTAGAGGTGGAGGAGTTGGTATCTTTGAGGGGGGATTGCCATAAGCATGGTTCGGCATTCATAGTCATCCTGTCACAGTCCAGAACCATCAACGGGAATTACCATAATCACTGGTCTTTCCATAAGGACGCACAAAATTTGAACGACTGCTTTGTGCCAAAAGTAGGCGATCTTAAATATTTCTTGATCAAAGTACCTGAATAAGTCCAACTATAGGGCAGGATCGTCTATCGGAGCGGGAAGACCCTGTTTCCAGTTTTATTATTACAATGGGATATATTTCAATTGAGTGAAATTAAAAGTATTTCTGATTTACTGGAGCTTATAACTGCGTCTGAGAAACCTGGTTGTAGCCTGTACTTTCGAGGGCAAAAAAAATATTACGAATCGGTTACGCCTTCTATAGACAGAGATGGTCTACTAGAAAGTGAAGATAAACTATTTAAAGAATTCATTATAAGAAATCCTGATGAATTTAAAGGGCAAAAATCCACCTTTGAAATATTGACGAAAATGCAACATTACGGATTGCCTACGCGGTTATTAGATATTACTACTAACCCATTAGTGGCTTTATTCTTCTCTGTAGAAATTGATGATGAAATGAAAGATGAAGACGGTGATTTCATAGTTTACTCAATACCAGAGAAATTCATTAAATATTATGACTCTGATACTGTAAGTGTTGTTTCCAATGTGGTGAGAAGGCCATTTGATAAGTTGGATATCAGTGAAATATCTATGAAAAATAACAAAAAAATTAAAGCTACGGGGATCGGTAAGTTTAATTCAAATGAACATATTAAATACCTTCTCCATGAAATTAAAGATGAAAAACCATATTTTTTAAATGTAATTAAAAAAGAACACTTGCAATCAATTTGGTGTGTTAAGCCATTATTAAATAATCGGCGGCTTATTAAGCAGGATGGAGCGTTTCTTCTTTTTGGTGTTGATGGTTCCAAGAAAAAATTGGCTAACTACAAAAAGGATGAGTTTATCCCTGAGAGATACAAAGTAAAAAATAAGGAAACTCTTCGTAAACAGCTTGAACTTTTGGGTTTTTCAAAGGACAAAATTTACCCTGAAATGGAAACGACAGCTGAATATTTAAAAAGAAAGTACAAAAAGTAAACCCTGCAACTAATCCTGTGTAACTGCCATCGTCTAAAATATAGTCGCTTTCTTTATTAATTACTA
>NZ_JBOBDP010000019.1:0-56511 GCF_050586585.1 Yersinia sp. J1
ATTATATGAAGCTATTTTTTCGTCGCTTTAACGTTTTGCAAGTTGTCTTGGCAACGGCGGCATATATTACTAATTTTTCTTCGCAGCGCAACTTAAATTTCGAATCAATCGTTTAACTGCTTGTTCTTCACACGATCAAGCCCAGAAATTAGCCGATCAGACCAATTACTGGGCTTAAAAAGACTAAAGAGCAGATAAACGCTTCTGCGCTTGTTTCGCCGTATCAGTGTTAGGGAATTGCTTGATCACTTGCTGGTAAACCGCCTTGGCTTTATCGCCCTGGCCTTTTTCCTGCATGATCACCCCAACTTTATACATTGCATCTGCACTTTTCGGAGACTTTGGATAATTTTTTACAACAACAGCGTAGTAATACGCAGCATCATCTTTCTTACCCTTGTTGTAATACAACTGCCCTAACCAGTAGTTGGCGTTAGGCTGGTAAGTCGATTTTGGGTACTGTTTCACAAAGTGTTGAAAAGCAACGATCGCCTGATCGTACTGCTTCTTCTCAAGAGCCAGTGAAACTGCCGTGTTGTAGTCGCTGTTCTCATCACCACTGCTTGCCGGTGCGGCTGTATTAGCCGCTGCACCCGCCGCAGAATCAGAACCACCACCTGTCGCCGCACTCTCTGTCGACGCGCCAGCTGCAGCAGACGCAGAATTTTGCGCACCCTGCCCGCCCAGACTATCCATTTGCTGGTAGATCTGTTTTTGCCGTTCGACAATTTGATTTAGCTGATATTGGTTTTCTTGGATCTGACCACGCAAACTATCGATATCGCGCTGCGAATCGGACAGTTGTTGTTGGAGTTGAGTCAATAGCTGGCTGTGAGCGTTAGAAATACGCTCTAAAGATGTGACTCGATCTTCTACCGAGCCGGAGCCGACATTACTGATTGGCGCTTGGGCAGTAGCGGCCCATGGGACCGCTACGCCAACCAGTAACGACAGACTCAACAGGTGACGTCTGAAGTTACTGTTCATGCGATTCTCTTAGTAAACCAGAACTGCACGACGGTTTTTAGCGAATGCTGCTTCGTCGTGGCCCAGTACCGCTGGTTTTTCTTTACCGTAAGATACGATAGAGATTTGGTCAGCAGAAACGCCTTTGCCTTGCAGATACATTTTCACTGCGTTAGCACGACGCTCGCCCAAAGCGATGTTGTATTCTGGCGTGCCGCGTTCATCCGCGTGGCCTTCAACAACAACTTTGTAAGACGGGTTGCTACGCAGGAATGCAGCATGTGCATCCAGCATTTGAGCGAAGTCAGAAGCGATATCGTATTTATCGAAGCCGAAGTAAACGATATTGTTCTTTTGCAGTTCCTGCATCTGCAGACGAGCTTGCTCTTCTGAAGACAGGTTGCTGCTTTCTGTACCAGTGCCAGCGCCCATGCCAGATTGGTCATTGTTTGCGCTTTTGTTAGAACTACAAGCAGCGATAGCCAGAACTGGCAATGCCAACATCAGCCCTTTCAGCACTTTGTTCAGTTGCATCTCTTTGATCCTTTTTTATAGTTTGCCATACATACGTATTTACACATGCATCACAGATACGGCGACCAGGCAGGGAATTTTACCTGTCCATCAGTTGCCGGAAGACGCGCTTTGAAACGCCCATCAGTCGAGACCAGCTGTAACACGGAACCTAGCCCTTGAGTCGAGCTATAGATAACCATGGTGCCGTTAGGCGCGATACTAGGCGTTTCATCCAGGAACGTGTCCGTTAACACTTGAACGGCTCCCGTTTCTAGATCCTGTTTGGCGATGTGCTGGGTTCCACTGCTGGAGCTAACCAGTGCCAGGAACTTACCATCAGCGCTAACGTCCGCGTTCTGGTTCTGAGAACCTTCCCACGTGATACGCTGCGGCGCACCGCCGTTTATATTCACTTTATACACCTGCGGACGGCCACCCTGATCTGAGGTGTAAGCCAGATTCTGGCTGTCCGGGAACCAACTTGGCTCCGTATTGTTGCTACGGCCATCCGTTACCTGACTGATCTGGCCAGACGCCAGGTTCATCACGTAGAGATTCAGGCTACCGCTTTTAGACAAAGCGAACGCCAGTTTGGTACCGTCAGGTGAGAATGCTGGTGCACCGTTATGACGAGGGAAAGAAGCAACCTGTTTGATTGCGCCGTTCGCCAACGTTTGAATAACCAGTGCAGACTTGCCACTCTCAAATGTTACATAAGCAATTTTGCTGCCATCCGCCGACCAGGCCGGTGACATCAGTGGCTCAGGAGAACGGTGTACTACAAACTGATTGTAGCCATCGTAGTCTGAAACACGTAATTCATGCGGGAATTTGCCACCGTTAGTTTGCACTACATAGGCAATACGCGTACGGAACGCCCCTTTAATACCGGTCAGTTTTTCAAATACTTCATCACTGGCGGTATGGGCAGAATAACGTAACCATTGCTTGGTTATTTTATACTGATTCTGCGCCAAAATACTTCCCGCTGCACCTGCTGTATCAACTAATTGGTAAGAAACCAAATAGCTGCCATCAGCGCCCGGCTGTACCTGACCCACAACCACGGCATCAATGCCTAATGCAGTCCATGCCGCAGGCGTCACTTCCGCTGCGGTAGACGGCTGCTGCGGCATACGCGCCACGTCAATCGGGTTGAATTTGCCGCTGTTGCGTAAGTCTGCACCCACGATAGCGCCGATATCTTCAGGAGGCGTACCCGGCCCCATCCATTTGAACGGAACTACGCCGATCGGACGAGCAGAGTCCACCCCTTGGGTTATCTCAATGCGAACCTCTGCGTGTAACACAGATGCCCATAAAACTAAAAAGCCTAGTGCTACTCGAAATGCCTGCTTCATCTTGTCTCCCTTATCCGAGCGGAATGCCCGCGATAATTAGCAGAATTTTAACAAACCAACGCAAACAAAACTACATAATCCGTGGTTGATTAACAAACTTATACCCCGTTAATCAACACTTATTGTGGCTTAAAGGAAACCGGCGCATTCTTAAATACTTCGTAAACATCTTTACTCGGTGGTTTAGGAATCTTAGCCTGTTTCGCTGCGGCTATCGCGGCCTGACACAATGCAGGGTCGCCACCTTCCGCTTTTACGTCTATCAACAGACCGTCCGGTGCCAGTTTAATCCGGAGATCGCACGTGCGGCCTTTGTACAAGTCTGCATCATAAAACTTACTCTGAATCGCCGCAGTAATCTGGCCTAAATAGCCGCTGATTTCTGCACCCGACGCACCGCTTTTCTTGCCACCGCCTTTACCTGCTGCGGCTTCACCTGCGCCAGTACCACTTTTTGGCGCATTCTTGGATGACGCCAGGCCACCAAAGAGATCGTCAACATCCGTAGCACTCGCTGCTTCTGCTGCCGCCTTCTTCTTGGCGTCAGCCGCTTTTTTCGCATCTGCTGCGGCTTTCTTGGCATCAGCAGCAGCCTTTTTCTCAGCGTCGGCGGCAGCTTTCTTCTCTGCGGCTTCAGCGGCCTGCTGTTTAGCTTCTGTAGCGGCTTTTTCTGCGGCCTTCTTCGCATCTTCTGCCGCTTTCTTGGCGTCAGCCTCTGCCTGCTTCTTCGCTGCCGCCGCTACGGCAGCCTCTTTCTTCGCATCTGCTTCGGCTTTTTTCTTCGCGTCGGCGGCGGCTTTCACTACCTGCTCGGCTTCAGCTTTCGCTTTAGCAGCCGCAGCTTCGGCCTGCTTCTGTTCTTCTTTGGCTTTGGCTGCTGCCTCTGCCGCTTGTTTTTGCTGTTCGGCGGCCTGTTTTTGTTGCTCAGCCGCCGCTTTTTTCTGTTCTTCCGCCGACTGCTTGGCCTGTTCCTGTGCCTGTAGCCGCTCTTTTTCCAGCTCTTTCAGGCGCTGCTGCTCTGCGGCCTGCTGCTGTTGTAATTCTTCTGCCTGTTGTTCGGCTTTTTTCTTGCGCTGTTCTTCAGCGCGCTTCGCGTCAGCCTGCTGTGACTGCTGGCGATTATATTGCTGTGTTATCGCACCGGGATCGACCATCACGGCGTCAATCACTTCGCCGCCAGCTCCGCCGCCGCCCATTTCAGTCTTCTGCGTCAACGAGCCCCAAATTAGCAGGCCAATTAATATAATGTGCAGAACGACCGAAACAATAACGGCGCGATTCAACTTATCGTTTTGCTCGGTTGCCTTTCCCACGCTCGATTTCCACACTCGATATTCAAAAACAGGGTCAATGCCGATACAGCGATATTTCGCGCTTAATCGACATCAACACAGACTTAGATCGGCTGAGTCATCAGCCCAACCGAAGTAACGCCAGCCTGATGGAGCATATTCAGCGCCTTGATGATTTCATCATAAGGAACTTCTTTAGCACCACCGATCAAAAACACGGTTTTCGGATTGGCTTTTAGACGCGCCTGAGCTTCCGCAACAACCTGCTGCTCTGGCAACTGCTCCATCCGTTGATGATCGACCACCACCGTATATTGACCAACACCAGAAACTTCCACAATCACCGGCGGATTATCATCGCTGGATACCGTTTTCGAATCCGTAGCGTCAGGCAAATCAACCTCAACGCTTTGTGTAATGATGGGCGCTGTGGCCATAAAGATCAGCAGCAATACCAGCAATACGTCGAGCAAGGGCACAATGTTAATTTCAGACTTAAGCTCGCGACGTCTACGACCACGTACTCGCGCCATACAACCCCCTACTTATTTGCTCTCGGTGCTGGCGAAAGCCTGGCGATGCAGAATAGCAATGAACTCTTCCATAAAGTTGTCATAGTTCTGCTCAAGCTTGCTGACGTGCAGATTCAGGCGGTTATACGCCATTACCGCAGGGATTGCCGCAAACAGACCAATCGCCGTAGCAATCAGTGCCTCAGCAATACCCGGTGCAACCATTTGCAAAGTTGCTTGTTTCACTGCGCCCAAGGAGATAAAGGCGTGCATAATCCCCCATACGGTACCAAACAGACCGATATACGGGCTGATAGAACCGACGGTGCCCAGGAACGGGATATGGTTTTCCAACGCTTCCAGCTCGCGGTTCATCGAGATGCGCATAGCACGGGAGGCGCCGTCGATAACGGCTTCCGGCGCATGGCTGTTTGCGCGATGCAAACGAGCAAACTCTTTAAAACCAGAGTGGAAAATTTGCTCTGAGCCACCCAGACTATCGCGGCGCGCCTGACTTTCCTGATATAAACGGGAAAGCTCAATGCCGGACCAGAACTTGTCTTCAAAGGCTTCGGCATCACGAGTGGCAGCATTCAGAACGCGCGTTCGCTGAATGATAATTGCCCAAGACGCAATGGAAAAGCCCATCAGTACCAGCATGATAAGCTTAACGAATAGGCTCGCCTGCAGGAATAAATCCAGAATGTTCATGTCAGCCACTACTTAAACTCCGCGACAATAGACTTGGGAAGCGCTTTTGGCTTCATTTTGTGTAGATCGATACATGCGACCAATACTTCTGCACTACTCAGAAGATTGCCATGGGAATCGAAAATTCGTTGAGCAAACGAGAGAGAGGCCCCCCGCATTTCAGTAATTTCGCTCTCCACCTCTAGCATATCATCAAGACGTGCTGGAGAAAGATACTCTACCGTCATGCGTCGGACAGCGAAAGCAATATGCTCACTGAACAATTGCTGCTGGTGAAAATTGCGTTGGCGCAGCATTTCTGTGCGCGCCCTTTCGTAAAAGGCTACGTAGCGCGCATGGTAAACCACGCCACCAGCGTCGGTGTCTTCATAGTAGACACGAACCGGCCATCGAAATAACGTATTACTCACTCTACTTCCCAGTAATGCAATTAACGGACACACTATACTGAAGAGCGATTCGGTTTGGAATGACTTGCAAGGTGAGAACGAAAATAATTATGGGCCGAACGGCCCATAGGGATGATTAGCTGCAAGATTAGGCGAAAAAATGGAAAATTCCCGCGCCTAAGATCACAATTGCAGGAAGAGGCGAGAAAAAAGCTCTCAGCCATACCCGCTGCGGTCGAAAACCTACGCCATGGATGACCCCAGTACAGACAGCCCACACTAAAAACACCTCTTGCCAGACTTCTAACGAACTGGTGGCGGCGGCAAAGCGCGTCGGGTCCCAGAAAATACAGAAAGCCAGCGTGAAGGCGAGAATAAGTGAAAGGGCCCGCAGCGGGCCCTTATCCATTAAAGCGTACAACTTATCGGACAACATCTTCGCTGCCGTTTTTAGCGGCTTTCTTCTCCGCCGCATTGGCCTCACTCTGCTCTAGCGCCAGAGCAGTAATGATACCGAAGGAGCAGGCCAGAAGTGTTCCGAGAATCCAGGCAAAATACCACATGCTTTATGCTCCTTAGTACAGTGAGTGCTTGTTGTTTTCGATATATTCTTTATCGATACGACCGAACATCTTGTAGTAACACCAGCTGGTGTAGAGCAGGATGAGCGGCACAAAGATAATCGCAACAATGGTCATCACTTTCAGCGTCAGCAGGCTTGATGTCGCATCCCACATTGTCAGGCTAACGTTCGGCATGGTACTTGACGGCATAACGAACGGGAACATGGTAACCCCGGCAGTCAAAATCACACAGGCAATCGTCAGTGACGAGGAGATAAACGCCAACGCGCATTTTTCCATACGCGAGAACAGGATGGTGAACAGCGGCAGGATTATCCCTAACGCTGGCAGCGCCCACAGGCTTGGGTACTTGTTGAAGTTAATCAACCAGGCGCCCGCCTGATGTGCCACTTCTTTACGCATCGGGTTGGATTCCGCAGCGGTGTTCAGCGCTGAAGTAATCACAAAACCGTCGATACCTTTCACTACCCAGATACCCGCCAGCAGGAAGGCTACGCCCATCACTAACGCACAAATCTGTGCGGCAGCGCGGGAACGTAGATGAATTTCACCGCGGGTACGCATTTGCAGGTAGGTAGCACCCTGAGTCACCAACATGGCCAGACTGACTACGCCCGCCAACAGGCCGAACGGGTTCAGCAGTTGGAAGAAGTTGCCGGTGTAGAACAAGCGCATGTAGGTATCCATATGGAATGGAACACCTTGCAGCAGGTTACCAAAGGCGACGCCGAACACTACAGCAGGAACGAAGCTACCGATGAAGATGCCCCAGTCCCACATATTGCGCCAGCGGCTGCTTTCCAACTTCGAGCGGTAGTCAAAACCGACCGGACGGAAGAACAACGCAGCCAACACCAGAATCATCGCAATATAGAAACCGGAGAAGGCAGCGGCGTACACCATTGGCCACGCGGCAAACAGCGCACCACCGGCGGTAATCAACCAAACCTGGTTGCCATCCCAATGGGGAGCAATCGAGTTAATCATGACACGGCGTTCAGTATCGGTTTTACCGATAATGCGTAGCAGGATACCTACGCCCATATCAAAACCATCGGTGACGGCGAAACCTATCAGTAGCACACCAATCAGTAGCCACCAGATAAATCGTAATACTTCATAATCAAACATAAGTGGACTCCCGTTTACCGTGCTTCTTGCGCAGGCGCAGTCGGCTGTTCAAAGTGATAGCGGCCAGTTTTCAGGCTACTAGGCCCAAGGCGCGCAAATTTGAACATCAGGTACATTTCTGCGACCAGGAACAGCGTATACAGACCGCAAATCAGCGCCATGGAGAACAGAATATCCCCTGCTGTCACCGAAGAGTTGGCAATGGCAGTGGGCAGAACCTCACCGATTGCCCAAGGTTGACGGCCATACTCAGCCACAAACCAGCCAGACTCGATCGCGATCCAAGGTAATGGAATACCCCACAGCGCCAGACGGTGCAGCCATTTTTTCTCACCGATACGACCACGGCATACGTTGTAGAACGAGAGACCGATAATCAGCAACAGCAGGAAGCCACAGACCACCATGATGCGGAACGCGAAGTACAGCGGCAGAACTTTAGGAATAGAGTCTTTAGCTGCCAGTTGAATCTGCGCTTCGGTAGCGTCAGTTACGTTCGGCGTGTAACGCTTCAGCAACAGGCCATAACCCAGATCTTGCTTGGTTTTGTTGAACTCGGCACGAACAGCCGGATCGGTGTTACCCGCACGCAGTTCTTCCAGCAAACGATAAGCCTGAATACCATTACGGATACGGACTTCGTGCTGTGACATCAGATCGCGCAGGCCGGTCACCGGAGTATCCAATGAACGAGTGGCAATCAAGCCTAATGCATAAGGAATTTGAATGGCGAACGAGTTCTCCATTTTTTCCTGATTAGGAATAGCAAACAGCGTAAAGGCTGCCGGAGGCGGCTGGGTTTCCCATTCGGCTTCAATTGCAGCAAGTTTGGTTTTTTGTACGTCACCCATTTCGTAACCGGATTCATCACCCAGAACAATAACGGACAGCGTCGCGGCTAAACCAAAGCTGGCAGCGATAGCAAAGGAACGTTTGGCAAACGGAATATCACGGCCTTTCAACAGATAGTACGAGCTGATACCCAGAACAAACATCGCACCGGTAACATAACCAGCAGCAACGGTATGCACGAATTTAACCTGAGCAACCGGGTTCAGAACCAGCTCAGAGAAACTTAGCATTTCCATACGCATGGTTTCGAAGTTGAAATCCGCCGCAATTGGGTTTTGCATCCAACCGTTGGCAACCAGAATCCACAGGGCAGAGAAGTTAGACCCCAATGCAACCAGCCAAGTAACGGCCAGATGCTGATGTTTACTTAACCGATCCCAACCGAAGAAGAAGAGACCAACAAAAGTAGATTCCAGGAAGAACGCCATCAGACCTTCGATTGCCAGAGGGGCACCGAAGATATCACCGACGTAATGAGAGAAATATGACCAGTTAGTCCCGAACTGGAACTCCATAGTCAGACCCGTAGCGACCCCCAGAGCAAAGTTAATAGCAAATAACTTGCCCCAGAATTTGGTCATATCTTTATAGATTTGTTTGCCAGACAGTACGTAAACCGTTTCCATAATTGCCAGCATAAACGCCATACCCAGCGTTAGCGGGACAAATAGGAAATGGTACATAGCCGTTAAGGCAAACTGTAACCGTGACAGTTCGACAATATCAAACATCTTGACTCCTTGCTCCTCGCAGGAAGACTCCGACTTGCGGCAACGCGACCTCCGCTATAATTGGAAGTCTCATAACTACCAGCAGTGAATGCCCAAAAAAACACAACAAAAATAACAATATCAACTACCCAGTATTACACCGCGATAATAGTACGCTTCTAATCCCATACAATAAATAGGATTTTACGTGACCTGGCTTTGAGTTCTGGATACAGGTCAACAAACCAACTAATTATCGATAGCAGGACAAATTGATCCAGAACAATTTAAGCTCATATGAACATTATTGCCATATTGAAAACTTGATTTAGAACAATTTTCTTCTGGAGGTGTTAATTAATCGTTCAAATATTTTTATATAAACCTCCAGTGTTAAATAAATGTGATTTAATGGTTTAAGTAATGATTTATTTTTTCATTTTTCCGCGATCAAGATTAACTTTTTTAATTTATAATCTTCATGGTGAGTTGAATCACAACTTAACAATTTATATGAATATATTAATCGATTCTTGGGGAAGCGTTCGCTTGTGTTGCTATTTTGTTGCATCATAAAATTCGGTTACATGATGAAACATTGGCCCCTTCAAGAAGATTAAAATGAAAAAAATAGCGCTCGCCTCCTTACTTTGTATCAGCACCTCTTCCTCCTTCGCCGCTGAAACTGTCAACCTGACGATTTTAGGTACCTCCGATCTGCACGGCACCTTCGTTCCCTGGGACTATGCCAGCGACAGTGAAAATCTGGCCGGCAGCCTGAGCCAAATCGCCACGCAGGTGAAAAAAATCCGCGCCGAACAGCCCAATATCATTTTGGTTGACGCCGGTGATACCATTCAGGGCAACTTCGTGGAAACCTTTAAAAACGAGGCCGTCAGCCCGATGATGCTCGGTTTCAACGCCCTGAATTACGATGCTTGGGTGCTAGGTAATCACGAATTCGATTTCGGTCTGAAGGTTCTATCCACCTCTTTAAACCAGTTTAAAGGTACCGCTCTGGCGGGGAATATCTTCTGGGACAGCGGCAAGCCTTACCTGCCCTCTTATAAGATTATCGAACGCCAGGGCGTCAAAATCGGCATCATCGGTATGGATACGCCAATGACAGCGGAATTTGCCCAAGGTACCGATCGTATCAAGGGGCTGAATTTTACCGATCCTGTGCAAGAAGTTAAGAAGGTGATTCAACAAATTCAGCCGCAGGTCGACGCTATCGTGCTGGTTGCCCATATGGGGATTGATAACGAGAACCAGCGTCCCGGTACTGGCGTGGGGGACATTGCCAAAGCCAACCCGGAGCTAGCGGCCATAGTCGCGGGCCATATGCACGTCAAAATTGATAAGGCCGTAGTGAACGGCGTTATTATTACTGAACCGGATAAATATGGCCGCGCCCTTTCCCGTATCGATTTGCAATTTGAACAGCGGGATGGAAAATATCATTTAATCAATAAAGACAGTTATACCTACCCCATCAAAGGAATTCATTCCGATAAAGAACTTGAAGCTATTTATCAGCCTTATCACAGTATTTTGCGCGCCAATGCAAATCGGGTTATTGCGACCCTAAGCGGAGTAGACTTAGTGCCTAAAGATGAGATAAAAGGCATTCCGCAAGTACATATTCAGGATACCGGTATCAGTGCTCTGTTCCAGGAAGCCGCACGCCACTATGCGCCTAAAGCGCAAGTTATTGCCTTACAGATCGATAATGACCGAGCTAAATTAGATTTAGGTGAGATAAAAGCTAAAGATATTGCTTTTAACTACCAATACGCCGGCGGGGAAATAACGGTTTATCAGCTTACGGGTAAAGAACTGAAAAAATATATGGAGTGGTCAGCCGATTATTTCAATCAGGTTAAACCGGGCGATGTCACCTACAGTTTTAATCCGCAACGTCGCGCGTCTAAATATTCCACCAATGATTTCTTTGATGGCGTCACCTACACCATCGACCTACGCCAACCTGCGGGTTCACGTATCACCAATTTACGTTTTAACCATGGCGAAGCCGTTACCGATAGCACGCCAATTCGCTTAGGAATGAACAGCTATCGAATGGGACATTTGACTCAGAAAGGTGGTGTACTGGCGGGTCAGCAGTTCCCGGTACTTTCCGATACTAAGGCAGAATATGGCGAAGAGGACGGCACCATTCGTAATCTGACCATCCGTTATCTAACCGAGGTCAAACACGGTCAATACCAAGGAAAAACCGAGCAACGTTGGAAGCTGGTTGGATTGGAAGGTTATGAACCGCAGCGAGAAGTGGTGAAAAAGCTAATCAATGAAGGGAAAATAGCGGTTCCTACCACCGAAGACGGACGTTTTACCAATATCGCATCGATTAACGTTAAGGATAAGCTGTTTAGCGATAAAGCCAGCTATAACGCAGCGCTGGCGTCACTTCAGCAGCAGCTTGGCAACGCTAAAAGCGAGCAAGCTAAGCAGCAGGCACAAACGGATATGATACTGATTACCGCCCTGAATAATTTCTGATGCCCTCCCCTCTCTAACGGAGGGGAATTCTGCGATATCGGAAGGTTCACGCGGTTTCTTTATAAAAAAAAGGCCACCGGAAGGTGGCCAATATATGTCGAGCTAATCGTTATTTTTATCTATATCTAGACCTGTATGCCTCAAGCTGCCTCTGCGTTGGCTTAACCCGATCGCCCAAATCACTTAGTCGCCTAAACTCATCGGGTTCACCTGTCTACCCTCTTGCCGCCGCTCGAATGACTTAAGTCAGCTTACTGAGGTAAAACTTCTTTCACCGCGTCACCGATATCGGCCAGGCTACGAACTGTTTTCACGCCTGCCGCTTCCAGAGCCGCAAACTTGTCTTCAGCCGTACCTTTACCACCGGCAATGATGGCGCCAGCATGGCCCATACGTTTGCCTTTAGGCGCAGTCACACCGGCGATATAACCCACAACAGGTTTGGTGACGTGATCTTTGATGTAGGCTGCGGCTTCTTCTTCCGCGGTCCCGCCGATCTCACCGATCATCACAATCACTTCGGTTTGCGGATCTTCCTGGAACAGTTTCAGGATATCGATAAAGTTAGAGCCTGGGATCGGATCGCCACCAATACCGACGCAGCTTGATTGACCGAAGCCAATATCAGTCGTCTGCTTAACCGCTTCATAAGTCAGGGTACCCGAACGAGAAACGATGCCCACTTTGCCTGGCAGATGAATATGGCCTGGCATGATGCCGATTTTACATTCACCCGGGGTGATCACACCCGGACAGTTAGGACCGATCATGCGCACGCCGCTTTCTTCCAGTTTCACTTTGATAACCAGCATATCCAGCGTCGGGATACCTTCAGTGATACAGATAATCAGCTGAATGCCTGCGTCAATCGCCTCCAGGATGGAATCTTTACAGAACGGAGCCGGCACGTAGATAACCGAAGCGGTCGCACCGGTTGCTTCCACGGCTTCACGCACGGTATTAAATACCGGCAGACCCAGATGCTGAGTGCCGCCTTTGCCTGGCGTTACACCACCAACCATTTTAGTGCCGTAAGCAATCGCCTGTTCGGAGTGGAAAGTCCCTTGGCCGCCGGTGAAACCCTGGCAAATAACTTTGGTGTTTTTATTGATTAAAATAGACATTATTTACTCCCCACTGCCGCAACAACTTGCTGAGCCGCATCTGTCAGGCTGGTCGCAGCAATAATATTCAAGCCGCTGTCTGCCAGCTTTTTGGCACCCAACTCAGCGTTATTCCCTTCCAGACGAACAACAACCGGTACGTTAACACCCACTTCTGCTACCGCACCAATGATGCCGTCAGCAATCAGATCGCAACGTACGATACCGCCAAAGATATTGACCAGCACCGCTTTCACTTTGTCGTCGGACAGAATGATTTTAAAGGCTTCGGTTACGCGTTCTTTGGTTGCGCCGCCGCCAACGTCGAGGAAGTTAGCCGGTTCGCCGCCGTGCAGTTTCACGATGTCCATAGTACCCATCGCCAGACCTGCGCCGTTGACCATGCAGCCGATGTTGCCATCCAGCGCGACGT
Organism: Yersinia sp. J1; assembly: GCF_050586585.1. Lineage (NCBI taxonomy): Bacteria > Pseudomonadati > Pseudomonadota > Gammaproteobacteria > Enterobacterales > Yersiniaceae > Yersinia > Yersinia sp. J1. Next base: position 13,084 of record NZ_JBOBDP010000019.1, read on the forward strand.
AGTTCAGTTCCCACTGCGCAGCCTGAGCTTCACGGGCGTCTTCCTGAGTCTGGTCACGCATTTCGCGCAGCTCTGGTTGACGGAACAGGGCATTACCGTCCGCACCCAGTTTGCCATCCAGACACACCAAATCACCTTGTTTGGTGATCACCAGCGGGTTGATCTCAACCATCGCCAGATCGCGTTCCAGGAACAGCGCTGCCAGACCCATAAAGATCTTGGTGAACTGGCTGACTTGTTTACCGGTTAGACCCAGTTTGAAGGCTAACTCACGGCCTTGGTATGGCTGCGGACCCGCCAGTGGATCCAGAGCAATTTTGTGGATCAGTTCCGGCGTTTCTTCCGCAACTTTCTCGATTTCAACACCGCCTTCGGTTGAAGCCATGAAGATCACACGACGAGAACCGCGATCGACTACAGCGCCCAGATACAGTTCTTTATCAATATCGGTCGCGGCTTCTACCAGAATCTGGTGTACCGGCTGGCCGTGGGCGTCAGTTTGGTAAGTGACCAACTGCTTGCCTAACCAGTGTTCCGCAAAAGCACGAATTTCTTCTTTGCTATTAACCAGCTTCACGCCGCCCGCTTTACCGCGACCGCCAGCATGAACCTGACATTTTACCACCCAAGGTGCGCTGCCGATTTTTGATGCGGCTTCTTCTGCTTCACGGGGTGTGGTACAGGCGTAACCGGTTGGAGCCGGCAGACCATACCGAGCAAACAGTTGTTTGGCCTGATATTCGTGTAAATTCATGATGTTCTATCCATTTAAGTCTGTAGACGGGACGAGCCCCGCAGTGTCTGGATAATGCCGACCCTGGGATCGACCGCAATTAGCACATAGGTTTTTGTTAACACATAGGTTTTTTAACACTAGATTTATGGCGTCAGGAGCCTGACAGATCGGGATATTCCCCAACCGTCAGGCAGCCTTTAACCGTTATCTTTTTTATACGTCGAGCAACAGGCGTGCTGGGTCTTCCAGCATCTCTTTCACCGTAACCAAATAGCCGACAGATTCACGGCCATCGATCAAACGGTGATCGTAAGAGAGCGCCAGGTACATCATTGGCAAGATCACTACCTGACCATTTACCGCCATTGGACGATCTTTAATGGCATGCATACCAAGGATCGCGCTTTGTGGTGGGTTAATGATCGGAGTCGACATCAAGGAGCCGAACACGCCGCCGTTGGTAATAGTGAAGTTACCGCCGGTCAGTTCTTCCACTTTCAGTTTGCCATCGCGGCCTTTAACAGCCAGTTCTTTGATTTTCTTCTCGATATCAGCCATGCCCAGTGTGTCTACATCACGCAGAACCGGTGTAACCAGGCCACGTGGAGTAGAAACAGCGATGCTAACGTCGAAGTAGTTGTGATAAACCACGTCTTCGCCATCGATAGAAGCGTTCACTTCTGGATAACGTTTCAGGGCTTCAACTACCGCTTTGATGTAGAAGGACATAAAGCCCAAACGTACACCGTGACGTTTTTCGAAAGCCTCACCGTACTGCTTGCGCAGATCCATGATCGGCTGCATGTTGATTTCGTTGAAAGTCGTCAACATGGCAGTGCTGTTTTTCGCTTCCAGCAGACGCTCGGCCACGCGTTTACGCAAGCGGGTCATTGGTACACGTTTTTCACTGCGGCTGCCCAATGCAGGTGCGGCAACTTCCACTTTGGCTTCGGCGGCTTTCGGCGCTGCCGGTTTGTTCGCCAGGTGTTGTTCCACGTCTTCACGGGTAATACGACCACCGACACCGCTGCCTTTAATAGCGCTGGCATCAAGAGAATGTTCTGCAATCAGGCGGCGAATCGCCGGGCTGAGGGCGTCATTGCTCTCTTCTTCCAAACTGGCGGTTTGACGTTGAGCAGGGGTGGATTCTTTGCTCTGGCTCTTCTCTTCTGTCGGTTTACCTGAGCTATCGCCCGGACGGATTCGACCCAGAATCTGGCGAGAAAGCACGGTTGCGCCTTCGTCTTCCAGAATAGAGTCCAGAATCCCTGCTTCGCTGGCGGGAACTTCAAGCACAACTTTGTCAGTTTCGATTTCTACCAGGACTTCGTCACGTTGAACGCTGTCGCCCGGTTTTTTATGCCAGGTGGCCACTGTCGCATCCGCGACGGATTCAGGTAGGTCAGGAACCAGAATATCTACGCTACTCATTATCTATCCCTTGTGTTTTAAACAATTAGCTATTCGACGTTCAACGCGTCATTAACCAAACTTTGCTGTTGTTTCTGGTGTACAGACATATAACCTACCGCCGGAGAGGCAGAGGCCGGACGGCCGGCATAGCGTAAAGAGGAACCAAAAGGAATCACTTCACGGAAGTTATGTTGGCTGCAATACCAGGCACCCTGGTTCAGAGGCTCTTCCTGACACCAGACAAAGTCATGAACGTGGGCATACTGTTCCAGAACCGCTTGAACTGCCTGATGCGGGAATGGATAAAGCTGCTCGATACGTACAATAGCGACATCTTTCTGATCGTTCTTGCGACGCTGTTCCAGCAGATCGTAGTAGACCTTGCCAGAGCACATCACTACGCGTTTCACCGCTTTCGGATCCAATTCGTCGATTTCACCGATTGCCGGCAGGAAAGTACCGTTAGCCAGTTCATCCAGAGAAGACACAGCCAACGGATGGCGCAGTAAGGATTTCGGTGACATGACGACCAGCGGACGGCGCATCCCACGCAGAGCCTGACGGCGCAGCATGTGGTAAACCTGAGCTGGCGTAGAAGGAATGCACACCTGCATATTTTGTTCGGCACACAGTTGCAGATAGCGTTCCAGACGGGCGGAGGAGTGCTCCGGACCCTGACCTTCGTAACCATGCGGCAACAGCATAACCAGACCACACATACGGCCCCATTTCTGCTCGCCGGAACTGATGAACTGATCGATAACCACCTGAGCACCGTTGGCAAAGTCACCGAACTGCGCTTCCCAGATAGTCAGGGTACGCGGTTCTGCGGTAGCGTAACCGTATTCGAAGGCCAGTACCGCTTCTTCTGATAGAACGGAATCCCAAACGGTGAAATCACCCTGACCGCTGTGAATATTTGCCAAAGGCACATACACCGAGCCGTTTTTCTGGTTATGAATCACTGCGTGACGGTGGAAGAAGGTACCGCGCCCCGCATCTTCACCGGAAAGACGAATCGGAATACCTTCATCTACCAGCGTGGCGTAGGCCAGAGTTTCAGCAGCGCCCCAATCGAACGGTTTGTTGCCTGCGGCCATTTCAGCGCGGTCACCGTAGATTTTCGCTACGCGAGACTGCATTTCGATAGCGTCCGGCGCCTGGCTGATACGACGCGCCAGCTCTTGCAGGCGTTTCATCTCAACTTTGCTCGGATATTCTTCATCCCACTCGTGGTTTAGATACGGTGACCAAGTGAAGGATTGCAGGTTCATCGGACGCCATTCTTCAACCACGCAATCTCCGTGATCCAACGCATCGCGATACAGGTTGACCATTTCCGTGGCATCTTCCAGGCTGGCAATTTTTTGCTCAGTCAGCTTGTCAGCATAGATTTTGCGCGGCGTCGGGTGTTTTTTGATCTTCTGATACATCACTGGCTGAGTTGCGCTTGGCTCATCGGCTTCGTTATGGCCGTGGCGGCGATAGCAGACCAGATCGATCATCACGTCACGTTTAAAGGTGTTACGGAAATCCAACGCCAGACGGGTTACAAACGCCACGGCTTCCGGATCATCAGCATTGACGTGGAAAATCGGCGCCTGCACCATTTTCGCGATATCGGTACAGTACTGCGTCGAACGGGCATCTTGCGGATTGGAAGTAGTGAAACCAATCTGGTTGTTGATGACGATGCGAACGGTGCCGCCAACTTCATAACCACGAGCCTGCGACATGTTCAGAGTTTCCTGAACCACGCCCTGACCGGTAATCGCCGCATCACCATGAATGGTGATTGGCAGAACCATATTGCTGCGAGCTTTATCCAGACGATCGCGGCGGGCGCGAACGGAACCGATGACAACCGGGCTAACGATTTCCAAATGAGACGGGTTAAAGGCCAGCGCCAGATGAACCAGGCCGCCTTCAGTTTCTACATCGGAGGAGAAACCCTGGTGATATTTAACGTCACCCGTACCCAGATGTTCTTTATGTTTACCGGCAAATTCATCGAACAAATCTTCCGGTTTTTTACCCAGCACGTTAATCAGGACGTTCAGGCGGCCACGGTGCGCCATCCCCAGTACGACTTCTCGAGTCCCGTTTTTACCTGCGTGACGGATCATCTCTTTCAACATGGTCACCAGCGAATCGCCGCCTTCCAGCGAGAATCGTTTGGCACCAGGGAATTTGGCTCCCAGATAACGCTCCAACCCTTCCGCAGCGGTCAGTTCGCTCAGGAAACGACGTTTCTCTTCATCACTGAACGTTGGTTTCCCTACGACAGATTCGATACGTTGCTGAATCCAGCGTTTCTCTTCAGTGTTGGTGATATGCATGTACTCGGCACCGATAGACCCGCAATAGGTCTGTTTCAGTGCGGCATACAGATCGGCCAACTTCATGGTTTCCTTGCCGATGGCAAAAGAACCCACGTTGAAGGTGTTCTGGAAGTCTGCTTCAGTCAGGTTGTGGTAAGCAGGATCGAGATCTGGCACCTCTTCCTGTTTCCATAAACCGAGGGGATCGAGATTAGCATGCTGATGGCCGCGGAAGCGGAAGGCGTTGATTAACTGCAACACCTTAACTTGCTTGGCATCAGTATCAGGATCGTTGATCGCGGAGTTATAACGGGTGGTATCTTTCGCTAGTCGACGGAAGTACTCACGCGTTTGAGAGTGGAATTGATCAGGTTTTACACCCGTAGAAGGTAGTTGTTGAAAAATCGAACGCCAACTATCATCAACGGAACCAGGATCTGTCAAATAATCTTCATAGAGCTGCTCTATGTAGGACTGGTTCGCGCCCGCCAGATAGGAGGAATCCAGCCAGGCCTTCATTGCGCCGTTCTGCATCATGATCCCTTAAGCTTTGAAGCTTCAGTTTTCGCCGTGGTTAACATATATACCGTGAAGTAAACGGTTTGCCGTAAAAACGGTTCACTCGACGTGCTCAATGCACGTTCTGCTATGGACCTTATCGGTCCCTTTCAAGGAACCTCTAGAAACAGACAACAGCGTCGGCTTTTAGAGATTCCCTACCTTTATTATCACCCGGGAAAATTATTCCCCGGGTTTATAAACTCACATCATGCACTTCGTTGCAACAACATAGACTTAATATGGCCTATTGCGCGAGTAGGATTAAGGCCTTTTGGGCAAACACTCACACAATTCATAATACTGTGACAACGGAAGACACTGAAAGCATCGTTAAGGTCGTCTAAACGCGACTGCGTTTCAGTATCACGGCTGTCGATCAGGAAGCGATAAGCAGCGAGTAAACCAGCAGGTCCAACGAACTTATCCGGGTTCCACCAGAACGACGGGCAAGAGGTTGAGCAGCAGGCGCACAGGATACATTCGTACAGACCATCCAGTTTTGCCCTCTCTTCCGGAGATTGCAGATGCTCACGCGCCGGTGGGTTTTTGCCGTCATTAAGCAGGTAAGGCTTAATTTTTTCGTATTGGGTGTAGAACTGGCCCATATCGACCACTAAATCACGCACCACAGGCAAACCCGGCAACGGGCGAATAACAATCTTCTTACGACCATTGGTTAACGCCGAAACCGGCGTAATACAGGCCAGGCCGTTTTTACCGTTCATGTTCAATCCGTCTGAGCCGCACACGCCCTCACGACAGGAGCGACGGAAAGACAGGGTAGGATCTTGTTCTTTCAGCTGAATTAGCGCATCCAGCAGCATCATATCCCGGCCTTCTTCCGCTTCCAGGCTGTAATCCTGCATATGCGGCGCATCATCAACGTCCGGGTTATAACGATAAATCGAAAATTCGAGTTTCATGACTCACTCCTCCGCAACGGGTTAACTCGGCAAACGCGTTAGTAAGAACGCACTTTCGGCGGGAACGCCGCGCGTAGCTTCGGCTGCATGTTCACCTCACGGCGGGTCATGCTCTCGGTTTGCGGTAGATACAACGAGTGGCACAGCCAGTTCGCATCGTCACGCTCCGGGAAGTCGAAACGGCTATGAGCACCGCGACTTTCGGTTCGGAAGTTTGCGGACACCGCTGTGGAAAACGCTGTTTCCATCAAGTTTTCCAGTTCCAGACATTCGATACGCTGGGTGTTAAATTCGCTGGAAGTGTCGTCCAGACGCGCATTTTTCAGGCGTTCACGAATCACTTTCAGTTCTTCCAACCCTTTTGCCATGGCATCACCTTCACGGAATACCGAGAAGTTATGCTGCATACAAGATTGTAAGGCTTTACGGATTTCCACCGGATCTTCACCGCTTGGCGTGTTATTCCAACGGTTCATACGATCCAACGAGGCTTCAATATCCGAATCGCTGGCATCACGGCTTGGCCCTTGCTCCATTAAGGATTCCTGCAAGTGCATTCCGGCGGCTCGACCAAATACCACCAGATCCAGCAGCGAGTTGCCGCCCAGACGGTTTGCACCATGGACGGATACGCAGGCAATCTCACCGACGGCAAACAGACCCGGAATCACGACGTCTTCGCCTTTTTCATTCACGGTAATCGCCTGACCGGTCACTTTGGTCGGAATACCGCCCATCATATAGTGGCAGGTAGGAATAACCGGAATCGGCTCTTTAACCGGATCAACGTGAGCAAAGGTGCGGGATAATTCCAGAATGCCCGGCAGACGGGACTCCAGAACATCTTTACCCAAATGATCCAGTTTCAGCTTGGCGTGTGGGCCCCAAGGACCGTCACAGCCACGACCTTCACGAATTTCGATCATGATGGAACGGGCTACTACGTCGCGACCGGCCAAATCTTTAGCGTTTGGCGCATAGCGTTCCATAAAGCGTTCACCGTGTTTGTTCAGCAGATAACCGCCTTCACCACGACAGCCTTCGGTCACCAGTACGCCAGCACCCGCGATGCCCGTAGGGTGGAATTGCCACATTTCCATGTCCTGCACCGGAACGCCGGCACGCAGAGCCATGCCGACGCCGTCGCCGGTATTAATGTGAGCATTGGTTGTGGACTGGTAAATACGCCCTGCTCCGCCGGTAGCCAATACCGTCGCGCGAGCTTTGAAATAAACCACTTCGCCGGTTTCGATACAGATTGCGGTACAGCCGACAAAGGCGCCATCCTGATTCTTCACCAAATCCAGCGCATACCACTCGGAGAAGATAGTGGTATGGTTTTTCAGGTTTTGTTGATAAAGGGTGTGCAACAGCGCATGGCCGGTACGGTCAGCCGCCGCAGCGGTACGTGCCGCCTGACCGCCGCCGAAGTTCAGTGATTGGCCACCAAACGGGCGCTGATAAATGGAGCCATCTTCCAGACGAGAGAACGGCAGCCCCATGTGTTCGAGTTCCAGCACCGCTTCCGGGCCGGTTTTACACATATATTCAATGGCGTCCTGGTCACCGATATAATCGGAGCCTTTCACCGTGTCGTACATATGCCATTCCCAGTTATCTTCGTGGGTGTTACCCAGCGCAACGGTAATACCGCCCTGCGCAGATACCGTATGAGAACGGGTTGGGAAAACTTTGGAAATCAGGGCGCAAGACAACCCCATTTGAGAAATCTGCAAGGCTGCGCGCATACCTGCGCCACCTGCACCAATAACAACAGCGTCAAACTCTCTGACTGGCAGTTTCATTTAAGCTCCCCACACCACAATAGTTCCGTACAGTAAGTAAACCAATAACGTAATCACCACGACCAGCTGTAAGACCAGACGCAACGCTAATGGCTTTATATAGTCCGTTAATACCTGCCACAGCCCGATCCACGCGTGAGCAAGAATCGACAGCAGCGTCAGCAAGGTAAAGACTTTGGTGATGGAAGAGGCGAAGAAGCCACGCCAGATTTCGTAGGTGATGTCCGGGGCAATGGCAACAAAGCCCAGGATGTAGAGTACATATAGGGTAATGACGATCGCAGACGCGCGCAGAAGCAGCCAGTCGTGTACACCATTACGCCCTAACGCAGAAGCATTGCTTACCATACCAGGACTCCAGCCAGAACTGACAGCACCAGGGTGATGCCCATCGCCACTTGGGCAGAACGGGTACCCGCCGCTAAACTTTCTTCGAGATAGCCAAAATCCATTAATACGTGGCGGATGCCCACGACAATGTGATAGGCCAGCGCAGTGAGAATTCCCCAGAAGATGAATTTAACAATAAAGCTATTCATGATGGCGGAGGCCTGCAGGAATCCCTCGTAGGACGAGAGAGACAGACCCAGTAGCCAGAGGAGGATACCCACAGCAACGAAGGTAATGACGCCAGAGACTCGATGTAAGATGGACGCTATCGCAGTAACAGGAAATCGGATGGTTTGCAGATCCAAGTTAACAGGTCTTTGTTTTTTCACGGTTTTGCCCACACAGCTCTTATTATTTTCCTTCCTCCGGCCTGGGCGGGGATCAGACAGCGTTATGAGTCGTAACCCTTCACATCACAAATTTCACATTACGTCCTGAGTGTCAAAAAATGTGTGCTCTGTATAACGCTGGGTGCTCCTACTTCAGGGTAATCCGGAGACCTGGCGGCAGTATAGGGGGTTCACATTCTTATTACAATTCCCACACAAACTGATTGATAACATTTGCCTTGAACAGTGATTAGGATCACGATTTACACAATTTAAATAAAATTAATTATCTGATTTGACAAAGAATAAACATTTCCATTACAACTAAGGGATAAATAAGCCCTATGATGCACGAAAGGTCTACGGATACACTTCCTTATGGACATAAGTTGTGCAACAGTGTGTAAGTAAATACCCCTAATAATCTCGTAGGCAATGATTAGAAAAATATAAGTATCCGACAAATCGTTAACAATCACGTAACGTCGCCTGACACTCCAACGTGCCGGATTGTTGGTTCTATTAGCAACATGCTCTGTACCCTAAATCGCGACTTGAACGATGAATAAAACAGGGTGCTGCTGATAACCGATAAGGCATGCCGCAGGCACAAAAGACATTACGGTTGTTAAGGATTTTAAAATATAGCGCTAAGGAGACTGTAAATGGCTGACAAGAAAGCGACGCTAACTTTGACTGGCGAAGCTACGATTGAACTGGGCGTACTATCCCCGACTTTGGGTACCGATGTTATCGACGTACGAACCTTAGGTTCCAAAGGCTATTTCACCTTTGATCCCGGTTTTACCTCCACTGCGTCCTGCGAATCAAAAATCACCTACATCGACGGTGATAACGGTATTTTGCTGCACCGTGGCTTCCCAATCGATCAGTTAGCGAAAGAATCTACCTATCTGGAAGTGTGCTATATCTTGCTGTACGGCGAAACGCCAACGCCGGAAGAATACGCCACGTTTAAAACTACCGTGACCCGTCACACCATGATCCATGAGCAGATTACCCGACTGCTGCAAGGCTTCCGCCGTGACTCTCATCCAATGGCCGTACTTTGCGGCGTGACAGGCGCACTGGCTGCCTTCTACCACGATGCACTGGATGTTAACAACGAGCGTCACCGCGAAATTACCGCTTTCCGTTTGCTGTCCAAAATGCCAACGGTTGCCGCAATGTGTTACAAATATTCCCTAGGCCAGCCTTTCGTTTATCCACGTAACGATCTGTCCTACGCCGGTAACTTCCTGCACATGATGTTCTCTACTCCATGTGAAGAATACAAAGTGAATCCGGTATTGGAACGCGCAATGGATCGCATCTTCATCCTGCACGCTGACCATGAACAAAACGCCTCCACATCTACCGTGCGTACCGCCGGTTCTTCCGGCGCTAACCCGTTTGCCTGTATTGCTGCCGGGATTGCGTCCCTGTGGGGACCGGCTCACGGTGGCGCGAACGAAGCCTGCCTGAAGATGCTGGAAGAAATCAAAACCGTTGAGCACATTCCTGAATTTATCCGTCGCGCCAAAGACAAAAATGACTCCTTCCGTCTGATGGGCTTCGGTCATCGGGTGTATAAAAACCACGATCCACGCGCTACCGTGATGCGTGAGACTTGCCATGAAGTGTTGAAAGAACTCAACCTGAATGACAACCTGCTGGAAGTGGCGATGGAGCTGGAACGTATCGCCCTGAATGACCCGTACTTCATCGAGAAGAAACTGTACCCGAACGTAGATTTCTACTCAGGTATCATCCTGAAAGCGCTGGGTATTCCTTCCTCCATGTTTACCGTGATCTTTGCTATCGCCCGTACCATAGGCTGGATTGCTCACTGGAACGAAATGCATGATGAAGGCCTGAAAATCGCTCGTCCTCGCCAGCTGTACACCGGCTACGCAGAACGCGATTTCACTAGCCAAATCAAGAAGTAAATTGACTCCCGTCGCGCACTGAATCTAGGCGCGACCCGATCATCAAACGCCACTTTTCAGTGGCGTTTTTTATGGCTGAAAAACGCGTTTTATCATTGATAATTAATGCTGACAGGCCGGACACCAATAGAAAGGACGCGAAGAAATAGCAATTTTTTCAATCGGCTCACCGCAGCGCGCGCAAGGCTGGCCGGTACGATTGAAGACCTTGAAACGGAATAATGCGCCGTGATGATGATTTTCATCCACTACGCCGCGCGTCGCGTAGGAAAGGCGTGGCACCGCCAATAAGGCCGAAGCCAACGCCTGCAATGCCTCTGGGGTGAGATCCTGCGGTTTATTCGTTGGTGCCAACGCCGCCATCCACAGAATTTCTGCGCGTAAATAATTGCCTAATCCCGCCAAAAATGCCTGATCCAATAGCATTCCGCCCAATTGCCGACGGCAAAACTGCGGCGACAATAACCGCGCAATCACGTCATTTTCCGTGAGCGCCATATCCAGCACATCTGGGCCAATACGCTGCAAAAAGGGATGCTGTTCAATCACTTCACGCGGCCCAATCTCTATATCAGAGGCGCTGTAGAGCAAAATGGCCTGGTCGGCCGTTTCCAGTCGTATTCGCAGATCTCGCTTAGTCTGTGGCGTTTCTCCCGCTTTAACCACTCGCCAGACTCCGTACAGCTGATTATGGCTATACAGCGTCAATCCATCGGAGAAATGCGTCAACAATGCTTTGCCCCGAGTTTGTATTTCATTGACCTGCTGATTAAGCAGCAAAGATTGATAAGGCTTGAGCTGAGGAAAAGCAAACCACACCTGTTTCAACGGCTTGCCTATCACCGCCTCGGCAAGTTTATCCGCAGCGCGACGAATTTCCGGGCCTTCCGGCATTCTGCTCCTCCTTAAAACGACAAAGCGGAAGTCGCCCTCCGCTTTTTTATTGATTATTCCAATAGGGATCAGTGTGTCGCGCCGCCGGATATGTGCAAATCATGTTCAATTTGCAACGCCACAGAAATAGCAACTTCCAGCGCGATCAGGACGGACTGAGCCGACATACTTGGCGAACCGGGGTGGTTTACCGCCTGCTCCGGCAAATAAGGGATATGAATAAATCCCCCTTTCACCTCGTTGTCCTGTTGATGTAAACGATGCAGTAGACCGTACATCACATGGTTACACACGTAGGTTCCAGCCGTTTGGGAAACCGACGCCGGTATTCCCGCCTCGCGGATTCCCTGCACCATGGCTTTGATGGGCAAACGGGTAAAGTACGCCACCGGGCCATCAGGCACAATCGGCTGGTCTACCGGCTGTTGTCCCAGATTATCCGCAATACGCGCATCATCCACATTGATCGCGACGCGTTCAATGGTGATATCTGCACGACCACCGGCCTGTCCAATAGCCAGAACCAATACCGGCTGAGTGGCATCAATGGCCGCATTCAGCGATGTTAAGGCTTCGCCAAAAGCGCAGGGCAGCTGATGAGCCACCACCCGAACGCCGGAAAGCTGCAAATCATTCAATTGCTTGACCACTTCCCACGACGGATTGACCCGCTCGCCGCCAAAAGGCTCAAAACCGGTAATTAATACGTTTTTCATCACTTCTCCTACAGGAACATCAGGAAATACAGTAAGAATACGTTAACAATCAATAAAGTTACGCCGGTTGGAATCTGCGCCTTAATCACCGCATTCTTGTCAGGCAACTCCAGTAACGCTGCCGGAACGATATTAAAGTTAGCTGCCATTGGCGTCATTAGCGTGCCGCAATAGCCGGAAAACATCCCGATAGCCGCCATAACTGCCGGATTACCGCCGTGCTGTAATACCAGAATTGGGATCCCGATCCCAGCGGTGACAATGGGGAATGCCGCAAACGCATTCCCCATAATCATGGTGAGCACCGCCATGCCGATAGCATAGACGGCTACGGCGATAAAGCGATGATCGACAGCCAGATATTCTTGCGTCAAATGAGCAATCGCCGTTCCCACGCCTGCGGTGGTGAATAACAGGCCTAAAGTGGCTAATATCTGCGGCAGAATAAAGGCCCAACCGATGGAATCCAGTAAACGCCGCGCTTCCTGAACCGGCTGCGCGGCGGTTTCTTTCGTCATCACCACGGCAATAATCAGGCCGAGCACACAGCCTAGAGTCATAGAGAACAGCGTCACCAAAGTGGCATGGTTACCGCTACCAAACACCCACAAATCTAACGCTGGAATGTTGTTGAATAACAGTACGCCAATAACCGTCACGACTGGAATTGCCAGCGCTGGAATAAACAGGCGGTTCCCCAGTTTCTTAGCGCTCACTTCGCGTTCCACCGGCGTGCGCTGATGATAGCTACCCAATCGAACGCCACCAAAACCGGCGATCAGCGCCATAATGACCACCACCACGCCCACGGTGATATTCAGAATGCGTTTTTCATCCGGACCGTCGCCGCCCAGCGAATTGGCCAAACGGTACGTCCAGTCTCCTACCAGAAAAATCAGTCCGTACAATCCCCAAAACAAACCGGTGGTAATTCGACGCGGGTTAGCTTTATCGCGAAATGACATCAAGGCGACAATCAGCAGCACTACGCCCGCCAGCCAATAGAGATATTGTTGTTGGAAAATCATTTCGACGCCCCTTTCTCAGCTAATGCCGACTGATTCAGCGCCGTCAGTTCTGCCGCCAATTGTTTATCTAAACGCTGCAAGCGATATGCGTGAATGATAAATGCACAAATCGCAGTCGGAATACCCCACAGGGCAATATGCAGCGGTTCGGTTTGAATACCGCCAGATTCCAACATAAAGTTATGCATAAAGATAATCGCACCGAAAGCGACGAATATATCTTCCCCAAAAAATAATCCCACGTTATCCGTGGCCGCCGACATAGCGCGCAAACGGTAGCGAACTTTCTCCGGTAACTCGCCATAACGTGTTTCCGCCGCACCTTCGGCCATCGGAGCCAATAATGGACGGACCATTTGCGGATGTCCGCCCAGACTGGTTAACCCCAGCGCTGCTGTGGCTTCACGCACAAACAGGTACACGATCAGCAGCCGACCGGAGGTGGCGCTTTTTATTTTTGAAATCCACGCCTGCGCCCGTTCTTTCAGGCCGTGGCGCTCCAATAAACCTATTACCGCCAGCGGCAGTAATAAAATCAGCGGCAGGTTTCGTGTATTCAAAAAACCTTCACCCAGTTTCTCTAATATGGTGGCAATAGGCATCAAAGCCGCTACGCCGGTAATAATGCCAGCGGTAATCACCACCAATACGGCATTAATACGCATTAAAAATCCGATGATAATTGCCGCAATACCAATAAGCGGCCAGAGATTTACGGTCTGTTCCAAATGTATTCTCCTATCCTGGGTTCTGATCAAGTGTTCACTATTATTCCGCCCGGGCTAGGCGGTTATGATTATTGACGCCCTATCAGCTCGCACTGATGCTGATATTTTTCTGTATAAAACTGTCATAGAGGCGACGAGCAAAAGCCAATGCGTGCGCGCCATCACCGTGAACACAAACGGTATCTGCCTGTACCGGCACCCAAATGCCGTCACGGGACTGAACCCGCCGCTGCTGTACCATTTCCAGCGTTTGAGATAATGCCAGTTCATCGCTTTCAATCAACGCATCCGGCTCGTTGCGCGGAACCAGCGAACCATCGGCCTGATAACGACGATCGGCAAAAACTTCCTGTCGGGTAGATAAACCCGCGCGCTGCCCAGCAAGAATTAATTCGCTACCCGCCAATCCAACCAAACGCAAATTGGAATCGACGGCTTTCACCGCCTGAGCAATGGCGTCTGCCAACTGCGGATCTTTCGCCGCCTGGTTATACAGCATGCCGTGGGGCTTTACGTGCTGCATACGCCCGCCCTCCGCCTTCACGATAGCCGCCAACGCGCCGAGCTGATAAATCACCTGCGCATAGACGGTTTCTGGCGGCAGTTGCATCGCGGTGCGGCCAAAGTTCTCCCGATCGGGAAAGCTGGGATGAGCGCCAATAGCCACGCGAAACTCCAACGCCCAACGAACCGACTGGCGCATAATTTCAGCGTCTCCCGCATGGAAACCGCAGGCGATATTAGCGGAACTGACTAACTGCAATAATTCACGATCGTTGGCGCAGCCTTCACCCAAATCTGCGTTTAAATCTACTTTCATTTGGCCTCCACCGGGTGTAAACCCGCGGCTAAACCCCGTTCAATCTGTTGCAAATACAGCTGTTGTTCGGCTTTGGCTTTCAAAGCGTCCTCCAGCGTACATTTGACAAAATGCACCGGTTCTCCCAAACGAATTTGCGCCAAATGGAAGAGATCGGCTTCGATCACGCAGGCAATTCGCGGATAACCGCCCGTAGTTTGCGCATCTGCCATTAATACAATTGGCTGGCCGTTATGCGGCACCTGCACCACTCCGGGCAGTAAACCGTGGGATAACATTTCCCGCGCGGTATTGCGGGATAACTCGCCGCCGGTCAGACGGTAGCCCATCCGATTACTTTGCGGGCTCAGCTGCCACGCACTGCGCCAAAACGCCTCTTGCGCACTGGACGAAAACTCGTGATATTCCGGCCCCGGCACCGCCCGCACTCGATTACCAAACAGTAATTGTTTAATGCCAACGGATTCCTTAGGTAAACGGCTCGCTTTGCCCAACGGCAATTCGTCGCCCTCTTTAATCAACCGCCCTTGATGACCGCCAAATCCGGCTTTCAGATCAGTGCTGCGCGAGCCAAGCATTTCAGGCACGTCAATACCGCCGGAGATCGCCAGATAACTGCGCATTCCCCGCAATGGGACATTAAGTTGAATACGCTGGCCCGCTTTCACCGGATAACGCCAGCCAGTCCACAGTAATTGGTCGTCGAGCCTGGCATCACAGCCCGCGCCAGTTAGTGCGATCCAGCCTGTCTGAGTAAATTCGGCACAAAACTGCCCCAGCGTAATTTCCAATCCTGCGGCAGCGGGGGCATTCCCCACCAACATATTAGCCATTTTCAGCGCGGGTAAATCCAGTGCCCCGCCCTGACTGATGCCCAAACGGCGAAAACCGGGACGGCCTTCATCCTGAATAGTGGTGTAAATACCGGCGCGAATAATTTTTAACATACGCCCTCCTTGAGTGGTACAAAGCGCACATTATCACCGGGGCGAAGCAAGGTAGGCGGCATTTCCAACGGGTTAAACAATGCCAGAGAAGTACGCCCTATCAATTGCCAACCACCGGGGGTAGCTAACGGATAAATACCCGTTTGGCTGCCGCCGATCCCAACGGAACCCGGTGCAACAGACAGACGAGGCTCCCCGCGACGCGGCGTTGCCAGTTGTTCCGGCAGACCGCCTAAATAGGAGAAACCCGGCTGAAAACCGAGGAAATAGACGATATAACTCGCAGAAGAATGACATTCCACCACCTGACGCGGTGACAAACCGGTGTGACGAGCCACGTCTTCCAGATCCGGCCCGAACTCTCCGCCGTAGATCACCGGAATATCAATGTTTCGGGATTCGAGTACCAAGGACTCACTTTCTTCCCACCAGCGCTGTAAACGCTCAATGGCATCCAACGCCGTTTGCTGCGGGTTCTCCAGCAACAGCGTCAGGTTATTCATGCCCGGAATGGCTTCGCGAACATCAGGATGATGAATCAGGCGATCCGCCAGACCCCAAATACGTTGTTGGCTTGCCAGAGTCACCGGCGGCTCCAATTCCAGAACCACCGCGCTTTCTCCCAATAGGTAACATCGTGCTCGTTGCAATCCTTATCTCCCTGCTCTTTATAAGACTTTGACTGTTTCTATAACTTAATAATTATTAGCCATAAGCACATAGTTATGCTTTAGCGCATTGCAACTGTCAATAGGGGCTTAACAACGGGAGATAGGCGATTAACTGCCACATAAGCGGATAACACCATTATTAATCGCTATGAAAGCAATATTTAACGTGTTTTAAACCACTATGTTGGCAATTAACTAATTTATTTCTTATTAAAAATCAGCATTGAATACCTAAAAGTTATGATAAATATAACCTTTATCGCTTAATATTCGTCAGATAGGGTTTTATTAGGATGAGTAAACTAATAACCCTCAGTTTTTACGAGGAATAGTGCTTTTCTGGTCAGGATTAGAGCAGAGAATTCACGCCACCAATTGATTGAGCGGCGTGATTGAGAGAGCATTAAGCAGGGTTAGGAATATCAATGAAAGTCACGTCAAACCCGTGTTGGTTCGCCAGCCACTCCCCCAGCGCCTTAATGCCGCCGCGTTCGGTCGCGTGGTGACCCGCCGCATAAAAATTCACCCCCATCTCACGAGCAATATGAATCGTCTGCTCGGAAACCTCACCGGTAACAAAGGCATCAACCCCGAAATCAGCCGCCTGCTGAATATAACCTTGCCCACCGCCCGTGCACCAGGCAATGCGACGAATATCCGTAGGCGCGTGATCGCCACAGTGCAGAACCGGGCGGCCTAGCTGTTTTTCCAGACGCTCTTTCAGTATCTGGTTATTGATCGGTTTTTCAAACTCGCCATAAGGCAACAACGACTCGATTTCACCGATAACATGAATATCAAGTAGCCTGGCTAGCTGCGCGTTATTGCCCAACGTTGGATGCGCATCCAGCGGCAGATGGTATCCATAGAGATTGATATCTTCAGTAAGTAAGGTTTTCAGGCGATTACGTTTCATACCGCGAACTACCACCGGTTCATTCTTCCAAAAATAACCGTGGTGAACCAGAATCGCGTCGGCCCGATGCTCCACTGCCGCATCCAGCAACGCCTGACTGGCCGTCACGCCGGTAACAATTCGTTGCACCTCAGGGCGACCTTCGACCTGTAGGCCATTCGGCGCATAATCCTGAAAAGCAGCGGTATTCAATTCGGTATTTATCAGGGTTTCCAGTTCGGTGTTACGCATGATCTTCATCTCGTTTTAGCGATTTTGGGGCTAACATACCCGCCGATTTTAGCGAAAGCAAACCCGCGACACTCAGAATTGCTGACTGTCGCCCTGCTCCATCAGAATAAATTTAACGCCCAGATCGTTAGCCTGCTGCAGTTCATCCACAATGACTTTCCGGGGATCTGGCCCCTGCTGTAACGACGGCTTGATATGGCTAATCACCACCGGTAAATCTTTCAGCGGTTGCTCGCCTTCACCGCTGTATTTCGCCAGATTTTTCAGCTCTGCCAGCAACCATTTGGGTGTCATATGACCATAAAGTTTGCCGTCAGCCACGCTGTTTGGGTAAGACACCTCGATAATCATGCCTTTTAGCTGCTTCTGTTTGACCTTTTCACCCAAAATGCGCCAAATCTGATCCAGATTTTTTGATTTTTCCACCGCGTCAGGCCCGGTATCACCAAAATAGGCGAAGAACTCATCGCCCTGACCGATCAATAACATCGAAGAAGGTGACTGGTCATGGCTCAGAGGATAGATTTCACCGATCAATCGGGTTAAACCTATAGTGAAACGTTGAGCGGGACGCGGAGCCTGCAGGCGATAAGTGCCCAAGCGCGTGCCACTGCCAGAATCGGTAAAGTTCGGCCACACGCGCCAGTTAAAATAGTGGTTTCTCAAGGTTTCCACCGTAGCGGCGGTGCCATAGATGGTTTTCTTACTGTCTTCGGGAGAGCCAATAATCAGCCCTGCAACGTGATCCAGATGAGCGTGACTAATAAAGTAGCTGTTAATGCGTTGACGGAAAATATAGCCCTGACGGGTGAAAGGCGCCGCGTTTTGCTCGGTTACATCGGCAAAGTTCCCTTTGTCCAAGCCTTTGGCTATACCGGGAAGCACAGATCCTGCGTCCAGACCAAGATACAGAGGGTTAGTATCGCTGCGAATTAAATACGAGGTTAAATTGCCATCGCTGACGCCACCATCCACGCCAAGGGCAACCACCTCAAATCCACCCCAGCTCAATGAAGAATAGAGGCTGAAGATCAGGACTAACCCTTTTTTAAACATACTGGCTCCTTGTTGTTATGTTGTGCGGGAATGTTCCCGTCTGGCGGCCTCAAATGCGGCCAACGTGTCCAATCTGGCTTGTTTGTGATCGACGATCGGCTGCGGGTAATCAAGCGGCTGTTGCCACTGCGCCCAACGCCAAGGCTGGTGAATATCACTTTCCGGCACCGCCGCTAACTCCGGTAGCCAACGGCGGATAAAAGTGCCTTGTTTATCAAACCGTTCCCCTTGAGTCGTGGGGTTGAAAATACGAAAATACGGGGCAGAATCTGTCCCCGTTGACGCGGCCCATTGCCAGCCCCCGTTATTGGCAGCCAGATCGCCATCCAACAACTGAGACATAAAATACCGCTCGCCTAAACGCCAATCCAGCAGCAGGTCTTTGACCAAAAAGCTGGCGGTAATCATACGCAAGCGATTATGCATCCACCCGGTAGCATTTAGCTGTCGCATCGCCGCATCCACAATCGGATAGCCGGTCAGGCCTTGTTGCCACGCTTGCAACTTATCGTCAGCAGGGTTCCATCGTACCTCATCCGTCCAGTCAATAAACGGACGATTTCGGCATAATCGCGGATAAGCCACCAATAGATGGCGATAAAATTCTCGCCAGATCAATTCATTAAGCCAATTGAATGCGCCACCGTCCGGCATGTCCAGCACGTTGGGGCATTCTGCTCGCAGTCGATTGAAACATTGGCGCGGAGACAGCACGCCAAGAGCCAGATAAGGCGATAATTGGCTGGTTCCGTCAACTGCCGGCAAATCTCGCTGTTTCTGATAATCCTGCACAGTTTCGCGACAAAATTGGCGAAGGCGGCGTAAAGCGGCCTCTTCTCCCGCGGGAAAGAGCTCAGCGTCCACTTCTGCTGCAGGATAATTAAAAGGTGCGAGCGCAGATGAGTCATCCATTGGCGACTGCCGCGGTTGTGGGGCTGGCACGCAGTTGCAGTCAGTCATCAACAAGCGCTGGATAAAAGCACGGCGAAATGGGGTGTAAACCTTATACATTTCGCCGTTGCCGGTCAGAACGCTTCCCGGCGGCAATAACAGGCTGTCATGGAAACCCTGACAGATGACTTGCCCACGAAGCTTTTCTTCCAGCTGCGTATCCCGCAGTCGTTCGTTCAGTTCATATTGATGATTATAAAGCAGTTTATCAATGCGTTGTTCAATACAAAGATTGGCTAACCAGTCTACTGAAGCGTCGAAATCATGGCATTGATGGTAATGCAATGGGATACCACGCAGCGCGAGTTGCTGTCGAAGTAATTGTAGGTTTTGATGAATAAATGCGGCCTGCCGCGGCGCCATATCGTGAGATGCCCACTGCCCCGGCGTAGCGATAAATACGGCCTGCACCTGCGCCTGCGGGTCTTCACAGGCCGCGTGCAGGGCCAAATTATCGGTAACGCGCAAATCGTGGCGAAACCAGACCAAATGGGTAGTCATGGCATTCCTTTTTATAAAATTATCTAAAAATCAAATAGACAGACACAGCAGCCGATCACCAACTGCTTAATGTCCGTAGCGCAACCTCAACGCCTCCGGATACGGTTCAAAATACCGCTGTTGCGCCAGATAGGCATCCGGGTACTCAGCCATATAATGTTTTAACAGAGTTATTGGCGCTAATAAGGGTTGCATACCCTGTCGGTAGCGGTCGATTAACTGGGCCAACTCTTGCCGTTGAGCAGCATTTAAATGTCGACGGAAGTAACCTTGTACATGCATTAAGACATTAGTGTGATTACGGCGGGTCGCTTTATGTGCCAGCAAATGCATCAAACGGTTACGATATTCAATAGCAAAATCTTCCAGTGATTCCCATTGATCCATTGCGGCGACAAAAGGACCGATCTGGCGATATTCAGGCTGAGAATGCGCGAGCAGTGAAAGTTTATAACGACTATGAAATGCCATTAGGCTGCCGCGCGTTAACCCTTTCTTCCATAGCGAATTAAACTCAGCCAGCGCGTAGATACGCTCGACAAAATTCTCTCGCAGTTGCGGATCGTGCAGGCGACCATCTTCCTCAACCGGTAGCCAGGGCAACTGTTTTAGCAATTCCTGAGCGAAAATTCCGGTACCCTCCTTCTTGGAAAAATCGCCTTTCTCGCTGTATACCCTCACCCGCTCCATTCCGCAGCTGGGAGATTTTGCGCACAAAATATAGCCGCACAAATGGCTGAGATGAGATACCTTTTCCTCGGCAAAAAGACGCATGGCGGCGGTAACATCCTGATTGGCGTCATTGCTGGTACGGATCAGGACGTCATCCTGCTGGCGAACCAAGCGTAGAGCGGGACGCGGAGAAGGCAAACCAATGGCCATTTCTGGGCAAATGGGTTCAAATTCGACGTAGGGAGCCAGTTCTTCTGTAGCGAAGTCCAGCCGTTTATGCCCACCGTCAAAACGTACCTTGCTGCCGAGCAGGCAGGCGCTGATACCTACGGGGATTTTTTCGCTCATAGTTCACTCCCGACATTCAATAAATTCAAGAAACGTTTGGTTAAATCACGCTATCTGGCCCGATGATACACATTGGCATCAGAATTTTTAATCTTATGAATTTTAAGCATAACTGTTATTGCGTGAAATAACCCTAAGGCGAGGTAAATATCGGCTTGATGAGGGGAGAGTGTGTGAGTAAAGCCAGCGCCGCCGGGCACTCGTGAATCGTATTATTGGGAAGCCAAAAAACAAATGCCAGTCAGCGTGCACTGACTGGCATTCGATTTCACACCGGGATTCTAATTAACTCAGTAGAAATCCCGAGCGGCTAATTCAGACTGCGCTAACCATACTGGTTTATCGCTGGTTTTCGCCCAAACGCGGTGCAAATAGCTGTAAAAACGAGCACGGTCACGGCGGAATAACATCACTGGCAAAGCCAAAACACCCATCAGGATTACTGCGCAGCGGCGCAGGAGAACCTGATGCAATGGATATACATTGTACATAGACATAGCGATCCTCCTTTAAAAGCGCCGTTCTGTTAGGCAGACCACTATCAACTCTGGGTCAGTTTTACAGCTTGGCGCTAGAAATAAACAAGTGAATTTGGAAACTGAACAAAATTTTACCGCATTGAATGAAAGTTTACCACTCATCCGACCACTAAAAGGCACGAAAAACACAAATTATCGTCATCTTCCGTAATTTTGTTACATTAAGGTTAATTTAAAACTAACCTTTAGTTATCTTGTGGCTATTTTAGTTGCGAGATTGATAACGTTATGAGCATGAAATTAGCATTCCTGTTTTCTTCGAACTCAAAGTATCTCTACCACAAACTCACCGCCTAAATTAACGTCACTTTATGAACCTTTTTTGACCATTTTTACGTTTTTTTTACACACAATGCGGATTTTTTATCAGTAACTATATTTATGACTCCGTAACCTGCTGTTATCAAAAAACATCACCTGTGGAGGTGTCCCGTGAGTTTCAGCATCGTTGTTGGTGCGTTGCTGGTCCTGTTGCTTCTGGGCTATTTGGTATACGCCTTATTTAATGCGGAGGACTTTTAAATGGCTGCGTCAGCTTTCCTGCTTATCGCCAGTTTCTTATTGGTGCTACTGGTTCTTTCACGCCCGCTGGGTGGTTTTTTGGCGCGGCTAATCGAAGGCGAACCATTCCCGCGATTACAGCGTATGGAAGCCGCTATCTGGCGCTGTAGCGGCGTAAAAAATGAAGAAATGAATGCCTGGCAATACGCGCTGGCTATTTTATTCTTTAATCTGATTGGTGGAATATTTTTATTCACATTATTAATGTCTCAGGGCGCTCTGCCTCTAAATCCTCAACATTTACCGGGGATGTCCTGGCAGTTAGCGTTAAATACCACCGTCAGTTTTGTCACGAATACCAACTGGCAGGCCTACAGCGGAGAGAATACGCTCAGTTATCTCAGCCAAATGGCCGGTTTGACGGTGCAAAACTTCCTGTCTGCCGCAACGGGTATCACCGTGGCTTTTGCGTTGATTCGCGCCTTCGCCCGCCATTCTTCCAACACACTAGGTAATGCCTGGGTTGATATTCTGCGCATTACTCTATACGTGCTATTGCCCCTTTCTCTGATTATCGCGCTGATTTTTGTCAGCCAAGGCGTTTTACAGAATTTTGATGCTTACCAACACGTTACAACGCTAGAGGGAGCAAAACAGATCCTACCGATGGGGCCAGTGGCTTCACAGGAAGCGATTAAAATGCTCGGCACCAACGGCGGCGGTTTCTTTGGCGCCAACTCCGCTCATCCGTTTGAAAACCCAACCGCTTTCAGCAATTTTGTGCAAATGCTGGCAATTTTCCTTATTCCCTGTGCCCTGTGTTTTGCTTTTGGTCAGGTAGTGGGAGATAACCGCCAGGGTCATGCGCTGATTTGGGCTATGTCACTGATTTTCATCACTGCTGTCGCTGTAGTGATGTACGCCGAACTGACAGGCAACCCGCACCTTACCCTGCTCGGCGCTGACAGCAATATCAATATGGAAGGTAAAGAAAGCCGCTTCGGGATTCTGTCGTCCAGTATGTACGCCGTAGTAACCACAGCCGCGTCGTGTGGGGCGGTTAACGCTATGCATGACTCCTTTACCGCGCTGGGCGGCATGGTGCCGATGTGGCTGATGCAAATTGGCGAAGTGGTGTTCGGCGGCGTTGGCTCTGGCTTATACGGGATGCTGCTGTTTGTGCTGCTGACGGTGTTTATCGCCGGGCTGATGATTGGCCGCACGCCGGAATATCTGGGTAAAAAAATCGATGTGTTCGATATGAAAATGACCGCACTGGCCATTCTGGTCACGCCGACCGTGGTACTGCTAGGCACCGCGCTGGCACTGAGCACCGACGCCGGGCGAGCAGGAATTCTTAATCCGGGCGCTCATGGTTTCAGTGAAGTGCTGTACGCCCTGTCATCGGCGGCTAACAACAATGGCAGCGCCTTCGCTGGCCTGAGCGTCAATACCCCGTTCTATAACCTGTTATTGGCGCTGGCGATGTTCATCGGCCGCTTTGGCGTCATTTTACCGGTTCTGGCTATCGCGGGATCGCTGGCGGCGAAAAAACGTCAACCGGCGGGGAACGGCACGTTACCAACTTCAGGTCCGCTGTTTGTTGGTCTGTTGGTCGGTACCGTGATGTTGGTTGGCGCTCTGACCTTTATTCCTGCACTGGCATTAGGGCCGGTCGCTGAACATCTGAAAGTTTGGTTAACACGCTGATTATTAATAAATAATGTTAACAACGATTCGGTTGTAGAGAGAGAACACATATGACTCGCAAACAACGCGCACTCTTTGAGCCCGCACTGGTTCGCACCGCACTGATTGATGCAGTGAAAAAATTGGACCCGCGTACCCAATGGCGTAACCCGGTAATGTTCGTGGTGTACCTAGGCAGTTGGTTGACAACCGCTATCTGGCTGGCGATTCTCAGCGGGCAAGCCGACGGCAACGCCATGTTTACCGGTAACGTAGCCCTTTGGCTTTGGTTTACCGTGCTGTTTGCCAACTTTGCCGAAGCGCTGGCAGAAGGCCGCAGTAAGGCTCAGGCCGAAAGCCTGAGAGGGGTAAAAAAAACCAGTTGGGCTAAAAAACTTAGCGCTCCTCACGCGGATGCGCCGCAGGAGAAAGTATCCGCCGATAGCCTGCGAAAAGGCGATTTGGTGCTAGTACAAGCCGGAGATACCGTCCCCTGCGATGGCGAAGTGCTGGAAGGTGGCGCATCGGTGGATGAAAGCGCCATTACCGGCGAATCTGCTCCGGTTATTCGCGAATCCGGCGGCGATTTCTCCTCCGTTACCGGCGGGACTCGCGTGCTGTCCGATTGGTTGGTAGTCGAGTGCAGCGTCAATCCCGGCGAGACTTTCCTCGATCGCATGATAGCGATGGTGGAAGGAGCAAAACGGCGTAAAACACCAAATGAAGTGGCTTTGACCATTTTACTGGTGGCCTTAACCATCGTGTTTTTGCTGGCAACGGCTACGCTGTTTCCCTTCTCATTATTTAGTGTGGAAGCTAATCAGGCTGGCAGTCCGGTAACCATTACCGTTCTGGTAGCGTTGCTGGTGTGTTTGATTCCAACCACCATCGGCGGCCTGTTATCAGCCATTGGGGTAGCCGGCATGAGCCGGATGCTGGGTGCCAACGTGATAGCCACCAGCGGGCGCGCGGTGGAAGCCGCTGGCGATGTCGATGTGCTGTTGCTGGATAAAACCGGCACCATCACATTGGGCAACCGTCAGGCTTCGGAATTCCTGCCTGCACCCGGCGTTACCGAACAGCAATTGGCAGACGCCGCCCAGCTATCTTCTTTAGCCGATGAAACGCCAGAAGGCCGCAGTATCGTCGTGCTGGCGAAACAGCGCTTTAATTTGCGGGAGCGTGATATTCATGCCTTGAATGCAACCTTTGTCCCCTTCTCTGCCCAAACCCGCATGAGCGGCGTAAACGTGCAGGATAGAATGATTCGCAAAGGCGCGGTAGATGCCATTCGTCGCCACGTGGAGTCGAATAATGGCCATTTCCCACGCGCCGTGGACGATTTGGTTGAAAGCGTAGCGAAAACCGGCGGCACGCCGTTGGTCGTCGCAGAGGGCGCTCGGGTTTTGGGTGTCGTCGCGTTGAAAGATATCGTCAAAGGCGGGATTAAAGAGCGTTTTGCCGAATTACGCAAAATGGGCATCAAAACCGTGATGATTACCGGCGATAACCGTCTGACCGCCGCAGCCATTGCCGCCGAAGCCGGGGTAGATGATTTTCTGGCCGAAGCCACGCCGGAAGCCAAGCTGGCGCTGATTCGTCAATATCAGGGAGAAGGTCGTCTGGTCGCGATGACCGGCGACGGTACCAATGACGCGCCGGCGCTGGCACAGGCCGATGTCGCGGTGGCGATGAACTCAGGGACGCAGGCAGCGAAAGAAGCGGGCAATATGGTGGATTTAGACTCCAATCCGACCAAACTGATTGAGGTTGTACACATCGGTAAACAAATGCTGATGACTCGCGGTTCCCTGACGACCTTTAGTATTGCCAACGATGTAGCGAAATATTTTGCCATTATTCCGGCCGCTTTCGCTGCCACTTACCCGCAGTTGAATGCGTTAAACGTGATGCAATTGCACTCCCCGTCTTCCGCCATTCTATCGGCGGTAATTTTCAACGCCTTAGTGATTGTGTTTCTGATTCCACTGGCGTTAAAAGGCGTCAGTTATAAAGCGATGAGCGCTGCGGCTTTGTTGCGTCGAAATTTATGGATCTACGGCTTAGGCGGTTTATTAGTGCCTTTTGTCGGGATCAAACTGATCGATTTGGTGTTAACCGCGCTGAATATGGGTTGAACGAGCGCTTAATGGCTGCCGGACACTGCGTCCGGCCTGCGTGAATAACGAGGTTTTTATGATGTCTTATCTGCGTCCGTCACTGATTTTAGTGATTTTATTAACCCTGATCACCGGTATCGCCTATCCATTACTGACTACCGGTTTGGCTCAGGTTATTTTTAGCGATAAAGCCCATGGTTCTCTGGCAACGCTGGGCGGCGAAGCGGTCGGTTCGACACTGATTGGTCAGCAGTTTACTCAACCGGGATATTTTAGTGGTCGCCCATCGGCCACATCGGATATACCTTATAATGCTCTGTCATCCGGCGGCAGTAATTTAGCTATTAGCAACCCAGCACTGGATGCCGAGATTAACGAACGGATTAAAGCACTGCGTTTGGCTAACCCAGATCAAACCGGCCCGGTTCCGGTGGATTTGGTTACCGCCTCCGGTAGCGGTCTCGATCCGCAAATATCGCTGGAAGCCGCCTATTATCAGGCTAATCGCGTGGCTAAAGCCCGCCAGTTAACATTATCCGAAGTGCAGGATCTCATCGCAAAAAATGAGCAGAAATCGGTTCCGAACTTCCTCGGAGAAAGCGTGGTGAACGTGCTGATACTGAATATGGCACTGGATAACGTTAAACCGCTAAAACAATAAGGAAAAATCACCGTGGATGCCGAACCAATCCGTCCAGATCCCGATAGTCTGCTGGCAGTGGCGAACGAAAAACCACGCGGCAAGCTCAAGGTCTTCTTTGGTGCCTGCGCCGGAGTAGGGAAAACCTACGCCATGCTGCAAGAGGCGCAGCGCCTGCGTGCTCAAGGGCTGGATGTGCTGGTTGGCGTGGTAGAAACCCATGGTCGCAGTGAAACCGCCGCGCTGCTGGAAGGGTTAGATCAGCTACCGCTCAAGCGTATTGCTCATCGCAATCGCCAGGTACGCGAATTTGATCTGGATGCGGCGCTGGCGCGTCATCCGGCGCTGATTCTGATGGATGAACTGGCGCACAGTAACGCCAACGGTTCGCGCCATCCCAAACGCTGGCAGGATGTGGAAGAATTGCTGGATTCAGGCATTGATGTGCTGACTACCGTCAATGTACAGCATCTGGAAAGCCTGAATGACGTCGTAGGCGGCGTGACCGGTATTCGCGTGCGGGAAACGATTCCCGATCATATGTTCGATGAAGCCACGGAAGTCGTACTGGTGGATCTGCCGCCGGATGACCTACGCCGCCGCCTGAACGAAGGCAAAGTGTATATTTCCGGTCAGGCCGAACGTGCCATCGAACATTTTTTCCGCAAAGGTAATCTGATCGCTCTGCGCGAGCTGGCGCTACGTCGTACCGCCGATCGGGTGGACGACCAAATGCGCGCCTTTCGGGATACCCAAGGCCGCGAGCGCGTTTGGCACACCCGCGATGCGATTTTGCTGTGTATCGGCCACAATGTCGGTAATGAGAAGCTGGTGCGCACCGCAGCGCGTTTGGCGGCTCGTCTCGGCTGTATCTGGCACGCGGTCTACGTAGAGACGCCACGTCTCCACGCATTGCCGGAAGCGAAACGCCGAGCCATCCTACGCGCCTTGAAGCTGGCGCAAGAATTAGGCGCGGAAACCGCTACCCTTTCCGATCCTTGTGAAGAACGGGCGATTCTACGTTACGCTCGCGATCACAATCTGGGGAAAATCATTATTGGTCGCCGCAGCGAGCAACGCTGGAAACTGCGCGGCAGTTTTGGCGATCGACTGGGCAAGCTGGGGCCGGATCTGGATTTGGTGATTGTCGCATTGGAAAATGACCATCAACCTGCGGCGGCCAAAGAAAATGATACACGCAGTTTTAGCGAAAAATGGCGCATGCAGCTACAAGGCTGCGCGGCCGCGATCGGGCTGTGTGCACTGATCACTATTTTATCTCAGTGGCTGATCCCCGGATTTGATCAGGCGAATCTGGTGATGGTTTATCTGCTCGGCGTGGTGATCATTGCGCTGTTTTACGGGCGCTGGCCGTCTGTGCTGGCTGCCGTACTAAACGTCGCCAGTTTCGATCTGTTCTTTGTCCAACCCCACTGGTCGCTGGCGGTGACTGATGTGCAATATCTGGTCACTTTTGGCGTGATGTTGATTGTTGGCATCGTCGTGGGGAATCTAACCGCCGGCGTACGCTATCAGGCGCGCATCGCCCGTTATCGCGAGCAACGAGCCAGACATTTGTATGAGATGTCCCGCGGCCTGAGCCGCGCATTAAGCTGCGTTGACATTGCCAAAACCAGCCGCCACTTTCTTTCCAGCAGTTTTCAGGCCAAAACTGGCCTGTTGCTGCCGCAGGAAGACGGGCGATTACACCAAATTGGCACCGAAGACGGCAATATTTTTTCGGTGGATGAAGCCATTGCCCGCTGGAGTTTCGATCACGGTGCTCCCGCAGGCGCAGGTACCGATACCCTGCCCGGCGTACCTTATCAACTGTTGCCACTGACCACCTCAAAACAAACCTTCGGCGTGCTGGCGATTGAACCGGCCAACCTACGGCAATTGATGGTGCCAGAGCAGCAGCGTTTGCTACAAACCTTTACCAGCCTGATAGCCAACGCGCTGGAGCGTCTGCATCTGGCCCGTACCGCCGAAGTCGCCAAACTGGACGCAGAGCGCGAACAACTGCGAAATTCCCTGCTGGCGGCGCTTTCCCACGATTTACGCACTCCGTTAACCGTATTATTCGGGCAGGCCGAAATCCTGACCTTGGACTTAGCGGCTGAAGGTTCCCGCCACGCGCTGCAGGCCAGCCAGATTCGTCAACAGGTGCTTAGCACCACTCGATTGGTTAATAATTTGCTGGATATGGCGCGGATTCAATCCGGCGGTTTTAACCTGCGGAAAGAATGGCAATCGTTGGAAGAAATCGTCGGCAGCGCGCTGCACATGCTGGAAACAACGCTCAGTTCTCATCTTATCGAGCTGGATTTACCCAGTGAAATGGTACTGATTAATTGTGATGGCAGTCTGCTGGAGCGGGTCTTTATCAACCTATTGGAAAATGCTCATAAATATGCCGGACCGAGCGCAACCCTAGGCATTCGCGCCAAAGTTCAGGAAGAATGGCTGAATGTGGAAGTCTGGGATAACGGGCCTGGTATTACCGGTGGGCAAGAGCAGCTTATTTTTGATAAATTCTCCCGTGGCAATAAAGAGTCGGCCATTCCCGGCGTGGGCTTGGGGTTAGCCATTTGCCGTGCCATTATTGATGTTCACGGTGGGAGAATCTGGGCAGAGAAAGGCCAAAACGGCGGTGCTGTTTTCCATTTTGTCCTGCCATTGGAGGTTCCACCAGATATGGATAACGTTAATCCTGAGGACATGTGATTATCTCTCCAGCTACCGTTTTAATTGTTGAAGATGAAAAAGAGATCCGCCGCTTTGTCCGTACCGCGTTGGAGAACGAAGGCTGCCGGGTATTTGACAGCGACACCCTACAGCGAGGTTTGATCGAGGCTGGCACCCGCAAACCGGATTTAATCATCCTCGATCTCGGGTTACCGGACGGCGACGGTCTGGATTATATTCAGGATTTGCGCCAATGGAGCGCTATCCCAGTGATTGTGCTCTCCGCCCGGAATAGCGAAGAAGACAAAGTGGCCGCGCTGGATGCCGGCGCAGACGATTATCTGAGCAAACCTTTTGGTATCAGCGAATTACTGGCCAGAGTCCGAGTGGCACTACGTCGTCACGGATCTGGAGCGCAGGAAAGCCCCATCGTCAGTTTTGCCGATGTGAGCGTTGATCTGATCAACCGTCAGGTCAAACGCGGCGATGAAGACCTCCACCTAACGCCGTTGGAATTTCGCCTGCTAACCGCCCTGCTGGCCAACCCTGGAAAAGTCATCACCCAGCGCCAACTGCTGAATCAGGTGTGGGGACCAAACTACGTCGAGCACAATCACTATCTGCGAATTTATATGGGTCACCTACGGCAAAAGCTGGAGGCCGATCCCGCACGCCCTAAACATCTGATTACCGAAACTGGCGTCGGCTATCGTTTTATTGCTGATACATTACCGCGCTAAGATTTACCTTTAAGGGTAGGCAAGGAAAGTTTGCAGGCGTAGCATCGGAGTTTTCGTTGCAAATAGGTCTTATTCGCTATGAGTACCTGGTTAATCTACGCTTTACTCTCTGCCTTTACCGCTTCGCTGGTCGCCATATTTGGCAAAATCGGTCTTCAACATCTGGATGCCAATACCGCCACCGCCGTGAGGGCCGTGGTGATGGCGCTGTTTTTAGTCGGCGTAGTGGTGGTTCAGGGGAAATATCATCTGGTGGGTACCGTACTCACCGATAAAAAAGCCTTGCTGTTTATCGTACTAAGCGGCGTGGCCGGGGCGCTGTCCTGGTTGTTTTACTTTATGGCTATCAAAAACGGCACCGTTTCGCAGGTTGCGCCCATTGATAAACTCAGCGTAGTGTTTGCGGTGATTTTGGCTGTGATTTTATTTGGCGAGAAGATTTCGTTTATCGCCGGTATTGGCGTTGCCCTGATTAGCATAGGCGCGCTGCTGGTTGCCTTGGGCTAATCGCGAAAAAAAGGCAGTCCCTTGCGGAGCTGCCATGTTATTTCATGAGTTTGCGAGAAACTTAAAGGCTATTTCTTCGCGCCAGCCAATACTTCACTCACAATATCAACGGCTTCTTTCTCAATTTTTTCGCGATGCTCTGCGCCCAGGAAACTTTCACAATAGATTTTGTAAGCTTCTTCGGTGCCAGATGGACGAGCGGCAAACCAGCCGTTGTCGGTCATCACTTTCAGGCCACCGATAGACGCCCCATTGCCCGGCGCTGCGGTCAGACGTGCGGTGATTGGATCACCCGCCAGCGTGCTGGCCGTGACCATTTCCGGCGACAGTTTGGATAAAGCATTTTTTTCTGCCTGAGTCGCCGGTGCCTGAATGCGATTGTAACTTGGCGCGCCGAAACGTTTAGCCAGATCGTTATAATGGTGCTGCGGGTTCTCACCGGTCACGGCGGTAATTTCAGCAGCAAGCAGACACATGATAATACCGTCTTTGTCCGTAGACCACGGCGTGCCATCGAAACGCAGGAAAGAGGCACCGGCGCTTTCTTCGCCACCGAAACCAAAGCTACCGTTATGCAAACCTTCGACGAACCATTTAAAGCCCACCGGCACTTCCACCAGTTTGCGGCCTAAATCAGCCACTACGCGGTCAATCATCGCGCTGGAAACCAGCGTTTTACCTACCGCGACCTCTGCCCCCCAGCGCGGACGATGCTGGAACAGGTAGTTAATGGCCACCGCCAGATAATGGTTCGGATTCATCAAACCTGACGGAGTGACAATCCCGTGACGGTCGTAATCCGGGTCGTTGGCAAAGGCTAAATCGAACTTGTCGCGCAGCGCCAGCAAGCCTGCCATAGCGCACTCTGACGAACAATCCATGCGAATTACGCCATCGTGATCCAAATGCATAAAGCGGAAAGTCTGATCGATAGAATCATTAACCAGCGTTAAATCCAGCTTGTAGTGCTCGCCAATTCGCTGCCAGTAAGCAATACCTGAACCGCCTAGCGGATCGACGCCCAGTTTCAAACCGGCACGCTGAATAGCTGGCATATCAACCACGTCAACCAAACCTTCGACGTAAGGCTGAATCAAATCCTGCTGACGCAGACGATTGCCACGCCAGGCTTTATCCAACGATTGACGCTTCACTCCAGCCAGCTTTTCGGCCAGTAACTGGTTGGCACGCTTTTCAATCACCGAAGTCAGATTGGTATCCGCAGGCCCACCGTTAGGCGGATTGTATTTAATACCACCGTCTTCCGGCGGATTATGAGAAGGCGTAATGACAATGCCGTCTGCCAGCGTTTTATTCTGACGGTTATAGGTCAAAATGGCGTGGGAAATAGCCGGAGTCGGCGTAAAGCCATTGTCTGTCTGAACCACCACGTCAACGCCGTTGGCGGTTAGCACTTCCAACACCGAAATAATTGCCGGTTCTGACAGTGCGTGGGTATCTTTACCTACGTAGCACGGGCCGGTAATGCCGTGTTGATGGCGCACTTCGGCAATCGCCTGAGCAATAGCCAGAATATGGTCTTCGTTGAAACTGTGACGCAAAGAACTGCCACGGTGCCCAGAGGTACCAAATTTTACCCCGTGAGCCGGATTTTCAGCATCTGGGCGCAGCACATAATATTGCGACGTCAGTTGAGCAACGTTAATCAAATCGCTTTGGCGGGTAGGTTGCCCGGCACGAGGATGATAAGCCACTGTCACTACTCCTAATTAGCTAAAAAACTCCTTCCGCGCAGCCTGTAGCCAACGGAAAGAGGCAATAGATGTGAATTAGATAGTCCCACACACTTTTTCGGTCAAATCCGGCGGGAACTGCATCGCCAGCATAATATGCTGAACCATGCTGCGCTTACGCTCGGTATTGGTATTGGTAATCACCCAATATGGCGTTCCAGGAACGTGTTTTGGCTTGGTATGAGTGCCATTTTGCAGCAGCGTTTGTTGATCACCGGCAAAATAGGTGCGGGTCCGGCCGTGCAGTGACTCCGTTGCCGCCGCAAATTCCGCTGCATCCAAGGTATAAAGTGTAGATAACACCAGCATAAAACGGTTAACCGCTTTGTTTTGCTCGGCATATTCATCGGAAAGCAGCAGTTCTCGCAGCGCGCGCACGCGATCTCGCGGACCAGGCACTACCGCCACCGGCGTCTTGGCGACTTCGCCCGCAGGAACAGTACGTACCGGTTGCCCAGCGGTAAATTTCAACATGCGCCGTAAAATATCGGACGCACTCTCGCCGATATGCTGCGTATGGCTGGCAATATAACGATAAAGCTCTTCGTCGACTTCAATAGTTTTCATCTTTATCCAGTACTGTTTTTCTACTTTCTTTATTCATATCCAAGGATTATAAAGTCAAAGCTGGCTGGCGAATAGCGCCATAACGGATCTGGCGATGAAAAGCCTGAATAGATCGTTATTCAACTTTGTTCTGATAATCCGCGTCATTCCGGAGCAGCACACCATCATCCAGTCATGATACCCTAACCACAATATCTCTCTGTATGAACTTCGCCATGAAATTGAACTTTCGCTTACAAAGCGCACATTCTCCGACTAATAATCTCCCTATCCTGCTGATCCACGGCTTGTTTGGCAACCTTGATAACCTCGGCGTGCTGGCTCGCGACCTGCAACAGACCCATACCGTAGTGCAAATCGATCTGCGGGATCATGGTTTATCTCCTCGTTCCCCGCAAATGAACTACCCGGCGATGGCGCAGGACGTTCTGGAATTACTCGATCATTTAACCATAGAAAAAGCCATTATTATCGGCCATTCCATGGGCGGAAAAGTGGCAATGGCGCTAACGGCTCTTGCGCCGGATCGCATTGATAAACTGGTCGCCATTGATATTGCACCGATCGATTATCAAACCCGACGCCACGATCAGATTTTCGCTGCGCTCAACGCCGTGACCGAAGCCGGCGTGACCCAACGTCAGGATGCGGCAAAAATCATGCGGGAAATCATAAAAGAAGAAGGTGTGATTCAATTCCTGCTGAAATCATTTCAGGCTGGAGAATGGCGTTTTGACGTACAGGCGCTGTGGAATCAATATGAAAATATTGTCGGCTGGCAGCCTGTTCCGCCTTGGTCGCATCCTATTCTGTTTATTCGTGGCGAATTGTCGCCTTATATTCAGGACAGTTACCGAGATGAAATTGCCCGTCAGTTCCCGCAGGCTCGCGCTCATGTTATTTCCGGCTGCGGGCATTGGGTCCATGCGGAAAAACCCCAGGCGGTATTACGTGCTATCCACCGTTTTCTCGACGCGGAATAAAGTGCGAGGCTAATACTGTTGTTTAAAATTTGTACCCTGGGGAAAAGAAATGTATTTCCTGTGGAAAAATTGTGCAAAAAATAACGAATTAGCCTGATCTAATTGCAGTTAGTCATTGTCGGCACTTCATTGGCTAGGGTATTATGGCGCGCTATAATTTTGCCGCCGCGTTCAGCCGTAATACTCAGGCCGTGCCGGGGGACAAATGCAAATTCAGCCCGGTTATTTTGGTCTGAAACGTGTTAACCAAATCATCTGGAAAAGCTAAAACGCTTTCTGATGTGAATCCCTTGTAGTACCGCTACCTATGGCAAAAGAACAAACGGATCGCACGACGCTGGATCTGTTCGCAGATGAACGCCGTCCGGGGCGCCCGAAAACAAACCCATTATCCCGTGATGAACAGCTTAGAATTAATAAGCGAAATCAACTACGGCGCGATAAAGTACGTGGCTTACGGCGCGTGGAACTGAAGATTAATGCAGATGCGGTCGATGCTCTCAATAGCCTTGCAGAGCAACGTAACATCAGCCGTAGCGAACTGATTGAGCAAATGCTGCTTGCCCAGTTGGCTAAGGATCAGGCAGGGCTATAATGCCGTCGGTGACTACGCTGGAGTGGCGTGTTTCATTACGCCACTCCATATTTACTCTTTCAATGTTATGGCACTGGTTAGTTAAAAGGTTTCCCAATTCGCGTTATTGTCCACGCGCTGGGTCGTCGGCGCTTTCACCGGGTTTACCCTGGTTTTAGCCGCCGGTGTTACCTTGTCATCCTTCAATTTAAATACCGCCACCGCTTGATTCAACTTAGCAGCCTGATCTTCCAGTGAAGCGGCAGCCCGTGATGCTTCCTGCACCAACGCGGCGTTTTGTTGTGTCACGCTATCCATTTCGGCCACGGCCTGACCGACCTGACTGATTCCTTTACTTTGCTCATCAGAAGCCGACGCGATTTCGCCCATCAGATCCGTAACGTTAGTAATAGAGCGCACAATTTCGTCCATGGTATTGCCAGCGCTTTCAACCTGCGCAGAGCCGCTGGTGACACGATTGACCGATTCGGTGATTAACCCTTCGATTTCCTTCGCCGCCTGAGCACTGCGCTGTGCCAAATTGCGCACTTCGCTGGCAACCACGGCAAAGCCGCGCCCTTGCTCACCGGCTCTGGCCGCTTCAACCGCCGCATTCAGAGCCAGAATATTGGTTTGAAAAGCAATACTGTTAATCACTGTGGTAATTTCGGCGATTTTCTTCGAACTGGCAGAGATATCGGCCATAGTATGCACTACGTCAGAAACCAGAGAGCCACCCTTTTTCGCCGTAGATGATGCCGTCGCCGCCAATTGGCTGGCGTGATGAGCATTATCTGCGTTGTGTTTCACCGTCGCCGTGAGCTGCTCCATGCTGGCTGCGGTTTCTTCTAATGCCGCGGCCTGCTGTTCGGTACGGGAAGACAAATCGGTATTACCCGCAGAAATCTCAGATGCACCATGATAAATACTGTCGGTGCTGTCGCGGATTGCGCTAACGGTGTTGGCCAAACTGGTCTGCACATCCCGCAATAGTGGGAATAACTGGCCGACACAGTTGCGCCCAAAATCGACAATGGGTTGTCCCAGCTGACCGGAGGCAATCACTTTGAAATGGTCGCGCATCATATTGAGCGGACGCACCAGATTTGCCACCAAAAAGCGATCCGTCGCCAGTAATATCAACAGACCAATCACCAGCGCCGAAACCAGCGTAACGCTGCTTACCTTGGTAAGATGAGCAAATTGCTCCTTCACCACGCCGATTTCTGCCGATGCAGTTTTACTGAATGCCTCGGATGACGCGCCATACTGACGGCTTAAGGCTGGTACCGTTTGCTTGGACAACAGCTGGTAAGCAGTATTATCACCGGCCATAGCCGCTTGATACAGTGGTTCCACCCCTTGGGCAATCAGGGCATTCCAGTTAGAAATAACATCCTCAACCAATACCGGGCTGAGCTGCGCATGATCGATAGATTTAAACTGTGCCAAGTTCTTTTTCAGGCTATCCAAGGCCAGATTGGAGGATTTCAGCTCACGATCGGCATCTGCGCTATTCCCTGCCAGACGATAATCCACTGAACGACTCAATCGGGTCACCATACGGAAATACTGATCGGTTCCCTGATTGACCAAGCTGATGTTATCGACCAAAACGCTATTCGCGTTTGAGGCTTGAGTTAACTCATTGAGTGATAATAATGTATAAGCTGAAACTCCGCCCCAGAGCAAGCTAAATGCCCCGAGAACCCAAAGTAACGCTGCCCTGATGGTGATATTTTTCAAAAACTGCATGTTCGTTCCTTTTCTATTTATTGTCGGATTGTTGCCACAAAATTCTGGTGGAGTTTGATGACCGAAAAGCGATTTAGGACGTTCCATACAGCCAACGACTTCTCCTTCCTCATCAAAAATCGATTTGACAAGGCCCTCCTTGGCACCGCAATCGAAACCCGCGGGTTTCAATTCGGTTATCGGCAATCGTCTGCCAAGGTTGAGCGGTAGATGAAAATTTTATATCGCATAAACTTGATATAAGCAGAGAGATGTTTTCTGGCATGATGACGGCCTATTGGAAATAGTCAGTCTGAGGACTTAATTCCTTATTTCTATTAAGGATTTAGTCACCTGCGTAGTCCCTGATGACTCTTTTTTGAAACAATGGCTTAGCAATCAGCCTGTTAATAAAATCAGATGAGTCAGCCTCAGCAAAAAGGCGCTTTCCACAAGCACGATGAAAAATGTGTTATATTGTGGAGCAGCAGGCTCCACAACTAACGTAACTAATTGAATTCAAAGGTATAAATTTCATATGGCAACTGTAGGCATTTTCTTTGGCAGCGACACAGGCAATACCGAAAACATTGCCAAGATGATCCAAAAGCTACTGGGCAAAGACGTTGCAGAGGTTCACGACATTGCCAAAAGCAGCAAAGAAGATTTAGAGCAATTCGATATTTTGCTGATCGGGATCCCAACCTGGTACTACGGCGAAGCACAGTGTGATTGGGATGATTTCTTCCCAACGCTGGAAGAGATCGATTTCAATGGCAAGCTGGTTGCCCTGTTTGGCTGTGGCGATCAGGAAGACTATGCGGAATATTTCTGTGATGCCATGGGCACAGTACGTGACATCATCGAACCGCGTGGCGCAGCCATTGTCGGTCATTGGCCAACCGCAGGCTACCATTTCGAAGCGTCAAAAGGTCTGGCGGATGACGATCACTTTATCGGCTTGGCTATCGATGAAGACCGTCAACCAGAGCTGACCAACGAACGCGTTGAAGCTTGGGTAAAACAAATCAGCGAAGAACTGAGTCTGTCAGATATCGTGGGTTAATCTGCCTAACATGCCCTGAATTGCCTGGTTTGCGATCAGGGCATGGTTCTCCATTCTGGTGCGTAAATGTGCGGCAAAAACCCCACAAAAATAGATGATAATAAGGCGTTAACGAAACTAAACAGTTTTAAATTTGTAAGTTCCGTCGCCATCACTGTACACTAGGGCTATCTGTTCTCCCCGTTCATCAATACGCTGCATGATTAATCTTGCAAAGTGTGCAATTATATCTTTGTTAATAACCTACGGTTTTCATTTTGAGCTACCGGTTCTATAATGAGACGCAATTATATTTTTGTGCCTACCGATGTCATAGGCTGAACAGCCTCAATTTGAATAACAAAGTAACAGGACTGAATCCGCATGACTGACAACAACAGAGCATTAAAGAACGCTGGCCTTAAGGTAACGCTTCCGCGCCTGAAGATTTTGGAAGTGCTGCAAAAGCCAGATTGCCATCACGTCAGTGCGGAAGATCTTTATAAAAAGCTGATCGATATGGGTGAAGAGATTGGTCTGGCCACGGTTTACCGCGTACTTAACCAGTTTGACGACGCCGGTATTGTCACCCGCCATAATTTCGAAGGTGGCAAGTCTGTCTTTGAACTGACCCAACAGCATCATCACGATCACCTGATTTGCCTGGATTGTGGCAAAGTGATCGAGTTCAGCGATGAATCCATTGAAGTCCGCCAACGTGAAATCGCAACTCAGCACGGTATCAAGCTGACGAATCACAGCCTGTATTTATACGGTCACTGTGAAGGCGGCGATTGCCGTGAAGATGAGACTTTGCACGACAAAAAATAAGATCTGATTCATCAGATCCGAGTATCAGACCACCCTTCTCTAAGTCGTAAAATACACTTGGAAAATGCGTGGTCTTTTTTTTACTCCTCATAAATCTATTTTCCTTCTCCGCCTATTGTTATTTAGCGTTCAAATAAACAGATTAAATTTCAATTATTTTGGGCCTAAGTCATCTTTATCTAAAATAAGGCTCAGCGACTAAAAACGTTCGCAAATAATTACACTAAATAACAGGCAAAAAAAAACCCCGGGGGCACCGGGGAAATTACCATCAACTCAACTTAAACAGGAGATAACTAGACACAGCTTAATAACACTCAATTTCGCAAAAACTCGATTTCACAACACTCAGCTTAATAACACTCAGTTTAACAACAGCTTAATTTGGCCCCAATTGCTCAGGGCCGATACTACAACTAGACGGATAATTACAAAGTTGCGCTAACGACTTCAGCACGACTGTTGCGCTTACCGTCCGGACTGGCAGAACGAATCATCACTTCGCCACTGACCTTCGGCTGGTTTTTGATATCGTATTTCTGCCATTGCTGACCACCGTCAACGGAGTATTCTATGGTCAGCCCCGGCAGGCTAACGTTAGCCTCCAATAAGCCGCCCTGAACACGCGCTCCCGGCACTGGCAGGCGATACGAGATACCGGCCTTATCCAGTTTTGCCAACTCGCGCTGACCCATAATATTGGCAAAACGCTGCCAATCGGCACTTAACGCCTGAGTATCCACATGATGGGTTTCTCCACCTTTGTACTCGCGGCCCGCTTTATAATCCTGCTCCCAAGGTGCGCGATGCCAAGCACGTTCTGCCAACGGCAGCGCTCGTGGGAACATCATGTATTCCATTTGATCGTCGGTACGTACAGTTTCATTCCACGACTGACCTGAAATACCGTGAACACCCGGCCAAGGCTTATCACTCTTGGCGCTGAAATGGTTACCATCGCGGTCAACGGAGGTTTCAGCGTTCTGCGGCATGTTATTTGGCGCAAAACTGAATACCTTAGCTTCATCGGTAAAACGAGTTGCCCAGTAATAGCCCCGCTCACGCGGGTTCACTTCATAAGGCATATCGAAGTAAACATAGTCTGGGTTAGAAGCGATGACTTCATAGCCTTTATTCGCCCAATCGTTCACCGAATCGGCTCCGCCCCAATACAGGGTATCCCAGAAGTTCACACCTACGCGTTTGGTAGCGAAAGCTTTGGCATCTTTGGCGTTTTTCAAACCATCCTGCCAGGCCTGCATTTTCTCAATACCGTGCGCATTAACCAACTTGCTCACTTCTATCGCAAAGTGGCTAGCGAGGTGTTCCACGTCCTCAATTTTTCCTTGCTTAACCATGTCCTGACAAACCTGAGACTTCGCCCAAGGTTTATCTTCGATGCTCTGATCGATAATGCCCTTGCCCGGCTCAATCTTGCCGTTTTTATCCTGGAAACCCGCGCCCAAACGGATATTTTTCGCCTCATCTCCGCCAAAGTGCCAGGTTTGCAGCGGCATACCCGCTTCTTTATGCATCTGAGCCATTTCGCCAATCACTTTATCCACAAAGCGTTTGGAAGAATCCAGGCAGGGATTCAGGTAGCTTTTACGCTCATAGAA
Source organism: Yersinia sp. J1 (assembly GCF_050586585.1). Classification (NCBI taxonomy): domain Bacteria; kingdom Pseudomonadati; phylum Pseudomonadota; class Gammaproteobacteria; order Enterobacterales; family Yersiniaceae; genus Yersinia; species Yersinia sp. J1. The sequence goes on from NZ_JBOBDP010000019.1 coordinate 52,521, forward strand.
CTGAACTGAAGTCGTATTGGAATCATCCGTCGGGTCCAGCAGGCGGAATTCATTGGCTTCTGCTTCTTTACCCTGCTTCATCAGATTGTTATAGCGAGCTTCCATCGAAACGACCGCAGCACGGGCGTGAGCAGGCATATCGATTTCGGGAATCACTTCAATCTGGCGCGCTTTGGCATATTTCAGGATATCGATGTAATCCTGACGGCTAAAGTGCCCGCTTCCCAGATTATTGCTATCCGGGCCTGAACCTAACTGTGGCAATAAACAGGCATTTTCGCTGAGATCGTGGCAACGCTTGCTTCCCACTTCGGTCAGCTCCGGTAAGCCCGGAATTTCTATGCGCCAGCCTTCATCATCGCTAAGATGGAAGTGGAATTTGTTTAGCTTGTAAGCGGACGTTTGGTCCAACAAACGCAGTACCGCATCCTTGGTTTTAAAGTTACGGCCGACATCAAGGAACAGCGCGCGATATTCAAAGCGCGGTGCATCTTTGGCATCCAGAGTAGCAATTTTCTTACTGCCATCGGACGGAATCAGCGACAGGATTGACTGTAAACCGTAAAACACGCCGGTTTGATCGAAACCAATTACCTGCGCGCCCTGCTCGCCAATCTTCAGTTCATAAGCACCAGCAACGGCCAGATCGCCTTTAAAATCACTCGGCTGAATCATAGTCGTTATCGGGTAGCCCGCCGCATTAACATTCACACCCAGCATTTCAAAGCGTTGCTGCGCTGCGTCTGCCGCAGGTTTTGGTAAAGCACTCAACTCCAGCGCCACGCCTTTGCTCAGATCGACATCAGCGTTATGAACTTTGACGCTCATCGGCGTTGGAATAATCTGCCCACGCAGGCTTTCTGCCGGCAGGGTTTTCAGACTTTCGTTCTTAACAAAACGGGATTCAGGCGTCATCAGAACGTTATTATCGTCCTTGGTACGCTTCCATTGATCCCCAGTGAAGCGCGTCAGGAATTGATCGATATCTTCGGTGTCAGTACTAGCCAGAACTTTTGGCTGCGCATCGCCAGAAGTGGCGTACCAGCGCGGCATAAAGTCGGTTTCGAATAGCTGCCAGTATTCACCTGTGATCGGGATTTCCACTGCTTTATTGGCCGGAAAACCGCTGAACTTATCGGTTGGCTCGATTTTATGCAGATCGCCGGTCAAATGGGTAATTTTGAACTGATCGTTACCCACCGCCAGCACCTGACGCACATTATGGAAATACAGCGCCCAATCTTTACCCTGAATCTCATCCCCGGCGTTGGTCAGAGTAATCAGTGTTTTGTTACAAGAGGCCCAGTCAGCTCCCAACGCGGCACAATCCGTTCCATTATCTGCGGCTCGGTTATCTTTTATTTTGAAATTAACCTTAAGCTGGCTTAGTTGGTCGACAACCTGTTGGTCGGCGGGGCTGGCTTGCGCCGCCCCCATCAAACCAAAAGTTGCTGTTAACGCAGCCAAAGCACTTAGTTTGAATTTATTCATGACTCACCTCATCCATCCTTAATTATTGTTACGTATTTCCTGCCATAGCTTTCCGCACTGAGCGGCATAAGCCTGACCGTTGCCCGTCTGTTCGGCATCCAGACAACGTTGGTAATCCAATACGCGAACGTTTTCTTTCTCAGCAAAGGTCTGGTGGGCTTTTTCCTGCTTCAATACGTTTAACACCGCTTTGCAAGGAATCAGCCTTTCTGGCGACCCTTCACTGGCATTGATACAAGCACTGTAAGCTTGTTTCAGTTTCGAATCTTCCGGCTGTACCGGCGCTTGCTGAACACAGGCGCTCAATCCCAGAACAACGGCAACCACACCTATCAGTTTTTTCATGACACAGACTCCGTTATGCGCCCCGACGACTCCGCCGGGGCCGACAGTTAGAAGATGGTGAACGGCGCGATCACGATAAATTTAATGTCTTTCTCATCCTGGAAGATGTTGCCAAAACCACCGCCGTAGCTCGGGATATTGGTGTGGTTGTCATACATGGTGTAATGCAGTTTGAATAATGTCCCTTTGGCTCGGCCTTCCTGCAAGGTGTACAGCACGTCGAAGTTCCATGCAGACTCTTTTAAACGAGTATTCTGATCGAACACTGGATTAGAGCTTGGTTTTGCATCCCAGCCGTAAGCATAGGAGGTACCGACAGACCAACCAGCCATATTCCAATTAACCAGGTCATACATTACGCCAGCAAATACTGCTTTTTCGCCGTTGGCGTTAAAGTCGGAGCGGGAATCCCACCACACGTCCAAACGACCATTGGAGCTGGCATAGCCCGGAGTCATACGTTGCAGGAAGTAGCCCTGATTGCCTTCAGCCTTGGCCCAGGTACCTTCCAGACGCAGGTCAAATGGCCCGGTGGTATAACCGAAGGTCAGCGCCTGCAACCATGCCAGACCGTCGTAAACGTCGTTAGGGTTGCTTGCGCCGCCGTCAACTTTGTCTTTAGCCCCGTAGAACTGGTAAGACGTTCGCAGATCGTTACCTGCAACCGGGAAGGCATAAGAGGCTTTAGCAAAATACTGATCCATGTAGTCTTTTGCTTGACCAAACGCCGCTTCCATAACCAGTTTGTTTTTGAAGTCGTATTTAGCACCGAAGGAGTGTAGGTAGCTCACGCCGGTCAAGCCATCAGCCTGACGGAAGTTGTACATATTGCGATACCAAGGCGCTTTGTATTCGTCGGTCCACATGTAAGACATGGAGAGCGCACCGGCGGTGTCGAAATCAAACTTCGCGCCACCTTCAGCACCACGGTAGGTGCCCGGCATAAAGCTCCAGTGCGGAGCCAGTAAGCTTTGACCTTTTGGTTGAATGTAACCGCCCTGCGCCCAGTAATCGCCAAACTTGAATTTCGCGGCGGCTTTATACAGGCTCACACCGCTGGTGTCACCGGTCCATTTTTCATCCCAACGGCTTTTCGCATCACTGAAGCCGATTTCGTTTGGTGCCGCCGGGCCGCTGTTGGTCATCTCTACGGCACCGAAGGCCGCCAGGTCGATACCGAACATGTCAGCGGCGTAGCCAGAAGAGAAATCCAGATTGGCGTTAAAAGTCGAGTGATGCAGGTTGGCGACATATTTGCCGTAGTCCGCACTGTCAGGCGTTAGGTCCTTACGATCACGTTGGCGCTGCCAATAGTAAACACCACCAGTAAGTGATGAATCATCGATAAAACCTTCAGCTTGCGCCTCCGGCGCTATCATGAACCCAGTCCCTAACACCGCGCCCGCGACTGCGAGCGCTAACGTTTTACGTTTAGCACAGTGCGTAACCATATGAAAAAATTCCTCTTTGACATCACAAGTAAATAGCGTTGCCTTGTGTTCACCACTGCTCACAGGTTCCGCTGAAATAAAACCCATCTGGGTAAAGAAATAGTGAGGGATAATCCTCGTTAGCATTATTTGCTAAACACAGACTATTTTTCGCGACGCGAATTATCAATTGAAAAAAAAGGTATTTAGCCAAAATATGACAATGTGCACATAACTATGAAAAAATATTACTGACTTCACAAAATCTGAATTTCTGGTTAAAAACCTAATTAATACAACGATAAAAAGTCAACGAGGGATGATTGAAAGGTTTCAGCGACGAATCAAACTATTAAAAATCTGTTCTAATGAACATTTATCAACGCCATTAATTCGCAATGCGAATATTCTTGATGCCGTTATTCCACTCAAAATTCAGTATTAACTCGAGCGTTAGCTTTACAGCCCTAAAAGCAAAGAATGGGACATCATCAATTGGAGCAACCTGATGTTCAGGTTTAATAAATTAAACCGCAACGCAGCCCATAATAATCGAGCGACAGATGGTTGGCTGAATGACTAAGTCGTTGAGTGGTTAAGTCGTTGAGTGGTTAAGTCGTTGAGTGGTTAAGTGGTTAAGTGGTTAAGTGGTTAAGTGGTTAAGTGGTTGAGTGGTTGAGTGGTTGAGTGGTTGAGTGGTTGAGTGGTTGAGTGGTTGAGTGGTT
>NZ_JBOBDP010000020.1:0-54172 GCF_050586585.1 Yersinia sp. J1
GTTTCATTCATATCGATAGAGGGTCCACTCCAGCAAAAATTAATTCACTGAATGATTGGTATTCACACTCGCTGCGGCCTGTAAATTCCCGCTGCCCATATTACCGCCAGAGGTCAGACACATTTCTTGGTCTATCAACTCACGTAAACTCGTATATTTCTCTCCATGAAAGTCTCGTCCGTTTAAACAGCATCCGGTTTATCGCAGCGTTATTTCGCCGTCTAATTTAGCGTTTCAATAGTCAGCGCATTATTCGCGCGCTAAGAAATACAGCTAACGTCAGTGCATTGCCCCCTCAGAAGCCGAGATAGCAGGAGGAGGCTGGATTGTTAAAAGGGAGCCGATTGGCTCCCTTAGGGTATAACTGGTTAACCGAAAATCTGCGCTTATTCGTCGTCTGAAGGTTCGATTTTATCGATACGAACTAATTCAATACGGTAATCGGTCACGTCAATGATTTGGAAACGCAGTTGATGCAGTTCAATCACATCTCCGGCAGATGGCATGTGGCCGGAGTGAGAAAGTAACATCCCCGCCAGCGATGCGTAGTCCTCCGTCGGGCTAACCAGTTCCTGACAGTTCAGCGCTTGCTCCAGCGAGTGCAAATCTGCACCGCCCTTCACCAGCCAGCCATCCCCGTCGGTGATGATATCCGGGGTTTCATCTTCGTCAGGGAATTCACCGGCGATAGCTTCCAGCACGTCCAGCGGCGTTACCAGCCCCTGAACCACACCGAATTCATCATTGACTACCACCAGACGCCCTTTGGCTTTACGCAACACCGCCAACAGATTGATGACATCCATGGTATCTGGCACCACGATGGGTGGCGTTGCCGCCGCAAATTCGCAGATAGACTGGCCTTGCTCAATGGCCACCAGCAGATCTTTAGCTCGCACCACGCCGATAATCTGATCCAGCGAGTCACGGCACACCGGGAACAAGCTATGCGGCGTATCCAACAACTGCATCCGAATCTCATCTTTGGAGCGATGGCAATCAACCCAGCTGATTTCGGTGCGCGGCGTCATAATGCTGCGCAATGAGCGGGAAGCCAGCGTCAGCACACCGCTAATCATATAGCGCTCTTCTTCCGCAAAAGCTTCAACGGGCGCATTTTGAGGCGCATTGCCCTGCTCTTGCTCCTGATTACGTCCGCCCATCAAGCGAATAATCGCCTCGGCGGTACGCTGGCGTCGCGGCAACCGGGATTCATTTTTGATAAAGTTACGGCGCGCAATCTGGTTAAACAGCTCAATCAGGATAGAGAAACCAATGGCCGCGTACAGATAACCTTTCGGAATATGGAAACCGAAACCTTCCGCGATCAGACTTAAGCCGATCATTAACAGGAAGCTAAGGCACAGCACCACCACCGTAGGATGGGCGTTAACGAAGTTAGTTAACGCTTTAGAGGCCAGCAACATGACGCCCATCGCAATGATCACTGCGGTCATCATGACCGGTAAATCGTTCACCATGCCGACGGCGGTAATCACCGCATCGAGCGAGAACACCGCATCCAGCACCACAATTTGCGCGACTACCGCCCAAAAACTGGCGTAGCCTCGGTTAGCATTGCCATCATGCTGATTACCTTCCAGCCGTTCGTGTAGCTCAGTGGTGGCTTTAAACAACAGGAACAGCCCGCCGACCAACAGGATTAAATCCCGTCCGGAGAAACTGAAACTGGCGACGCTAAACAACGGGGTGGTGAGGGTAACCATCCATGAAATCACCGACAGCAGTCCCAAACGCATAATCAGCGCCAGCGCCAGGCCGATAATCCGGGCCTTGTCTCGCTGTTTAGGCGGCAGTTTGTCGGCCAGAATGGCGATAAACACCAAGTTATCGATACCCAGTACAATTTCCAACACGACCAGCGTAAGTAACCCTGCCCAAATCGAGGGGTCCATTAGAAATTCCATGCAAGACTCCAAAAATTAGAACATGACTGACGGGACAGACGTGATTTAACAGGCACGACAAAACGCCGCAAACCGATTACACGTCGGAATTCAGTGAAAGATTGTACGAAGATGAGCGATAGATAAATACGCGATCGAATAACCTGATTTTTACCCGCAGGCGGGGGATAACCTTCTTCAAAGCAGTAACTTCGGTGACAGTCCATAGGGAGAGCTGAGGCCCTTAACTCCTTACAAATAAAAATGAACTTAACTTTATCAGGAATCTTTTTAATGTCATAGCGGGAATTATTAACCTTCCAACACTCTTTGTCACATCAGTGCTGTTTAATTATCCAACCAGACTAAATCTATTCATAACATGTCCCAATAAATGAGCAACGTCACATAAATTATTTTTTCACTGACTAAAATAAATACCAGCCAGCGGCATTGTGCCCATGACCTGAATCGATTCATGGGGATAAAGGACAAATCGTCGGCGGGTCGTAGTGATTACGACTATCATAATAGATTCAATATGTACCGCAGGGACGCGCTGGTAGTAAACCAACTTTCATGACGTGCCAGAACTCAATCTTGAGTTAACTGAGGGGGTAGCGAGTGAGTATAGCTATTATCATCGGCACACACGGGGCAGCGGCTGAACAGCTACTGCGTACTGCGGAAATGATCCTAGGCGAGCAAGAAAACGTCGCGTATATCGATTTCGTACCCGGTGAAAATGCCGAAACGCTTATTGAGAAGTACACAGGGAAATTGGCAGGTCTGGATACCACGAAAGGTGTCTTGTTCCTGGTCGATACCTGGGGAGGCAGTCCCTTTAATGCCGCCAGCCGTATCGTTGTTGATAAAGAAAACTATGAGGTCGTCACCGGGGTTAACATTCCGATGCTGGTAGAAACCTTTATGGCGCGTGATGATAATCCATCCTTCGCCGAACTGGTCAGTATCGCGGTGGAAACCGGTCGCACTGGTGTAAAAGCCTTAAAAACGCCAGATACGAGTGATAAGCCCGAGACGCAGCAACCAGCTCCCGCAGCCAAAGCGCCGTCCGCGCCCGCTGCACCTTTGGGTCCCGATGACCATATGAAGATCGGTTTGGCGCGTATCGATGACCGTCTGATTCACGGCCAGGTCGCTACTCGCTGGACCAAAGAAACCAACGTCAATCGTATTATTGTTGTCAGTGATGAAGTTGCTGCCGACCATATGCGTAAGACCCTACTGACTCAGGTTGCTCCTCCCGGCGTAACGGCCCACGTCGTCGATGTGGAAAAAGCCATTCGCGTATACAACAACCCTAAATATGCCAAAGATCGGGTCATGCTGTTATTCACCAATCCAAACGACGTCCTGCGCCTGGTAGAAGGCGGCGTGGATATTAAATCAGTCAACATTGGTGGTATGGCGTTCCGTCAGGGTAAAACCCAGGTCAACAACGCGGTTTCCGTTGATGAGAAAGATGTCGAAGCATTTAAGAAATTAAATGAACGCGGGATCGAACTGGAAGTACGAAAAGTGTCTTCGGATAGTCGCTTAAAAATGATGGATCTGATCGCAAAACTTAACTAATTAGCTCTATAAATAACTACACAGAAAGGTTATGTCCGGTTCTGTTTGAACAGGGTTATTTTACTCAGCTTTTTTTAGTCATAGGAGAAGTACAATGGAGATCACAACTCTTCAGATTGTGCTGATATTTATCGTTGCCTGTATCGCCGGGATGGGTTCCATTCTGGATGAGTTCCAATTTCACCGTCCCCTCGTCGCCTGTACCTTAATCGGTATCGTTTTAGGTGATATGAAAACCGGTATTATTATCGGTGGTACGTTGGAAATGATCGCTCTGGGCTGGATGAACATCGGCGCCGCCGTTGCCCCTGATGCTGCTCTGGCATCCATCATTTCTACCATTCTGGTTATCGCCGGTGGTCAAAGCATCGGGGCCGGTATTGCACTGGCGATCCCGCTGGCCGCCGCCGGTCAAGTGCTGACCATCATCGTTCGTACCGTTACCGTGGCTTTCCAGCACGCGGCAGACAGTGCGGCGGAGCGCGGTAGTCTGCGAGCCATTACCTGGCTACACGTCTCTGCCCTGTTCTTACAGGCCATGCGTATTGCTATTCCTGCACTGATCGTTGCCCTTTCCGTCGGGACATCGGAAGTTCAGTCACTGCTTAACTCTATCCCAGAAGTCGTTACCAACGGTCTGAATATCGCAGGGGGTATGATCGTCGTGGTCGGTTACGCCATGGTTATCAACATGATGCGTGCTGGCTACTTGATGCCGTTCTTCTATTTAGGTTTCGTTACCGCAGCCTTCACCAACTTCAACCTTGTTGCTTTGGGTGTGATTGGTGTCGTCATGGCCGTTCTCTACATTCAGCTCAGCCCGAAATACAACAAATCTCAGGTTGTGCAGTCTGGTCCGGCTCCTGCCAATAACGATCTCGATAACGAATTAGACTAAGCGAAGGTGAGAGAAATGGTTGATACAACAACTACTGGTGAAAAGAAACTCACGGCCAGCGACATTCGCGGTGTGTTTTTACGCTCTAACCTTTTCCAAGGGTCATGGAACTTCGAACGTATGCAGGCGCTGGGCTTCTGCTTCTCTATGGTGCCGGTGATCCGTCGTCTGTATCCAGAGAATAACGATGAGCGCAAGCAGGCAATTAAACGCCATTTGGAGTTCTTCAACACCCACCCTTACGTGGCCGCGCCGGTACTGGGCGTTACCATGGCAATGGAAGAACAACGGGCTAACGGCGCACCGATTGACGATGCAGCGATTAACGGTATCAAAGTCGGTTTAATGGGGCCTCTGGCCGGTGTGGGTGACCCGATCTTCTGGGGCACCGTACGTCCGGTATTCGCGGCGCTGGGGGCCGGTATCGCCTTGAGCGGCAGTTTGCTCGGGCCGATCCTGTTCTTCGTGCTGTTTAACCTGGTTCGCCTGCTAACCCGTTATTACGGCGTGGCCTACGGTTATAAGAAAGGGGTCAATATCGTTAACGATATGGGCGGCGGCTTCCTGCAAAAACTGACCGAGGGGGCGTCAATTCTCGGCCTGTTTGTTATGGGAGCCTTGGTTAACAAGTGGACGCACGTTGATATTCCGGTGGTGGTATCCCGTATTACCAACCAGGCCGGTGAAACCACTATCACGACGGTACAAACCATTCTGGATCAGTTGATGCCGGGGCTGGTACCGCTACTGTTAACCTTCGGCTGTATGTGGCTGTTACGCCGTAAAGTTAACGCCCTGTGGATTATTATGGGCTTCTTCGCCATCGGTATCTTCGGCTACTGGATTGGTTTCCTGGCACCGTAATTTCCGCGCACTGTCTGTATATCTGTATCAAACCGGGGGCTAGCCCCCGGTTGTTTTTTCAGGAGTAAACGCATGTCGGTTACCGATATTGTCTTGGTTGTCTTTATTACCCTATTGCTTATCTACGCTATTTACGACGAATTCATCATGAAGACGTTGAAGGGAAAAACGTTATTGGCCATCCGCCTAAAACGTAAAAATAAACTCGACTGCCTGATCTTTGTCGGGTTAATTGCCATTCTTATTTATAATAATGTGATGTCCGACGGCGCCCCACTCACCACTTATTTATTGTTTGGTTTGGCTTTAGTCGCTCTGTATATATCTTATATCCGTTGGCCTAAATTATTGTTTAAACCCACCGGATTCTTCTACGCTAACGCTTTTATAGAATATAACCGGATAAAGACTATGAATTTGTCTGAAGATGGCATTCTAGTTATCGAGTTAGAAAAGCGTAGGTTACTGATTCAAGTGACACATTTGGATGACCTAGAAAAAATTTATAACTTTTTCCTTGAAAATCAAGGTTGAAAATATTTCCTCGAACCTAATGGCAGATTAAAATTTCCGCAGAATGCTTAATTTGCCAACAACAAAAATATATTTCCGCTTTAAGTCCACATTATTATTGCTGCTTATATCATCTGATTTAGCGCTCAAGTTGATAACAAGAATAAATATCATTATCAACTCGATCGCTATTATTTTTTTATAGTTGTCCGATGTCAAAATAATATGATAAGGTTGCGCCGTTCATTGGGGAGTAGCCGGTTTCTGACGCATGTAATCCTGCATTACATCGCTTTTCAGAAACGCCCGTATCAACATACTCGTTTCATTCATCGAAACGTGGTGCGGGCAGCCAGGTAAGGTTGGCGAGACCATAGACACGTAACTCCGTCGTAGGTTGGGGGTGGGTTGCGTGTATATGGAGCCACCCGGCCGAGACTATTTACCATGAATCTATCAGCAACCCTTATTCTGGCTTTTGGCATGTCAATGGACGCATTCGCGGCCTCAATTGGCAAAGGTGCCACTCTGTATAAACCCCGTTTTCGTGAAGCCGTTCGCACCGGATTAATTTTCGGCGTGATTGAAGCTATTACGCCATTAATCGGCTGGGGCATCGGCTTATTTGCCAGCCAATACATTATGGAGTGGGATCACTGGGTAGCCTTTAGCCTGCTGTTTATCTTAGGTTGCCGAATGATCGTCGAAGGCTGTAAAGGGCCTTCTGCGGACGAAGCGCAGGTTAGGCGTCACGGCTTTTGGGTTTTGGTGATGACCGCCATTGCCACCAGCCTGGACGCGATGGCCATCGGTGTAGGTCTGGCATTCTTACAGGTCAATATCCTGCATACCGCCATGGCTATCGGTATGGCCACCATGATAATGGCAACGCTCGGTATGCTGATTGGCCGCTATATTGGCCCACTGTTAGGCAAGAGAGCCGAAATTATCGGTGGCGTTATTCTTATCGGCATCGGCTTTAATATTCTATACGAGCACCTGTATAACATGGCCTAGCTCCTCCGCAGCCGGTTAGTTATTCCCTGATCGGCTGCCTGAACACTCTCTTCCTCACGATTCATCCTACTCACAACACAACGTTCCCCTCCTTGTATTGGCGAATGGCCCTCTCTCCCCTATTCTGTCTGTTCCCGCTATTCACTGAGGTAACAACAGAAAATGGATAATTGGGCGACGTTGGCTCCCGAAATAGTGGTGCGCGACATCAAGAAAAGCATTTATTTTTGGTGTGAAATAATTGGTTTCAGCATCAGATACGACCGACCAGAACAAGGCTTTATCTATCTGGTTCGCGAAGGTGCGCAAATTATGCTGGAGCAGTATCAGGGAGATGATGATCATTGGCTGACGGCACCTTTCGGTAAGACATTGGGTAATGGCGTGACTTTCCAGATTGAAGTGACTGAGGTCGCCCCGATTCTGACGCGCCTGCAGCAGGTCAACTGCCCGGTGTTTCAGCCCTGTGCCGACGTTTGGTATCGTGCCAATGAAATCGAAATCGCCCAGCGACAATGTTTAGTGCAAGATCCGGACGGTTATCTGCTGCGTTTGGCGCAGAATATCGGTAAACGAGCTATTATCGATTAAAAAAATCCCGCCGTTAGCAACCCAACGGCGGGACAGTGACAGAGAGTTTAATTAGCCTAAGCTAATTAGAAATCCATCGAGACAGACAGTTTCAGCTCGCGCGGATTGCCTTGATAAATATAAGTACCCGTATCTTCTACAGATTCCCAATAACGTTCGTTAGTCACGTTCATTAGGTTGGCACGCCAGATTAGATTGGTATCTTTTAACGGCATGGTATAACGCATACCCAGATCCAGACGAGTCCACGGTTTGATTTTCAAGGTATTGGCATCATTCGCATACTGAGAGCCGGAACGAGTCACGGTGCCTGTCGCCGTTAACCCCTCAACCGACTGAATATCATATTCGCCGCCGAACACCAATTGATAGCGAGCAACGCCAACCGCGTAGTTACCGTTATTCTTACTATCCTGCGCTTGAGTCAGAATAGGATCTAACCAGACCGCGCTACCTAACAGGCGAGTGCCAAATACGGGTTCACCGAACACATTCAGCTCAATACCACGGTTACGTTGTTCGCCGCCGAGAGCGTATGTATTGGTGACAGGATCGATAGAACCTGCCGGCTTGGTAATTTCAAACAGCGCTAACGTACCTCCATAGCGTTTGTTATCAAATTTCACGCCCACTTCATTTTGTTTAGAGTGAACAATGCCGGTTACATTACCTGCGTTTGCCGTATACCAGGGCGCAACTTTCCCCGGAGACAACGCTTCAATGTGGTTTGCATACAGAGATACGTTTTCCCACGGCTTAACCAACACGCCGTAGATTGGGGTCACTTTCATCGCATCTTGTGAATTGACGCTGTCCGGCACACCGTTACTAAAGTTACGAATCACCAATTCCTGGCGACGCAGCCCCAGCATCAGCTGCACTTTATCATCCAGTGCCGATAAGGTATCAGACACGGAAATGCTGCTGGCGCGAACCTGACTGTTAAGCGTTGGATCCTGATTGGCACTACCTGAAGTTGCCGGCGGGAATGGAATCACGCCCGGATTATAGATATTGGTCTCTACCGGGTCGGACATATTCCAGGCGGACATCGCTTTACGATAGTTGGCCGCATAACCAATATTCACTTTATGCGTGACCAAACCAGTATCGAAATGACCGCGAACCCCGCCTAACGCGGCAATAGAATCCGAGGTATAAGGCACGTACAGGCGGCTAATAGTCGCGTTGCCGTTGTTATCCGTCAGTGTAGGTGAGCCATACTGGCCGGTTTCTTCGTTACGACTGGCACCAACAGAACCATAGACGGTCCAGTTATGACTTAGGTCATATTCACTGCGCAGCATACCAAAGGTGGTCGCCATGTCGGTATAAACCCACTGCTGACCATAATTCAAAGTCGCCGCCGGCGGTTCAGGAATAACGGTCGCGGCGCCTACCGCAACATCGGTACGCATGCCGTGTACGGTTTGTTTCTGATAACCCACATCGATGGAAGTACGGGCGCGATCGCCACGATAATCCAAGCCGGTAGAAAGTGCGGTGGTACGCTCTTTCTGGTCATGGATTGCCGTCTCCCCTTCGCGATGCAGCATATTCACACGCACGCCAAACTGATCATTGTCACCAAAGCGACGCCCCACATCCAGCGCCCCGCCCACTTTGGATGAGGAAGTATAATCCAGACTAACGCGAGTCAATGGCGTATCACCGGCGCGTTTAGGTTCAAGGTTAATCATCCCGCCAACGCCGCTACCGCTCGGCGAAATACCGTTCACAAAAACGTTTGGGCCTTTGAATACTTCAACGCGTTCGATCATGCTGGTGTCAACAACCTGACGCGGCAATACGCCGAACAGGCCGCCGAATGAAATATCATCACCATCCAGATTAAAACCACGAATCCGATAGTTTTGTGAGGCATTACCGAAACCGCGTACATTTTGTACCGAGGCATCATTTTTCACGACCTCAGCTATTGTATGTGCCTGTTGATCTTCCACCAACTTAGAGGTGTAACCGATAACGTTAAAAGGAACGTTACGAGCATCCTGCTGGCCGAGGAAACCAATGCGGCCACCGTTCGCCACCTGACCGTCCAGATAGGTCGGAATCAGATCGTTACCGCCCGCGCGGAAAGTTTCCTGCGTGCCAACGACGGTAATAGTATCGCCACCTTTTGCCGCAGCTGGCTTAGCGGCGTCTTTGGTTGCTACCGCTGTTTCATCGGCTGCCATTAGCGGCGCAGATAGCGTGCCCAAGGCTGCGCCGATCATGACAAACAAAAGGCGCGGCGCTAAACGATTTTTACCGCCCCGGATTATTGCTGTGCTTTTCATTATTTGGTGTTCCCTGAAAGTTTGCGATGTTATCGCTAATGCGAATATTTAAAGGTTGATGCCTAAATGTTAATAACTAAATGCGAATGCTTATTATAAGAATTCACGAATTATGCCGCCGACGTGACACTTTGCAAGCGTTTATGTTCATTAATTTGAATGCTTTTACGAGATTTGTTTACGTAACAGATAGATAAAGCGCGGAGCACCCGAAAAAATTGCCCGTAATCCAGCTTGTCTGCCACCGCTCACGCTATTGCGTCCAGCGCCAAAATCGTTCGAACGAAGGCATTCCCACGCAATGCAATAATGTGGTTGAGATTCAGATGTCGTGGCGTTGAACCATAGGAAAATGTGCCAAACGACAGCAATGCGACCCCTTGCAACCACCGGAAGCGGGAAATCTCACTCTGGATATAAAAACGATTCTCATTATGATTCTTATCCCCTATTATGCTTGCCTGAACTCGTCAGCCGATGCCCCAAAGCCTGATTTGAATAAGGTTTTTAAATAGGATTATTATGGCGCTAACCGCAGAAAATCTCAGCCTCGCCCGACAGGAAGCCATTGAACAGTACTTTCCGTCTGCAGCCTCGAGACAACGCGAGACTTTTTCTGCCGGTGCTTTATATACGCCTGAACGCGCACTCACCTTGATCTCGCCCCTGCTGAATCTTCATTCGAATGAAGATCGCGCAGCTTTGGTATCAAAATGGTCGCAATGGTACTTTGCCCGCCTGTTGGGGCCGTGGATGCGGATTAATTTGCAGTTCAACTGGCAGTTGCCCATTTTACCGGAGCATATCGGCCTGACGCTCAATGAAGCCGGCGTGGTTGAAAGCTTTATTCTTTCCCATTCGGGTCATCAAGTAACCCAACAAGACCCTGAACGTCGTTTTCAGCAGTTGGTGCAAGATCATCTGACACCGGTTTGCGGTACTCTGAGCCAACTGGCGGGTATGGGCGAAAGCCTGTTTTGGAATAACGCGGGGATTCGTCTGTATCAGGGAATAAAAATGGCGCAGGAACAGCAGGCAAATACGCAAATTGCCGAGCATTTTCTCGCTTTACGTACCCTGTCCGACGGCAGCAAAAACAAGCTGTTTCAGCCTGTTCGTCAGGTCACGGAGAAAAGTGGCAATATAAGAATTGAGCGCCGACTTTGCTGTTTACGCTATCGTTTGAATGGATTGGAAATTTGCTCTACCTGCCCATTACAGCGCGTCAATAATTTAGATAAGAAATTGAACAGACGCTGATTCGTTTCGCGCACCGTTCACCACAATATAAATGTAACCACTCAACGCAATCACATCACTAAGATTAATCGCCTCTGCATATGGCGCTATTAACGATTCGAGTTTATAGCCCACAAACGCAGTTAGAATGCGTTTTATCTTAAAAAACATCCCTTAAGCCAAATTTCCTGTTTTTTACTTACGATAATATCAATCTAACCCAACAAACCGAATCCACGGTTCAGGCGTTGCGTCAGGCAGATATTGCCTGCTACTCGGCTAAACACGGTGGTCGTAACCGATGGGTGATTGGTCTTTAACTTCTCAGAGCACTGGCACTGTTCCTCTCTTCCCTTCCTTTCTCTTTTCTTCCCTTCTTTTCTCTTCTTTTCTCTTCATTATTATCCTGCTTGCCGTAATGATTCGTACAAATAACCGCCACCTACCTTAACGCATCCTGCTTAATTCTCAGCAATTCGATCTCGGTCATAATAAAAAGCCGCCCATCATGATATACAGCATATTATCCCGCACTAAATAAATGGATTTCTATGCCTTACTTTACCGTGAGTGTTAAATTGCATAATGCCGAAGAAAGCGATTACCAGACGCTTAATGAAAAAATGGACGAAGCCGGTTTTACCCGATTAATAGGTCGGGACAAAGTTTATAAATTACCGGACGGCGAATATAATTACGGCAGCGGATCGTTGAATAAGCAGGAAGTTGCCGACTTAGCCTTGAAAGTGGCAGAGCAAGTGCGCTTCGTACCATCGATTCTGGTGACCGAGTCTGGCGGACGCACATGGCGTAACCTGGATCTTAACTCACAAAAATAGAGATAATACGTTTTAAATTTAAAGAGTTAATAAAATGACAGTGAAAGAACCAATCCAGTTGCTCATTGACCCATCATTAGGCCGACACTTTCCCCGGCCCGCGATCTGATTGGTTTATTGATAATATCTAAATCATTACCAATACTATAAAACGGTCACCCCTAGTTATCACTAATGATTTGACTTAATTATCGCTATTTCGCTGTTTATTACATCATTGAATGTTATAGAGCGTCAGGTTCGCCTATTTTCCCTGACGCTCATAATTCTTTATCTAAATATTATTTAAGCCATAATGATCTGGCTATATAAAATAGAAACCGACATTAATCTGCACTACATTCAGTTTTATCGATATGCCGCTGATGCACACGAATAACAAAATCTGTTTCGCAGGCAAAAGTTTCCATCTCGGCCAACTGCTGACCGGTTTCAACTGACGCTCGCCAGGCAAAAGGCGTCATTTGCAATAAATTGACAGCCTGCGATCCCGGCAACGCCATTGGGTAGGCTAATGACTCATGGCTAACCAAATCAAATCCTTCCAAATGTTCGTCGTTCTCACCATGCAGCTGCACTTGCTGATAGATCATTTCTTTCAATTGATATAAATGACGTGGGCCCGGCGCAACCGTCACCAGAAAACCGCCCGGTTTCACCGCTCGCGCCAATTCTTCCGCCTTACATGGCGCATAAATACGCACAACGCCGTCCAGTGCCCCGTTGGCAAACGGCAAACGGTGGCTGGATGCCACGCAAAAACTCACCTCAGGGTAGCGTTTTGCCCCATAACGCACCGCAACCTTGGCGACGTCTAAGCCATAAACCTGCATCTCTCGCCGCTGTTTCAGCTGTTGAGCTATAGCCGCGGTGTAATACCCCTCACCACAGCCAATATCTAGCAATAATCCGGCTTCAGGCGGCAAAACGCCGTCCAACAGCGCAGCAACCCGCTGTTGCAGTGGCTGATAGTAACCGGCATCAAGAAATGCGCGCCGCGCCTGCATCATCTCCGGGCTGTCTCCCGGCTGCCTGGAGCCTTTATGCTGAACGGGCAGCAAATTGACATAGCCCTCTTTGGCACAATCGAACTGGTGATTATTTTCGCAGCGCCACTGCTTCTGATTAAGCTGTAACGGCTGATGGCAAAGAGGACATTGATAAGACATGGTTATATTTCCAGATAGCAGGGAAAATGCGAGAACGCGCAAGGCGGCGCTAGTCTAAAGAACCGCCTCCGTGGTTGCAAGCCGGGGCAGCCTTGTCCGACACTATTCTCAGCTATGGCGCTGAGGCGAGCCAAGAACGGCATCTGGCTCCACGTTCATGGTTCGCAAAATTTGCCCCATAATTTCGCTGAATACCGGGGCCGCCACTGCTCCACCGTAATATTTTCCCCCTTGCGGGTTATTAATCACCACCACCAGAGCAAAACGCGGCTGGCTGGCGGGAGCCACGCCAGCGGTATAAGCCACATATTTATCAATATATTGTCCGTTGGGGCCAATTTTCTTAGCGGTACCGGTTTTAACTGCCACCCGATAACCGCGTACCGCTGCTTTCACCCCGCCGCCGCCGGGCAGCGCCACGCTTTCCATCATATGCTCTACTTCTTGAACCTGTTCCGCAGGCAGGACTCGCTGCCCTAACACCGGCGGATCGACTTTAGTGATAGACAAAGGGCGATAAATCCCATAACTGCCAATCGTGGCGTAAACCCGCGCCAGCTGCAGTGGCGTCACCATCAATCCGTAGCCAAACGAGAAAGTGGCGCGATCCAGATCGCTCCAGCGTTGACGGTGCGGCATCAACCCACTGCTTTCTCCGGTTAATCCCAATTCGGTAGATTTGCCCAACCCAAATGAGCCATAGGTTTTTAGCAGTGCCGAAGCGGGCATCGCTAATGCCAGGCGGGATACGCCGACGTCGCTGGATTTTTGTAACACGCCAGTGAGAGACAGCGCGGGGTAAAAGCCGACGTCACGAATTTGGTGACCACTCAAAATATAAGGGTGCGTATCTAACACGCTATCGGGTTTCACTAGTTTGCGCTGTAATGCCGTCATCACCACCATAGGTTTTACCGTCGAACCCGGTTCAAAAATATCGCTGATAGCCCGATTGCGGAAATTTCCCTCCGGCGTATCGGTTCGGTTATTGGGGTTATAGGTCGGGTAATTGGCCATCGCCAGCACTTCGCCAGTGTCCACATCCACCAACACCGCCGATCCAGACTCCGCCTTATTAAACAACACCGCATTGGTTAAAGCATGGGAAGCTTCGGCCTGTAAGCGCTCATCAATACTGAGCTGAACATTTTGACCGGGATGACTATCGGTGGCGGAAATATCCTCCACCACGTTGCCGTAGCGGTCTTTGCGTACTACCCGATTGCCCGCCGTTCCGCTCAGTAGCTGATTAAAACTCTTTTCGATACCTTCGATGCCCTGGTCATCGATATTAGTGAAGCCGACCAGATTCGCCACCGTAGCACCCGAGGGATAGAACCGGCGCGACTCCGCTCTCAGGGCGATTCCCGGCAGTTTAAGCCGTTGAATATACTCAGCCGACGCCTGCTCCACCTGTCGCGCTAAATACACAAAACGCCCATCCGGATTCTGATTGATACGGCTGGCAATATCAGCCAATGGCATATGTAGCATTTGGGACAACGCCCGCCAGCGGGCATCATTCCCGACGCCGCCTTTTTCCAGCAAAACCTTGGGGTCGGCCCAAATTGCCGCCACCGGCACGCTCACCGCCAGAGGATGACCGTTGCGATCGGTAATCATGCCGCGAGTATTCGGGGTCGTCATCACGCGAACCGAACGCATATTCTCTTCTTTTACCAGCGGCTCCGGTTCAACCACCTGTAGCCAGGCCACCCGCCCAAGCAATCCTAGGAGTGACAGCAGGATACAACCGCACAGCAGACTAAAACGCCAACGGACAAAATTGTTAGCGTCATTATTTACTTTAGAAATCATTCGGTTTCCCTGTAGGCATTATCCGCTCTGGTCGATCATTAAACCTGAACCTTGGCCGTTACAGGGTGGAAACAGTGATACAAGGCGTCTTATTTTGCAACAAAGCGCAAATGGGAACGTCATTCAGGTTATTAAAGCAGCCAACAGTAGCCAACTAATCAAAATTCGGCCTACACTGGGCTACTCCGCAGCCACCGAGGCAAAGTGATTCACATGACTGACGTATCCAGATTATTTACCCATGTCCCTCATATTCTTCATGGCTTTGGCAGTAAATCCGCATTGCTGCCGGAGAATTTACAGCCATTTCGTGCCACCATGCCGGAGAAAAAACAGGTACATGGTACGCGAATTGTCGATGTTCGCGAACCCAAGCAAGCCTGCGGTGAAACCGACGGTTTATACACCACCCAACCCGGTATTTTGCTAACGGTACTCACGGCGGACTGCCTACCGGTCATTTTTAGCCGACGGGACGGAAAAGCTATCGCCGTGGCTCACGCAGGCTGGCGCGGATTATTGGATGGAATTTTACTGCGAATGGCAGAACGTATATCGCAAGATGATTCGCCGCATGAATGGGTTGCAGCTATTGGCCCAGCGGCACGTTCCTGTTGTTACGAGGTAACCGAAGATTTAGTGGCACGATTTATTGATAATATGAATGTCCCAAAAACGGTTATTTCTCCCCGCTATCGACATCTCAACCTTACCGCCATTGCTGAGCATCAGTTGCAATCATTGGGTTTTCATCAGATAGACCGCGCGGGAAGTTGCACCATCTGTACACCGGCAGACTGCATGCCGCCGAAATCAGCCGGTTCGGCCAACGAGAATCGGGAAGAGCTTGTCCCTGCGTTTAAATACACCAGTTTCCGCCGCAATAGCCAGCAGCGAGCCATAGATCCAACCCATCCAGGGATCAGCGGCAGAAACCAATATTCCGGCTTAATCATCTTGCCTTAATTATTAATAAAACGGATTACTATAGAAACGAAAAAACCCGCACCAAGGCGGGTTTTTTTCAGCTAGAGCTGAATTAGATTGCAGTAACGTTTACTGCAGACGGACCTTTCTGACCGTCTTGGATTTCGAACTCTACGTTCTGGCCTTCGCCCAAGGTTTTGAAGCCGTTACCCTGGATTGCAGAGAAGTGTACGAACACATCTTTGCTGCCGTCAGCTGGAGTGATGAAACCGAAACCTTTAGACTCGTTGAACCACTTAACTTGACCTTTAATCTTAGCCATCTTGAGTATTTCCTTTGGATTGTTTAACTCGCCCGGAGGCGTTACATAGACAAACTAGAGTCGTTACTGCTTGAGGCACTAAGATAAGGATCGGCAGAGAAGCGGTATTCAACGCTAACGTCTTTACTCAGAACTTCTTTACTGAAAATGCCACACATATACAGAACTGTACCTCGTTTTACCCATATGCGTTATCACATACTCTGAATTCGTTGGCAAGCCATTTTTAATCAACGATGTACTTGTCGCACATATTTGGGCCAGTCGATCACAAACACTGCTTAAATATGCTGAAATTTGTTGAAGGTCATCGTATTTTCTGCTCTATTTTTTTATACTGTTTAACCCGTTTTTTTTGCTTAACTTTAACAATCTTGCTAACTATTTTTATAATACCTATTACGTCATAAACGTTGTCGATTTTCTATCCGTTCTACGCGGAACAAATCTATTTTAATAAAGCCTATTGGTCTTTGATATATAAAAATAGAATATACCTGCTCTGCCAGCCCTCAGCCCTTCCACACCTCACTCCGGGTTGAAATTTTCAACTTTTAGTTGATTAAATCCTTACTTATGCTCAGGTTGGCGAAATCTCATGCTTATGACAATCGGATGACAATAACGGCTAAAAGCCGCAGATCTTCACAAAAAAACGTTACGATGCATAAATGACTACAAATATATTTACCTAAAAAAATAAATGTGAATAATAAATAAAATATCGGAATCTATTTAATCAATATTTAGTACCTCATCATTAACGGAAGTTTATTATTCTATTTAATCAAAATGGATGCGCACTATCATGGTGCAATGGAATGGATTATCACTAGTGGCATAAATACACATAAAACGGACTCTTTTAATCAAGTAAACGCACCTGAAAAACCGAGTGATTCTTATACCTTAGCTAAATGAAAAGGGTAAATAGGATATTTCTTCCTTTTCATCAGCATTTTTTTCAGTACAATACCCGCCTTTATTTAAAGCCCGATGTATTTTACTAAATTAATTAAACTAGCTATAAAGACACCTATGAAAGTAATCAAAACGGCTAATAGTCGGATTATTTTCAATAATAATTAATCGGCAAAATTTGTTTTACCTTTGATAGGCACAAGGGGCAGAAACTCCCCCTATTCAACTTATCGATACCAGAGACTCCATTATGAAATATAAAGTTGCAGCTATAGGTGCTGCTCTCCTTGCGCCGAGTCTGTTGTCTGTGGCCTTTCCGGCATGCAGCGAAGCGTTACCGGTAGCCAATCAACCTAATGCCATTAAAGCCGAAGATGGCGGCCTGTGGGAACGTTTTAAAGGCAATGTCTCGCTGACCTGGGATGCGCCGGGGCGTGAATTCTACCTACCGGTGCTGACATGGCATAACCGTTGGACCTACGACAAGGAAAAGACAGACTCGTATAACGAGAATCCGTGGGGCTTTGGCTTTGGCAAATATCGATACGATGAAGATAACGACTGGCACTCTCTGTATGCCATGGCTTTTATGGATTCACACAATAAAGTTGAGCCTATTATTGGTTATGGCTTTCAGAAGATGTGGATTCCAGGAGCAATGGACGGATGGCGTTTCGGCGCGGGCTTTACTCTCAGCGTCACTGCGCGCCATGAGTACTATTACATTCCGATGCCATTGCCTTTGCCTCTGGTTTCCGTCGAATATAATAAGCTTTCGCTGCAAGCCACCTACATTCCGGGGACTTATAATAATGGTAACGTATTGTTTGCCTGGCTTCGCTGGCAGTTCTAATCATATTTGATTATATGGAGATAATATTCCCTGCTGTGGCGTAATATCTCAAACCAATTTGCACCAGATCTCTTAATGGATAACTACGCCGTTATCAGGAATGATTCTCAAATAGCAGTGCACTCACTCGGTGCACTGATTTATTAGCTCGCACACTCGGCAAGATATTCTTTACTTCGCCTAAATTAACCCGAAATTAAGGCGGAAAATAGCCCCCCGCCGCCTCTAACGCCTTTTGCCTCTATCCACTCCGTCTTTCTTCGTCTCTATTTCTTATCCGCGTGACAAAGCGTTGAGGCGCATTCAGCACCGACTATTTATCGATTTCGCTCACAAAAAAGCCCGCTGATGAGCGGGCTTTACGTCAGGTTTCAAAACATTCGCACGGCAGACATGAGAAAATAAACCCAAACTGCCGGTTTCATCTTAAGCCTCGGCTTTTTTCCGTCGTGTCAGTATAAAACCGATCCACAGCACCCCAAGCCAAATAGGCATTAACTGCACGGAAATACGGATCCCTTCGGTCATGTACATAATCACCAGAATCAGGCTGAGGAACACCAGGCACAGATAATTACCGTACGGATACCACAAAGCCTTAAAACTTGGCTCTACGCCTTCACGCACTTTAGCGGCGCGGAATTTCAAATGCGCCAGGCAGATCATGACCCAGTTAATCACCAGCGTTGAGACCACCAGCGCCATCAATAAAGCAAATGCTTTTCCGGGCATGATGTAGTTAATTAATACGCCAGCGGAGGTAGCCAAAGCAGACAAAGCGATTGATAACACCGGTACGCCGCGCTTATTCACCTTGGTCAATATTTTAGGCGCATTGCCTTGCGTTGCCAGCCCAAATAACATGCGGCTATTACAATAAACTCCACTGTTATAGACCGAAAGGGCCGCAGTCAGTACCACCACGTTAAGAATAGTGGCAACCAAATTGCTGTCTAACGCATGGAAAATCATGACAAACGGGCTACCACCCTCAACCACTTTTATCCAGGGATACAGGGAAAGCAATACCGACAGAGAACCGATGTAGAAGATTAAAATCCGGTAAACCACCTGATTGGTCGCCTTAGGAATGCTACGACGCGGGTCTTCGGCTTCAGCGGCGGTAATACCGACCATTTCCAACCCGCCGAAAGAAAACATAATGACCGCCATCGCCATAATCAGGCCGCTGATACCATGTGGCATAAAGCCGCCATGTGCCCAAAGGTTGGTGACGGACGCCCCTGGCCCACCGGAACCCGAGGCCAGCAGATAAGCGCCAAATACAATCATTCCGATGATGGCGGCAACTTTGATAATGGCAAACCAGAACTCGGTTTCACCATACATTCGGACGTTGATTAAATTTATAGCGTTGATTACGACAAAAAATACTGCGGCAGAAACCCAAGTGGGGATTTCCGGCCACCAATATTGGATATAGATACCCACCGCCGTCAGCTCAGCCATGCCCACCAAAATGAACATTGCCCAATAATTCCAGCCTGACAGGAAGCCCGCAAAATCGCCCCAATATTTATAGGCAAAATGGCTAAATGAACCAGCAACCGGCTCTTCAACGACCATTTCACCCAGTTGACGCATAATCAAAAAGGCAATAATCCCGCCGATGGCATAGCCTAAAATAACCGAAGGTCCAGCCATTTGAATCGTTTGCGCGATGCCCAGAAACAGGCCGGTACCAATCGCGCCACCTAGCGCAATCAGCTGAATATGTCGGTTTTTTAACCCTCGTTTTAGGGTCGAATCTTGTAACTGCTCTTGCATTGTATCCTCTGCCGCAATTTCCTCCCGTTAAACGAGAAAATTGACTGTCCGTAAATGAAGCCGCGCGGCTTTTTAACATTTAAACCCGGTAGCATCAAGGATTAAGGCATTTCAGTGCGGGGAAAATGGGGGTTTATCAGTCTGAAATTTGTGATAAACCCGGTGGCAAAATTCGTTATATCAATGCCATTGATGTTTGAGTATCAACCACGGCAAAGATGTGATTGATGCAATTAATTAAGGATAAAGCGATGGAATATTGCACAATCTACTCAGATTACGTGCACCTATCATTAATGTGGCAACATAAGACTGACGTCGAGTGACAACTTCAACGGCGACCCGATTATTTTTATAGCGGATGAGATAAGTTGAAGGCCAGCCTTGACGACGATCGCCATAGGACTGTTGGTGGCGATCAATCGCCGTATGAGCAATAACGAGGTGGGATAAATTCATATCCCCTTTAATAATACGTTTCATGATCAGCTCCATCGCAAAATGACTGGCTAAAATATGGATAACGCATACCACCCAGCCAGATTTTCTGGCGGATTTACTCGATAACTACATTAGGGCTTTCTCAGTATCTTGACTCAATAAAAAACAGATCATTGCCGCCCGTAATGGGCTGGTGCTTCGGGCTTGCCATTCCCCCTGGCTTGTGGCGATACGCGCCTGCCAGTGGTTATCGTCGCTATTTTCAGGAGAGTGAATGCCTATTTTATTGGCGCAGATAATCGGCCAGGCATCGGAAGGATTCTTGCAATAGTCTTTACCTTTCACACCGCCGTAAGGGTACCATTTGTCCGGATCTTCTCCGGTCAGCAGTGC
Organism: Yersinia sp. J1; assembly: GCF_050586585.1. Lineage (NCBI taxonomy): Bacteria > Pseudomonadati > Pseudomonadota > Gammaproteobacteria > Enterobacterales > Yersiniaceae > Yersinia > Yersinia sp. J1. The sequence continues at coordinate 20,397 of NZ_JBOBDP010000020.1, forward strand.
AATATTTCGGTTCACTTCGGTGTCGCTTTCTTCATACCATTTAATCATCTAGGTTTACCCTTGGGCTGGAGTATTCCGGCTACATTAGGGGAAAAATAAGACACATTTATGACAATCAGCGTCGGTTTAAGATTAAAGCTAATAATGTATAAATGAAAGGAACAATAACGCTGAAGCAGCAATTTTTACCGCGAGGAGGATAATAGAAAAAGGAGTGAAACCAGCACATCGGGCAGGCACTGCAACCCGGTCACAGTGCCTTCACAGCATTAACGCTCAGGAATGAATCCTTTAAAATCCAGCACTTCTACCGTATCACCATCCGGTAAATCCTTGCCGTCGCCGGAGGTCTTACGCACTAACGTATTGAGTAACTCAATTTGTTGTTTTTGCTGTTCAGTGATTTCCTGAAGCAATCGAATTTGCTCATTGGCGCGGACGCTGGCTCGGCTTAAAAAGAACCAGACGACCAAAAAGAACACGACCACCAGCGATGAGAATCCAATTGAGGCGATATTCACTGCGCCCATACCTGTTTCGTACATTGACAACCCTATTACATGCGAGACTAGAACGCTATCTTATCACTGCGCCGCGCCCAATGGCGCGTTCAGAAAACAAACTAATACTGAAACGTAGTACACTTGTTCAGAGGAAAGACGGCAACGGGCAATAATTATGCCTCTGTTTTGCCAGATCGCGGTTCAACATTACCAAGGGACAATAGCGGTAATAGAACAAATACCATTAGAGAAATTACCGCCTTGATCGCAGTAACTGTCTAACGCTAATAGATAAAACAAGCAACAAACGGCTATCAGTATCACCGTTGCAACAAGTTTCTTAATGTTCACATCAGGCACCTTTTAATTATTTTGATAAATTATACTTCAGCCAGCCTCAACGGGTCATAGCCGAACGGTCATTCTCTATATCACTCTGCCTGCCCGGGCTACGGATGTTATTCCTCAGGTTAAACGCCTTGCCCTACTCCGCAAGTTTAGGATTTTTAGCGTAAACTGACCTTAATCTTTCAGCTAGAGTTGTGCTCAACCTTGTAACAGATTGAGTACATCTCAATTTATGGAGCTCTTTATGACCCTTTTCAGACTTGCACTCATTTTGCTGGTCGCTTACCTGGCACTGCTTTTTTCAGGCTATGGTGTCCTTATCGGCAGCGAAAAGAACGCTGCTGGATTAGGCCTACAGTGTAAGTACCTCACAGCCAGAAGTATTGTTACTGCACAATTCCTGAATGGCGATAATGGCTTTATCGGCATCACCGACTGCCCATTACTGAAAAAAACCACCTCGGTGATTGAGTAACTTGACTAACAGCCCGCATATACTGCGGGTTGTTTTTTCAGTTTTGGGTGAATTTCAGATCAATAAGGGCGATGGCTTTCTCAATTGCCCGTTTAGTCACCGGATCGGCACCTGCGGGATGAGTAGAGAAATCAATGGATTTGAGTTGATGAGACATCTTATCGCGCACTTCGGTAGGCGCGATAACGTCAATAACATCAAGGATTTGTTTGATGACTAACTGACAGGCAACCAGATCGGATACCAATTCTTGATCGTTTGTTAAAATCTCAGACACAATAAAATTCCTAATTTGCAGCTCAGTAGGCAAAGAATATCACGCTCGCAACAACTTTTCTTTATTCGGGGTGTCGTCATCAGAATAATCTGTATAGGTTTAACCACGGTTAACCTTTGAGATTGCTTGGAAATGGGATATTTGACGCAGCGTTTACCCCTGTGCGCGGTTTCTGAAAATCAATAGCATTGTAGCGAAATGAGCGTCTTAAACTGACGAGGAACCAAAAGGAAAGTATAAAAAAACCAGGCGCTAGATGAGCAGTTCGCCTGGTTCGAAGTAGACAATCATCACAGCAATCCTATTCTCACAGTTCATCACCTCCAACACGTTTGCCTTTATCCAAAATCATCACTGGCATCATGAGAAACACCGTAACACCAACTACCGCTATCAGAGTCATAATCACCGTTATCAACATGCGATCACCTCATCAATTTTGATTTTTTCTTACGGGAACGGACAAATTCCTCAGGGGGAATCCCCCACAAACGACACTACTCCTTTTACTCTCGCAGCTGATACATTTTTTACTTAATCGTGCCATTTAATCATATATGCTAATCAGGAAGGCGCCCTGATTTTGTCTTGTTGGATTTAACTTGTGTATACTGCATCACTACTTATCTTCGGAACAGACTAAATAATGCAACAAGAAAACCATCTCTCGTTAGTCTGCGCCCTCAGTAAATGGGTTGAAACTCACCTCGGTAGAGTCATCCACCTTGAGGAGCTGGCGGCTTACTCAGGCTATTCGCTGTGGCATATGCAAAAAATATTCAAGGAAGTGACCGGCATTTCTCTGGGTAAATACATCCGGGAAAGAAGATTGGCGGGCGCGGTTTATCAATTGAGAAGCAGTGACACTTCTATTTTTGATATTGCTTTGGATTTTGGTTTTGGTTCGCAGTCGCACTTTACCTATATGTTCAGGAAGCGTTACGGCATTACACCCTACGATTTTCGACAGAATGCCGACATTGATTTGAAAATCGCCCCGCCGCTGCACACCATCCATCAAAAACAGGCGTAATTTTCCCTGAGATGATATTAGCCCCGGCCCTCAGAAAGCGGCAGTGTGGCTCTGGCATCTAAACAGGGTTATTTGTTTTGGATATAACAGTTTTGGATATCTACAACTTTAGCTTCATTACGCTGGCGTTCCGTCATATAAGTCAGAGTAAACATCACACTGACGGCAATTAACGCCGCTGTTAATAATCCTACCAAGGCAATGACTTTATTATCATCAAATAAACTCTTATCCACACATCCTCCATTACTCAACAATTGCTCAAACTATCCATAAAATTACAGCCAAAGTTACAACCACTAATGCCGCAGAAGTCGCCAGCAACACGACCAGTGCAAACTGCGCATCCCCTATTCCCCCCGTGTAATCACCCGCGGGGACAGAGTTTCGTTGTTTTTTCAAGAAAGCACCTACCGGTGTATTATTCACCAGCCATTTTTTATTTAAGTGGTAACGACCTCATTCATTTACCCGCGGGTGCTGACCACTTAATGGTCACAGATCCTGTCGTAGTCTAGGTGACAGATCAAGCCCCTGCCGGAACGAAATTCAGCGCATAATGGAACGCATTAATAACGGTAATATATTAACCCTTCATCACTCGCCGATTAAGTGCGAATGAGTTCCGCACTTTACGCCATTTTTTACAAGCTACTCTCGATAAATATTGGGAGAGTAACGTTGCATGAAAGTCTGCGGCTGACTCAGTGCCGTAAAACCGAATTGAGCATAAAGCCCATGGGTATCTGACGTAGCCAAAGTAAAACGGCGCAGCCCCTGCAAATCCGGATGAGAAAACACCTCACCGAGCAGCAGTTTACTATAACCCTGACCACGAAATTCAGGTAATACAAACACATCCACCAGATTAGCGAAGGTAGCACAATCGGTGATGACTCTAGCAAACGCCACTTGCCGTCCGCTCAGGTAACCGCCAAAGCAAAGCGAACCGCAAAGAGAACGTTCAACTTTTTCTCGCGAAATCCCCTGTGCCCAGAGACTCTGGCGGGACAGAAAATCATGAATAAGCTCGATATCCAGCACATTTTTATCCGTTGAGATCTGAAACATTCTGCGGTATTCCCATCGCTATGAACGTGAAACACTCAGGCTCTGAACGCCCCCAGAGGCTGTCGTTATAAGTGATTGTTGTTAAAGATAATATAGCAGCGAGAAGAACTATTGGGCTCTACACTGCGGTATCCTGGATTGAGTGCCGTGTATTTATATATTGATGGCGCCGGTCACCAAGCCATAAACCGCGCCCGCTGCCGCGGCAATGGCTACGGCAAATAAAACCTTCTCAACGGCTGTAAATACCGGTTTATGCTGCTCTCTCTTGGCCAAAATAAACAACAAAGTGCCTGGTCCATAGATGACGGCCGACAGTAATACGTATTTCAGTCCACCGGCATACACCATCAAAATGGCGTACAACGTAGCTATGGCGGCAATCAAAAAGTCTTTTTTATGCTCTCTACTATCCTTTTCATAGGTTTCCCTGCGCCATGCCAGTTTTAAGCCATAGGCCGCAACCAACAGGTAAGGAATCAGCACCAGAGAACTGGTTAACTCTAAAGCTAGCTGGAACGCATATTCTGTGAATAGGGTGACAATTAAGAAAAATTGAATAAAAATATTCGACATCCACACCGCCGCAGAGGGCACACCATGCTTGTTTTCCGTGGCAAAGATTTTTGGCACAATATGACTTTTAGCCGCGGAATACAGCGCTTCGGCAGCCAGCAACGTCCACGAAAGATAAGCCCCCATCACCGAGATAATTAAACCGATACTAATAAAAATAGCGCCCCAGCGGCCAACAATATGCTCCAGCACGCCCGCCATTGATGGCTGCCTTAAACTGGCTAAATCGGGGCGCAGTAACACGCCGTATGACAGCATCGTGACCAAAACTAATAAACACAGTACCCCGATAAAACCAAGTACGGTGGCAATACCAACGTGCCTGCGTTCTTTGGCATAGCGCGAATAAACACTGGCGCCCTCTATCCCCACAAAAACAAATACCGTGACTAACATCGTGCTACGTATTTGAGTAAATAATGAGGTTGAAGACGCGTCTATTTCCGTGGCCGCATGGCCGACATAACCGTAATTATCCCAATGGTTGATATCTGCCGTCATCGACGGCACCGGCGCGCCCCAGAAATTCTGCATAAAAATATCGCTGTTAAAGGCGAAAATCAGTACCACAATAAAAATAAAGATAGGAACGACTTTAGCGAACGTCGCGATGGTATTAATGGTGGCGGCTTCTTTCACACCTCGCAGCACCATAAAATGAAAACTCCAGAGGATTAAGGAAGCAATCAACACCGCCGAAAGCGTATTACCGTCACCTAATAAAGGGAAAAAAGCCCCCAGCGTCGATTTTATCAGTACAAAATAGGACACGCTGCCAATACAGGCTCCAGCCCAAAAACCTATCGCGGAAGCAAATCCAGCGTAATCACCAAAACCTTTTTGCGCATAAATATACACGCCGGAATCCAGCTCAGGCTTACGCTGCGCCAATGTTTGAAACACAAAGGCCAGCGTTAACATCCCGCCACCGGCAATCACCCAGGCAATCATTGCCCCTAAACCGCCGGTAGCTCGGCCAAACGTCGCCGGAAGCGAAAAAATACCGGCCCCGATCATTGATCCTACTACCAAAGACGTTAACGACCACAGAGATAGCTTTTTAATTGACGAAGCTGACATATAGGTATACCTGCATTAAGGCTGGCTAACGTAATAGACAGAACTCTTATCATTAACTATATCAGTAACGTCGGAGAGCGCACGAAGCTACCCCACAACTTACTTATCAGCTGAGAGCGCCCTAGGCATAGTGGCAATCAGAAAGTCCAAAAATACGCGCACCGATAACAGCATTCCACGTCGGGTAGGAAAAACGGCATGCACCACTAGCGGATTTGAAGCCCATTGCGGTAACACGCGCACCAAAGCTCCGCTGGCAATCTCTTTTTGGCAGGCGATGTCCGGCACAGAAGCAATGCCCAATCCCTGACAAACGGCTTGCAGCATGACGCTCCACTCCATGCACATTAACCGGGGCTGAATCTGAATATTCTCCAACTTGTCATCCGGGCCAATGAGCGGCCATTGTTGTACCGACTCTGAATCAATCAGGCTTAGAGTCTGGTGTTTAATCAGGTCTTCTGGTGCCATCAAAGCACCGGCCTGAGCAAGATAATCAGGTGAGGCGACCAGAATACGCTGGCTGTGACCCAGTACGCGTGAGACCAATCCTTCGTCCATTTGCGATGCAGCGCGCAGGCGAATTAATACATCCAGATTATCGCTGATGGGATCGAAACGTTGATCTGAAGTGACCAATTGCACCCTAACCTTGGGGTATTGCTGCAGAAAATCGGATAGATAAGGCGCTAGCAGAAGTCTTGCAGCCAGCGGCGGGCAACTGACCCGTACCAGCCCCGCGACCTCGGCCCGCGAATTGGAAACAACGCCTTGCACCACTTCAGCCTCTGCGACCAAGGCCTTGCAGTTTTCCAGAATGTTTTGCCCAATTTCGGTTAACTGCACCTGTCTGGTTGTGCGTTGAAACAACAATACGCCAAGATTCTTTTCTAGCGTTAACACACGTGCGCTGAGTCTGGATTTGGAAATCCCCAAAGCGCGACTGGCGGCGCTAAAACCGCCAAATTCAGCGACACAGGTGAAGTAATACAGATCGTTCAAATCCAGATTCATCAGTTTCTGCATTGCATTATCCTAAAAATCGAGACAGTCCTTCCTATTTACCCCTCTTCTGCCGCGATTAGCCAGCAAATATACTCATTTACCATAAAAAACCTCGTCGCAGTCGAAAGGAGAGCGCTATGGAAGCGGTTATGATTGATTCATTTTCTGACACACCCAAACTAGCCACGCTAGATAAACCCACTCCAGCCCCAGGTGAAATTCTGCTGCGAATGGTAGCCGCTAGTCTCAATCCCATCGATTGGCGCATTGCTACAGGTTTTTTGGATGGCAAAAAGCCCCATCATTTTCCGCTGATTTTAGGTGCGGAAGGCTCGGGTATTGTTGAAGCCGTTGGCGAAGGCGTGACAAAATTTTTGGTTGGTGATGCGGTTATCGGCAACTTTTTACATCATCAAATTGGTCACGGGAGTTTCGCTGAATACCAGGTCATTCAGGAAGATGCGATGTTATTGCGGGTTAATAATCTGATCGATCTGGTTCAAGCTTCAGCATTACCTATTGCCGCAATGACCGCCTGGCAGGCCGTTAACACATTGAATCTTCCCTCCGGTAGCCGCGTGCTTCTGGTCGGTGCCAGCGGTGGAGTTGGCACGTTTACAGTTCAGTTTGCCGCTCAGTTCGGTTACAAAGTCATTGCTGTTGCCGCTACAGAGGCAACGACTTTGTTGCATAAACTCGGTGCCTGCAATGTTATCGATCGCCATAAGAGTTCGGTTAACACCCAAGTTTTACTGCGCTATACCAACGGAATTGACGGAATTATCGATCTTGTAAACCCTCCAGATGCCTTTGCTCAGCTGCTTCCTCTGCTAAAGCCGCAGGGTACCGCTATCAGTACCATAGGTTCCGCGTCACTCAAGATGTCCCAGCATATTCGCCTGGTGAATCTAGAGATGAAACCCGAACTATCGGACCTGCGCCTGCTAATGGAAAAACTGGCGAACAACACGCTGCAGGTCGTGGTCGACCGAACTATTGGCTTAGAGCAGGTGCCCGCCGCGTTGGAGCAAATACGCCAAGGTGGCATACGTGGAAAAATTCTGATCAGATATTGAGGACCTAGGAATAACACTATGAATATTCATGCAGCCGTTAGCGTTGAGAGTAACCCTTTGCTCCAGATCCGCCAATTAAGGTTGGAGGAACCGCGAGAGAATGAGGTTCTGGTAAAAATTATTGCAACGGGCCTATGCCATACCGACATTGCATCGCACCAACAAGTGATCAATGTACCTCTGCCTGCGGTTTTAGGTCATGAAGGTGCTGGCATTGTTGAACGCGTCGGTTCTGGTGTTAAGCATATCCAACCAGGCGATCACGTCGTGCTTTCGCTTGCTTCCTGCGGAGAATGTGAAAAATGCCATATCGGTTTACCGACCTATTGCCGTGAACATTGGCCACTTAACTGGCACGCCAGTCGCAGCGATAAATCGGTTTCGCTACAAGACCCCACGAGTGGCGAAGCCATTCATAGCCATTTTTTCGGCCAATCGTCTTTTGCCAATTATGCCACGGTAAATGTCCGCAGCGTGGTGCCCGTGGATAAAACCATTCCTCTGGAATATTTGGGGCCGCTGGCGTGCGGGATGATGACCGGTGCCGGTGCCGTCTTAAATAGCCTGAAACCTGAGGCGGGTTCCTCGATAGCTATTTTCGGGATGGGAGCCGTTGGGCTTGCCGCTATCATGGCCGCAGTTTTAGCGGGCTGTACCACAATTATCGCCGTGGATATCAAAGCCAATCGGTTGACGCTGGCAAAAAGCCTGGGCGCCACTCACAGTATCGATTCCTCAAAGGATCGCACGCGAAATAGCCTCCCAATGCTGCTTCAAGAACTAACCGATGGCCGAGGAGTGGACTACGTGGTGGAGGCCGCAGGTAGCCCGGCAGTGATGGAAAGCGCAATTGCGGCTCTGGCAGAGAACGGCCAATGCGTCCTGACCGGCGTGGTCGCACCAAATGCCACTTTACCATTAAATATTATGCACTTACTACGTGGCCGTTTGGTTCGAGGTTCCATTATGGGTGATGCCGCACCGATATCATTCATTCCGCGATTGGCTAGCCTATTTCAGCAGGGACGCTTTCCTGTCGACAAATTGGTACGTTTTTACGCCCTGGATCAAATTAATCAGGCCATGGCTGACTCTCAGTCTGGCAGCACAATTAAAGCCGTAATAAAAATGCAGCATCTGGCTGTCTAAACAAAATAGTGGGGTTTCTCATGAGCAAGCTAATAAAATGTTTATTGATCTTCACCGCAATATCAGCCAGTTCTACCGCCCTGGCCGCACAACAACTGTCAGATCATATTATAAGTAAAGAGGGTAAATACTATCTGCTCCCAGGCTATAGCACTGAAGATGTTGCCATATTCTTTTGGCAAAGCCTGAATCGTTGGTCAGAAAAACCGGATAACGTCGCAAAATATTTTACGCCCGCCGGAGAGTTCGAATTGGTTTATGCGCCGGTGGATGATTTCCCGATATTTTCACGAGGTTCAAGAGGCCGCGAAGCGATGACGGCCTATTTCACTAAAATAAGTGCCTATCTGGAGGACTTACGTTATTCCAAACCTCAAACCTGGACCCAATTAGCGACAGATAAACCTGGAGTCTACGTGTTCGAATACAGCAGTTCAGGTTTTATTCGTTCCGCTACATCTGAAGATAAAAAATCGAAAAACCATAAAAAGCCTTATCACCAGAACTTTATCAGTATTGTGACGGTTTCACCCGACGGTCAGTTAAAAAACGTCAAAGAATATTGGGATCCCTACGTTGCTCTACGCGATTTCCATATGATAGATAAAGCGCAGCCCCAGTCTTAAGTTAGCTAAGAATCAGCATTACGACTTATCGAACAAATAAGGCTGTCGATATAGTAGCTGCATTTCCCCCCAATGCCGACGGGATCACTTACCGTATATAACCTTTCGATTCTGATGAGGCGCAAAGGTTATCGTTTTGATCCCTGTCGGCACGATCATTACGCCAAAAACATATTTCGGATACTCAACCGATTTACCCTAACTAACTGACAATGCTTTCGTGAGATAATAGCGATGATGGGTATCCAGATAATTATTTAACGCCATTTGTAGCTGATAGCCCTGTTTTTCGTAGAATGGTCGCGCCTGGAAGCTAAAAGTATCAACCTGAGAAAACTGACAACCTCGTTTAACCGCTTCTTCTTCAGCCATTTGAATCAATCTGGTGCCCATCCCAGAGTGCCTCACACTATCGGAGACCCACAGCATTTCAATATTTAGCCATAGGCTTAAGGTATAACCGGTCAGCCCGCCCTGGTTTTTGCCATTGTCATCAGTAATAAATACCGCCAAGGGATTTCTGCGTTGCGCACCAACAAAACGTCGATTAAAAACTCTCAAACCGTCACTAATAGCCTCAATATCTTCAGGTTTTGGTGCATCGGTTAATTCTAGTTTCATTATTCAGCTCCTGATCATTGGGCATTAACAATACTCAATAGCCGGAAGAATCTGCAACGGATAAAAATGAGCCAATGCGTGACGATAGTCATCTAATTTGCACTTTATGGTAATTAATAGTTTCGCCGACAAAATTTAATCACGTCAGGTGACTTTTAATAGGCTAATAGCTTGACAACTAAAACAATCTAAAAATGCTATATGTAGTTTATTTAAAAAAAGAACCGGCATTCTTCATCTATTATTAGTAGATGTGAAAAATAGTAGATCTGAAAGACGACAGGAGGCCAATAATGAATCGCCTAACACCCTATACCATTAAAACCGTCAGCCGAGAAAATCGCCCTATATTTGAACATGTAAATAATGAACTGGGTTTTATTCCCAATTTATTTGGCGTTTTGGCTCATGCGCCCAAGGTATTGAATGCTTATACAAAAATGTCGGCTGTCAACGGCAGCGCAGACCTTAATCAAAGCGAACGCGAAGTGGTTAAATTAGCTTCAGCTACGGCTCATGAATGCCATTTTTGCGTGGCTGGCCACTGCGCGGTTATTGATAGAAACGATTTGCTTGCCCCAGATATTGCTCAAGCTTTACGTCAGGGCGATAATTTAGCCGATGATCGTTTAAACGCGATTGCCGCATTTACGCGGGCCATTATACGTAGCCAAGGAAATGTCTCTGAACCTGAATACCAGGCATTTTTACAAGCCGGATACAATATGGAGAATGCGTTGGAAGTCATTTTCGGCGTAAGCCTGGCAACGTTGGCTAATTTTGCCAATAACTTAGCCCAGCCGCCGTTAAACGTAGAGCTTGAGCCTTACAGTTGGGCGGGAAGCAAATAAGAACTTCCTATTCTATTTATTATTTTTTGCAGTTTAGATTAATGATTCCATCGCGTAACCACCACGATAATATCAGGTTACGCGGCGGTATTCCCTCACTGCCAGCAATATTACCCCAGTTCCTTTTTTGTCTGCCCGGCTAGCACATCCAACTCCACGCTTTCCGTCTAACCTGCCATCTGTGGGAACCGATGCTATTAATAATCATTTAAATTTATTATGCTGCGAACTGGTAATGAGCCATTTATTCACTAACTCACCCATTTGTCTCTCTCCGACTTTAAGGAAGCATTGATGCTCCGCCGTTTTTTCGCTTACTACACGCCGTATAAAGGGCTTTTCCTCCTCGATTTTGGTTGTGCCATTCTGGCTGGTTTGCTGGAGTTAGGCTTCCCTATGGCAGTCAAAACCTTCATTGATAAACTGCTTCCGGACCAGAACTGGTCATTGATTCTATGGGCCGCAGCCGGCTTACTCTTAATTTATTTGTTGAATACTGCTTTGATGGCCGTCGTAAACTATTGGGGTCATGCGCTTGGCGTTGGTATAGAAACCGATATGCGCCGACAAGCGTTTAGCCACCTGCAAAAACTGTCTTTCCGCTATTATGACAATACAAAAACTGGCCATATCATTACCCATGTCACTAAAGATTTAGAAGAAGTCGGTGAAATAGCGCACCACGGCCCGGAAGATTTGTTTATCGCAATCATGACCTTTATCGGGGCCTTTATCCTGATGGCCATGGTGCATCTGCCTCTGGCCCTCATCACCATTGTTATCGTGCCCTGTATGACTTATATGGTCAGCCGCTATGGTTCGCAAATGACTGATACATGGAGAAAACTATTTGGTCAGGTAGGCAATTTTAATGCGCGAATCGGAGAAAGCATCGGAGGAATTCGCGTAGTGAAGGCTTTTGCAAATGAGTCTCACGAAAAGAAACTGTTTGCTAAAGATAACGAAAACTACCGTACCACCAAGCTACGTGCTTACCGCATTATGACCACCAGCATGACGCTCAGCTATCTGAGTACCCGTTTGGTTCAGTTGATCGTGATGGTTTTCGGCACCTGGTACGTCATTCAGGGGCAATTGAGCTACGGCGGTTTCGTCGGATTCTTGTTACTAGTGGAAGTCTTCTTCCGGCCGGTGGCTAAAATCACCTCGGTATTAGAAAGCTATCCGAAAGGGATTGCCGGTTTTAAACGTTTTACCCAGTTGATTGATACTGCACCAGACATTCAGGACAGCCCAGATGCACAGCAGGTTGGCCATTTAAAAGGTGATATTTGTTATAACAATGTCACTTTCGGTTATACGCCACAAAGCCCTATCTTTACCGGCTTGAATCTGCGTATTCGCGCAGGAGAAACCGTGGCTTTCGTTGGGCCGTCTGGCGCAGGTAAAACGACCCTATGCTCTCTGCTGCCACGTTTCTACGAGATAGATTCGGGTTTGATAACCATTGATGGTATTGATATCCAAACTATGACGCAGCAATCCTTGCGTCATAACATTGGTATTGTTCAACAAGATGTCTTCCTGTTTGGCGGAACCATTCGAGAAAACATTGCCTACGGCAAACTGGATGCCAGCGATGACGAGATCATGCTCGCGGCCCAACAGGCCAAACTGGATGAACTCATCAACGCCCTGCCCGATGGACTGGACACGCGGGTAGGTGAACGCGGCGTCAAGCTGTCAGGCGGCCAAAAACAGCGTCTTTCCATTGCGCGAATCTTCCTAAAAAATCCGCCGATTCTGATTTTGGATGAAGCAACTTCTGCCCTGGATACCGCCACCGAACAGGCGATTCAGCAGGCGCTGATTGAGCTATCTCGTGGTCGTACCACGTTAGTGATTGCCCACCGTCTGGCCACCATTCAAAACGCCGACCGAATCATCGTGGTAGATAAGGAAGGTATTGTTGAACAAGGCAATCATCAGGAGCTTTTAGGACAGCAAGGCGCCTATGCCCGATTGTACAATGCGCAATTTAACGCGGCCTGATCCCCTAAATACCACCTGCGGTAGATGGCGGATGGTAAACTGGAGGAAAATTCGACCAAAACCATTCCATCGCGGGCTTAAATAGGGTAAAAGGACGCCATGAAAATTCCAAAACGAATCCAACCCTTGGTTGATGACGGCTTGGTTGATGAAGTCATCCGCCGTTTGAAAAGTGGTAAAGAAGCCGACGTCTATGTCGTTCGCTGCGGCTCCGATATTCGCTGCGCCAAAGTTTATAAAGAAGCCGAAAACCGTAGCTTCAAGCAGGCCGTACAGTATCAGGAAGGTCGCAAAGTCAGAAACAGTCGCGATGCCAGAGCGATGGCGAAAGGCTCGAAGTTTGGCCGTAAGCAGCAAGAGGAAACCTGGCAAACCGCCGAGGTTGACGCTCTGTATGTGTTAGCCAACGCCGGCGTGCGCGTTCCTCAGCCCTATGCCTGTCTAGACGGCGTATTGTTGATGGAGTTGGTAACCGATGAAAACGGCTCGGCCGCACCGCGTCTGAGCGATGTTCCTCTCACGCCGGAGCAGGCGGTGCACGATCACGCCTTGATCATTCAATCCGTGGTCCGCATGCTGTGCGCCGGGTTAGTTCATGGCGATTTGTCTGAATTCAACGTGTTAATGGATGCGGAAGGCCCGGTGATCATCGATCTGCCGCAAGTCGTTAACGCCGCTGCCAATAACCATGCCAAATCCATGCTGGAACGAGATGTAGCCAACATGACCAACTATTACGGCCAGTATGCGCCTGAGTTATTAGGGCGAAAATATGCCAAAGAAATGTGGGCGCTGTATGAAGATGGCAAACTTCGTCCTGACACTCAGCTAACCGGAGTGTTTGCAGAAAGTACTCAGGCAGCGGATGTCGAGTCAGTGCTGGAAGAAATTAAAGCGGTCATTGCAGAAGAGCAAGAACGTCTGCGCGCCGCTCAGGATCCTGATTAATACCACGGGCAGAGCACTCCCTGTTGCTCTGCCATTTATTTCCCTCAAACCGATATTTTCTCTCCGCCTGACGCAACGCCAGTTTCGCATTTTCAGTTCGCCTCAGAGCGACACGGCCTCCACACGATTTTTACCCGCCTGTTTTGCCCGATACAACGCTTTATCTGCAATATCCGACATATCGCTGGCGGATAATCCCTCTTTCTTCGGAACCATCGTCGCCACGCCGATGCTGATCGTCACCTTACCTTTGGGCGACATCGCATGAGGAATATCCAACCGCTCAATAGAATCGCGCATCCGTTCAGCAACCAGAAGCGCTTCGTCATGGTTGCTTGGTGATAGCAGAACAATGAACTCCTCCCCGCCGTAACGCGCAATCATATCGGTATTTTCTCTGATGAAAGAAGACAAGGTCTCCACCACCAGTTTTAAACAAATATCCCCGCGAGCATGACCATACTGATCGTTAAAGCTTTTGAAGTTATCAAAATCGATCATTAATATGGAAAGAGACTCTTCGGATACCTGACTGACCTTCCAGGTTTGATGGTAAACCTCATCGAAATGACGACGGTTGGAAACGCCGGTCAGCACATCCGTCTGCGCTAAGGCTTTTAAAATTGATTCAGACTGCTTCAGTTCAGTTATATCGAAAAACGAGCCATACCACATCGTCGATCCGTCATCATGACGAGTAGGAAAAGATTCGCCGTGAAGCCAGCGCATTCCTTTATCCGGCAATATGACTCTAAAATCACAGCGCCAAACCGATAAATCACGGCGTGAAACCATGACTTCTTCTTGCAGCATGGCCATATCTTCAGGATGAATCAGCGAGAATATCGGATTATCTTGTTTCGGAATATTCGTCACCTGTTCTGGGGACAACCCGAATATTTTATGGATACCGTCACTACAATACTTAAAATAAGACTCTCCCGCTTCACTGAGATGATAGGCATAAATCATCGCTGGGATGTTTCGCGTCAACTTGTCCATTATTCTTTTGCTGTTTTCCAGCTTTATCAATAGCTCTTTACGCTCGGAAATGTCTGAGATCAGGCTGACATAACCAATGGGCTCTTTATACTCATTATTAATAACGTGTATGCTTAAATCGCCCCAAAAAGCATCACCGTCTTTGCGTCGATAAAGCCATTCGCTTGATTCAGGTTGGTTCTTCAACAGATTTTTTACGCAGCTTTGCTCGGCTTTGTTGGAGTCGACATAGATAACCTCCGTCGCTAATTTTCCTAAAACTTCTTCCTTTTCATAGCCAAACATCTTTTCTGCGCCAGCGTTGAAAATCTGGATACGATTATCCAGATCGGTCGTGATAATCGCTACCTGAGTTGCAGCATTAAGCAGTGATTCCAAATGCAGATTAATCAGTTGATCATTACCGGCATGTTTATGAGATCGATCACTTTTACGATAGTTGCCCGCTAATCTCCTGGCGAAGAGCCGCAGGCTATTTCGGTAAAAATAACGTAAACTCATAAAATTAACTCACCTATATTTAAAGATGTAAATAAAACAATAACGTTTCATTAAGTTTATTAATGATAATTACTGTAAATGATAGCATAGGTGACTGTTTTTTTATAGAACCCAAAGGGATGCTGAGAACAAGGTAAGTTGTGAGAAATAATAGAATTGTTTTTACCTATAAATATGATAGCTATAATCAATATGTTACACCCAGCTAATGCCTTACTTTT
The DNA here is from genome assembly GCF_050586585.1 of Yersinia sp. J1. Lineage (NCBI taxonomy): Bacteria > Pseudomonadati > Pseudomonadota > Gammaproteobacteria > Enterobacterales > Yersiniaceae > Yersinia > Yersinia sp. J1. The sequence continues at coordinate 35,773 of NZ_JBOBDP010000020.1, forward strand.
TAAATGGTCTAACGTAACCTATTCTTCCATCGCCATTATTACTACACTTTGTTTAAATAAGTATTGTTGAGAATTTTTTAGTATTAATTACAGCATTAAACATTACAGTAGTGATATATTTCGTAAATCCAACATTATTAACTTTAACAACCGTTACTCTCAATTTAAAAAAAGGGCTATCCGTCATATTAAAGTAGATTAGCCCATAGATTCTAAGCGCCTTTCTGAACAGTCTTGTGTATTAATTCGGTATTATTGATTAAATCGAACGGCAATGTGATCGGACATATAAGTCATCATCGCAGCTATAAGCGGGACGGCAAACAGCCTAACCGTACCGGTTGCAGCCCCCAGCACGGCGTAATCCAGCGTATTCCCCCCCTGATGCGTTGGCACATTGGGATCAACAACGTGGTAAGTATTCAGCATCGTAGTGCCAGGCAATGACAAGCTGGCGCGTAAACTATCCGGCGATTGGTTAAAATCCCCCATGAGTATCCAAGTTGCCTCCGCACGCCGCGTTAATACGCTGTTAGCCATATAGTTATCAATGAATTGCACAATCATCGCAGCCTCATTATGTTGATGCGCTCCAGCGTGAAGGCTAAAAAAATAGTCATTACCGATTCGAATGCCTAATGTTGGCCGTGCATTAGGCCCGGTTTCCAACGGAGGAATAATAAGGACTTCATCCGCCCGAATCCGCGAGGCAATAGCAATATTAACCCGATGCGCGTTGGTATCATGATCTATATGATAGATATAAATATTTCCGCCACGTCGTCCGCCGGGTTGCCAGAGCGATTCTTCAACGTCGGAGATCACACCACGCCGTTGTGGATTGACTCTATTTGGTGCCCCGCCGGCGATTCGTTGTAAATCAATGCCTCCTGGGGTTCCCGGACTGGGATAAGGGCATGCGGAAGGCGGTCTGGCCCCCGCCTCCTGAATGGCAACAACCTGGATATTTTCACGCAAAAACATATTGGCAATGCCGCTAACCCATTTAGAATTACTGGCCGCGCCGCTGCCCGCGCCTTGAATATTCCAGGTCGCTAATTGGTAGTCTGTCACTGAGGCTGATAATAACGTTGACCAATACAAGCCTCCAAACACAAACATCCTAGATAAAACACTCTTCATTATTCACTCCCTGTGGATTCACTCAGTTATTGAGCGGAGGTACGATGGTCCAGTAATGATAAAAATTGATCTCTTCGCATTTATCACTGTATACATAGTAATGGCTGATGCCAGGATGAATATAAAGGCATTCATTATTACTATTAAACCGCATAAGCATTCCGCCAGAGCTGACCAGTTCCAGATTGATTTGCTGATTTCTCAATAAGGGATCACAGGTATCTTCAATGACCTGATATTCTGTCCCGTAATATTGTAGGCATAGTCCTGAGTATCTATTTTTAAATGATACCGTACCATTCCTATTATAAATATATTTCCAGTTTGCATTTTCTTTCCATCCTCCATTAAGATTATATGCATAATCAGCAGATAGATATTCTTTTTGTTTGTATTCGGAACTGTAGACCAACGTGCCGCTACCAATATTATAGAGAGATACAGCCTGATTACTTTCTTCCAATACGCGCGATGATAAGTGTTCTCGGTTATCAGAACGAGGGATGACATTATTAATGTTGTGAGCCTCAGCATGAATTCTCACTGTAAGTAAAATGATAAATATCAGTGCCATGTTTGGTTTTTCTTTATTCATGATTTACCTTTAGTCCGTTTATTGAAATTTAGAACTTCCGTTTCCCACCCCATGCTATTCTCACCTCAGTTCAAACTGTAAAATAATAGCATCCGGAGCCTGGCATTACGCTTATCCGAATTAAATATCACACTGAAAACAACGTAATAAGCCTTACTAACAAATAAAAATAATCTCCTGGCCAATTTCAAATAAAAATCAAATTATAAACCCAATAATAACCATGCGAATTAATATAATATCGACGCATAACTATAAATTGAATATTTACCGTAGAGGATAAGTAGTCGAATGGCGCAACAGATAAATTAAGTGAATTACTGGCCTAATTTAAATTATTGGTCCATGCTTAGACTCGAAATATAAACCAGAACCTGAGTTATATTGGAAATTATTGATCCGAAACCGCAAGGAGATAGGCATGTCATTTAAATCATTACGTAATATCCCATTGGCTGGTTTGCTGCTGTGCGCAGCCACCGCGTCATTTGCTGCCGCTACCAGCCCGACTACGCCAGCGGATATGAGCTGTAAAGAGTTTATCGACCTGAACCCGAAAAGCTTCACTCCGGTCGTATTCTGGATGTTGAATGACGATACGCAATATAAAAAAGGCGATTTCGTTGACTATCAAGAAATTGATACCGTTGTAACGCCGAAGGTGTTTGAGTTATGTAAGAAATCACCAGAGAAGAAGGTCAGCGACTTTAAGCAAGATATTGTTAACTTCGCGAAAAAACACCTGTAATCGTTTTCAGAGACTCCCTCTCGGCCGCAGGGGAGTCTCTGTTATTTCTCTTTTATGGTTGAGTTAAATAGTTGAGCGATTAGGTTACAACGTCACTAATCAGGTTGCGTGACTTAACAACAACGCTCCCCTTTTCATCTCAGTCGAAGTGGACTACAGAGACTTAGACTTTAAGAATGCTGCATGGTCGACGAACATTTTCACCGGATCAAGATGCACTGGCACTACGCCAGCCGTTTGGTTGACCGCATCCATATGGTCCATTGAATAATTCGAACGAATAACTTTACCTAAATGCATACTAAAACGCCCTACCATGCCATCGTTCTGTTCTGCCTCTCTAATAAAGAATTGTGAACCAACGCGCATCGCGATATGCAGTGGATCAGCTGTATTCAACCCTTGCTCAAGAATCCCTCCTTGGATAAATCCACCCCATGAATAGTAATGAACGCCGTTTTCAACTTCCTTGCCTTCGCCCCCCCATTTCTCTGGCAGACCCTGCGGATATTTGGCGTTAAATTCCGTAACGCCTTTCGTGGTTAATGCATCCAGTGACGCAATAGCATCCTGAGGCAGTTCTGGATGACCACTGAGTAAAGACATTAAATTTGTGAATGTAGAGACAACCAAATTAGCCACTGATTCAGGCAGGCCACCTTCGACAAAGGCTTCACGAACCCGATCGGCAAACTCTGAACCGTGGTTGACACCGTTAACCGAAGTGACAGACGCCACCAGGTCAGGACGCATCGCGGCAGCATAACGGCAGGCTAAAGGCCCTTGGCTGTGGCCGATGAGATTCACCTTTTTCGCTCCGGTTTTATTCAAAATATATCGAATAAAATCAAGTAGTTGCTCACCTCTCGTTTCATTTGAATTGGTTGCAGAAACTGACGCAGTGAACACTTGTGCACCGGCAACTTCCAATGCTGGCTGGATTTTGAAAAAGTAGGGATAGCCCAGCATTTTGTCAAAACCAAATAGGCCGTGTACTAAAATAATAGGGTACTGTGTTTTTGTTGAAGTTTTCATATTACTCATCCTTGAATTAATTTTCATTATGTGTACAGCAATATACTGTATATATGCACAGCATTTATATGGTGGATAAAATACAACAGGAAAATAATGCGAAATGCGCAAATGATGACCAGCATCATGTTTGCAGCTCCGATTGTAACCCGCAATAAACACTTTAGTTACACTAATGAAACTTTCTCTATTTTCTTCATTGAGGGCAGTCAAAATTAAAGGGTTTCGACTTCATCATAACCAGCCATTAAAAAAACAAAAAAATATAGCTTTATTTACAATTAGTTATAAATTAACTGACGATAAAAATCTTAGAGATAAAGACTCGGGGAGAGGCATCTGTTTTGCCGTCTACTATGGAAAAACAGATGATAGATAAAATAAAATGATGATAAAGATAAATGCCAGTCCTACTCATCTGCGCCTGGCGCCCAACCTTATTTATAAACAGGTACAATATTTAGTGCACTTATTGAGCAATGGCCTTAATTTCGACCATTAATCCATAGTGCAATTCGGCTACGGGTACTACGCAACGCACTGACCGATGTTCCCCTAAACAATGAGCGTATAATTGATTGAATTGCAAGCACAATCCTTCATCGTTCAGATACCCCCGAATCCGTATCAACGCACTGCAATCGCAGCCACAACTAAGCAGTACGCGATCTATATTGTCGAATACCTGTGCCAACTGAGATTCAACTGGCTGATTCGTCAACGGTTTCCCTAGAGCAATTATGGTCAACTGGCCGAAAAGATAGGCCCGGCCGTCGGCGCAGGCTACGTGGCTGTCATGGCCTGGCGGCGGATTTCTATTAAGATTTATCAGGTGAATATCAGAGATTAATTTTCCTGCTGGATGAAGTGGGCAAAGCGGCTGAGATCCACATTTCCACCGGAAATTATCACCCCGACCCGTTTGCCGCGCAGGTCCAGCGCCTCCCCAAACGCCACGGCGGCCGCCAGACATCCCGTAGGCTCGGCCAGTATTTTCATCCGACTAGCAAGAAATTTCATGGTTGTAATTAACTCAGCGTCGCTGGCGGTAAGTATGTCGTCCACTCGTTCTTGTATCACCGGAAAAGTATAGTTTCCCAGAAATGGCGTCTGCGCACCGTCGGCAATAGTGTGCGGCGTAGCGATTTTCACAATTTTCCCACTGCGAAAGCTCTGCTGCCCGTCATTACCCGCTTCAGGCTCAGCGCCGATCACCAAACATTGTGGATTCAAAGCCTTGGCGGCCGTGGCGCAGCCAGATAACAGACCGCCACCGCCCAAAGGAACGATGAGTACATCCAGGTCCCCCACTTCCTCAAACAGTTCTTTCGCCGCCGTGCCCTGCCCAGCCATTACATGGGGATGATCATAGGGAGGTATCAGCGTTAAACCTCGTTCAGCCGCCAATCGTTTTCCAATCGCATCGCGATCTTCGGTATAGCGATCGTAGAGAATGACTTCGCCACCGTAACCTTTGGTAGCGGCAATTTTCACCGCTGGCGCATCAATAGGCATAATGATGGTGGCGCGGATGCCCAGTTTTCGCGCGGCCAGTGCGATGGCCTGAGCATGATTGCCAGATGAAAAAGTGACGACCCCCTTCTCTCGCTGCTCTGGTGTTAACTGCGCTAAAGCGTTAAAAGCGCCGCGAAACTTAAAAGCGCCCATGTGCTGAAAATTTTCACATTTGAAAAACAACGACGCTCCGGTTTGGGCGTCTGCCGTGGCAGAAGTGAATACCGGTGTTTTGACTACTTCATCGGCAATACGTTGATGTGCCTGTACAATATCGTCATATCCAATTGCGAGCCGGGGCATTTTCAACTTCCTTCATCAGTTGGGAGATAGGTATAAACTGTGGAGCGCGCGACCCCAAAATTGTTGGCCACGACTGTTTGCGCATTTTTCAAATCCATCAATCCTTCCTTGGCCAATTGCCGAACCACTTCACGGCGTTGAGCCGGCGTCAGGCCGCGTGGCGTGGTGTTCCAGGCCGTGGCGAATTGTTCCAATCGCGCACGCAGAGTTTCCAAACGCGGGGATTGCAGATTTTCCTGAATGTCATTGGGCAACGTTTGCGTCAGCTGCGCCAGACTGCTGCTAACGGCGGAGAACAGAGAAATATCCATATTGAGGCAGAGCGCACCAATAAACTCTCCTTTGCTATTTTTCAAACCGATAGAGGTGCTTTTGGCTGGGCGACCATCGGGAAACTGATTGGGGTAGTTTTGGAGCACTTCGGGAAAGTTAGGATCGGCTATGCGGCTCAACCCCAGTTCTGTAGCAGGTTCCCCCACTTCTCGTCCGGACAAATTATTAGCAATTGCCACAATGGCGTACTCCGGATGGGTTAAATCGTGCAGCACGAATTCCACCAGCGGCGCAAAAGTGTTTCCTAAGGCTTCGACAATTTTTTTGCTCTCTCGAAGTAAGAGCTGGTCTTCTGTAAGTTTCATTTCTGAATTATTGTCATTAAGTGACATAATGTCAAATACTGACAATAATTACCGTCCACATATTTTTAGGCAATAAAAAAGCTGCACCAGGCAGCTTTTTACAGAGTTCCATTTCACCTATCGCACATCATCATAGGTGAAATAAATAGAGGCTATTTCGCTTGTTCACTCAGTGAAATCGAGCTTTTTAACGCCTGATCCTGCTGATGACGTTCCAAAGCGAGTTCAATCAGTGTAGTGATAAGCTCGGTAGAATTGATGCCAGTGGCGCGCCACAGCTTCGGATACATACTGATGTTGGTAAAACCAGGTAACGTATTGATTTCATTGATGACAATTTGGTTATCAGGCGTCAGGAACACGTCCACACGCGCCATACCCAAACACTCCAGAGTACGGAACGCTTCCACAGCTACGGCGCGAATATTATCGCTGATGTGTGGCTCCAGAACCGCCGGAATCACAACCTGAGCACCGCTGTCGCTAATATATTTGGTATCGTAAGAATAAAATTCATCGCTGATCACCACTTCGCCACACAGGCTGGCTTTCGGGCGATCGTTTCCCAATACCGCACATTCGATTTCACGCCCAACAATAGCCGATTCAACCAATACTTTATGGTCAAAACTGAAGGCCAGCTCGACCGCATGGGCAAATTCTACGGCATTACGAACTTTACTGACCCCAACGGAAGATCCCTGATTAGCCGGTTTGATAAACAGCGGCAACCCCAGTTTCTCCTGCACTTGCTCAAAAGTGTATTGGTGACGATTGGCGCGGGTTAAAGTGATAAACGGCGCAACGTTCAGCCCGGCATCCCGCAGCAGGCGCTTGGTCACGTCTTTATCCATACTGGCAGCCGAACCGACTACGCCAGAGCCGACAAAGGGAATGTTCGCCATGCGAAGCAAGCCCTGCAAAGAGCCATCTTCGCCTAGCGTACCGTGAACAATAGGGAAGACTACGTCCAGTTGCGTCAACGCTGCGGCATTACTTGCATCAATCAGTTGATGCTGTCGTTGGCCCGGCACCAAAGCGACGTTTTGATTCGAGTGATTCAGGGCGATCAACGCAGGGTTTTCCGCGTGTAACAGATAGCTCGACGCATCGTTAATATGCCACTGGCCCTGTTTATCAATGCCTAACAAGGTGACTTCAAATTTTTCCGTATCTACGGCATCAACAATATTTTTAGCCGATTGCAATGACACTTCATGCTCAGCCGACTTGCCACCAAAAATGACCCCAACCCGTATTTTCGTCACGCCAGATTCCTTCTTCAACCCATTACCAACCGATAAGTAAAGTCATGCTAAAATTCGCACAGCAACATTGTTATTCTGCTTTTGGGTAACCCCGGCACGTTAGTTATTCTGCCCCCGATAAATGGGCGGCGAAATGTGACAATTCAGTGCTCTAACAGCAGGCTCATCACACTAATACAGTTTTCTGCTCTACGTAAGTCTTTCCTTGCGGAATAAGACAATCTTGACGCTGGAAAAAGCTTATTGCTAGCTAAATACTCTAACTAACCCAACCTTGGCTTGGTTTTAATAAATTTCAGATCGCAACCTGACGTATTCTGGTTAATAAAGCACCGCATTATTTTCCAGCCATCTGGCATAAAAAATTCGATTAAAATATTTCCCCTTTCATAATTACGCCGTTAGGTAACTCTCTCTATCCGTGTAATAATCCATAGACAGGTAGCATTTAGTTACCTTATTTCAGTGAGTTACCGTGTATCGGTGATTTCCACACTCTTTCTACCGTTGCCTATTTTATTTGGCTAGCGTCAGGGACTCAGACTATGCGCAGGATTTTCCTTCTTCTTTCTTCACTTATGTTTTCATCTTATTCGTTGGCGGACTGCCAGAGCTTTATTCCTCAATTGGCGAAAACACTACATCCGGAATTAACGCTAGCGCCGTCAAACCTGAACATCTGTAAAGTCTGGCCCTATGCACCGGATAAAACTATTGTCGTGATGACCCTGATTTCGGATATTCCCGAACAGTATTCCGATCAACCGACTTATGATGTCGATGTATTAGTGGTCGATTCGGCTACCGGTAAGTTAATCGCTCACCGCTACGATCAAAAAGCCATCAGCGATGATGCGATTTATACCGATAACATTAGCATTGACACCGCACGCTATCAATTAACGGCGGAGAACCGCGCCTTCGGCATACGCACCTACCATCGCGGTTCATCGCGCGTTAATCCAATCGCGGACTACGTATTAACCTTATATAACCTGCAAGATGGCAAACTGAATAAATTAACTAAGCCGTTGCAGATGGATCAATATAGCGGCGAATGGGACGGTAACTGTACCGGTGAATTTTCCGAAGATAAACGCACGATTTCCGTCGCTAAAACCCAGACTCACGGCTTTAACGATCTGCAAATCAATTCGGTCACCACTTCCCGTCGCAGCGAATTATTAAAAGAAGATAACTGTGTCGATAAAGAAGTCAAAGTGAGGAAAAACAGTATGCTGTTGAAATACAACGGCACAGAATATTCAGTTCCTCAAAAAGCGTTAAGTTTTTATCCGTTTTAGCGAAAGCCCCTTTTTGTCAGCACAGCGCTGGGCATGCACCATGCCCAGCGAAACTTCACCCTGAATTTAACGCTAATATTTCAACGAGATAATCAACATGACGGAACAACAGCGCGCGCCTTTAGCCATTGGCATCGATTTAGGCACGACCAATAGCCTGATTAGCGTTTGGCAAGAGGGGCAAGCGGTACTGATTCCCAACGCCTTAAACGAGTTTTTGACCCCATCGGTGGTCAGTATCGACGAGGACGGCTCTATTTTGGTGGGACGCGCCGCGCTTTCTCGCCTGACCACTCATCCAGAAAGGTCAGCCTCAGTGTTTAAACGCTATATGGGCAGCAAAAAGCAGTTCAAACTGGCTCAGCAAAACTTCGATGCGCCCGAACTGTCCGCTCTGGTGCTGAAATCCCTGAAGGCCGATGCAGAAAACTATCTCGGCCAACCGGTTAGCGACGTTGTGATTTCAGTTCCGGCCTATTTCAGTGATGAACAGCGCAAGCAAACCCGTTTTGCCGCTGAGCTGTCGGGGCTGAATGCGGTTCGGTTGATCAACGAGCCGACCGCCGCGTCCATGGCTTACGGTTTGCATACTCAGAATCACGGGCGCACTTTAGTGTTCGATTTGGGCGGTGGAACCTTCGATATTACCGTTCTGGAATACGCATTACCGCTGATCGAAGTTCAGGGTTCCGCCGGTGACAACTATCTGGGGGGCGAAGACTTCACTCAGGCGTTGATAAATGCGGCGCTGAAAGAGTGGCAATTGTCTGCCGAATCGATACCGGCAACGGATTTGTCTCGCCTCTACCACAGCGCCGAACAGCTGAAATATCAGTTCAATGGGCAAACGGCCCGCTACGAATTAAGCTGGCACTGGCAAGACAAGCATTGGTGTATGGCTCTGGATGAGCTACGTATTGAAGACATCTGGCTACCGCTGATCAATCGCCTGCGGGCGCCTATCGAACAGGCGTTGCACGATGCACGTTTGCAGCCACAGCAGTTGGATCATTTGGTGTTGGTCGGCGGCGCATCACGGATGAACATCATTCAGAAACTCGTGGTACGTTTATTCGGCAAACTGCCACATCAGCACCTCGATCCTAGCACTATTGTGGCGTTAGGTGCCGCCGCGCAGGCCGCCTGTCGTTTACGTAATGAAGATATCGAAGAAGTTATTTTGACCGATGTGTGCCCCTACACCCTAGGTATTGCTACCGCCGAGGAGAAACGCAGCGGTATTTTCTCACCGATTCTGGAACGAAATACCGTAGTACCCACTTCGCGGGTGGAGACTTACTCCACTCGCTATCCGAATCAAAAAGCCATCAGTATTGCCATTTATCAAGGGGAAAGTCCTCACGTAGATAACAATATCTTTATCGATGAGTTTGAAGTTCCAGTTCAGCCTAACGGACGCCTGCAATCTCTCGATGTGCGCTTCAGTTACGATATCAACGGGTTGTTAGAGGTGGACGTGAATATTCCAGACAGCGGCGGCACTTTTAGCAAAGTCATCGACCATAGCCCAACCGGACTGACAGAGCAGCAGCGTCGGGAAAGCCATCAACGTCTCAACTGCCTGAAAATCCATCCTCGCGACAGTCTGCACAATCGGGCGTTATTAGCGCGTATTGAGAAAGCCTGGGCGCAGACGTTAGGTGACCCGCGCAGGCAAATTGGCATTTGGTTACGGGAGTTCGAGACGGTGTTGGCCGGGCAGGATGAAGAGGTTATCGCGCCGATTCGTCAACGATTGGAACAGTTTCTCGACGATATGCAGCTATAAACCATTTAGGACTCAAGCGAGATATGTAGCTTAAACCGATCGTAACTTAAGCGAATTGCGACTTAAGCCCTATGCCGCGATAGCAGAGACGAAAACGCGGGAGGCACCTGCGACGGTGCCTCCCCTCGGTTATTCGCCATTGCCCGCTGGCGGCCCGCTATGGGTAAATCCAGGATAACTTTTACCGAAGAAAAACAGCAGCAACGGGAATAGGGTTAGCATACTGACCAAAGCCTGAAGGCGCGGGGATTCCTGATTGAGATCGTTGGCGCGACGAGTCAGACCGCTAAACAGATTTCCCACCATCAGGACAGAAAGTAGCAACGTATTAGGCAAAGTATCCAGCAGCACTATATCGCCAACCAAGCTAATCAGCAGGGTTCCACCCGCCACTTGCTTCACTAATCCTCCGCGGCCCAGGCGCGTTTTCAAACGCCAGAACTGCCAAAAGCGACTCACCTGACGCGGCGCATTTTTGAAACCGGCTAAACGCTCTCGCCCTAATTGTACCAACATAATGGCGGTTAATCGCAGCGCCGGATCTTCCTCTTCATCTTGCGCCCAAAGTAGCCATTCATCGCTCAATGATTGTTCCGGCAGATAGTCCGGGTTGTCATAAAAACGGAAATTACCGGTAGCCAGACTCAGTAAGCGTGGATTTTCCTTCAGTAACGCTGTTTTAGATTCCAGATGCGGCGGCGTGATATCCACGATCATTTTTTTAAACGCCGCTTCATCCCGGGTTTCCGTCTGTTGCTCTTGCAACGCTGCCACATAATCATACACACCGTGGTAGGAGAAGAAAGCCCACAGCAATGATTTATGAGGCATCGGCGATTGCGCCATCAGAGACTGCCACTTAGCCTGATAAAAATCGCAACCGCTAACGTGCGCGCAATACTGATAGTGAGCCACATAATCATCCACCGTCAGCGGCAAATGCGTCCAGCAAAGATAGTGGAGCCGGTCTTCCATGCGTAACTGATGTTTTAACTGCTCAACCCCGTTGCCCCGAGTCAAATCGACTCGTTTAAACGCTCGAAACAGCGAAAAAGCCAAATGCTGCGGCGGTAGAAGGCGTGAATCAGCCTGACAGATCGTCGCCATTTGATCATCGGCAAATCCCAGCATCAATATCAGCAAGATACCCTGACGGAAATCATCACGATGAGAAATATTTTGCGGCGCGGGTAGCTCGATTTTATCCATTGTAGACAAGAATGTGAGCCAATCCTTAATCGGTTCCAGTTTGGGCTGGTACAACTCGCTTTCATATAAATGTGCGAGATTCAACGCAGGTAAATGACGCCATTGCCACAACCACATTTGGCACTGACGGATCGCCGTTTCCTGACCCAATATTGACGGCATTGGTTGATCCTGCGGACTATTCAGCCAATGAATTAACCCGGCGATCACTGTGGAATGTGTTAGCCAATCCAATCGTTGGGCAGCCTGTCGCTGTAATCCATGTAAAATCAGGGCTGCCAGCGGCGAATCCGGCTGCGGTTCATCCAGAATATCCTGTAATAACGCTTCGTTCCCCAGTGCTAACATGCTGGCGTGCCAATACAAACGGTCGATCTCATTCTCACCGCGATTATTCAGCAAATGCGGGTACATACTCTCTAACCGATGCGCGCCCGATTTCCATTTCACCAGCGCTTCCCCTTGCGGAGAAAACGTCAGCTGCGATGCATTTCCCCAACGCACCTGCGTCTGAATCGATTGGGTCGGCCTCAGATATTGCTGCTCATCGTCATCGATTTCCATCGAGGTATCAGCCGGATAACTGGGGCGATCCAACGCCTGAATCAGCAATGGCAACATTTCCGGCTGCTCGCGGCGACACCAGGACAACATGCCCTGCTCGGCTTCAGCATGTTGATCTAACTGATACAAGGCCATCCAGTGAGCTATCGCCTGCTCGCCGTCGCCCAGTAAATTGGCATGGCGAGCGCACAGGTACAGCCAGTCCGCATCTCGCGGAGATTCTGCCAGTTTTGCCTGACAAAGGTCCCGCAGCCACGGGCTGGGGATTTCGGCTAAACTGAACCAACGAGCCATTTGCTGTAATAATTGCTGACAATCTGGCCAGAATATCGCTACCGGCATCAACAACCAGCGCCGTAACGCCGCGGCAGGCTGTTCCCAATAAAGCTGGCGCGCATGATGGAAATAAACCACAGTTTCCACCTGTGCGGGCAAACTCATCGACGACAGCAAGGAAAAATCGAACATATCTTCACGATAGATATGATTTAGAAATGCATCCATATCAGCCGCAGCTTGTAACGATATTTCATCTAGCCTCTTGCGCCATTGCAAACGTTCCGCCAGCAGCCGGACACAGTTAGCGGAAAGCGCAGCCCCCTGGTGAACGCGCCCTAACAGCGGCCAACGTAAACGATCGACTATTGTCACGCTGTATTGATCAAGATGATAAATGAAACGATGCCAGCTCTCCGGCTGATAGCGCTCGGTCGGATTGACTAATAGCTCATCGAATTCGCTCAGCAGACGTTGAATCGCCGGATAATCCTCATCGATAAACTCATCGTCGTCGTCGTCCTCATCTTCTTCAGAATCTGACTCATTATTGATGACGCTTATCCGTTGTTCACTCTCTGTGACATTATTCTGGTTCCACAGGGAACGGGAAATCACCGGTTTCTCCGCCCAGCGGCGCGCCTCATCATAGGCCGCACGCAGTCGCTTAAACCCTTCAGGATCGCTTTCCGGATGGAAGTCAGGCAAACGCTGACGATAAGCCGCCTGAATAATCTCCTGATCTTCCGTTGGAGCCACGCCCAGCAGTGCCCAGCAATTTGTCTCCATCACAGATTCACTCCCTGTAAAGATTCTGGTCGTTCTATTTCGATTATTTCGATTTGCCACGGAAGGCGCTTAAAGGTCGGGTTTCGGGTGAGATACAATTCGCTGGCATACTCCATGCTAGCCGCCGTGCCGCTGCATTGACTGAGGGCAAAATTCAGGGTTTCCGGCGTGTCGTTATCTTGCGTTAACCAATAGGCTCGGCCAATCAGAAAGGCGTTATAATAACTTTCCCAATCACCGTAATAATGCCTAGCGCGTGAAGCAAATTGGGTATGGAACCACAGATTTTCCTCTTCATTAATCCAACGGTTGAGCAGCCCAATGCGGCATAAAAAACTGACGCGAGCCAAATCCCAGGCCTGAATTCCTCCTTCACCGCAAATTGCCGCCGTCTCAGCGACCAGATTGAGCCAAACCTGCTCTCGCCCGGTGCGTTGAGCCACGTAATCCTGCCATTCCCTATGGCTAAAGCGATGCCACATATGATAATAACCTGCCAAATGTGGTGCGTGGCCGTCATCGGTCATCCGAACGACCATAGCGATCAGTTCCTCGCGATTATCCACGCCCCAGCTCTCGGTTAAATCTACCGTAGTATCAAAAGGATAGAATTTAGGGCAATCATAGGCCGCCCCCTGTTCCTGGTTCAGGGCAACCAAAGGCGCAGATAGCGTCAATAACCAGCGCTGATAATTTTGATCAATCAAAGGAGTGTCCATTCATCTGAATTCGTTCTCGGTATCCGTTAGCAGTGAGCCACGAAAAATAAGGCATCACTGCTAAGATAAATGCCAGAGGCAAATTTGGGCGAAACGCCGCCCTTCGTATCAATAGTTAGCTTTAATTAGCTTTCGTAAACCCAGGTATGTTTAGGACACCCCTGCGGGCCGGGGGAAATTTGCTTACCACTTTCATCAAACTTTGTTTCGCACCCCCCTACAACCACGCCTTGTTTATAGATTCCGCGGCTTTTTACCTGTCCATTTGGGTAATAACAGATATTTTCGCCCTCTCGATGAGCCCCCTGATTATCCTTATACTCTTTCCCCTCGAGAACAAAAGCTTCAAAACCTTGCAGATGGACGCGACATTCAATCTGACCGTTCGGATAATAACTAGTCTGAATACGCGAATCATTTTTACCTAGCAGGGTTTCATCTTTTTTCTGCCCGTTGGGGTACCAGCTATTATTAGTTTGCTGACGTCCCCACAGATAATCTTTATCGCTCACTGGACTGCCATCGGGGTTAAATTCGCGCTGATGTCCGCAATAGCCGCTTTGTTCAAAACTATTACTGAATTGGCAAATGTTAGCCTCAATCAGCAATACACCTTTCTCATTGAATACCTGACGGATACCGGTATTTCTACCGCGAATGTAATCAGCAATTTCTTGAGGCTTACCGTTAGGGAAGTTATAGCGGAAGGAGCCATGCAGTTCTCCATTTAAAAATCCACGATCTGCACGTAACGTCACGCCATCTTCGTAATAAACAATTTCTCGTCCGTTTAGTTGTCCGTGTGCATAAGTACCACGAGACAGTAATTTACCTTGCTCGCTGTACACTTCTTTATCACCGGATAATTCACCAGATTTATAATTAGAATATTCCCGCAGTTGGCCTTTGGCATCAAATTTACGATATGCCCCGTCCCTTTGACCTTTGCTCAGCACTAGCTCTTCGCGACCGCCGTCTTCGGTCAAAATAAGCCAATCGCCGGTTCTGAGGTCGTGCAAATAGCTGCCGACTGCTCCGGGCATTCGCCAGTGACCTTCTTTTTCACCGTTTACGTAGTTTCCCTGCTCAGTAATCTTCCCTTTAAACTGTCTCTCGCTTGGGCCATTACGCCGATCGTTAACAAAAGTATCGAACCCCGTTAGGCCATAGTCTTCACTGGCTTCACCGTCACTAATTTCCCAACGCCCTTCGCGTTTGTCGTTCACCATCATGCCGGTGCGACTTGCTTCACGCCCGATGATTTTCCATTTACCGTGGCGTTTGCCGTAAACATAAGTGCCGAATAATTGCTCCTGTTCGCCGTTATTGATACTCCATTCGCCGGTTTCTTTCCCTTGTTTATATTGTCCGCGTGTCATAATTTCGCCCATTTGATAGACAATATATGGGCCATCTTCAGTACCGCGATATTGTTTAGGATCGGCTTCCCAGCTCATTCTGGCAATATGGTAACTTGGGCGCGCATCTTCTTCGCTAAATACCCAGCGGATATAAGTAACAGTCAGGAAAAGCCCTTCTTTTTGCTGGTATGTTTTTTTATAAAATACCGCGTCGGTAGAGAAGAGATCTTTAGGTTCAGGTATGGGTTGCTCGTCTTCATTAAAGTAGCTGACCAATTTCCCCTGCAAATGATCGATCGCGTCAAATTCCGCAATTCCGGTCGGCTGGTAAGTTATAGCGAGGTCGAATGGCGTCAATTTAGCTAATGCGGTTTTAATCATCACCGCCGTCGGCGCTTTTTGATTGCTGATAATCTTATCGAGGGCAGACTGCAATTTATCGACTTTAACAAAACCGCGACCATTCTCCCAATAGCGATAAGCTCGTAATTGATAGGCCTTGCCGGTTTTACTTAATACCAAGGTCAGCGGGCCAGCGTTATCCATATCGAAGAAAAAGACCGACTCAATACTGGCATGGCCAAAACGATCCAGCGTACGCTGTGTAGGATCCGGGTTAGCTTCGTCCTCACACAGACAATAATATCCGTTAACCCCATTGGCCTCTTTAATAAAGGCGATCACGGCGGTGCCTTCTCTGGCACCATAAATAACCGGGTGAGCCAGCATTTTGCCATCGAAGAAGTAAGATTGAGTTTCAGCTGCCTGAGCACCGCTTCCCAACGTCAACATCCCGGTTAATATGGCTATCCCTATACTTTTCATTTAACAATCAGCCTTAGCGCTCAGCAATTTTTAATAATTTATAAAATTGCGTGAGTGTATATGCCAAATCGTCTATTTAAGCAATATGATTAGTTGATTAACCAGTCTGCTGCCAAAACTGCTCTAATCAATTGACAATAAAAGAATAAAAATTTTGGATATGGCAGTGTTAAACCCCTTTATCTCTACATTTTTTAGTGACAGACACGGCGCTGAGGAATTTAACTCCCTAGCTCAAACGCCTGTTCAAAGGGCAAAATGTAGCATTTAGCTTAATTCAATTTTTATCGCCGCCATTCCATCTCAAAACACTGCAAATATTTTTGCGCTGACGGTGAAAAATACTCGCCCTCACGCAGCAAATTAAAATCATGGCGTAAATAAAATGCCAAAGCGTTGGGGGTTGAGGAAAGCCTCAGGGTATTAATACCGCGGGCAATAGCCTCCTGTTTAATAGCATCCAGTATCCGTGAACCCACGCCTTTTCCCTGATAGGTATCCCGCGTAAATACCGCTTCCACAGAATGATTTTTAAGATCGAGAAAGCCTGAACCAACGGGACAGATCCCTGCTTCATCATCTATAACAAAAAATGGATTGGCCATGATGACCGGAGGAAATCCCGATGGCATGACATCTGGCGTAAAAGCCGCAAGCGTGGCCTGATCATAAACGTTCCGACAGCCACTCCTAAGGGCATTATTTCTTAGCGCCCATAGCGCCTCGGCTTCTTCTACTCTGGCTTGTCTCACTTGCATAAACGCCCCTTTCTATAATGTCAATGTCGTCGTACCAAAGTATATTGCCCTATTGTGCCCATAGGGGCTGTGATTGCGCGTTCAAATAGCGTAATAGTTCCGCGAGATAAATCCGTTACTAATCATCAATAATAGATTTCAATGCAAACTGGAGGTAATATTATTCTCGTTGCTGATATATTTATCTTTACTGAGCAACAATAAGGTAAACGGAATTTAAGGGGAAATGAATGGACTTGAAAATAGTTTTTTTGCTGGCTTGCGCCACATTAGTTGCCGGATGTTCAAGCTCTTCCGATGCTGATTCTTACTATCAGTGTCACGATAAGACCTCAGCAGAATGTCGTGGTAAATATATGAGTTCTGGCCATGTGATAAATGAAAAAGGCCAGACTGACCGTCGAATGCAGCAGGTTCAACAACGCGGTCAACAGGACAACTCTACCGACGGTGGCGCTCGCTTTGGCTGGTAAGCCTTCAGTTTGCGTCTTTTGACCTCTACTGAAATCCTAAAAAGCCTATTACTCAGATAGCGCCGTCTGTTTCGGCGCTATCCTTATTTTCCCACTGGCGCAGTGCATTAAGATTAAAATCCTCTTGTTAAACTGCCCTGGAAAAACGCCTTAATAATAAACTTCAGTTTATCCTAACGACTTTTGGAGCAGATATGGCTCAGAATATTTATGATAACCCGGCATTTTTCGCTGGCTACGCACAATTGAATCGTTCAACTCAGGGGTTAAACGGCGCACCAGAATGGCCATCGATTGCCAAAATGCTACCCGACCTACACGATCTTAACGTTATTGATTTAGGTTGCGGCTACGGTTGGTTCTGCCGTTATGCCCGCGAGCAAGGTGCTCGGGAAGTTAAAGGTATTGATGTTTCCGCCAAAATGCTGGCCAAGGCCAATGAAATGACCGACGACAGCAAAATAAGCTACTGCCGTGAGGATCTGGAACAACTTAAATTACCGGAAAATAACTACGATTTAGTCTATAGCTCATTAGCTTTGCATTATGTCGTTAATCTATCGGCACTGTTCGACACGATTTTTCGCTCTCTTAAACCCGGTGGGAAATTTGTTTTCTCTGCCGAACACCCTATTTTTAGCGCACCGATCCAGCAGGGTTGGTTAACTGATGATAAAGGCCAAAGATCATGGCCGGTTAATCATTATCAGGCCGAAGGCAACCGCGTCACCAATTGGCTGGCAGACGGAGTGATTAAGCAGCATCGTACGTTAGCCACTTATATTAATCTCTTGATAGACGCCGGCTTTACTCTACATCGCCTTGAAGAATGGGGGCCTACGGCGCAGCAAATTGCAGAACAACCGGCATTGGATGAAGAAAAAGAGCGCCCAATGTTATTTTTGGTTTCTGCTACAAAATCTTAATGTGCCACTATTCCAGCTATATACATCGTCAGCGCAGGCCATTTAATTTCCTATAAAACCAGAAAACCCGCACAAGGCGGGTTTTTTGTTGGCAATTTTTATCGGATAGAAAACCGGGGATTTCTATCCGATAATTAGCCGTTATTGCCTGTCTTTACAGGA
>NZ_JBOBDP010000021.1:0-51508 GCF_050586585.1 Yersinia sp. J1
CGAATTTTTTGCACAACTCTTTTTTCGCCTTTTTCTACTGTTTGAATACTTTTCGCTCCTTACGGGTAGATCTTGCACGATCTCCGCCATTTTCGGCTCGATCCAACCGGCTGTCTGGTTGTAATTCCACCAGCAAAGGATAGTATTGCCAGTAAATTATGATCTTATTACGGGGCTTTGTTATGTCTGATTCTATTCGTCGTTACCTAAATTACACTCCGATCCTTGGCCAGAAGGTAATGATCGATAAATCGAGCGTAGTGATCGGCAATGTTTTGCTCGGTGATGACGTCAGCGTGTGGCCGTTAGTTGCTATTCGCGGCGATGTAAATCAGGTCAAAATTGGTGCTCGCACCAATATTCAGGATGGAAGCGTCTTGCATGTCACCCATCAGTCCGAATACAACCCTACAGGTCATCCTCTTATCATCGGCGAAGACGTGACCGTCGGACATAAAGCGATGCTTCACGGCTGCACGATTGGTAATCGCGTATTAGTCGGGATGGGTTCGATTCTGCTGGATGGCGCGGTTATAGAAGATGATGTGATGATTGGCGCTGGCAGTTTAGTTGCGCCCGGTAAAAGATTAGTCAGTGGTTACCTTTATATGGGAAGCCCGGCTAAGCAGATTCGTCCGTTAACCCCCGCAGAGCTGGAAGGATTGATTTACTCGGCAAACAACTATGTACGTTGGAAAGATGATTACCTGGCTGAAGAAAAGTAATACCCCCCTTCTTGTTCTCTATCTATATAGAGGGAAACAATAGACTCCCTCTATATAGACATATATCTGATGCCTAAATAAAACGACACCTATGCCAATCAGTGGCCGAGTTCTTCGCTCAAAAGCGCTAATACCGGCGTAATCTCCGGCATCACGCCATGCCAAAGATAAAACGCATGCGCCGCCTGCCCTACCAACATTCCTAAACCATCGGCATACTGCGTTGCTCCCAACGCGGAGGCCCAAGTAAGGAAGGGCGTATCTCCCTGTTGATAAAACATATCGTAACAACGAGTGTTTGGGGCAATAAGAGAAGCAGGGAGTGCGGGAACGTCGCCATGAATGCCCGAAGCTGTAGCATTAATAACAAGATCGAAGCACTGCCCTTCAAGATCTGCCATTTCTACTGCTTCTATTTCGCCAAGGTGCCTAAACACTTCGGATAACTGCTGCGCCCGACTAAAAGTTCGGTTAGTAATAACGATCTTACAACCAAAAGAAAGCAGAGGCAGGATCACGCCACGCGCAGCGCCACCGGCACCGACCAGCAGGATACGATCCTGCGGCTTGATCAGCTCCAAACGCTCCAGATCGCTGAGCAAACCGATACCATCGGTGTTATCTCCGAGTAAGCGGCCATCTTCCAAAACCTTTAAGGTATTCACCGCACCGGCAAATTCGGCACGCTCAGTTAACTCCGCCGATGCTGCATAAGCCCGCTCTTTAAATGGCGTGGTGATATTTGCACCTTTCGCCCCCTGAGCAAAAAACGTAGCCAGCGTTGTTTCGAACTCATCATGAGGAGCCAGCACCGTTCCGTAATGATGCTCAATACCCGTTTGGGCGGCAAAAAGGGCATGTATTCGCGGCGACTTACTATGGGCTATCGGATTGCCAAAAACTGCAAACGGTTGTTCCACTCTCTTTCCTTAACCTTGACGGAAACGCTCACCGGTGAGGGCATCACGAATTTCAGATGGATTTAAACGCCCGCCCACCAGCCCGGACAATACTGCCAGATCGGTTCCAAGCTGCTTTCGAACCTCTTCTTCCGTACGGCAAGGCTCTAACCCACTGAGGTTCGCGCTGGTTGAAACCAGAGGCTTTCCATAATAGGTACACAACTGTTGCACTAAGGGATGGTCGCTAACCCGAACGGCCAGAGAGTCAAAGTGCCCCGTCAGCCAACGAGGCGTCGTTTTCCTGGCTGGAATAACCCATGTCACCGGACCGGGCCAGCTGGCAAATATTGTTGCGCGTTGCGTTTCATCTAACTGCGAGTCATCAATATAAGGCAAGAGTTGCTCATAATTTGCTGCAATCAGAATCAGCCCTTTCTGCCAGGGACGCTGTTTTAACGCCAGCAAAGCATTTACCGCTTTTTCACTATCGGGATCGCAACCCAGGCCGAATACAGCCTCAGTTGGATAGGCAATAACGTCTTCTTGCTGCAAAGCTTGCAGTACACCTTCAAAAAGGGAGATATCTTCTTTACACATGGGTTCTTACTCGATTGCCACTGGTTTCCCACATAATTTGCTAGCACAAAAACGCTTCACGCCCTGCGCAGTGCGTTTTTCCATTAGAAGCGGGTAGTGGCAATGGGCACATTCTCCGGCTATAGGTTGCTGATTAAGCGCAAATTGGCAGTCAGGATAGCGATTACAAGCGTGAAAAACCTTTCCAAAACGGGATTTACGTTGCAACAGTTTTCCCTTACCGCATTGTGGGCAAGTAATAGATGTTTCATCTGGTTTATCGATAACTTCGGTATGGTCACATTCAGGATATTTGCTACAGCCAATAAACATACCGTAGCGCCCTTGTCGTAACACCAATACCGCCTGACACTTCGGACATTCCTGCCCTTCCAACACTTTAACTATGTGTCCGTCCGCCTGCGCCTTTAACGGCCGCATATATTGGCATTCGGGGTAATGAGAACAACCAAGAAACGGGCCATGACCACCGCGGCGGATCACTAATGCTGACCCACACTCAGGGCAGGACCCATTATCCTTCGCAGTTGCAGTTTTTGTCATAACGCTTTCTCTAATCGATTAATCTGCGCCGATATTACCACCTAGTGCAGATAACCCTCATTAACTTCAAAGAGCAATTCTTCCATCTGTTGATAGGCATTTTCATATTCAGGCACGTTGAACAGCACCATCAGCACCACCCATTTAAGATCTTCCAGATCAAACTCGGCTGAATCGAGCGCCATAATACGATCAATAACCATTTCGCGGGTATCGAGTTTTAGCACATTAATTTGTTCGAGGAATAGGATAAAACCACGGCATTCGACGTCCAACTTCATGATTTCTTCAGGAGTATAGATACGAAGCGCCAAAGGATCGGCACTGTACTGATAAGGCGCTATTTCACCTTCCTGTAAATCAGCCAACGCCTCCAGCCAATTCAAGGCGTTATAGATGTCTTCACGATAGAAACCCGCATCCGCTAGATCGTCAGTAATTTTGTCCTGATCGGCGAGCATTTCGGTGTCGTTATGCATGTATGTTTCAAATAGGTACATCAAAACGTCGAACATGGCCTGCCCTCCTTATTCGGACATAGCCGCCGGGTACAGCTGCGATCCACCCTGCTAACTCCAGCTCGAGTAATTTCACTACGATTTCTGGCACAGTATGGCCGGCACGTTCGGCGACGACATCAATGGGTGTCACCTCATATTCTACGTTAGCCAACACATCAGGAAATGGCAATTCAAGTTGCGGTTCTGGCGCAGAAATAATTTCTTCCATAGGCAAAGGTAGCCAATGTAAGGAACTCCCCAGCTGCTCAATGACCTCCCGCGGATGGCAAACCAGGTTCGCTCCTTGCTGAATCAGCCAGTGTGTCCCTTCACTCCCAGAGCTATCGAGTGAGCCGGGTAGAGAGAAAACTTCCCGGCCTTGCTCCAAAGCATACCGAGCCGTAATCAAAGAGCCACTTTTACGCGTTGCTTCAATGACGATCACCCCCGCGCTTAGCCCACTTATAATTCGGTTTCTCCGAGGGAAATGAGCGGCAATAGGTAATGCCGTAGATAAAAACTCAGAAACCAGCGCACCGCCATTTGCCTCAATTTCTTGCGCCAATCGCCCGTGCCGCTTGGGATAAATATTGGCAAGCCCACTCCCTAGAACCGCAATAGTTTTACCACCGCAACCCAATACTGCCTGATGGCAAATACCATCAATTCCTAACGCCAACCCGCTAGTAATCGCCAGGCCACTTTGAGCAAGTTCAGCAGCAAAATAACGCGCCCAACGCTCTCCGTAATGGCTGTAACTCCGACTGCCAACCATCGCTATCTGCGATGCAGGTAATAGCTCTTTATTTCCAGAAACAAACAACAGCAAAGGGGGCGATAAAATCGCCATTAACTGCGCTGGATAGCCAGGCTGACCATAGACCAGTAAATGGTGGCCAGGTTGTTCCAGCCAGGATAACGTCTTCTCGATATAACGCGGGTTTAGGCTCCAAAATTGTTGAATTTGTTTATCATAAAGCCCCGATTTCCGTAGTGCTTCTGCGCTGATATCACTGAGTTTTAGCAACCCAATCCCTAGTAAGCGACTTTTGCTGGTATCAAGCCCCTGAACTCCATTGATCCTTAGCCATAGCTCCGTTGCTAACATTCCCCCTCCCTGGCGGATTTGTCTGTCAACATCAATTTGTTCAATTGGTAGTCGATGCTGTCAATCGGAGCCAAAAATGTCTAGAATAGAGACTGAATATCATTCACCAATCGGACGCAGATCTAGATATTTATGTCAGTATTACAGGTGTTACATTACCCAGACGACCGGCTGCGCAAAGTTGCTGCGCCGGTAAAAGAAGTCAATGCAGAAATCCAACGCATCGTGGACGATATGTTCGATACCATGTACGCAGAGGAAGGCATTGGGCTTGCCGCTACGCAAGTAGATGTCCATCAGCAGATTATCGTTATCGATGTTTCTGAAAACCGCGATCAGCGCCTGGTCTTAATCAACCCTGAGCTGCTGGAAAAAAGCGGTGAAACCGGTATTGAAGAAGGCTGCCTCTCTATTCCTGAGCAACGCGCCCTGGTTCCTCGCGCAGAAAAAGTCAAAGTCAGAGCCTTGGACCGTGATGGGAAACCTTTTGAACTGGAAGCAGACGATCTGTTAGCGATCTGTATCCAGCACGAAATGGATCATTTGGTTGGCAAACTGTTCGTGGACTATCTGTCGCCTCTGAAGCGTCAGCGTATCCGCCAAAAGCTGGAAAAACTGGCTAAGCTCAACGCGCGCGCTAACTAATCCTTTTTTATGCAGGAAACCAAACGTGTCTGATTCATTGCGGATTATTTTTGCCGGAACGCCTGATTTTGCAGCGCGTCATCTTGACGCGCTACTTTCTTCCAAGCACCAGATTATCGGGGTTTTCACTCAACCCGATCGCCCTGCTGGCCGAGGTAACAAACTCACTCCAAGCCCGGTAAAGGTTTTAGCTGAGCAACACGATATTCCTGTTTTTCAGCCAAAATCTCTGCGGCCAGAAGAAAATCAGCATCTGGTAGCCGATCTTAACGCCGATATCATGGTCGTGGTGGCTTATGGCCTCATCCTGCCAAAAGCGGTGTTGGATATGCCACGTTTAGGTTGTATTAACGTACACGGTTCTCTGCTGCCCCGTTGGCGTGGAGCTGCGCCAATCCAGCGTTCACTCTGGGCTGGGGACAAAGAAACCGGTGTCACTATTATGCAAATGGACGTCGGGTTAGATACCGGCGATATGCTGTATAAAATTGCCTGCGATATACAGCCGGAAGATACCAGCGCGAGCCTATACGACAAACTCGCTGAACTTGGGCCACAGGGTATGCTGGCCACGCTACAACTGTTAGCGGAAGGTAAAGCCAAACCGGAAGTACAGGATGAAAGTCTGGTGACTTATGCGGAAAAACTGAGCAAAGAGGAAGCCAGACTGAACTGGTCACTTTCTGCTGCTCAGCTAGAACGCTGCATTCGCGCCTTTAATCCCTGGCCGGTTAGCTATTTTGTCATCGACGAACAGCCGATAAAAGTTTGGCAAGCTCATGTTCTACCCGCGGCATCTAATACTTTACCCGGCACCATAGTACAGGCGGATAAACAGGGTATTCAGGTGGCGACGGCTGACGGCGTGCTGAATATTACTCAGTTGCAGCCAGCAGGGAAGAAACCGATGTCGGCGGCAGATTTGCTCAATTCGCGACGCGAATGGTTTACCGTCGGTAATCAGTTGGCATAACCGACGAATTTTAACAACGACTTCATCGCCCGATACTTCACTATCGGGCTATTCTTTCCCTTTATTTTGCTGACATTTGTCAGCTTTTTTGGCTATGAAAAACACATATAACCTCCGCAGCATCGCTGCCAAAGCAATTAGCCAGGTACTGGATCAAGGGCAATCTCTCAGCACCGTCCTTCCTGGTCTCCAGAAAAATATCTCCGATAAAGACCGCGCGCTGTTGCAGGAGTTGTGTTTTGGGACTTTACGCGTGCTGCCGCAGCTGGAATGGTGTATTCAGCAGCTAATGGCACGTCCGATGACGGGTAAACAGCGGGTCTTTCATTACCTGATCATGGTGGGCATTTACCAATTGCTGTACACCCGGATCCCACCTCATGCGGCTTTGGCTGAAACGGTAGAAGGCGCCGTAGCCCTAAAGCGACCACAGCTTAAAGGTTTGATTAATGGCGTATTGCGCCAATTCCAACGCCAGCAGGTAGAGTTGTTGGAACGCGCAGCCAATCATGACAGCCGCTATTTGCATCCAAGCTGGTTACTGGCTCGAATTAAAAAAGCCTACCCGGAGCAATGGCAGCAAATCATCGATGCCAACAATCAAAAACCGCCGATGTGGCTGCGCGTTAGTCGCTTACACCATAGCCGAGCAGATTATCTGGAATTGATGCAACAAGCGGGTATTGAAGCGGAACCTCACGCTGAATACGCCGATGCCGTTCGTTTGATCACTCCATGTGCGGTAAACGATCTGCCTGGTTTTGCTCAGGGTTGGGTGACGGTGCAAGACGCCTCAGCTCAAGGCTGCGTTGATCTGCTCGATCCGCAGAACGGCGAACAGATCCTCGATTTATGCGCTGCACCCGGCGGTAAAACCACCCATATTCTCGAAGCCGCTCCCAAAGCGCACGTATTGGCGGTAGATATTGATGAACAACGTCTTAGCCGCGTAAAAGAAAATCTGCAACGCCTGCAACTGAATGCGGTGGTTAAGGTCGGTGATGGTCGTACACCTGATGACTGGTGCGAAGATAAGCTATTCGATCGTATCCTTTTGGATGCGCCTTGCTCTGCCACCGGCGTGATTCGTCGTCATCCAGATATCAAATGGCTGCGCCGTGACAGCGATATTGCCGATCTTGCCCAATTGCAGTCAGAAATTCTTGAGGCTATTTGGCCTAAGCTGAAGAAAGATGGCGTGATGGTTTACGCAACCTGCTCAATTTTGCCGGAAGAAAACCAACAGCAGATCGCCGCATTCTTGCAGCGCCATCCGGAAGCGCGTTTAGTAGAAACAGGCTCAGCGGCTCATCCCGGTAAACAAAACCTTCCTCACCCGGAAGACGGTGATGGCTTCTTTTACGCTAAGCTAATTAAAGGCTAATCAAACCTCAGAGTAGCGGTTATTGTTAGGCCTTCGGGCCTACTTTCAGGGTAAACAGAGAACGCGATGAAAATAATTATTCTCGGTGCGGGACAGGTTGGCGGGACGCTGGCAGAAAATTTGGTCGGTGAAAACAACGATATTACCGTTGTGGATACCAATACCAATCGGCTTCGTCAATTACAGGACAAGTTCGATCTGCGCGTAGTACAAGGTCACGGTTCGCACCCACGGGTGCTGAGAGAAGCCGGCGCAGAAGATGCAGATATGCTGGTTGCTGTCACTAACTCCGATGAAACCAACATGATCGCCTGTCAGATCGCCTACTCATTATTTAATACACCTAACCGTATCGCTCGTATTCGCTCTCCTGAATATATCCGTGAATCTGAGAAGCTTTTCCTACCGGAAGCTGTCCCAATTGATCATCTTATATCGCCGGAACAGTTAGTAATCGATTATATATATAAGCTGATTGAATATCCTGGCGCACTTCAGGTAGTTAATTTTGCCGAAGGTAAGGTCAGTATTGCCGCAGTAAAAGCTTATTACGGCGGTCCTCTGGTGGGCAATGCCTTATCTTCACTACGCGAACATATGCCGCATATTGATACGCGAGTAGCGGCTATATTTCGTCAAGACCGACCTATTCGTCCACAGGGTTCAACTATTATCGAAGCCGGTGATGAAGTCTTTTTTGTCGCCGCCTCCCAGCACATTCGCGCAGTAATGAGTGAATTACAGCGACTGGAAAAACCCTATAAGCGAATTATGATTGTTGGCGGTGGTAACGTCGGCGCCGGATTGGCATTACGATTAGAAAAAGACTACAGCGTAAAATTAATTGAACGTGACCAGCAGCGAGCGGCTGAATTAGCGGAGATGCTACACGACACTATCGTATTTTACGGTGATGCCTCAGATCAGGAATTATTAGCCGAAGAACACATTGAGCAAGTCGATGTATTTATTGCCATCACCAATGATGACGAAGCTAATATTATGTCTGCCATGCTAGCCAAACGTATGGGGGCCAAAAAAGCCATGGTGCTCATTCAACGCAGTGCTTATGTAGATTTAGTGCAAGGCAGTGTAATTGATATTGCCATTTCACCACAGCAAGCCACGATTTCCGCACTGCTCGGCCATGTGCGCAAAGCAGATATTGTTAGCGTGTCTTCACTGCGACGCGGCGTAGCAGAAGCTATCGAAGCTGTCGCTCATGGTGATGAAAGTACATCTAAAGTAGTAGGACGAGTGGTTGAAGATATTAAATTACCGCCGGGTACTACGATTGGCGCTATTGTACGTGGAGATGAAGTGCTTATCGCTAATAGCAGCTCGGTTATTCAACAAGGTGACCACGTTGTAATGTTTATTACCGATAAAAAATTCGTTCCTGACGTTGAACGCTTGTTCCAACCAAGCCCATTCTTCTTATAAGGCTATAATCTTAATTTCAGGGACGAGTGAATTAATTAAAACTATTCCCATGGGAAAGGATGAAAAATTTCCTATAATTCTTGAGGTACAGGGATTTCTGTTAGTTAAGATTGTTTCGTTTAATTTTGAAGGGGTGTTGCTATGAGCTTTATGAAAGAATTTCGTGAATTTGCCATGCGTGGGAATGTGGTTGATTTGGCGGTCGGTGTTATTATCGGTGCCGCTTTCGGGAAGATTGTTTCCTCGCTGGTCGCAGATATTATCATGCCACCTCTAGGACTGTTATTAGGCGGCGTGGACTTCAAACAATTCCATTTCGTACTACGTGAAGCCCAAGGTGCGATTCCTGCAGTTGTCATGAATTATGGTTCATTTATTCAAAGCATTTTTGATTTCGTTATCGTTGCACTGGCAATCTTCTCTGCAATTAAGCTGATGAATAAAATGCGTCGCGAAAAAGCAGAAGAACCAGCGGTACCACCGGCACCAACTACGGAAGAAAAGTTATTAGCCGAGATTCGTGATTTATTAAAAGAACAACAAACTAAATAATCACGATTTCAGTACGTCAAAAGCCATCGTAAGATGGCTTTTTTTATTCCTTAAAACCAGAAGGCCAGTGGTAAAGAATCTGCTGATTGTTTGCCACTGGCCTCCCAGTTACCGCCTTTCGCGTGTTTTGTTTTACGCTGATAGCTGCCTTTCCCTTTACTATTTTTCTCTATTCGCTGCCTGAACAGTGGGTCATGTAACAATGCTTCCAGAGCATTATCTTTAATTTTGCCTTTAGTGTGACGGTAAGTAGTCATGGTAGATCCTCATTGTAATAAACATTGTTTGAAAAACGTTCGAATCATACTGCTGTTCGTCCAGTAATGAAATAACTAGGCAAACAAATTTAGTTTCGCGAGGTTTCGTCCGTAGCGCCTTGCTCCAGCGCTTCTAAGATCGAACAGTAAGTGCTGGTATGGTGGCTACCGCAACAGGCATCGCTTAAACGTTTGAGAGATTCCCGCATTTTCTGCAATTCTTTAATTTTCCCCTCAACTTCACTGAGTCTGGAATCGACGATCGATTTGGATTCCTGACATGTATGATGCTCAGGATCGACTCGGATCGATAATAGTTCCGCGATCGTCTCCAGAGTAAAACCTAACTGTTTGGCATATCGGATAAAGCGTAAACGCTGTAAATCCTGTTCATTATATAAGCGATAACCGCCTTCAGTACGAATGCCATGTTCCATCATTCCCTGTTTTTCATAATATCGCACCGTATCAGGTGTGACATCGGCCAGCTTGGCCAATTGACCTATTTTCAACATCCTGATTCTCCAGACAGTTTTTCGGATAATGGCAGCTGATAATCACCGTGCAAAAAATCGGTATTCAATCCCGCTTGTTTCAACTTCAGTTCGAGTAAACCCAGCCGCTTCGATAATTTCTGATACTCCGCTTCATTGTGATCTAATTGCGCGAGTAGATGAATAATAGTCAGTGCTTCTTGCCGATCTTGTAACTCGACGGGAATATAGCCAGCATTCTTCAGAATTCGATAACTGACCCTAAGCTCAGTAGGAATATGAGTATCATCATCAAGTTCCAGGGGCACACCAAAACCGGGCAAATTTTCAAGTTCACCCTTTTTTTGCGCATCCATTATGTGCCTTTCAGCCCATTCATCAGTTAATGACATACACGTAGTTCCCAGCTTTAACCGATATACATAGCATAACGCATTAGGATGCAGATAATAAGCGAGGGAAATAATCACGAAGAACGGCTAAGACGGTCTTATTTTGGGCAGGGCTGTCAATAGACGTAAAAAAACCGGGCAAGCCCGGTTTTTTTACGCGTTCACAGATTACTCTGCAGCTACTACTTCTGCTTCAGACGCAGCACGATCAACCAGCTCGATGTAAGCCATCGGAGCGTTGTCGCCTGCACGGAAGCCACACTTAAGAATGCGAGTGTAACCACCGGCGCGGCTCGCGAAACGCGGGCCTAGCTCGTTAAACAGTTTTGCCACGATCTCGTTATCACGAGTACGGGCGAATGCCAGACGACGATTAGCAACGCTGTCGGTCTTGGCAAGAGTAATCAGCGGCTCAACAACGCGACGCAGCTCTTTCGCTTTCGGCAGGGTCGTCTTGATGATCTCATGACGAACCAAAGAGCCGGCCATGTTACGGAACATAGCCTGGCGATGGCTGCTGTTACGGTTCAGTTGACGACCACTCTTACGATGGCGCATGACCTTATCCTTCTCAGTAAAACCTTAACCTGTGATCCGGTTACTCGTCAGCAATACTTGCTGGCGGCCAGTTTTCCAGGCGCATGCCCAGAGACAGACCACGTGACGCAAGCACGTCTTTAATCTCAGTAAGAGATTTTTTACCCAGGTTCGGCGTTTTCAGCAACTCAACCTCGGTACGCTGTACCAGATCACCGATGTAGTGGATAGCTTCTGCCTTGAGGCAGTTAGCAGAGCGGACAGTCAATTCCAGATCGTCAACAGGGCGCAGCAAGATCGGATCGAACTCTGGCTTCTCTTCTTTGACTTCCGGCTGACGTACATCACGTAGGTCAACGAAAGCTTCAAGTTGTTCAGCCAAGATAGTGGCCGCACGGCGGATCGCCTCTTCAGGATCGATCGTACCATTGGTTTCCATCTCGATGACCAGCTTGTCCAAGTCGGTACGCTGTTCTACACGCGCTGCTTCAACATTGTAGGCAATACGCTCTACAGGGCTATAGCATGCGTCTACTAACAGACGACCAATTGGGCGCTCATCTTCTTCCGAATGAATTCGGGCAGAAGCCGGCACATAACCACGACCGCGCTGAACTTTGATACGCATGCTAATAGATGCGTTTTCATCGGTCAGGTGGCAGATCACGTGTTGCGGCTTGACGATTTCGACATCACCATCATGGGTGATATCGGCTGCAGTCACAGGGCCAATGCCAGACTTATTCAGGGTAAGTATAACTTCATCTTTTCCTTGAACTCTCACCGCCAGCCCTTTCAGGTTGAGCAGGATCTCCAGGATATCTTCCTGTACGCCTTCTTTGGTGCTGTACTCATGCAGTACACCATCAATCTCAACCTCGGTCACCGCGCAACCCGGCATAGATGAAAGCAGAATACGGCGCAGTGCGTTGCCGAGAGTATGGCCAAAGCCACGCTCTAACGGCTCAAGGGTCACCTTGGCGTGCGTCGAACTGACTTGCTCGATATCTACCAGGCGCGGTTTTAGAAACTCTGTCACAGAACCCTGCATTGTGTCCTCTCTTTGGTACTAAGCTTTACTTGGAGTAAAGCTCGACGATCAGGTGTTCGTTAATGTCCGCAGACAGATCAGTACGTTCAGGAATACGTTTGAACACACCTTCCATCTTAACAGCATCAACTTCCAGCCAAGTCGGCTTTTCACGCTGCTCAGCCAGCTCCAAAGCTGCCTTCACACGAGACTGCTTTTTAGCTTTCTCACGGATGCTGACTACGTCATTCGGAGATACCTGATAAGAAGCGATGTTAACAACGCGACCATTTACCATGATAGCTTTATGACTAACCAGCTGACGTGATTCAGCACGAGTTGCGCCAAAGCCCATACGGTAAACTACGTTGTCCAGACGGCCTTCCAGCAATTGCAACAGGTTTGCACCTGTGTTGCCTTTCAGACGTGCTGCTTCTTTATAGTAGTTACGGAATTGACGCTCCAGAACACCATAGATACGGCGAACTTTTTGTTTTTCACGTAACTGCACACCGTAATCAGACAGACGCGGTTTACGCGCACCATGCTGACCAGGTGGTTGTTCAATCTTACACTTGGTGTCAATCGCGCGAACGCCAGACTTAAGGAACAGGTCTGTGCCCTCACGACGGCTCAGCTTGAGCTTAGGACCCAAATATCTTGCCATTTTCTCTCTCCAACAAACCTAAAAGCAACGTTATACGCGGCGCTTTTTCGGCGGACGACAACCGTTATGAGGAATCGGAGTCACATCAGTAATATTAGTGATGCGGAAACCAGCCGCGTTTAACGCGCGAATAGTTGACTCACGACCAGGACCAGGTCCTTTAACCATAACTTCCAGGTTCTTAATACCGTATTCTTTCACTGCTTCTGCGCAGCGCTCTGCTGCAACTTGCGCTGCAAACGGAGTAGATTTACGAGAACCACGGAAACCGGAACCACCGGCTGTTGCCCAACCCAAAGCGTTACCCTGACGATCAGTAATGGTAACGATGGTGTTGTTGAAAGAAGCATGGATATGAGCCACACCGTCAGAGACTGTCTTTCTTACACGCTTGCGTGCACGAATAGGTGCCTTTGCCATTATTCAATCACCCCGATTATTTCTTGATCGGTTTACGCGGACCCTTACGGGTACGTGCGTTGGTCTTAGTACGCTGACCGCGAACTGGTAGACCACGACGATGACGCAAACCACGATAAGTCCCAAGGTCCATCAGACGCTTGATGCTCAGGGTCACCTCACGACGCAGATCACCTTCTACAACGTACTTGGCAACTTCGTCACGCAGCTTCTCGATTTGCTCTTCAGACAGCTCACTGATCTTAACATTTTCAGCAATACCCGCAGCGACACAGATAGCCTGTGAACGGGTCTTACCGATACCGTAGATCGCGGTTAAAGCGATAACAGTATGTTTCTGATCAGGAATGTTAATGCCTGCTATACGGGCCACTATGCACTCCTACTATTTTATACGGCAATACCATTCTGAAAAGCCCGTTTTCAGGATACTCAAATAGCATTGCTGTCACATACAAAAGATTGGCTGGCTAATCTAGCCAGCTCAACCCAACTTTGCAAGAAAAATATGCAAGATAAATCAGCCTTGACGCTGTTTATGCTTTGGTTCGGCACTGCAGATTACGCGAACGACACCGTTACGCTTAACAATTTTGCAGTTACGACATAATTTCTTGACGGAAGCACGAACTTTCATTTTTACTCTCCGTAACTTCTCAAACATATCTGATTAGCGATTATAGCCTTTCAGATTTGCTTTCTTCAATGCAGACTCGTACTGACTCGACATCATTAGAGTTTGCACTTGAGCCATAAAGTCCATGATGACCACAACTACGATTAGTAGTGAGGTACCACCAAAGTAAAATGGTACTTTCATCGCGTCACGCATGAACTCCGGGATCAGGCAGATGAAAGTAATATACATCGCACCAATTAAGGTCAGACGCGTCATTACTTTATCGATGTACTTCGCCGTTTGCTCTCCCGGACGAATTCCTGGCACGAATGCACCGGACTTCTTCAGGTTATCTGCTGTTTCACGCGGGTTAAACACCAACGCCGTGTAGAAGAAACAGAAGAAGATGATTGCAGACGCATAGAGTAACACATAAAGCGGCTGTCCCGGCTGCAAATACATCGAAATAGTCGTCAGCCAGTTCCAACCTGTCCCGCCCCCAAACCATGATGCAATCGTGGCAGGGAACAGAATTATGCTGGAAGCGAAGATTGCGGGAATAACCCCAGCCATATTCACTTTCAACGGTAAGTGTGTGCTCTGTGCTGCATAAACACGACGACCCTGTTGACGTTTCGCATAGTTAACGACGATACGACGTTGACCACGTTCAATGAAAACAACGAAGAAGGTTACTGCAAACACTAATACTGCAACCAACAGCAACAGGAGGAAGTGCAGGTCGCCTTGCCGAGCTTGCTCGATGGTATGACCAACTGCCGGCGGGAGACCCGCGACAATACCAGCAAAGATTATGATTGAGATACCGTTACCGATACCGCGTTCAGTAATCTGTTCACCCAGCCACATCAGGAACATAGTCCCGGTAACCAGGCTCACAACAGCGGTAAAATAGAAGGCAAAGCCTGGATTTAATACCAGACCTTGCATCCCAGGCATATTCGGCAGACCGGTAGCAATACCGATCGACTGGAATATAGCCAATACCAACGTGCCATAACGGGTGTACTGGCTAATCTTACGACGGCCAGCCTCCCCTTCTTTCTTTATTTCAGCTAACGCTGGATGAACCACCGTCAGCAGCTGGATAATAATTGACGCCGAAATATACGGCATAATACCCAGGGCAAAGATCGAAGCACGACTGAGAGCACCACCAGAGAACATGTTGAACATTTCAATGATGGTGCCTCTCTGCTGCTCGAGCAATTTGGCAAGCACAGTGGCATCGATACCAGGAATCGGAATAAAAGAGCCGATACGGAAAACAATAAGCGCACCGATAACAAACAAAAGTCTGCGCTTCAGTTCGCCTAATCCGCCTTTAGCACTTTGAAAATCTAATCCTGGTTGCTTAGCCATCTGCTACTTATTCCTCAATTTTACCGCCAGCAGCTTCGATAGCAGCACGAGCGCCTTTGGTGACACGCAGACCACGCAGAGTTACCGGACGAGTGACTTCGCCTGAAAGCATAACTTTCGCGAATTCAATCTGGGTACCAACAACGTTAGCGGCTTTCAGCGTGTTCAGGTCGATTACGTCGCCTTCCACTAAAGCCAGTTCAGACAGACGAACTTCTGCCGTGATCATTGCTTTGCGAGAGGTGAAGCCGAATTTCGGCAGACGACGATATAACGGCATCTGACCACCTTCAAACCCACGACGTACGCCACCGCCAGAACGTGAGTTCTGACCTTTGTGACCACGACCAGCGGTTTTACCCAGGCCAGAACCGATACCACGACCTACACGCTTAGGCGCATGCTTGGCACCATCAGCCGGAGACAGAGTATTTAAACGCATCTGTTACTCCTCAACTTTAACCATGTAGGAAACCAAGTTGACCATACCACGCACAGCAGGAGTATCCTCACGCTCTACAGTATGACCAATACGACGCAGACCTAAACCGAGTAGAGTTGCCTTATGCTTTGGCAAACGACCGATGCTGCTTTTTGTTTGAGTTACTTTAATAGTCTTTGCCATGGTTATTTCCCTAGAATTTCTTCGACGGACTTACCACGCTTGGCAGCGACCATTTCTGGGGATTTCATATCTTCCAGAGCTGAAATAGTTGCACGAACCACGTTGATCGGGTTAGTGGAACCATAGGCTTTGGCCAATACGTTATGAACCCCTGCAACTTCCAGAACGGCGCGCATTGCACCACCGGCGATGATACCGGTACCTTCGGAAGCTGGTTGCATGAATACGCGAGAACCCGTATGAGCACCTTTAACAGGGTGCTGCAGAGTGCCGCCATCCAGAGCAACGTTAATCATAGCGCGACGGGCTTTTTCCATCGCTTTTTGGATCGCTGCTGGAACTTCGCGTGCTTTGCCGTAGCCAAAACCAACGCGACCGTTACCATCACCAACTACTGTCAGTGCGGTAAAGCTGAAAATACGGCCACCTTTTACGGTTTTAGATACGCGGTTTACCGCGATCAGCTTTTCCTGCAGTTCGCCAGCTTGTTTTTCGATGTGTGACATCTTACACCTCTACCTTAGAACTGAAGGCCAGCTTCACGGGCAGCATCTGCCAGTGCCTGGACTCGACCATGATATTGGAAACCGGAACGGTCAAAGGATACTTTAGTAATCCCTTTTTCCAATGCGCGCTCAGCAATAGATTTGCCTACAGCTGCTGCGGCATCTTTGTTGCCGGAGTACTTCAATTGCTCATTGATAGCTTTTTCTAAAGTAGAAGCTGCTACCAAAATTTCAGAACCGTTTGGTGCAATAACCTGCGCGTAAATATGGCGTGGGGTACGATGTACCACCAGGCGAGTCGCACCCAGTTCTTTGAGCTTGCGGCGTGCGCGGGTCGCACGACGGATACGAGCTGCTTTCTTATCCATAGTGTTACCTTACTTCTTCTTAGCCTCTTTGGTACGCACGACTTCGTCGGCGTAACGGACACCCTTGCCTTTATAAGGCTCAGGACGACGGTAGGCACGCAAATCTGCCGCAACCTGACCAATCACCTGCTTATCTGCGCCTTTCAGCACGATTTCAGTTTGGGTCGGGCACTCTGCAGTGATGCCAGCCGGCAATTCATGGTCAACTGGATGAGAGAAGCCTAAGGCCAAATTCACCACATTGCCTTTAACTGCGGCACGGTAACCTACGCCTACCAGTTGAAGCTTTTTAGTGAAGCCGTCGGTAACACCAATAACCATTGAGTTCAGCAGTGCACGAGTGGTACCCGCTTGGGCCCAACCGTCTACAGCGCCTTCGCGTGGAGCGAAAGTCAGTGTATTTTCTTCTTGCTTAACAACAACGGAGCTATGGATGGTACGAGTCAGCTCGCCGTTTTTACCCTTTATCGAAATAACCTGACCGTTGAGTTTTACCTCTACGCCGGCAGGAATGACGACGGGTGCTTTTGCAACACGAGACATTCTTTCCTCCCGAATTAAGCTACGTAGCAGATAATCTCGCCACCAAGACCAGCCTGGCGAGCTGCACGATCGGTCATAACACCTTTAGAGGTAGAAATAACAGCGATACCCAAACCGGCCATAACTTTTGGCAGCTCATCTTTTTTCTTATAGATGCGCAGACCTGGACGGCTGATACGTTGAATGCTTTCTACCACTGCCTTGCCCTGGAAGTACTTAAGTACTAAGACCAGTTCAGGCTTGGTGTCGCCTTCGATTTTAAAATCTTCAATAAAACCTTCTTCTTTCAGAACCTTGGCAATTGCCAGTTTCAGTTTGGAAGAAGGCATGGTGACCGCTACTTTGTTCGCGGCTTGACCGTTACGGATACGGGTCAGCATATCCGCGATCGGATCTTGCATGCTCATCTGTATTTACTCCCGTGATTCAATTGGTGAAATTACCAGCTAGCCTTTTTAAGGCCCGGGATTTCACCGCGCATTGCGGTTTCACGGACTTTAATACGGCTCAACCCGAACTTCCGCAGGAAACCATGCGGACGACCAGTTTGGTTGCAGCGGTTACGCTGACGGGACGGGCTGGAATCACGCGGCAGAGACTGCAGCTTCAGAACAGCATCCCAACGTTCTTCATCGGATGAGTTCACACCAGAGATAATAGCTTTTAATTCCTCGCGTTTAGCGCGGTATTTGTTAGCTAGTTTCACGCGAACAACTTCGCGTGCTTTCATTGATTGCTTAGCCATCAGTAACCCTACCTTACTTGCGGAATGGGAAGTTAAAAGCAGCCAACAATGCACGGCCTTCATCATCGGATTTCGCAGTAGTGGTAATGGTAATATCCAAACCACGCACGCGATCGACTTTATCGTAGTCGACTTCCGGGAAGATGATCTGCTCGCGCACGCCCATGCTGTAGTTACCACGGCCATCGAATGACTTAGCGGACAAGCCACGGAAGTCACGGATACGTGGAACAGCAATGGAGATCAGTCGCTCTAAGAATTCCCACATGCGTTCGCCACGCAGGGTTACTTTACAGCCGATCGGATAGCCCTGACGGATTTTGAAGCCTGCAACAGATTTGCGGGCTTTGGTGATCAACGGTTTTTGACCGGAGATTGCTGTCAAGTCAGCTGCTGCGTTATCCAGCAGTTTCTTGTCAGCGATCGCTTCACCAACACCCATGTTCAGGGTGATCTTCTCGACCCGAGGGACTTGCATGACAGAGTTGTAGCCAAACTGAGACATCAGTTGTTTGACCACCTCGTCTTTGTAGTAATCATGCAGTTTCGCCATCGTATTACTCCAAATTACTTGATAGTTTCGCTATTAGACTTGAAGAAGCGTACTTTTTTGCCGTCTTCGAATCTAAAGCCTACACGGTCAGCCTTACCGGTTGTCGCGTTGAACAGCGCAATGTTAGAAACCTGAATAGCAGCTTCTTTTTCAACAATGCCGCCTGGTTGGTTCAGGGCCGGAACCGGCTTCTGATGTTTTTTAACCAGGTTGATACCTTCAACAATGACCTTACCAGCAGACAGGACATTCTTTACTTTACCGCGCTTACCTTTGTCTTTCCCGGTTAGCACGATAACTTCGTCATCACGACGGATTTTCGCTGCCATGGTTCGCTCCTTAGAGTACTTCTGGTGCCAGAGAGATAATTTTCATGAACTTCTCATTACGCAGTTCACGAGTTACCGGCCCAAAAATACGCGTGCCGATTGGCTGCTCGCTGTTATTATTTAAAATAACGCAAGAATTGCCATCGAAGCGAATGACAGAACCGTCCGGGCGACGTACACCCTTCTTGGTGCGCACCACTACCGCCTTCAGCACATCGCCTTTCTTCACCTTGCCACGAGGAATTGCTTCCTTAATGGTGATCTTGATGATGTCGCCGATGCCTGCGTAGCGACGGTGCGAGCCACCTAGAACCTTGATACACATTACGCGACGTGCACCGGAGTTGTCGGCCACGTTCAGCATAGTCTGTTCTTGGATCATGTTAGTGCTCCGCTAATGTCAACTACTACTTTAGGACCCAGAATAGGTCGTTTAAAAGCCCCACTAATGAGGGCGCGGCATTATAACACCGGTTCCAAATTATGGGTAGAAAAAATAAACGGCTCACTTTCTGAGCCGTTTATTCTATGCGAGTTGGCTACTCTATTACAGAATCGCTTTCTCTACAACGCGAACAAGGGTCCAAGACTTAGTCTTTGACAATGGACGGCATTCGCGGATTTCTACCACGTCACCGATTCCACATTCATTGTTCTCGTCATGTACATGCAATTTCGTCGTACGACGGATGAATTTCCCATAAATAGGGTGTTTCACCACACGTTCGATAGCAACAACCATGGATTTCTCCATTTTGTCACTAACTACGCGACCTTGCAGAGTACGAGTTTGGTCAGTCATTACGCACCCGCCTTTTCAGTCAGTAAAGTCTTAACACGTGCGATATTACGACGCACTTGTTTCGACAGGTGAGTTTGTTGCAGCTGGCCACTAGCCGCCTGCATGCGCAAATTAAATTGCTCACGCAGCAGGTTGAGCAGCTCAGTGTTCAGCTCTTCAACGCTTTTTTCACGCAGCTCTTGTGCTTTCATTACATCACCGTCTTAGTTACAAAGGTGGTTCCGACAGGCAGTTTTGCTGCCGCGAGCTTGAATGCTTCGCGAGCAGTTTCTTCCGGCACACCAGCCATTTCAAACAACATTTTTCCTGGCTGGATCAGGGCAACCCAATACTCTACGTTACCCTTACCTTTACCCATACGCACTTCGAGCGGCTTCTCAGTGATCGGTTTGTCCGGGAATACACGGATCCAGACCTTACCTTGACGCTTAATTGCACGTGTCATCGCACGACGGGCTGCTTCGATTTGACGAGCCGTCAGGCGGCAACGGCCACAAGCTTTCAGGCCGAACTCACCGAAGCTAACATCCGTACCCTGCGCCAGGCCACGGTTACGGCCTTTGTGCATCTTACGGAATTTTGTACGCTTTGGTTGTAACATCAGCGATTCTCCTTACTTGCGGCCTTTACGCTGCTGCTTTTTAGGTTGAGCAGCCGGTTCCGGTTGTTCAACAGCAGCCATACCACCCAAGATCTCACCTTTGAAGATCCATACCTTAACGCCGATTACACCATAAGTGGTGTGCGCTTCAGATGTGTTGTAATCGATATCCGCACGCAGAGTATGCAACGGAACACGACCTTCACGGTACCATTCGGTACGCGCGATTTCAGCACCGCCAAGGCGGCCGCTTACTTCAACTTTGATACCTTTAGCGCCAAGACGCATTGCGTTCTGTACAGCACGCTTCATAGCACGACGGAACATAACGCGACGTTCCAGCTGTGAAGTGATGCTGTCAGCAACCAATTTTGCGTCCAGTTCCGGTTTACGGACTTCGGCGATGTTAATCTGCGCAGGAACGCCAGCGATATCCGCTACGACCTTACGCAGTTTTTCGACATCTTCACCTTTCTTGCCGATAACGATGCCAGGGCGAGCAGTGTGAATAGTCACACGGATACTCTTCGCTGGACGTTCGATAACGATGCGAGAAACGGAAGCTTTCACCAGTTCCTTAGTCAGGAATTGGCGAACTTTAAAGTCGCTGTCCAGGTTGTCAGCGAATTCTTTGGTATTCGCATACCAAGTAGAGTTCCAAGGTTTGACAATACCCAGGCGAATACCGTTAGGATGTACTTTCTGACCCATTGCTAGTCTCCAGAGTCTCAGCGATCGGACACAACCACAGTAATGTGGCTGGTGCGCTTCAGGATGCGATCTGCACGACCTTTTGCACGAGGCATAATGCGCTTCATGCTTGGGCCTTCGTCTACGAAGATCTTCGTGACTTTCAGATCATCGATGTCAGCGCCATCGTTGTGTTCTGCGTTAGCAATGGCAGACTCCAGTACCTTCTTAACCAAACCAGCAGCTTTCTTGTTGGTATAGGCCAGAGTTTCCAGAGCTTGCGACACTTTCTTACCGCGAATCAGGTCCGCTACCAAGCGAACCTTCTGAGCAGAAGAACGAGCGTGGCGATGTTTAGCGATAGTTTCCATCTCTTCCTCCTACCTTAGCGCTTTTTAGCCTTTTTATCGGCCGCATGGCCGCGATAAGTACGGGTCGGCGCGAATTCACCCAATTTGTGACCGACCATTTCATCGGAAACAAAGACAGGAACGTGCTGACGACCATTATGGACAGCGATGGTCAAACCGATCATATTTGGAAAGACCGTTGAACGACGGGACCAAGTCCGAATAGGCTTCTTGTCTCCGCTTTCCACCGCTTTCTCTACCTTCTTCAGCAAGTGCAGGTCAATGAAGGGACCTTTCTTGAGAGAACGTGGCATGGCTTATCCTCTAATTATTTTTTACTACGGCGACGTACGATGAACTTATCAGTACGCTTGTTGCTACGGGTCTTCTTACCTTTGGTTTGAACGCCCCACGGGGTTACCGGGTGCTTACCAAAGTTACGACCTTCACCACCACCGTGTGGGTGATCTACCGGGTTCATCGCAGTACCGCGAACGGTAGGGCGAATACCACGCCAACGACTTGCACCTGCTTTACCCAGCACACGCAGCATGTGTTCAGCGTTACCGACTTCACCTAAGGTGGCGCGGCAATCAGCTTGAACCTTGCGCATTTCGCCGGAGCGCAGACGCAGAGTAACGTAGGAACCGTCACGAGCAACGATCTGAACGTATGCACCAGCAGAACGAGCCATCTGGCCGCCTTTACCTGGTTTCATCTCTACGTTATGAACCGTTGAACCAACTGGGATGTTGCGCATAGGCAGGGTGTTACCTGTCTTGATTGCAGCATCAACGCCAGATTGGATCTGGTCACCAGCTTTCAGGCCTTTTGGCGCCAGGATGTAACGGCGTTCGCCGTCTTTGTACAGAACCAGCGCGATGTTCGCGGAACGGTTCGGATCGTATTCCAGACGCTCAACCACTGCAGGGATACCATCTTTGTTGCGTTTGAAGTCAACCAGACGATAATGCTGCTTGTGGCCACCACCGATATGACGGGTGGTGATACGGCCATTGTTGTTACGACCACCGCTTTTGCTTAATTTCTCAAGCAGCGGGGCATAAGGTTTACCCTTGTGCAGCTCAGGGTTAACCACTTTAACAACGTGGCGACGACCCGGAGATGTAGGTTTACATTTAACAATTGCCATTGTTTACTCCTCCGACTTACTCTGCGCCGCCGATGAAGTCCAGATTCTGGCCTTCTTTCAGGGTGACGTAAGCTTTTTTCCAGTCGCTACGACGACCAACACGCTGACCGTGACGCTTACTCTTGCCTTTAACCAGCAAGGTGTTAACGTCTTCAACTTCGACTTCAAACAGTTTCTGCACTGCAGCTTTAATTTCTGCTTTGGTCGCGTCGATGGCAACTTTGAGAACGATGGTGTTACTTTTTTCCATCGCAGCGGACGCTTTTTCAGATACATGCGGCGCGCGCAGTACTTTCAGCAGACGTTCTTCACGAATCATGCCAGCATCTCCTCAACTTGCTTCACAGCATCAGCAGTCATAACCACTTTGTCGAAGGCGATCAGGCTAACTGGATCGATACCTGCTACATCGCGAACATCAACCTTGTACAGGTTGCGAGCTGCCAAGAACAAGTTCTCGTCAACTTCACCAGTTACGATCAGCACATCTTCCAGAGCCATATCTTTCAGTTTCTGTGCCAGCAGCTTAGTTTTAGGCGCTTCTACAGAGAACTTCTCGACAATGATCAGACGATCTTGACGTACCAATTCGGACAGGATGCTTTTCAGCGCGCCGCGGTACATCTTTTTGTTTACTTTCTGACTGTGGTCCTGAGGCTTCGCAGCAAAGGTCACACCACCTGAACGCCAGATCGGGCTCTTTACAGAACCTGCGCGTGCACGGCCGGTACCTTTCTGGCGCCACGGTTTTTTACCGGAACCAGTCACTTCAGCGCGGGTCTTCTGAGCGCGAGTACCTTGACGGGCACCTGCTGCATAAGCAACAACAACCTGATGTACCAGCGCTTCGTTGAAATCACGACCGAAGGTAGTTTCGGAAACAGTCAGCGCGCCTTGCGCGTCTTTCAATACTAATTCCATTGCTATCCCCTTACGCCTTCACAGCTGGTTTAACGATCAGGTTGCCACCGGTTGCGCCCGGTACAGCACCCTTAACCAGCAGCAGGTTGCGCTCAGCGTCAACACGTACTACGTCCAGGCTTTGAACGGTTACACGCTCGTCACCCAGGTGGCCAGCCATTTTCTTGCCTTTGAACACTTTGCCCGGAGTCTGGTTCTGACCGATAGAACCCGGAACGCGGTGAGACAAGGAGTTACCATGGGTAGCATCTTGGGTACGGAAGTTCCAGCGCTTAACAGTACCGGCAAAACCTTTACCTTTAGATGTACCTGTAACATCGACTTTCTTAACGTCTGCGAAAATTTCAACGCTAATTTCTTGACCAGCAGTGAATTCTTGACCTTCTGCAAGGCGGAATTCCCACAGGCCACGGCCAGCTTCTACGCCAGCTTTAGCGAAGTGACC
Organism: Yersinia sp. J1; assembly: GCF_050586585.1. NCBI lineage: Bacteria > Pseudomonadati > Pseudomonadota > Gammaproteobacteria > Enterobacterales > Yersiniaceae > Yersinia > Yersinia sp. J1. Next base: position 23,803 of record NZ_JBOBDP010000021.1, read on the forward strand.
CGCTTCCGGTTTGGTAACGCGGTTAGCTTTTTTAGCACCGGTAGTTACTTGAACGGCACGGTAACCGTCGTTCTCAAGGTCTTTGACCTGAGTTACGCGGTTTGCTTCAATTTCGATAACGGTTACTGGGATTGAAACGCCATCTTCAGTGAAGATACGAGTCATGCCCACTTTTTTACCGACTAAACCAATCATTGTTTCAACCTCTCAATCGCTCAATGACCTGATTAACCCAGGCTGATCTGCACGTCTACACCGGCAGCCAGATCCAGACGCATCAGAGCATCAACGGTTTTCTCGGTTGGCTCAACGATGTCAACCAGACGCTTGTGAGTGCGGATTTCGTACTGATCGCGCGCATCTTTATTGACGTGCGGAGAAACCAGAACGGTAAAGCGCTCTTTGCGGGTCGGCAGCGGGATCGGACCGGTGACCTGCGCACCAGTGCGCTTGGCAGTCTCGACGATTTCCGCAGTTGATTGATCGATCAAACGATGATCAAACGCTTTCAGGCGGATACGGATTCTTTGGTTCTGCATGAGACCAGAGCTCCAATTATTTATAAACATAAATGATTACTACTCAGACCCATTTCGATTGATGGGAGAGTGTAATCGTTCAACATATAACCCCCAAATCGGGAGTATTGTTCGGAAGTATCATTTAGCTACTCCCGACAGATCAAATTCAATCTGACCAACCAAGATTAGGTAGGCACGCGCATTATACGTAAATTCGGGCAGTAAGCAAGTCACTGTTGAAAATCTATGCGAGAACTTACGTATTTAGCCATTCATCTCAAGTTTTAGTGAATTTACTTATTATCACACTACGTTACTATAGGTGAGTAACAAATATTGACCAATACAGGGAGAGGGAGAGTTGGTCATCCATATATTCGCAAAAGGGACTATGCCATGGCTCATAATTGCCGGAGTATTCTACTACTTGTTATCGTATGTTTCATGACTCAAGCAATAGCGAGTACGCGCTCGATTTTTCCCCTGCAGGCCTACAACCAAAGCCCTACCTATTGGTTTCCACCCAACGCCCCCGATTATACTAAACCCTTAGTTTCCGCCAAACTTCAGCAGCAAGCTCATCAAAACCTACTCAAACACTATTTCGGCGGCAGCCCTACCTCTTCTTCGCCTTGGGATGAGCACTATGTTCAGCAAAAGCTATCGGATAAAGGAACGGATAGTATCGCTTCTTCTATAAAGAAAGTATTAGAGCGCTTTGACAATGTAGATGCCAAGGGAGATAGCATTAATTACGGCAGTAATTATCGTCCCTATACACAAACATGGATTGATAGCATTCGTACCAATGTGCCGCTAACTCAGTTCAAGAAGCTACATTTTCACGCTGCACAGAGAGGAATAACCGTAAGTCAAACGATGGTTAGAGTGCTCCCTACCAATGATCCTAGCTTTTATAGCGATGCTATCGCGGGTGAAGGTTACCCTTTCGATAACCTGCAAGAATCGCGGCTACACATTGGAACGCCCATTTATGTCATTGGGCATAGTGCCGATACTCTGTGGAGTTTCATTATGAGCCCAGACTTACAGGGATGGGTGCTGTCTAATTCTATTGCCTATGCCGATGAGGCTTTTATCCAACTATGGCGAAGTGCGGCAAAAAAAAAGATGGCGGTAATAACCGACTTCAACGTAGCGTTGACTGAGCCACATCAATCTCGTATTTATGCCAGTGATGACATGGGGAGCATTCTCCCACAGCTTGACGCCCAACACCTGATGATTCCGGTGGTTAACAATCGGCAACAAGCTGTTATACATATCGCCAGAGTAGCGCCCGACAAAATAAGTACCCTACCGCTCACTGCAAGCCGTAAGAATTTTGCGTTACTGATTCAGCGTTCACTAGGTCGCCCTTACGGATGGGGAGGCTTGTACGGCTACAACGATTGTTCGAGCGAATTAAAAAATCTGATGACCGCATTCGGGTTTTGGCTCCCCACTCACTCTTCAAAACAAATCACTCAGGGAAAAACCGTTGATTTAAGCCAATATCCGCCAAACGAGCGCCTAGACTTTCTGGCTAAGCATGGTCGGCCTTTTATGACCCTCATTCATATTCGGGGACATATTATGCTGTACGTAGGAAACACTGATGAAGAACGGCCGATGACCTTTCAAAACATATGGGGCTTAGGGCCGAAAGATCGTAGCAGGAGATCTATTATTGGGCAGGCAGTTCTGTTCCCTCTATTGCTTTCTTATCCAGAAGATCGCTCTCTGGCATCTTTGGCGGCAGGCCCTATATTTCAGATCAGTTATCTCGACCAGCCTAGCTATATCGATAAATCTTAGTGCACAGTGTATATAGTGCTGGTAAGTAAGTACTGCGCCACCCTCAATTGAATAGACAAAAAGTGAGCACCGTTGAGATACTCACTTTTTTGTTATCCCAGCATTGTGGCACAACAGCTTAGTTAATCTTCCCTAGCTGCGCCTGAGAGTAGTTCTGTATACCTAAACGTTCTATCAGGCTCAGTTCAGTTTCCAGCCAATCAATATGTTCTTCTTCATCGGTCAGAATTTCTTTAAGCAGATCGCGAGTAACATAATCATGTATCGAATCAGCATAAGCGATGCCTTCACGTAAATCTTTGGCGCCGCTTAATTCCAGAGCCAGATCCGACCTGAGCATCTCCTCGACGTCTTCGCCAATATTGATTTTGCCTAAATCCTGTAGATTAGGAATACCCTCGAGAAACAGAATCCGCTCAATGTAACGATCTGCATGTTTCATTTCATCGATGGATTCGTGGTATTCCTTATCATTCAGACGGATAAGTCCCCAGTTTTTAAACATTCGCGCATGCAGGAAGTATTGATTGATAGCAACCAGCTCGTTTCCGAGTAGTTTATTGAGATGAGAAATTATTTTTTTATCGCCTTTCATAGATAAGCCCTCCGCTTCCAGTACTAAAAGTGTAGTACCAGATGGCAAAGAGTGGGGAATCTTATCCCACCTATGTTTTAAGCAACGTCATTCATTTCTGGAATATTCGCACACTCCTCGATCAAAATTTCTCTCGCCTGCCGGATACATTTTCCGCAATCAGTTCCGATTGGAACCAGTTGGCGTAGTTGCTTCAAAGTATGGGGATGATGCTGGCGAACAGCATTGCGGATGACTTTATCAGACACTCCATTACACAAACATACGTACATATAAGGCTCACTTCTTAACCAATGCCGTAAGTGTAAATGGGAATGCTTTTTATTTCAATTAAGATTATTTTCTTTTGATATAAAAAAGGGCGCCGGAGCGCCCTTTTAACTTAATCAGTAAAGAAATTAAGAGATTACTTTAGCAACAACACCAGCGCCTACAGTACGGCCGCCTTCACGGATTGCGAAACGCAGACCGTCATCCATCGCGATTGGGTGGATCAAGGTAACTTTCATGTTGATGTTGTCACCTGGCATTACCATCTCAACGCCTTCTGGCAGTTCGATAGTACCGGTCACGTCAGTTGTACGGAAGTAGAACTGTGGACGGTAGCCTTTGAAGAACGGAGTATGACGGCCGCCTTCGTCTTTGCTCAGAATATAAACTTCTGAATCAAAGGTAGTGTGTGGTTTGATAGAACCTGGTTTAGCCAGAACCTGACCACGTTCGATATCTTCACGCTTAATACCACGCAGCAGAACACCAACGTTCTCACCAGCACGGCCTTCGTCCAGCAATTTGCGGAACATTTCAACGCCAGTACAAGTAGATTTAACAGTATCTTTGATACCAACGATCTCTACTTCTTCACCAACTTTAACGATACCGCGCTCTACACGACCAGTTACAACAGTACCACGGCCGGAGATGGAGAATACGTCTTCGATAGGCAGCAGGAACGGCTTGTCGATAGCACGTTCTGGTTCTGGGATGTAAGAATCCAGGAAGCCAGCCAGTTCGATGATTTTAGCTTCCCACTCAGGAGCGCCTTCCAGTGCTTTCAGCGCTGAACCGCGAACTACTGGGATATCGTCGCCTGGGAAATCGTAAGTAGACAGAAGTTCACGAACTTCCATTTCTACCAGTTCCAGCAGCTCTTCGTCGTCAACCATGTCGCATTTGTTCATGAATACGATCATGTAAGGAACGCCAACCTGGCGACCCAACAGGATGTGCTCACGAGTCTGTGGCATAGGGCCATCAGTTGCAGCAACAACCAGGATAGCGCCATCCATCTGCGCAGCACCGGTGATCATGTTTTTAACGTAGTCGGCGTGACCTGGGCAGTCAACGTGCGCGTAGTGGCGAGTCGGGGTGTCATATTCAACGTGAGAAGTGTTGATGGTGATACCACGAGCTTTTTCTTCTGGCGCGTTATCGATCTGATCGAATGCACGAGCGTTACCGCCGTAGGTTTTAGCCAATACGGAAGTGATTGCAGCAGTCAGGGTAGTTTTACCATGGTCAACGTGGCCGATAGTACCGACGTTTACATGGGGTTTGGTACGTTCAAATTTTTCTTTAGACACGACTATATTCCTTACTCTTGTGCTCTCCCACTTATGAGAGAGCACTGGATCATTGTTTTAAACCCGAAAGCTTATTTGCCACGGGCTTCGATAACGGCTTTAGCGACGTTGCTAGGTGCTTCAGCATACTCCAGGAATTCCATGGAGTAAGAAGCACGGCCCTGAGTCTGAGAACGCAGGTCAGTAGCATAACCGAACATTTCAGACAACGGAACCTTGACGCGAACGGTTTTACCGGTAGCAGTATCTTCCATACCTTCGATGATACCGCGACGACGGTTAAGGTCGCCCATTACGTCACCCATGTAATCTTCTGGGGTTTCGACTTCAACCTTCATGATTGGCTCAAGCAGAACTGGTTTAGCTCGTTTGAAACCTTCTTTAAAGGCGATAGAACCGGCTAATTTAAACGCCAATTCTGAGGAGTCAACGTCATGGTAAGAACCGTAATGCAGACGAATCTTAACGTCAACAACCGGATAACCTGCCAATGGACCAGCTTTCAGCTGTTCCTGGATACCTTTATCAACGGCTGGGATGAACTCTTTAGGAATAGAACCACCAACGATTTCGTTGACGAATTCATAACCTACGCCACCCGGTGGCAGCGGAGACATGTCGATAACAACATGACCGTACTGACCACGACCGCCTGATTGTTTAGCGTGCTTACCTTCCACGTCCTTAACAGTGTCGCGGATGGTTTCACGGTAAGCAACCTGAGGTTTACCGACGTTTGCTTCCACGTTAAATTCGCGGCGCATACGGTCAACCAGGATATCCAAGTGCAGCTCACCCATACCAGCGATGATAGTCTGACCAGATTCTTCGTCAGTCCAAACGCGGAATGATGGATCTTCTTTTGCCAAGCGACCCAGAGCCATACCCATTTTTTCCTGGTCGGCTTTGGTTTTTGGTTCAACAGCAACAGAGATTACTGGCTCTGGGAACTCCATACGTTCCAAGATGATAGGATTAGCTGGGTCACACAGGGTGTCACCAGTAGTCACATCTTTCAGACCGATCGCTGCTGCGATGTCGCCTGCGCGAACTTCTTTGATCTCTTCACGTTTGTTGGCGTGCATCTGTACGATACGACCCAGACGCTCACGCTGTGAACGCACTGAGTTCAACACGGTGTCGCCGGAGTTTACAACGCCAGAGTACACGCGGAAGAAGGTCAAGTTACCAACAAACGGGTCGGTAGCAATTTTGAACGCCAGTGCAGAGAATGGCTCGTTGTCAGATGAATGACGAACAGCCGGGGTATCTTTACCATCGTCCAGAATACCGTTGATAGCTTCAACGTCAGTTGGAGCCGGCAGGTATTCGATAACCGCATCCAGCATCGCCTGTACGCCTTTGTTTTTAAACGCAGAACCACAGGTTACCAGAATAATTTCGTTGTTCAGAACGCGTTGACGCAGAGCTTTCTTGACTTCAGCCTCGGTCAGCTCTTCGCCGCCCAAGTATTTGTCCATCAGCTCATCTGAAGCTTCAGCTGCAGATTCAACCAGGTTCTGGTGCCATTCTTTAGCCAGCTCAACCATGTCAGCAGGGATATCTTCGTATTCGAAGGTAACGCCCTGATCTGCATCGTTCCAGTTGATGGCTTTCATTTTCACCAGATCGATAACGCCGGTGAATTTCTCTTCTGCGCCGATTGCCAGTTGCAATGGAACTGGATTCGCGCCCAGACGAGATTTGATCTGACCAACAACTTTCAGGAAGTTAGCACCCATACGGTCCATTTTGTTAACGAACGCGATGCGTGGAACTTTATATTTGTTAGCCTGACGCCATACGGTTTCAGACTGCGGCTGAACACCACCAACAGCACAGTAAACCATTACAGCACCATCAAGAACACGCATGGAACGTTCTACTTCGATGGTGAAGTCAACGTGTCCTGGGGTGTCAATGATGTTGACGCGGTGTGGCTCAAACTGCTTAGCCATACCAGACCAGAAGGCCGTGGTTGCAGCAGAAGTGATGGTAATACCACGTTCCTGCTCCTGTTCCATCCAGTCCATGGTGGCTGCGCCGTCATGAACTTCACCGATTTTATGATTTACGCCGGTGTAGAACAGAATACGTTCGGTAGTGGTGGTTTTACCGGCGTCGATGTGAGCACTGATACCGATATTACGATAGCGCTCAATGGGTGTTGTACGAGCCATTTGATTCCTCTATTCCTAGGGCGTTCAAGTTCAGTTAACCCATGCGGGTTGGCTAATTGAAGCGCCCGCATGGTTAGCATTACTACTGCGTGGTAATTACCAGCGGTAGTGGGCGAACGCCTTGTTGGCTTCTGCCATGCGGTGAACGTCTTCACGTTTCTTAACAGCAGAACCTTTGTTCTCTGCTGCGTCAGACAGTTCATTCGCCAAGCGCAGAGCCATGGATTTATCACCGCGTTTACGAGCAGCATCAACGATCCAACGCATTGCCAGGGCATTACGACGAACCGGACGAACTTCTACTGGTACCTGGTAGGTTGAACCACCAACGCGGCGAGACTTAACTTCTACAGTCGGGCGCACGTTATCAAGAGCAGTTTCAAACGCTTCCAGGTAGTCTTTACCAGAACGCTGAGCCAGGGTTTCCAGCGCGGTATAGACGATTGCTTCTGCAGTAGATTTTTTACCATCTACCATCAGGATGTTTACAAATTTGGCCAGTAACTCAGATCCGAACTTAGGATCTGGCAAGATTTTACGTTGACCAATAACACGACGACGTGGCATGGAAATACTCCGTTGTTAATTCAGGGTTGTCCAAAACTCTAAGAGTTTATTTTGACATTAAAGTGAAAATGTTTGGCCTTACTTAACGGAGAACCATTAAGCCTTTGGCTTCTTCACGCCGTACTTAGAACGAGCTTGCTTACGGTCTTTAACACCTGAGCAGTCAAGCGCGCCGCGAACGGTGTGGTAACGCACACCTGGCAAGTCTTTAACACGACCGCCACGGATCAGGATCACGGAGTGTTCCTGAAGGTTATGACCTTCACCGCCGATGTAGGAGGTGACTTCAAAACCGTTAGTCAAACGCACACGGCAAACTTTACGCAGTGCGGAGTTTGGTTTTTTCGGGGTGGTGGTATATACGCGGGTACATACACCACGTTTCTGCGGGCAGGCTTCCAGTGCAGGAACGTTGCTCTTAGCAACCTTCATGCTACGTGGCTTGCGAACCAGCTGGTTAATCGTTGCCATTATTAAAAAAGCTCCTGGGTTTTTGCTTCGTAAACACGTGATAAATCCCCCTCGTATGCACTAAGGGCAGAGTACGAGGACGCAGAATTTTATGGCTGACTACCTAAGGTGTCAAGAAATATACAGCATTAGTCGTATTACCATGCCAAGTGTTGACGATGTTTAGTGGTTAAATCGACGAAGTGAGTATAGCCGATCGCTAGTATTTTGTCTGAATTTTGACCAACCAAACCACGCGCAGCCAGATCATTTTCCAGAACATAGAGAGAAGCTAAGTTATTTAACAATATGTTAAGAACATCGGCGTCTTTTAACGTCGCTAGCACTCCATCCTGCAAAAACAGAATGGCATCTTCGTCGGTGGTCAGTCTCAGCAGCGCGGATAAATCGCATTGAAAAGGTGAACGGCTGAAGGTATACAACATATTTAGTATCCTGATACGGTCAAAATGTCAGCACAACGTCGTAAGCGGCTAACTGTTGGCGTAACTTTTCAGGCGCTAACACTTCAACATCCAACACCCAATCTTTGGCCTGAGCCAGACCGCGTTGCCGTAATGCCTCTGCGCACATATAACACTTTTCTACGTCATAAAGTGGTAAGACACCGAAAGTGGCAATATAGTTTCTGGCCAGAATTTTTTCCGGCTGTTGTTGCGGAAGTAACTGGAATACGCCATCCGAGACAAAAAACACGCCGATATCTTCGCTGAGAGCCGAAGCCGCCAATAGCGCGTCTAGTCCTTCCCGGCCACTCGCGTTTCCGTGTGGGCCTTGAGTGAAAACAAAAGCGATAGATTTCATGCCCATCTCTAAAATTGCGCGATCAAAATTGAACAACGCGGTCACAGGTCAGCGCCGCTTCGGCCAGCGAACCCAATCCGCTCAGAGTAAAACCGGGCTGTAGATTGGCGGCGGCCAGATCAAGCTGCTCCGCCTCATGCCGATCGCAGATTCCTCGCCGCAACGCCGCGGCCACACACACATTGAGCTCAATCCCATTCTGCTGCGCCAGTTGTTGCCACGCGCGAACCAGATCAAACTCATCGCTGGCAGGCGAAGTCAGTTGATTGGCGTTCAGCACCCCTTCCCGATAGAAAAAAATGCTGACCAATTGATGGCCCGCCGCCAGCAACGCCTGAGCAAACTGATAAGCACTGCTGGCCTGCTGAGTACCATAGGCAGGGCCGGTAACCAATAGGCAGTAACGCAGCATTAGCGCTCGTGCCCGATAAGATCGCCGCTTTTGAACTGGCGAATATACAGATAAACCGTATGCTTCGAGATATTCAACCGCTCCGCCACTTGGTTAATGGCATCTTTAATATCAAAAATACCCTTCTCATAAAGATTGAGCACCACCTGGCGATTTTTCGCATTGTTAGACACATTGCGATCCGCATTCACCTCTTCAATGGTGAATTCCAGCGTTTGCGCCACCAGATCATCCACCGATGACGCAAAGTTGACGGAAGAAGGAACTTCCTGCGTTTCCGGTGGCATAAATGTCTGAATAATTTGTGAGAAAGGCACATCCAGATTCATGTTGATACACAGCAAGCCAATCACTCGCTGAACGCGATTACGAATAGCAATAGTGACGGATTTCATCAATACGCCGCTTTTTGCGCGAGTGAAATAGGCGCGAGAGACGCTACTGTCCGCACCGGCCATATCGTGCAGCATACGCAGCGCCAGATCGGTTATCGGCGAACCAATCTGACGGCCAGTATGTTCACCGTTGGCAATTCTGACGGCTGAACACTTAAGATCTTCCAGCGAATGCAGAACAATTTCACAATGTCCGCCAATCAACATGGCCAAGCCATCAACGACGGCCTCGTATGATTTCAGTATTTCATAATCTGTTTGACTGAACGGACGTTCATCCAGTAAATCCAGTTCACTGGTTTCGCCAGTTAAAAGCGAATTAGACATCGAAGACACCACCCTCTAGGTAGAGCCTGTCTCAATAGCAACGGGCAGACTCATAACTCAATATCTTGGAATATAAGCTTAGCAAATATGCCAAAGCTAAATCCTTGCGTTTGTGCGTGGTATTGACGTTAAGCCCACAACCCATAAGCGTCAAGTTATCCAAGAGCAGAAGCGCAAAATGAATCAGCAGAATACAAAAAAAAACCGCCGCGAAAGCAATTCGCAACGGTCTGTGCTGTTCGCCAAAGCGATACTAAGCTATTTCCGAATTATTTTTGGGCTTTTGCTTCAGCTTCTGCGGCGGTTTTTTCAGCAGCGACGTCGGCTTTAGGAGCAGCTTTCACATCCAGCAATTCCACGTCGAATACCAGAGTGGAGTTAGCGGGGATCCCCGGAACGCCGGTTTTACCGTAAGCCAGTTCTGGTGGGATGACCAGAGTGATTTTGCCGCCTTTCTTGATTTGTTTCAGACCTTCAGTCCAGCCTGGAATAACGCCGTCCAGACGGAAAGACAGTGGCTCGCCGCGTTTGTATGAATCATCAAAGACGGTGCCGTCAGTCAAAGTACCTTTATAGTTAACTACTACGGTATCACTGTCTTTCAGCGCGTCACCAGCACCTGGTTTTTCAACTTTATACAGCAGGCCGCTCGCGGTTTTCTTCACGCCTTTTTCTTTAGCAAAAGTATCGCGGTACTTGGTGCCTTTATCTGAATTTTCTTTCGCATCTTGCGCCATCTTGGCCTGAGCCGAGGATTTCACACGAGCTTCAAAACCTTGCAGAGTTTTTTCAATTTCTTCGTCAGTCAGCTTAGATTTATTGGCAAAAGCGTCCTGAACACCGGCGATCAACTGGTCTTTATCCAGTTTGATTCCCAGTTTTTCTTGTTCTTTCAGCGAGTTGTCCATATAACGACCTAAGGATGCACCCAGTGCATATGCAGATTGCTGGTCGTCATTTTTGAACTTGCTGTTAGTCGTTGCTGCCGCGTCAGGAGTTTTTACCGCGTCAGCAGCCATAGCCTGAGTTGCATTCAGGGTCAATGCCATGGTTGTAGCCAGCAAGGTTACTTTAAACAATGATTTCATCCATTTCTCCAATGGCTCAGGGCTTCTTACCCCAAGCAACGATTGTGTATGTTTCAGTACTATAACTGCCGGAGCGAAGACAAAACAATCTCCGAATCTACAGTATGCAGTGATATTTCGACTTTTTTTATCACAAGAAGTTTCCTTTTTATTGTTCTCACTCTCTGCGCAAGGCATTCCGCGGCGTTTACAGGTAGAATCTCTGACATCGCTGTCGCTCCGGCATGCGGCCATCGCGGCAGGAATCGATGACAGAATCGTCGTTAGCAGTTATGAGAGGAAATACTATGGAAGCGTCTTTGTTCGAACAACGGCTTGAAATGCTGGAAAGTCGTCTGGCGTTTCAGGAAGTGACAATTGAAGAATTGAATTTGATTGTGACTGAACACCAGATGGAAATGACCAAACTGCGGGAACACCTGCGTTTGCTGACGGATAAATTACGGGCCTCCCAGCCTTCAATGTTGGCATCACAGGCAGACGAAACGCCCCCACCTCACTATTGAGGTTTATTTGCGGCACAAAAAAGCCAGCCTTGCGGCTGGCTTTTTCATTGACGATCGTGATGCCTTAGTGGCAACCACAGCCGCCTTTACCGCAACCGCCGCCCTGTTGAGCGTGGTCATGGCCGTGGTCATGGTCGTGATCGTGGTCGTGACCGCCGCAGCAGCCGCCGCCGTGTTCATGGTGATGATCGTGCTCACCGTGTACGTGGCCGTGTTGCAGTTCTTCTGCAGTCGCTTCGCGAATGGCAACAACTTCAACGTTGAAGTTCAGATCCTGACCAGCCAGCATATGGTTACCATCAACCACAACGTGCTCGTCTTCCACTGCGGTAATTTCTACCGGTACTGGACCCTGATCGGTGTCAGCCAGGAAGCGCATACCGACTTCCAACTCGTCAACACCCATAAATACGTCTTTCGGTACGCGCTGAACCAGATTTTCATCATAGTTGCCGTAACCGTCATCAGCACTTACACGCACATCAAAACGGTCGCCCGCCTCGTGGCCTTCCAACGCTTTTTCCAAACCGGAAATCAGGGAGCCGTGTCCGTGCAGGTAGTCCAACGGCGCACTCACCGGAGACTCATCAACTAACACACCGTCTTCTGTACGTACCTGGTAAGCCAGGCTGACCACTAGGTCTTTTGCTACTTTCATGACATCTCCTACCCTTGGAACAAAAATTGGCACAGATTGTAGCGGAAATCTGAACCCCTGTACCCTTCAGCATAAAAAATCGCTGAGGATAACGCTACTTTGGATCAAAAATACCGATAACTTGCTCTTTCGGGCGGACATGCTGATTGACCTGCTCGTCAGTTTGACGCTGATGATGGCCACACTTCACACACTCCACGACTTCCACCTGATCTTCACGCCATAAAGCGAGAGTATCCATAGCCTTACACTGCGGGCAGGTAGCGCCGGCAATAAAACGTTTACGGGTTACAGACATGCTGATTTCTCCGGTTTACTCGTGTTCATCCCAGCCATCAAGCTGCCTGCTTTCATGCAGCATTTCTCGTTGGAAAATATCTTCCAGCTCGCGACGGGCCTCTTTGACTCTGGAAATCTGCGCCACATCGCCATGGTGCGGCGGCATCAGCTCACGCAGCATACGCATATCCAAACGACGGAAATGCTGCTGCGCCCGATAAGCCTGATGCGGATGCATACCCAGTTGTCGTAATGTTTTACGCCCCAGTTCCAGCGCACTGGAGAAAGTTTCGCGGGTAAAATCCTTCACGCCGCTTTGCAATAATTCATGTGCTTCCACGCGGCCTCTGGCGCGGGCCAGAATATGTAAATTGGGGAAGTGTTGCTGACATAAATGCACCAATGTCATGGTGTCTTCCGGCTCATTACAGGTAATCACTATGGCTTTGGCTTTCTCCGCGCCGGCGGCACGCAGCAGTTCTAGTTCGGTTGCATCGCCATAATAAACCTTATAACCATATTTGCGCATCACGCCTACGGCGCTAACGTCCCGTTCCAATACGGTAATACGCATTTTGTTTGCCATCAGCAGACGGCCAATAACCTGCCCGAAGCGCCCAAAACCTACAACGATAACCTGCGGATCGTTGTCTTCCACGAAAGGTTTTTCGTCGCTTTCTTCCGGAGCGTTATAACGGCGAGACAGAATACGATCGATACCTTGCATCAATAACGGTGTAGTCATCATTGATAAAGTCACGACCACCAGCAGCAGCGCGAGTTGATCGACACTTAATACATGCTGACTAAAAGCCGCAGAGAATAGTACGAAGGCAAACTCACCGCCCTGACTCAGCACACCGGCAAACTGAAGCCGCACTGAACGCCTCAGGCCAAAGGCTCTGGCCAACCCATAAAGTACCGTGGCTTTGATGGAAACCAGCGCCAATACGCCAAGTAATACTTCCAGCAGATGGGTAAAGATAACGCCAATATTCAGCGCCATCCCCACTGAGATAAAGAACAGGCCGAGCAATAAGCCTTTAAAAGGCTCAATAGCGATTTCCAGTTCATGCTGAAATTCACTTTCCGCCAACAGGATTCCGGCGATAAATGTCCCTAACGCCATCGACAGGCCCAGCGCATCCATAAATATTGCCGAACCTAGCACGACCAGAAGCGCGGCGGCGGTAAACACCTCACGCACGCCGGAGGCAACAATATAACGAAATAACGGGCGTAGCAGGTATCGCCCTCCGATGAGCATGCCAGCAAAAGCGGCCACTTTCAGAGCGATTCTCGCCCAATCGTTAGCGCCCCCACCGCCGCCCGCCAAAATGGGAATCAGCGCCAATGCGGGAATAACAGCCATATCCTGAAATAACAATACGGAGAAACCAAGTTGGCCGCCTTCGTTACGGTTCATCCCTTTTTCACGCATAAGCTGAAGTGCCATTGCGGTTGAGGACATGGCTAAACCGATGCCACCAATGACCGCGGCCTGCCAGGCAAACTGAGTGAAATAGAGCAGCGCGCCCAAAACCGTCGCGGTGATGATCACCTGCCCCGCTCCGACGCCAAAAATAGAGCGCCTCAATTGCCAGAGTTTGGCTGGATTAAGTTCCAGACCAATGATGAACATCAGGAAAACAACGCCTAGCTCAGAAAAATGCAGAATCTCATCCACATCGCGAATAAAACCCAGCCCCCAAGGGCCAATGGCGATACCGGCAATCAGGTATCCCAATACCGCTCCAATACCCAATCGTTGTGCGATAGGTACCGCAACGACAGCTGCAAACAAAAACAGTAAAATTGCGGTTAATAGCGCCGAGCCTTCCATAATTATGGCCTCCCTTGTGGCAACGGAGAAGCTAACCACTCGGCGTAGGCCTGCGCATGGTTGGACAACACTTCCGGCTTTTGCCGACGCGCCCAGTAAACAATCATCGGATTTATCCAATGCATATGACACATAGACGCAGTCAATTCGAACGGGCGCAGAATGTCATCCATCGGATATTGGTTATAGCCGCCGACTCGATATGTCCCTTCAGGTTCGCCGGTGGTAATCACCGAACGCCAGTATTTTCCCCGCAGAGCATGGCCTCCGACGCCATTGGCAAACCCGCGCGCCAGTACGCGATCCAGCCATTCCTTTAATAAGGCCGGGCAACTATAGGTATAAAGCGGATGTTGGAAGACAATGACCTGATGCTCACGCAGTAGCTGTTGCTCGTGATGAACATCAATAAAGAAATCCGGATAATGTGCGTAAAGATCGTGCACAGTGACATGCGCTAGCTGCTTTACCGGTTGCAGTAAAACCCGATTGGCGACCGAGTCCTGTGATTCCGGATGGGCATACAGCAGCAAAACCTTCGGCGGCTGTGACATCATTCCCCTCCAAAGCGTCGTCAGGGTGCGGGTTTTCCGTTACCATGCGTCGCAAGACTTAAAATAGGGCGTTTAACGCCCTGTTTGTACCCAAAGTAGAAGTAGTGGGTATTGCAGATTAGGCTAGAAACTAATGCCTCTGCGACCTCAGGTACTAAGGGTTACCTTAATATAATGACAATTTAACATACTCTAAACATACGGCACTCTATGATTGTTTTCTCTTCGCTTCAAATTCGACGCGGGACTCGCGTCTTGCTGGACAATGCTACAGCGACCGTCAATCCGGGCCAGAAGGTCGGGCTGGTAGGTAAAAACGGCTGTGGCAAATCGACCCTGCTGGCCTTGCTGAAAGGCGAAATGAGCGCCGATGGGGGCAACGCCACTTTCCCCAATAACTGGGCGCTGGCCTGGGTTAATCAGGAAACCCCGGCGCTAGATATGCCAGCGATAGAGTATGTTATCGACGGCGACCGTGAATTTCGTCAGTTGGAATCCGAATTACAGGCCGCCAACGAAAAAAACGACGGTCATGCTATTGCTACGGTACATGGGAAACTCGATGCCATTCAGGCCTGGACCATTCAGTCTCGCGCAGCCAGTCTGCTAAATGGCTTAGGCTTTTCGCAGGATCAGTTGCAGCAGCCCGTTCATTCTTTCTCTGGCGGCTGGCGAATGCGCCTTAATCTGGCACAGGCTCTGGTATGTCGTTCTGATTTGCTGCTGCTGGATGAACCGACCAACCATTTGGATTTGGACGCCGTAATCTGGCTGGAAAAATGGCTGAAAAGCTATTCAGGTACGCTAATCCTGATTTCCCACGATCGGGATTTCCTCGATCCTATTATCGATAAGATTCTGCATATTGAACAGCAGTCGCTAAATGAATATACCGGCAACTATTCATCTTTCGAACGCCAGCGTGCGACCAAGCTCGCTCAGCAGCAATCGATGTATCAACACCAGCAGGAAAAAGTCGCGCATCTGCAACACTATATTGACCGTTTCCGCGCTCAGGCGACCAAAGCCAAGCAGGCACAAAGCCGAATTAAAATGCTCGAACGCATGGAAATGATTGCGCCAGCGCACGTTGATAACCCGTTCCGCTTTAGCTTTCGCACGCCGGAAAGCCTGCCCGATCCGCTATTGCGAATGGAGAAAGTCAGCGCCGGCTACGGCGATAAAACCATTCTGCAATCTATTAAGTTAAATCTGGTTCCCGGCTCCCGTATCGGTCTGCTCGGACGCAACGGGGCAGGTAAATCTACGCTAATCAAATTGCTGGCTGGCACGCTGGAACCACAAAGCGGTGAGATCGGTTTGTCGAAAGGCATCAAACTAGGTTACTTCGCTCAGCATCAGTTGGAATTCTTACGTGCGGATGAATCCCCGCTCCAGCATATGAGCCGTTTGGCGCCGAAAGAGCCGGAACAGCAACTGCGGGATTATCTGGGCGGCTACGGTTTCCAGGGTGATCAAGTCACAGATCCGACCGCTCGATTCTCCGGTGGAGAGAAAGCGCGTCTGGTATTGGCGCTGATTATCTGGCAGCGCCCTAACCTATTGCTGCTGGATGAACCGACCAACCATCTGGATTTAGATATGCGGCAGGCACTCACCGAGGCGCTAATTGATTTTGAAGGCGCATTGGTCGTTGTTTCCCACGATCGTCACTTATTGCGTTCTACAACTGACGATTTGTATCTGGTTCACGACGGCAAAGTCGAGCAATTTGACGGCGATCTGGAGGATTATCAGCAGTGGCTGGTCGATTTACAGCGTCAGCAGTCACAGCAAGGTAGCCCGGAAAAAGAAGTCTCTGGAAATAGCGCCCAGCAGCGTAAAGACCAAAAACGCCGCGACGCTGAGTTCCGCACGCAAACCCAGCCACTGCGTAAGCAAATCATGACGCTGGAAAAACAAATGGATAAGTTGAGCGCCGAACTAGCCGCCGTGGAAGATGAATTGGCAGATTCTGCGCTGTACGATATCTCCCGCAAGAGCGAGCTAACCGAATGTTTGCAGCGGCAAAATCAGGTGAAATCCAAACTGGAAGAAACCGAAATGAATTGGCTGGATGCCCAGGAGCAATTAGAGCATCTGACTAAGGAATTTGAAGAAAATTAAGCGTTTCCAAGCTGAAAACTGCCGCTATTCATGGATGATCGCGGCATGGAAAAAATTGATATCAGCATTATTGTGCCGGTGTTTAACGGCGAAGCCTACCTAGCCACGCTGCTTGATTCATTGAGCAGTCAGTCAGGCGTATCTTTCGAAATCATCGCTATCAATGATGGCTCCAGCGACGGCAGCGCCGCCATACTCACGGATCGCGCCCGCCGTCACTCTTTTCTGCGCGTCATACATCAACCCAATCAAGGTTTATCCATTGCCCGTAATCAGGGCATTGCTCAGGCAAAAGGGCAATGGGTCGCATTTGCCGATTGCGATGACTGGCTAGCGCCGAACGCACTGCAAATCTGGCTACAACAGGCCACAGAACAGCAGTTGGATCTACTGATTGGCAACGGCTATCGTTTCTGCGGCGAACCCACTCAGCAGAGCGTCAAACCTTTATTACCCGAACAACGCTGGCAAAAGACGCTCACCGGAAAACAATGGATTATCCACAGCGTCGCACAAAACAACTGGCTGCATTTTTGCTGGCTACAACTGATCCGTCGAGAGCTAATCCAGGCGCATCAATTAACTTTTACGCCTCATCAGCTCCATGAAGATATTTTATGGACCACTCGGCTGGCGTTAGCCGCACAGCGCGTAAATTACTGCCCTGAACCGCTTTATGGCTATCGCACCGCGCCCCACTCCATCACCAGAAAACACTGTTTTCATCTAAGAATGTTACGAGCAGCGAGTTATCTCGATATTATCAGCGAATTAGTCCGTATTGCGGCGCAATCAGAGCCAGTGCTGAGCAAGGCACTGCTACGCCACGCTAATCGAGAAAGCGGCCAGCTATTAGGCTTAACCCGTTGGCAAACCAGAACCTGCGCAGAGCGTAGCCAGCTTGCCAGACGTTTCAAAGAATTAGGATTGGAAATGCCCTTAATCCGGGGAGCGATCGGCCTGCGGGATTTCTGGCGGGCGCTACGTTGCATTATCATTTTCCGCCGCTACGCCAGACAAAAACCTTCACTTAAGGCCGATAAAAGGGTTTGTCACCGAGGATCGTGGCCCGATGCATAATCCGACGCTCCGGCAAATAATCCGCATTGGCGTAATGCTGGGTAACCCGATTATCCCAAATAGCCACGTCATCCTGCTGCCAACGCCAGCGCACCTGAAATTCGGGTTTCGTCGCGTGAGCAAACAGGAATCCCAACAAAGCCTCACTTTCTTTAGCGCTTAATTCATTGATTTTTGTCGTAAAACCTTCATTAACGAATAACGCCTGACGGCCACTGACCGGATGGGTGCGTACCACCGGATGCAAAAGCGGCGGATTCTTCTCTTTCGCCAGCAGCCAGCGTTGGTGATCTTCCAGCGTAGCCCGATGCTTATGCTCAGGGAATGATTTAGTAAAATCATGCTCGGCCTGCAATCCCGCCAAAAGCTGCTTAAACGGGGCAGATAGCGCCTCGTAGGCCGCGATGCCGCTGGTCCATAGAGTGTCACCGCCGGTAGCAGGTAGATGCTTCGCCGCCAGAATGGCACCCAACGGCGGATTGGCGATGAAAGTCACATCCGTATGCCAGTTATCATTATCCGGCGGATTATCATCGTGAGTATCCAGTACGATAATTTCCTCACACTCTTTGGCGTGTGGATAAACTGGATGAATATGCAGGTCGCCAAAACGCCCCGCCAAATCTCGCTGCTGCAACGGCGTTATCGGCTGATTACGCAGAAAGAGCACCTGATGTTTGAGCAACGCATGATAAAGCTGCTCAAATTGACTATCGCCCAATGGGCGGGAAATATCGATATTTTCGATTTGTGCGCCGATATAAGGCCCAAGGGGATTAACCACTAAACGTTCGTTCATTGTTGCACTCCGTACCAAGGGGTTAAGCGGCGCTGAATGGCCCGAAGCCCTAATTCCATGCTGAAAGCGATTATTGCGATTACGCCGATACCGGCGATAACCACATCCGTTGCTAAAAATTCACCGGCAGACTGCACCATAAATCCCAGACCTCGCGTGGCTGCAATCAGCTCGGCGGCGACTAAAGTAGACCAACCCACGCCCAGACCAATGCGGATGCCGGTCAGAATCTCGGGTAAGGCACTCGGCAATACCACATGTCGTAATACCTGCCAACGGTTGGCACCCAATGCTTGCGCGGCTCTGACTCGCACCTGCGCTACGCTGCGCACACCGGCTACCGCAGCCAGAGTAATAGGCGCGAAAATGGCTAAATAAATCAGCAAAATCTTGGATGTCTCACCGATGCCAAACCAAATCACCATCAGCGGTAAATAAGCCAAAGGAGGTACGGGCCGATAAATTTCAATCAGCGGATCCAATATGCCGCGTACCGTCGGACTTAATCCCATAGCAATGCCGGTTGGGATTCCCAGCGCGATTGCCGCTAATAAAGCCAGCATAATCCGCCCAAGGCTGGCGGCTAAATGCTGCCACAGCGTAGCGTCCATAAAGCCTTGTGGGCTGGCAATGGTCATGAGCTGATGCAGCACTTGCTGCGGCGCAGGAAGAAAGAGCGGGCTAATCAGTTGCAGCGCCGTAACGCTCCACCAAATCACTAATATCAGCGCTAACGTCAGCAAACTTAACCCTAAACTGCGGGGCAATAACTGCCCGATAGAGCGAACGAATCGGCGGCTAATTCGCCCTGAAGATGCCGTATTCGGTGCCGAAGAACGCAATGTGCTGTGCAGGCTCATATCAAAGCCTCTCGCTGCTGGAATACTTTACTCAGCACATATTCACGCTGAGCAATGAATTCTGGATCTGACTTAATTGAGCGGCAGGCTTCGCCATTGGCATATCGCTGACCAAAATTGAGCGTCAACCGTTCCACCACCTGCCCCGGCCCTGACGATAACAACAGTAGCTCGCTGGCTAAAAAAACAGCTTCTTCAATATCATGGGTAATTAACAGCACCTGCTTACCGGTATCGCGCCAAATATTCAGTAACAGTTCTTGCATCTGCTCACGCGTGAATGCATCTAGCGCACCGAAAGGTTCATCCAACAGCAGCAAGCGCGGCTCAACCGCCAATGCACGAGCTATTCCGACGCGCTGGCGCATACCGCCAGAGAGCTGCCAGATAAAGTGATGCTCAAAACCGCTTAATCCGACCTCGCCCAGCATTTTCAACGCCGTTTCACGTCGCTGCGAGGGATCCATTCCAGCCAGTTGAAGACCGAATTCCACGTTGCTAATCACATCTCGCCACGGCAGCAATCCTTCATGCTGAAACACCACGCCGCGATCGGCACCCGGCCCAGTAATCGGCACACCGTCTAAAGTGATACTTCCCGCCGAGGGTTGAATAAAGCCGGCAATCAGGTTCAATAACGTGGTTTTTCCGCATCCTGATGGCCCAAGCACCACCACCAGTTCGCCGGAGGCTATATTTAACGACACATTTTTTAATGCCGCTTTTCCCTGATATTCCGCACTCAGGCCGCTGACGTTTAGCATCTGGCCTCCTAAGGCTGCGGCGCTGCTTGTACCGCTTTAACAAAGCGGTCGGTAACGTAATCGCTGTAATCCTCAGCAACCTGCGGAATTTTCCCCTGCGCTTTCAGGAAGGCGGCAGTATCGGCAATCGCCTTATCCACGGGTTTGCTCAGTTGGGTAATTTGCTCGGCTACCGGTAAATAAGTATTTCCCTTCACTAATTCGGGAATCTGAGCTTCCGGCACGCCGCTCAAACGGGAAAGCTGTTGTAGATTTTGCGCGTTTATCAGCCATTGGTTCGGTTGAGACAAATAAGCCTGCTGCGCATCCAGCGCGCTACGGGCAAAGGCGGTCACAACTTCAGGATGCGCCTTGGCGAAATCTTTTCTCACCACCCATACATCCAGCGTTGGTGCCCCCCAGCGCCCGACTTCCGCCGAATCGGTCAACACTTTGCCTGTTTTCGCTAATTCATTTACCGCAGGTGCCCAAACATAAGCGCCATCAATATCTCCGCGCTGCCACGCCGCCGCAATGGCCGGCGGTTGTAAATTCAGGATAGTGACCTGATCGGGCTTTATCCCCCAATGTTTTAACGCCGCCAACAGGCTGTAATGCGTTGTAGAGATAAAGGGAACCGCAATGCGTTTGCCGATCAGTTCCTGCGGCGTTTTGATGTCTTTTTTCACCACTAAAGCTTCGGAACTACCGAGTTGAGAAGCCAGCAAAAACACTTCAATGGGAACCTGCTGACTGGCAGCAACTGCCAATGGGCTGGAACCCAAATTGCCAATTTGTACATCGCCAGAGGCCAGTGCGCGCACCACGCTGGAGCCACTGTCAAATTTGCGCCAATCGACCTTGGCTCCGGAGAGTTTGGCAAAACTGTTTTCTGCCTGTGCCACTTTCGCCGGTTCCGCAGCCGTCTGGTAGGCCACGGTAACGTCCACCGCGTGGGCAGCAGTCGTTGCCAGCGACAACACCAATAAACTCAAAGAGAAAGGTTTGAACGCCATGGTTTGCTCCACTTGGATAAAGTTGCCATTCAGTGACATCACTGCAGCAGGAGCGCAAAGACGCTCGGTATCCACAGTTGTACCCAAGAGAGATAACGACATAAAAGAATAAAAAAATATTTTTTATTCTTTTGATGAATAAGAGATAAATAAAACGGCAGAGTGAAGCTCGAGCCAATAAGAGGATCTGGGGTGAGTATCGCTGTCACAGACCCGGAGGGAAATAACCTATGAGTCTGATTCAGCGCATAAAAATCGAGATATTAATTACAACACAATTGCGCCTTGCAGAAATATCTTGGCATAACCGGCAATCACCGTGCGATCGCCTTTCAAGGTACAGAAAAGCTCGCCTCCCCGATGCGATATTTGGCGGGCATGGAGACTATTTTTACCTAAACGCGCGGCCCAATATGGCATCAAAGTACAGTGCGCCGAGCCGGTCACCGGATCTTCATTTCCACCCAACGTAAAGAAGCGCGAAACGAAATCGACTTCATCGCCGGGGGCGGTAACGATCACACCACGCCCCATTTTTTCGATCAGTTCGCCAATATCAGGCTGCAAATCATGTACCTGCTGTTCCGACGCCAATACTACTAATAGTGATTTAGCCTGCAACACCAGCTGAATGTCCACGTCCAGCAGCTTAGTTAAAATGTCTGGTGTAGCAATAGCTTGCGGCGGTAGAGAAGGGAAATTCAAGGATAACAGTTCAAAATCTTCGGCTTCGCGCTTCACATAAAGCTCGCCGCTGGCAGAACGAAAGACAATGTCACTCAAGGCCGGATTGACATGGCTGAACATCACATGCGCCGCTGCCAGCGTTCCGTGTCCGCACAAATCCACTTCCCGCGTTGGCGTAAACCAACGAATCGCAGTTTGATCCCCATCATCCCAAATAAAACTGGTCTCAGGTAAATGCAATTCCGCAGCAATGGCTTGCATGTGCTCTGTCGTTAACGGACGTTTTAGCAGGCAGACGCCAGCCGGATTACCCAGCAGACCCTCGCCAACAAAGGCATCTACGTGAAAATAGTTAAAATCGCTCAAATCGATATCCTATAGCAGCAAAGTATTGATGTGATTAATGCCAGATCAGAAGCACACAGGCCGCCGTCAATATCCCCATCGAGACATTAAAGGTAAACCAGGCGCGGCGGCTACGCAGCATTTGGCCGATCACACTACCGAAGCCCAACCAGACGATACCGCACACCAGATTGACCAAAAACATACCCAAGCTAATCATCACGATGGAATGATCATAGGCGGCACCGGCCAGACTGAAACTGGCAACCGAGCCTAATCCCATCAACCAAGCCTTTGGATTAAGAAATTGTAGCAGCCAGCCTTGATACAGACGCATCGGTTTAGGCGGTGCAACGTCGGTTTCGAGTTTTTGATAGGCAGAAGTGGCAACTTTCCATGCCAACCACAGTAAATAGAGGCTACCCAGAACTTTCAATGCCAGATGCAGCGAAGGGTAAATCAAAATCAGGCTGCCCACGCCGAATGCCACGAACAACAACACACTTTGCATTCCCAGCATAATGCCCAACATCAGCCAAATGGAGCGAGTAAAGCCAAAGTTAGCGCCAGAAGCAGTCAACAACATATTATTTGGACCAGGCGTGATTGCGGCAACCCAAAGAAAACCTAACATCGAAAGAAATAAACTTAGCTCCATGAAACGGGTGCCTCTCACCCTTGAAATAGATGCGATATACCATTGAAGCTAACAGTGTGATATTGATCATACAAGAGCAATAGCATGATTTAAATTCATCTTATGTATGAGATCTTTCGCCCGCTAGCCGGTGCCAGTAACCCACATTTACAGACTCTGTTACCCCGCCTGATCCGGCGTCGAATACGTCTCCAGCCGTTTTGGCAGCGCCTAAACCTGCCCGATGGAGATTTTGTCGATCTCGCCTGGAGCGAAGATCCAGACCTCGCCAGAGAAAAACCCAGAGTCGTACTGTTCCACGGTCTGGAAGGCAGCTTCTACAGCCCTTATGCTCACGGCCTGCTGCATGCCTGTCGAGAACAGGGCTGGCTCAGCGTAGTCATGCATTTTCGCGGCTGTAGTGGAGAACCTAATCGTAAATCCCGCATTTATCATTCCGGCGAAACGGAAGATGCCCGTTTTTTCCTACAGTGGCTGAGGGACAGCTATGGTCAGGTACCAACCGCTGCCGTCGGCGTCTCTCTAGGCGGCAATATGCTAGCCTGCTATTTGGCGCAACAGGGGGAAAATAGCCTATTGGAAGCTGCGGTCGTGGTTTCCGCTCCACTCATGCTGGAACCTTGTGCCTACCGTCTGGAACAGGGATTCTCACGGGTCTATCAACGTTATTTGCTCGATCAACTCAAACTTAACGCGACACGTAAATTATTAAGCTATCCCGGCAGCCTACCGCTGGATTTATCCCAGCTAAAAAACTTACGCCGGATACGCGATTTTGATGACGTCATCACCGCACGAATACACGGTTTTACCGATGCGCTGGATTATTATCGCCGCTGTAGCGCCCTACCCCTATTACCGCAGATCCGTACACCGCTGCTGATTATTCACGCTAAAGACGATCCTTTTATGACGCCAGACGTTATTCCCGTTCAAACGGCATTACCGTCGAATATTGAATATCAGTTGACGGAACACGGGGGTCACGTTGGTTTTGTCGGCGGCTCTATAAAACAACCGAAAATGTGGCTGGAACAGCGTATTCCGGCCTGGCTATCCCCTTATCTGGAGCAAAAATGATTATTCCATGGCAACAAATAGACAGCGCTACGCTGGAAAATTTGATCGAAGCTTTCGTGCTACGCGAAGGAACCGACTATGGCGAACAGGAACGATCGTTGGAACAAAAAGTGGCCGACGTACGCCGCCAGTTAGTCAGCGGCGAAGCCGTATTGGTGTGGTCGGAACTGCATGAAACAATCAATATTATGCCTAAAGCGCTATTTCGTGCCGGCTCAGAAGAGCAAGAATAATCCGTCACTCACTCTGTTATTTCACCGTGGTGTCCAACGCGATACCACAGTGAAACAAGATGACAAAACCGCCGCTTTGCCCTAAAAGTAACTATCAGCTATTTTTCTTCGGCCATTATCCCCAGCTCATTACTGGCAGATAAATCATAATAATCCTTTGAAAAATATAACAATAACTCAGTACCCTACGGAGCAGAACCCCTATGTCAGCCAAACATCCGGTGATTGCAGTAACAGGCTCAAGCGGTGCAGGAACCACAACGACCAGCCTGGCTTTTCGTAAGATATTTCAACAACTAAACATACGAGCAGCCCAAATCGAAGGGGACAGTTTCCACCGCTACACACGCCCGGAAATGGATGCAGCGATCCGCAAAGCGCGGGATCTTGGCCGCCACATTAGCTATTTTGGGCCTGAGGCGAATGATTTCGGTTTACTGGAGCAAAGCGTGTCTGAATACGGCGAGCACGGCCGAGGACGCTCACGCAAGTATCTGCATACTTACGACGAAGCCGTTCCCTACCATCAGGTGCCTGGAACTTTCACTCCTTGGGAGCCACTGCCAGAACCCACCGACGTTTTATTCTACGAAGGTTTACACGGCGGCGTAGTGACCGAACACCATGATGTAGCTAAACATGTCGATCTGTTGGTTGGCGTTGTCCCAATAGTGAACCTTGAGTGGATACAGAAACTGGTTCGGGATACCGGTGAGCGTGGCCATTCACGAGAAGCAGTGATGGATTCCGTGGTGCGTTCGATGGATGATTATATTAATTACATCACACCTCAGTTTTCCCGAACTCATATCAACTTCCAGCGGGTGCCAACTGTAGATACATCCAATCCTTTTGCAGCCAAAGCTATTCCGTCTTTGGATGAAAGTTTTGTGGTGATCCATTTCCGCGGGCTGGATCAAATTGATTTCCCTTACCTTTTGGCGATGCTGCAAGGTTCATTCATTTCAAATATCAATACATTGGTTGTTCCCGGCGGAAAAATGGGGCTGGCAATGGAATTAATCATGGCGCCTTTGGTACAACAATTATTAGAAGGAAAGAAAATCGGCTGATTCCGGCAGAGCCAATCAATACGTAACCTCTAATAAATGAAGACGGCTATCATTTGATAGTCGACTCTTATCAGTGAATAATCCATATAAAAATAATAAACAAAATCATAATTAAATACATCAACAAATTAATCACTTTTATTTAAAATAAAACAGTGCTAGTTTTTATTCGCCCATTACTGTTTCATACCCAATAAGCCATGCTGGAAAAACTTAAGGAGTGTATAAATGGAAATAGCGGGTATTGGCCGTACTGCACTTATAGAGACCGATAGATTAAGAAGAAATGGAAGCTGCGTATTTTCCACATATGAATATAGCAACCCGACTGGCAGCCATACAGATAGAATATTCATTCATGCAATAAATGAATTGGAAAACAATATTATCTTCTTTCCCACGGGCTAAAAGATAATGGCTCAATTGCGAAAATTGAGTACGCAATCTTGCCCCTAGCTCTAATTACCGTTTTATTATGCTTTTCAATTTAGTTATCGGAAGCAGTGGGTTAGCAACCCCCTCTCCGGCTCAGCGTTTTATCGGTATTACCAACATGATTCTCTGTGCTATTGGTACAGTTCTATACATCACAGTATCAAAGAAGGTGTTTCTATATGGCTGGCACACCCATGAGCGCCTAACGCTAAGGAATATCATTACATGACTAATCGCCGCTATTTATTTAAGCAACAATAGAAATTTATTACTGATAGATAAATATCACGCAGCACCTATTTCTAGGCTTATTATCGTAGAATATATTTTTGTTGTTTATCTTATTCAGATAACCATGTTCTATTTAACAGATATTCAGGTGTCGCTAAATTTATTAACACTACCTATTTTCACATTGTTATTGTCGTACCTCGACGAACGTATTCTGATTTCATCAAGGAGTATTTTTTCATTAAGGTTCATACTGGCAATGTTGCTGTTTATGTCCGTTTATAAATTAAAGACCATTCGATAACATGGAGTTAAACATGATTAAAGTCGTCATTGTTGATGGTTTTTCTTCCGGAAAATTTCTGGCGAAGGAACTATTTGATGCGGGTTGCTTGCTATTACACATTTCGTCTAGCGCTGATTTACATGATTACTACTATTATGGGTTTGATTATTCGATCTATTCGTCGCTACTCACCCATCAAAACTTATCCGATACCAACCAGGATGTTGCGCTATTCGCCCCCGATTACATCATTGCCGGAGCTGAAAGTGGCCTTTTGCTCTGCGACGAACTCAATCATCGCTTTGGTTTGCCTTTTGCCAATGACTATAACCATAGCGAAGCCCGCAGAAACAAATATGCCATGATTGAAACCATTACCCATGCCGGTTTAGCTGCCGCACGACAAACCACCGCCAGCGAATGGCCAGCCGCCGAAGGTTGGATTAAATCTCATCACGGCTACCCCGTCGTACTAAAGTCGTTGGCCAGCGCAGGCTCTGAAGGCGTATTCATTTGCCATTCTCAGGCAGAGGCTGAAGACGCATTTGTTCAAATAATGGGTAGCTACAGCAAATTAAATGCGGTTAATCAGCAGGTGTTAATTCAGGAATATCTCGACGGCGTGGAATACGTGGTGAATATGGTTTCACTGATGGGCAGACCGCTGGTAACTGAAGTTGTCCGTTACACCAAACTTCGTCTTGCTTCAGGGCGGATTCTTTATGATATCGATGAAATTCTGGATGCATCCTTCGAGCATTATCAGGCGCTGGTTAGTTACACTCGCCAGGTAATTGAGTCATTAGGAATTCGCAATGGCCCTAGCCATGCAGAAGTGATGTTAACAACGTCGGGGCCTAAATTAGTCGAGGTGGCCGCCAGAACGGACGGAATTCTGCGTCCTACCATATCGGCGCGTACCACCGGATTGGGGCAAATTTGTGCCACGGTTATGGCAATCACCGCACCGACGCAGTTTCTGTCATTTACCGAATGCCATCCGTCATACCAGCTACAAAATTACTCTTACAATATCGGCCTGATTAATAGACATAAAGGTATCTTCCATCAGCAGGATTTTTTATCCGAACTTCTTACTTTACCGTCTTTTTCACTGGCTGATTTTTATGTAGAAGAAGGTGATGCTATTGGGGTCACTCAGGATGTTTTCAGCCAGCCAGGTGCTATTTATCTGGTTCATTCTGACGCAGAAACCATTCGCAATGACTATCTAACGATCAGGCGCCTGGAAAACGACGGCGTTTATCTTAAAAATGTATAGGAATAAATACGATAACAGCCTGATAGAAAATCAAAAAATTGAACCGCGGCGATTGACTGTGAAATATGAATCGCGGTGAGTAAGGGAACAGCGGGGGATTTAACGATTTAAGATGTTTGAGTCTTTGAGTCTTTGAGTCTTTGAGTCTTTGAGTCTTTGAGTCTTTGAGT
>NZ_JBOBDP010000022.1:0-47455 GCF_050586585.1 Yersinia sp. J1
GAGTGGTTGAGTGGTTGAGTGGTTGAGTGGTTGAGTGGTTGAGTGGTTGAGTGGTTGAATGGTTGAATGGTTGAATGGTTGAATGGTTGAATGGTTGAATGGTTGAATGGTTGAATGGTTGAATGGTTGAGTCATAGTAACGAATATTCAGCACAACACAGAAAACAGACAAAAAAAAAGCGCAGCCGAAGCTACGCTTTTCAATATGACTAATCACTAGCCTAATCAGGCAGTTGCTTTAGCAGCCCAGGTATCACGCAGGCCAACGGTACGGTTAAATACCAAATGCTCGGCGCTAGAGTAACGGCTATCAGCGCAGAAATACCCTTCGCGTTCGAACTGGTAGGTTTTTTCCGGCTTAGCGTCAACCAGGCTTGGCTCAACAAAGCCCTGACGGATAACCAGAGACTCTGGGTTCACCGTTGACAGGAAGTCTTCTGCCGCCGCGGGGTTTGGTACACTAAACAAACGATCGTACAAACGAATTTCCGCAGGCAACGCATGAGCAACTGAAACCCAGTGAATAACGCCTTTCACTTTACGGCCATCGGCCGGATCTTTGTTCAGGGTTTCCGCGTCATAGCTACAGTAAACCGTAGTGACATTACCTTCGGCGTCTTTTTCAACGCGCTCGGCTTTAATCACATAGGCATTACGCAGGCGAACCTCTTTGCCCAATACCAAACGTTTGTACTGTTTATTGGCTTCTTCGCGGAAATCAGCGCGATCGATATAAATTTCGCTATCGAACGGAACTTGGCGGGTTCCCATTTCCGGCTTATTCGGATGATTTGGCATTGTCAGCCATTCTTCACCCGCTTTGCGGTTCTCAATAATGACCTTGATTGGGTCCAGCACGGCCATGGCGCGCGGTGCGTTTTCATTCAGATCATCACGGATACAGGATTCCAGCGACATCATTTCGACGTTGTTATCCTGCTTGGTTACGCCGATACGACGGCAGAACTCGCGGATAGACGCTGCAGTATAGCCACGACGACGCAGGCCGGAGATAGTAGGCATACGTGGGTCATCCCAACCTTCCACCAGCTTCTCGGTCACCAACAGGTTCAGCTTGCGCTTAGACATGATGGCGTACTCAAGATTCAGACGAGAGAACTCGTACTGACGTGGATGGCAATCGATAGAAATGTTATCCAGCACCCAATCGTACAGACGGCGGTTATCCTGGAACTCCAAAGTACAGAGCGAATGGGTAATCCCTTCCAACGCATCGGAAATGCAGTGGGTAAAGTCATACATCGGGTAGATGCACCACTTATTGCCAGACTGATGATGTTCCGCAAATTTAATGCGGTACAGCACCGGATCGCGCATCACGATAAATGGCGAAGCCATATCGATTTTGGCACGCAGGCAGGCAGCGCCTTCGGCAAATTCACCGGCACGCATTTTTTCAAACAGCGCCAGGTTTTCTTCCACGCTGCGATCGCGATACGGGCTGTTTTTACCCGGAGTTGTCAGGGTGCCACGATATTCACGCATCTGCTCTGCGCTCAACTCATCAACATAGGCCAGACCTTTGTTAATCAGCTCAATCGCATACTGATGCAGTTGATCGAAGTAATCGGATGAATAGCGGATTTTACCGCTCCATTCGAAGCCCAGCCACTCCACGTCTTGCTTGATTGACTCAACAAATTCGACGTCTTCTTTTACCGGATTGGTGTCATCAAAGCGCAGGTTACACTGGCCCTGATAATCTTGTGCAATACCAAAGTTCAGGCAAATAGACTTCGCATGGCCAATGTGCAGATAACCATTTGGCTCAGGCGGAAAACGAGTATGTACCGATGTATGCTTACCGGTGGCTAAATCTTCGTCGATAATTTGACGGATAAAATTACTTGGGCGGGCTTCTGCCTCACTCATTGCTTTATTCCTCAATGCAAAGCGCAAACACATAACCGCCTATAATCCAACAAGCCCGGCCCGGAAACAACCGTTTGTTACAGTAAAAAGGGGGGATTGGCGTTTTGGCATAAAAAAACGGGAAGAGATCGCTCCCTTCCCGTTGATATGTTTGCTATTCGGAACAGATAATTAGCGCGTTAACGCCTTATTTACCGCGAATTTCAAACAGTTTGGTCTGACCTGCCACCACGGTGTCGCCAGCCAGCAGAGTAATACCGGCGTAATCATCGATATTACTAACAACTACCGGGCTAATCATAGAGCGCGCGTTGGCGTTCAGGTAGGCCAGATCCAGTTCCAGAATCGGTTGACCCGCTTCTACCACTGCCCCCTCTTCCACCAGACGAGCAAAGCCCTGACCGTTCAGTTTCACCGTATCTATGCCCATGTGGACAACGATTTCAGCGCCAGTGTCGGTTTCTAGACAGAAAGCATGGTCAGTATTAAAGATCTTAACAATAGTGCCGCTAGCAGGCGAAACCACGGTTTTATCCGTTGGGCGAATGGCTACGCCATCACCGACTGCTTTGCTGGCAAAGGCTTCGTCTGGAACCTGCTCCAACGCAACCACGTCACCGGTTACCGGTGCCACCAGCACCAAAGATGGGGCTTTAGGCGTATTGATCACCGCCTGAGGCTTAATTTCTGCCGCAGCTGAAGCGCTGGCCGCAGGAATCTGGCCACTGGCCAGTACGGTACGCATTGCGCCAGCGATCAGTTCTGCACGAGTACCAACGATGATTTGTACGCTTTGTTTATTCAGGCGAATGATACCCGACGCGCCCAGGCGTTTAGCCAGACTATCGTTAACCAACGCAGAATCTTTCACGTTCAAACGCAGACGAGTAATACAGGCATCAATGTTGGTCAGGTTATCTGAACCACCGATGGCACCCACATAACGGCGAGCCAGTGCGTTGATTTCGCTCTCGTTATTTGGATTAGCATTATCCACGTCAACATCGTAGCCGTCGGTTTCGTCACCGGCAGTCGCCAGTTCACGACCCGGGGTCAGCAGGTTGAATTTGTTGATAGTGAAACGGAATACCACATAGTAGATGGCGAAGAACACCAGGCCCTGCGGAATCAGCATATACCAATGAGTGGCCAACGGGTTACGTGAAGACAGCACCATATCCACCAGACCGGCGCTGAAACCGAAGCCAGCTATCCAATGCATGCTGGCAGCGATGAATACGGAAATACCGGTCAGCACGGCGTGAATGAAGTACAGCACCGGAGCAACAAACATGAAGGAGAATTCAAGAGGTTCGGTGATACCGGTGAAGAAGGCGGCAAAGGCACCCGCCATCATGATACCCGCCACTTTGGCTTTGTTTTCTGGACGTGCGCAGTGATAAATCGCCAACGCCGCGCCAGGTAAACCGAACATCATGATTGGGAAGAAGCCCGCCTGATAACGACCGGTGATACCTACAACCGCTTTACCGGCGTCAATAGACTGTTGGCCACCCAGGAAGTTAGGAATATCGTTAATACCGGCAACATCAAACCAGAACACGGAGTTCAGGGCGTGATGCAAACCGACCGGAATCAGTAAACGGTTGAAGAAGGCATAGATACCTGCGCCAACGGAGCCCATATCTTTGATGTATTCACCGAAAGTCACCAACGCGTTGTAAATCAACGGCCAGAGATACATCAGAACAAAGGCAACGGCAATCATCAGGAAGGAAGTCAGGATTGGCACCAGACGACGGCCGCTGAAGAAGGACAGCGCTTTTGGCAGCTCTACATGGCTAAAGCGGTTGTACAACTCGGCCGAGATGATACCCACCAGGATACCCACGAACTGGTTGTTGATTTTACCGAACGCAGCCGGAACCTGATCCACAGGAATCTTTTGAATCATCGACACAGCGGCCGGGGAACACAGAGTAGTCAGAACCAGGAAGCCGACAAAACCGGTCAGCGCAGCAGCACCGTCTTTGTCTTTAGACATACCGTAAGCCACACCAATGGCGAACAGCACAGACATGTTATCGATGATCGCAGAACCGGATTTGATAAATAACGCCGCTAATGCGTTATCCCCCCCCCAGCCTACTGGGTCAATCCAGTAACCCACACCCATGAGTATCGCGGCTGCGGGCAGTGTGGCCACAGGGACCATCAAAGCCCGCCCCACTTTTTGCAAGTAACTAAGAATATTCACCTTTCCCCCTATTCGTCCGATATCGGACCCTTTAAGTAGTTTATTTGTTTTGTTCACTACCTTTTAGAAAAAACGCATGGCACGTATTACTCATTGCGGAGTGTAAAAAAATTATTTCGTATCGCAAATTAAAACCTCCTTTTTTGTGATAACAGTCACCAAAAACCAGTCAAAAAACACCAATCTGCTAGCCACGACACAAAACTTATTTTATCATCCGAAAAATCAACATAGCATTGTACCAAAGCGCGAATCAAAATCTGAGTTACCCTTAGATCACCGATTCAAACCGCGTACAGTATAGACATTTTTGACTAAACCATGAGGTGCATGATGAGACTTATCCCACTGAAAACTCCCGCAGAAGTCGGCAAATGGGCAGCACGACATATCGTTAGCCGCATCAATGCGTTCAAACCGACCGCGGAGCGTCCTTTTGTGCTGGGTCTGCCTACCGGCGGCACTCCGCTGGAAGCGTACAAGCATTTGATTGCAATGCATAAAGCTGGTGAAGTTAGTTTCAAGCATGTCGTGACTTTCAACATGGATGAATACGTAGGTTTGCCAACCGATCATCCGGAAAGCTATCACACCTTCATGTATCAGAATTTCTTTGACCATGTGGATATCCCACAGGAAAACATCAACTTGCTTAACGGCAACGCCCCTGATGTGGATGAAGAATGTCGTCGTTACGAAGAGAAAATTAAGTCCTACGGTAAAATTAACCTGTTCATGGGTGGCGTAGGTAACGACGGTCATATCGCGTTTAACGAACCGGCTTCTTCACTGGCCTCCCGCACCCGAATCAAAACCCTGACGCAGGAAACTCGCATCGCGAATTCCCGCTTCTTCGGTGGCGATGCAAGCCTCGTGCCTAAATACGCACTGACCGTCGGTGTGGGAACTTTGCTGGACGCGGAAGAAGTGATGATTCTGGTGACAGGTCACGCTAAAGCGCTGGCGCTGCAAGCGGCGGTAGAAGGCAATATCAACCATATGTGGACCATTAGCTGCCTGCAACTGCATGCCAAAGCCGTGATGGTGTGCGACGAAGCTTCTACTATGGAATTGAAAGTAAAAACCGTAAAATACTTCACTGAATTAGAAGCAGAAAACGTTAAAGATCTTTAATAGTCTCAGGGGGCTCCGATGTATGCTTTAACACACGGTCGCATTTATACCGGCCATGAAATACTGGATAATCACGCTGTAGTCGTGGCTGACGGTTTGATTGAACGCATTTGTCCGCTGGCTGAAGTGCCTGCCGATATCGAACAGCGCGATCTGGGTGGCGCCATCCTAGCCCCCGGTTTTATCGATGTTCAATTGAATGGTTGCGGTGGCGTGCAGTTTAACGATTCTCTTGAAGCTATCTCCGAACAGACGCTGGAAATCATGCAGCGTGCCAATGAGAAATCCGGCTGTACCAGCTATCTGCCAACGCTGATTACCTGCAGCGACGATTATATGAAGCACGCCGTCAATGTGATGCGTGCCTATCTGGAAAAACATCAGAATCAGGCTCTCGGCCTGCATCTGGAAGGACCTTATTTAAGCCCGTTAAAAAAGGGAACGCATAACCCAGCATTTATTCGTAAACCTGATGCGGCAATGATCGATTATCTGTGTGCCAATGCGGACGTCATTACCAAGGTCACGCTGGCGCCAGAAATGGTGGAAGCCAAATATATCCGTCAGTTGGCAGACGCTGGCATTATAGTTTCTGCCGGTCACTCGAATGCCACTTATCAGCAGGCGCGAGTCGGTTTTGGCGCGGGTATCAGTTTTGCGACCCACTTGTATAATGCCATGCCATATATCACTGGCCGCGAACCGGGTCTGATGGGTGCGATCTTCGACACGCCAGAAGTGTATACCGGCGTGATCGCCGATGGTCATCACGTTGCCTGGGCCAGTATTCGCAACGCGAAACGGCTGAAAGGCGAGAAGTTGGTGCTAGTGACCGACGCCACAGCGCCAGCCGGTGCTGACATTGAAGAGTTCATTTTTGCGGGCAAAACAATATACTATCGCGATGGACTATGCGTGGATGAAAACGGAACCCTGAGTGGCTCCGCGCTAACGATGATTGAAGCTGTGCAAAATAGCGTCGAGCATGTAGGCATTCCACTGGATGAAGCACTGCGCATGGCAACACTGTATGCGGCCCGCGCTATCGGCGTGGAGAAGCAGTTAGGGAGCATTGAAATCGGCAAAGTGGCCAACCTGACTGCCTTTACCCGCGATTATAAAATCACCAAAACTATCGTTAACGGCAACGAAGTTTGACACAAAGCGAGTAAATTTATTGATGAGCACCGGCGGACAGGCACAAATTGGCAACGTGGATCTTGTGAAGCAACTCAATGGCGCCGTGGTTTATCGGCTCATTGACCAGCAAGGCCCGATATCGCGCATTCAAATAGCCGATCTCAGCCATCTCGCCCCTGCCAGCGTCACTAAAATTACTCGCCAGCTGTTGGAGCGTGGGCTGATCAAAGAAGTCGATCAGCAAGCCTCCACCGGCGGTCGCCGCGCAATTTCTATCGTAACGGAAAACCGCCAGTTCCATACTATTGCCGTCCGTTTAGGCCGCCATGACGCAACTATCACGTTGTATGATATGAGCGGAAAATCTCTCGGTGAAGAACATTACCCACTGCCGGAACGTACCCAAGAAACGCTGGAACACGCGCTGTTTAATATCATCAGCCAGTTTATTGAGCAATTTCAGCGCAAGCTGCGTGAACTGATTGCTATTGCGGTCATTCTGCCGGGTCTGGTCGATCCTGATACAGGCGTGGTGCGCTATATGCCGCATATCAGTGTTGATAACTGGCCGTTGGTGGACAATTTACAAGAACGTTTCAACGTGCCCAGTTTTGTCGGTCACGATATCCGCAGTTTGGCCTTGGCGGAACACTACTTTGGCGCAACCAAAGACTGCGAAGACTCCGTATTGGTGCGTCTGCATCGCGGAACCGGTGCCGGTATTATTGTTAACAGCCAGATTTTCCTCGGCAGCAACGGAAACGTCGGTGAAATCGGCCATATTCAAATCGATCCTTTAGGCGAACGCTGCTACTGCGGTAATTTTGGCTGTCTGGAAACCGTGGCGTCCAACGCCGCCATCGAAAATCGGGTGCGTCACTTATTGACTCAAGGCTATGCGAGCAAACTTACGCTGGAAGACTGCAATATCAGCGCCATTTGTAAGGCGAGCAATCGCGGTGATCTGTTGGCCTGTGAGGTACTGGAGCACGTAGGTCGTTACCTCGGCAAAGCCATTTCTATGGTGATCAACCTGTTTAATCCGCAGAAAGTGGTGATTGCCGGCGAGATAATCGAAGCCGAAAAAGTGTTGCTACCGGCGATTCAAAGCTGCATCAACAATCAGGTGCTAAAAGATTTCCGCAAAAATCTGCCGGTGGTGACTTCCCAGTTAGACCATGGCTCTGCTATCGGCGCTTTCGCCTTGGCCAAACGCGCCATGCTGAACGGCGTTCTATTACAGCGTTTACTCGAAAACTGATTCCTCACTTTTTCGGCAGCTAAACGGCATTAAGTTTCCGTTTATCTGCCTGCTCATTCCTTTAGCCTGCATGTTATAGTGGCACCTTGCCGTGCTAATGAGTAATGAAAACAATGACAATTAAAAACGTTATCTGTGATATCGACGGCGTGTTGTTGCATGACAACACCGCCGTTCCCGGTGCTGACGCTTTTCTGGCTCGAATTCAGCATGAGGGAATGCCGCTGGTGATCCTCACTAACTACCCTTCGCAAACCGCTCAGGATCTGGCTAACCGCTTTGCGGCTGCAGGGCTGGAAGTGCCGGAAAGCGCGTTTTATACCTCGGCAATGGCTACTGCAGATTTTCTGCGACGTCAGGAAGGTAAAAAAGCCTATGTGGTGGGCGAAGGCGCATTAATTCACGAGCTATATAAAGCAGGATTTACCATCACCGATATCAATCCTGACTTTGTGATTGTGGGTGAAACCCGCTCCTACAACTGGGAAATGATGCATAAGGCGGCGTTCTTCGTGGCCAACGGCGCACGTTTTATCGCGACCAATCCGGATACCCACGCGCGCGGCTTTGCACCGGCCTGCGGCGCTCTTTGCGCGCCGATTGAGAAAATATCTGGCCGTAAGCCGTTTTACGTCGGCAAGCCTAGCCCGTGGATTATCCGGGCTGCGCTGAATAAGATGCAGGGTCATTCGGAAAATACCGTGATTATTGGTGATAATCTGCGTACCGATATTCTGGCTGGCTTCCAGGCCGGTTTGGAAACGATTTTGGTTTTGTCCGGTGTTTCAACGCTGGACGACATTGAGGCTATGCCTTTCCGTCCAAGCTACGTTTATCCATCAGTAGAAGATATAGATATTATCTAAGCATTCCTAAAGATGATGGCGGCAAAGCAGCCGCCACTTCTTTTATTCGTTATTGCAATACAGTCCATTGCCATATTTTGCCTAGAAACCAGCCCCGTTAATCGCCTATCACTCTCAATTCCTGAACGCTCACTCCAGTTCAAAGACGGGTTGAAGAAAGCACTCAATGCCACGGTGATCTGAACAATGTAACCGTTCGAGTTACCTGGGCCTACCGCAACAAGGGGGCTCCGGTGGCTCACGCCACTACGATCCCATCCCCCCTAATCATTAGCTTTATCAACAGTTCAAATTCATCCACTCCCCCATGGATTTCGTGTTGCAACAAGGCGGCAATGAAATGAATCCATTAGCCTACTAAGTGATTAGGGGGGCGAAAGCGCCAACGCCGCTGCGGCGTGAAAAATGCCAGGGATTCCCTTTTTTGGTGCGTTGCACCAAAGTTCTTGCATTAACTCCCCCTTTTGGCGCATTTTCTTGTAATGCATATTTTCCACACCGCCAAAATTCACAAAACAACAACCTTCTATATTGGCGTGTTTTTTGCATATTTTTCTTATTACTCGTCGTTACATACCTGAAAAATTTCATATTGCAGCGTGAAAAATTAAGGGGATGGAGTCGTTCCACCCAAGCGTAACGACAAACACAACATCAACATCATCACCGCCACAGGCTAAAGAAGTTAGGGAGATAATTATGTGTTCTATTTTCGGGGTGCTCGATCTAAAAACCGATCCAATCGAATTACGCAAAACTGCATTGGAAATGTCGCGATTGATGCGCCACCGCGGGCCGGATTGGTCCGGGATTTATGCCGGTGATAACGCTATTTTAGCCCATGAGCGTTTGTCTATTGTGGACGTTAACGCAGGTGCTCAGCCGCTGTATAACACCGCGCGTACTCATGTGCTGGCGGTTAACGGCGAGATTTATAACCATCAGGCGTTGCGTCAACAGTATGGCGACCACTTTGAGTTTCAGACCGGTTCAGACTGCGAAGTCATTCTGGCGCTGTATCAGGAAAAAGGCCCTGATTTCCTTGACGATCTGCAAGGAATGTTTGCCTTTATCCTGTATGACGCCGAGAAAAACGCGTACCTGATTGGCCGCGATCATATGGGGATTATTCCGCTGTATATGGGCCATGATGAGCACGGCAATATGTTCGTGGCTTCTGAAATGAAAGCGCTGGTTCCGGTATGCCGCACGATTAAAGAATTCCCTGCCGGTAGCTATTTATGGAGTCAGGACGGAGAAATTCGCGAGTATTACCACCGTGACTGGTTCGATTACGAAAATGTAAAAGACAACGTTACCGATAAAAATCAGTTGGCCAACGCGCTGGAAGAAGCGGTGAAAACTCACCTGATGTCAGATGTGCCTTACGGCGTTCTGCTTTCTGGTGGGCTGGATTCCTCAGTAATTTCGGCAATTACCAAGAAATTTGCCGCCCGTCGGGTAGAAGACGATGAGCGTAGCGAAGCCTGGTGGCCGCAGCTGCATTCCTTCGCCGTCGGTCTGGTGGGATCGCCGGATCTGAAAGCCGCGCAGGAAGTAGCGAACCATTTAGGCACCGTGCATCACGAAATTCATTTCACCGTGCAGGAAGGGCTGGATGCGATTCGCGATGTGATTTATCACATTGAAACCTATGACGTAACGACCATTCGCGCCTCAACGCCAATGTATTTGATGTCACGTAAAATCAAAGCAATGGGCATTAAGATGGTTCTATCCGGCGAGGGTTCCGATGAGGTCTTCGGCGGCTATCTCTATTTCCATAAAGCGCCAAATGCCAAAGAGTTGCACGAAGAAACCGTACGTAAATTGCTGGCTCTGCATATGTATGACTGCGCTCGCGCCAACAAAGCTATGTCCGCCTGGGGCGTAGAAGCTCGCGTGCCCTTCCTGGATAAAAACTTCCTCGACGTGGCGATGCGTATTAATCCGCAGGATAAAATGTGCGGAAATGGAAAAATGGAGAAACATATTCTGCGCGAATGTTTCTCTGCGGATCTGCCTCACAGCGTGGCCTGGCGTCAGAAAGAGCAATTCTCCGACGGAGTCGGCTATAGCTGGATCGACTCGTTAAAAGCAATGGCGGCAGAGCAAGTTACCGATCAACAACTGGAAACCGCTCATTTCCGTTTCCCTTACAACACGCCAAATTCGAAAGAAGCTTATTTGTATCGCGTGATCTTTGAAGAGTTATTCCCACTGCCAAGCGCAGCGGAATGCGTGCCGGGCGGACCATCAGTGGCCTGTTCATCAGCAAAAGCCATTGAGTGGGATGAATCCTTTAAAAATATGGATGACCCATCCGGCCGTGCCGTAGGCGTGCATCAGGATGCATATAAGTCATAGTTTGCGGTTTCTGTTGCCTCATTCAGCGCAGCGAACCTCGTCAATAGCGTTCAACAGGGCGGCCTTTGGGTCGTCCTGTTTCTTTCACCGAAAATTCGCTTACTTAATTCCCCCGCAAGTCAATAGACCTGCCGCTTTTAACCTTTTATTTTGTCGTAAAATTCAACAATGAATCTCTATAATTGCCTAATTTATCGCCAGACTGTTCACAAGCCAAACAAACGAACCCTTTCAGCGCTTTTTAGGGAAAAAACTAGTTGACGCAAATCGGCCATATACGCATAATGCGCCCCGCAACGCCGATGAAGGTTGTGCAGAAAAAAAGATGGCTACGTAGCTCAGCTGGTTAGAGCACAGCACTCATAATGCTGGGGTCACAGGTTCGATTCCCGTCGTAGCCACCATCTTTTTTCATGTATGCGGGAGTGGCGAAATTGGTAGACGCACTAGATTTAGGTTCTAGCGCCGCAAGGTGTGCGAGTTCAAGTCTCGCCTCCCGCACCATTTTCATCGGTTGTCACAGTAGATGGGATATCGCCAAGCGGTAAGGCACCAGGTTTTGATCCTGGCATTCCCAGGTTCGAATCCTGGTATCCCAGCCATTTCTCTGAAATGGAATACTGTCAAACTTAAGTTGTGATTAAAAAGAATTGTATATCAGTTGGGATATCGCCAAGCGGTAAGGCACCAGGTTTTGATCCTGGCATTCCCAGGTTCGAATCCTGGTATCCCAGCCATACAATTTCTTGTTTTAAAAGATTTAAAGATGGCTACGTAGCTCAGCTGGTTAGAGCACAGCACTCATAATGCTGGGGTCACAGGTTCGATTCCCGTCGTAGCCACCATCTTTTGGGGTATCGCCAAGCGGTAAGGCACTGGATTCTGATTCCAGCATCCCAGGTTCGAATCCTGGTACCCCAGCCATATTTAGAAAAGCTCGCTTCGGCGGGCTTTTTGCTTTTCTGTTTTTGATAAATTATCCAAACTGGATGGTTCGCAGAACGAACAAGTTAGAGAAACCAGCGGGAAATATTCGAGGGTTCAGCGGCCTATCTGTTGTTGATAAGCCGCTCGGAAAGAGATTGTTATAATCCCAGGGCGTATTTCAACGCATGTTCTTTTAATTTTCCTGCTCGCTGGGCGGCAATCAATGCCAGATTACGGACCATTTTCACCGGCGGTAAATCATTGCTGAACGCGGTGTAGAATAAATCCATTCCGCTTTGCATCATCAGATTGTCGGTACGCCGTTTACGTTGATAACGCAGCAATACGGTTTCGCTATCCCAAGGCTCGGCCAACTCTCGCGCCTCATTCATCACATCCAGCAATGCATCCACGTCGCGATAGCCCAAATTAACCCCCTGCCCGGCCAGCGGGTTGATGGTATGAGCCGCATCCCCCAACAACACTAATCCTGATTGCACATAGCGTTGCGCATGACGACGGGTTAACGGGAAGGAACCGGCGGCAATCGCATTCACTCGCCCCAGACGCTCAGGAAATGCGGCTGCAATTTCCTGATTCAACTGTGCCAGAGGCAGACTTTGCAACTGGCGGATGCGTTGCGGACTGTCGTACCACACCAGCGAAGCCCAATTATCAAACAACGGCAAAAACGCTCGCGGCCCGGAAGGAAAAAATTGCTGCCAGGTTACATCCTGCGCCGGCGCGCCGGTATCTACGGTAATCAACATACAAGACTGACGATATTGCCAGCCGCTGGTGCCAATACCGGCTAAACGGCGAACCAGAGAATTCGCCCCATCGGCACCTACCACCAAACGCGCCTGTAGCTGCTCCTGTGTGTCTAACGTGAGCTGCCAATGTTGTTCCACTCTTACCATGCTTTGTAAGCGTGACGGGCACAGTAGCGTTAAATTTGTGCACTCATCGATCTGTTGCCACAGCGCCAACTGTAAAACCCGATTTTCCACCATAAAACCCAGTTCGGGCAGTGACAAAGATGCCGCATCGAATACCACTTTAGAGCCGGGCATTTCCCAAGTTTCCAGGCGACGATAAGGGGCATAACGCATTTCCTGCACTCGTTGCCAGGCCCCCAGCTGCTTTAGCAAGCCTACCGAGGTACAGCCAATGGCGGAAATCCGCAGATCCGGCGCGCTTTGGCTATCAAATACCGGCGGTGCTTCATGCTCCAGTAGCGCCACCGACCAGCCGCGTTGCGCCAGCCCTAATGCCGCTGCTGCACCGACCATTCCGCCCCCTACCACGACAACATCGTAACTTTGTTGAGATTTTTTCATTTCGGCTACGCTTCAAAAAATTGAGGTTACGCCCACCATTTTGGGCATTTTTTCTGACGTCAGTGTACCGGATTTTTCCTTAACACTGCAGGTTAACTCAGACTTCCCGCACTGGTTTCACTCCGGCCAAATGACTACAATACCCCACAAGAACTCAGTCTTTGCGCTATTCACACCGCTCGGAGCAAAATAAAACCCAATGACAAAAAAACTCCATATCAAAACCTGGGGCTGCCAAATGAACGAATATGATTCGTCTAAAATGGTAGACCTCCTGGCCAGCACGCACGGTTATGAGTTAACCGATGTGCCTGAAGAAGCTGATTTACTGTTGCTCAATACCTGCTCCATTCGCGAAAAGGCGCAGGAGAAAGTCTTCGCGCTGCTGGGGCGTTGGAAGCAGTTGAAAGAAACCAATCCGCAGTTAATCATTGGCGTGGGTGGCTGTGTGGCCTCTCAGGAAGGTGAACATATTCGCCAGCGTGCGCCTTGCGTAGACGTTATTTTCGGGCCGCAAACTTTGCATCGCCTGCCGGAAATGCTCAACCACGTTCAGGGAACCCGAAGTCCGATTGTTGATATCAGTTTCCCTGAAATAGAAAAATTTGACCGTTTACCGGAACCTCGCGCCGAAGGTCCTACCGCCTTTGTTTCCATCATGGAAGGCTGCAATAAGTACTGCACCTTCTGCGTAGTACCTTACACCCGAGGGGAAGAGGTCAGCCGGCCAAGTGATGACGTGCTGTTTGAAATCGCTCAGTTAGCGGCTCAAGGCGTGCGGGAAGTCAATCTGCTCGGTCAGAACGTTAATGCCTACCGCGGGGCTACCTATGACGGCAATATCTGTAGTTTTGCCGAACTGTTACGTCTGGTAGCTGCGATTGATGGTATAGATCGCATTCGTTTCACCACCAGCCATCCTATCGAATTTACCGATGATATTATCGCAGTGTATGAAGATACGCCTGAATTGGTTAGCTTCCTGCATTTGCCGGTACAAAGCGGTTCGGATCGTATTCTAACCATGATGAAACGCGCCCATACCGCGTTGGAATACAAATCTATCATTCGGAAATTACGCAAGGCTCGCCCGGATATTCATATCAGCTCCGATTTTATCGTGGGTTTCCCCGGTGAAACTCAGGCCGATTTTGAGCAAACCATGAAGCTGGTTGCGGAAGTGAATTTTGATATGAGCTACAGCTTTATCTACTCTTCACGTCCCGGAACGCCGGCGGCAGATTTGCCGGATGATGTTTCCGACGAAGAGAAAAAGCAGCGGCTGCATATTTTGCAAGATCGTATTACCCAGCAGGCGATGAATTTCAGCCAGGCGATGATTGGCACCGTCCAGCGGGTATTGGTGGAAGGCACCTCACGCAAAGACGTAATGGAACTGGCTGGCCGCACTGAGAATAACCGCATTGTGAATTTCGCAGGCTCGCCAGAGATGATCGGTAAATTCGTCGATGTCGACATTGTTGATGTCTACACCAACTCTCTGCGCGGCGTGGTGGTACGTACCGAAGATCAAATGGATTTACGCAGCGTAGAATCGCCGCAGTCGGTGATTGCCCGTACCCGCAAGGAAAATGACCTTGGCGTAGTGCAATACCACCCTTAGTCTGACCCAATGACTTTTGATGATTTTCTTTCAAAAATTCACAAACTGAATCATTGAAGGCCATCAGCCCGTGGGACGCGTGATTTTTGCGCACCATCGCACAGATAGACAAGCAGTGGGCTTGCGTCCACTGCGCTCACCATGAATAATTCCGGAATGACATGTATTATTGATATCAGACATAACGGAAAAGAAATACTCGCCTTATGTGAATCAATATCAACCGGCCCGACGTGACCTAGAGAAACTCAGTGACTCAGAGAAACAATTTGCACGTAACGACACAAGAAATCCTGCTTGAGCCCACCGACAATCAGCGTTTGCTGAGCCTGTGCGGCCCTTTTGATGACAACATCAAACAGCTTGAACGCCGGTTGGGCATTGAAATCAATCGCCGCGATAACCGTTTTAAGCTGGTCGGTAAGAACATCTGCGTCAATGCGGCAGCAGAAATCCTGCGCCACCTCTACGTAGACACCGCACCGATTCGCGGCGTCGTTCCTGATATCGATCCAGAACACATCCACCTGGCAGTGAAAGAAAGCCGGGTGCTGGAGCAAACGGCAGAAAGCGTCCCCGATTACGGTAAAGCGGTAAATATCCGCACCAAGCGCGGCATGGTGAAGCCTCGTACACCAAATCAGGCGCAATACATTGCCAATATTCTCGACCACGATATTACTTTCGGTATCGGCCCTGCCGGTACGGGTAAAACCTATTTGGCGGTTGCGGCGGCGGTAGA
This sequence comes from Yersinia sp. J1, assembly GCF_050586585.1. Lineage (NCBI taxonomy): Bacteria > Pseudomonadati > Pseudomonadota > Gammaproteobacteria > Enterobacterales > Yersiniaceae > Yersinia > Yersinia sp. J1. The sequence continues at coordinate 15,513 of NZ_JBOBDP010000022.1, forward strand.
TGCGCTGGAACGACAGAACGTGCGCCGTATTCTGCTGACTCGTCCGGCGGTTGAGGCCGGAGAAAAACTGGGCTTTCTGCCCGGCGATCTCAGCCAGAAAGTCGATCCCTATCTGCGGCCGCTTTACGACGCCCTGTTTGAAATGCTGGGTTTCGAGCGCGTAGAAAAACTGATTGAACGCAATGTGATTGAAGTTGCGCCGCTGGCCTATATGCGCGGCCGAACGCTCAATGATGCGTTTATCATTCTGGATGAAAGCCAGAACACCACTATCGAACAGATGAAGATGTTTCTCACCCGAATAGGTTTTAACTCCAAAGCGGTCATCACTGGCGATATCACCCAAATCGATTTACCTCGCCATCAGAAATCGGGTTTGCGCCATGCCATAGAAGTACTGTCGGACGTAGAGGAACTCAGCTTCAACTTCTTCCACAGTGAAGACGTAGTGCGGCATCCTGTGGTGGCTCGGGTAGTTATCGCCTATGAAGCCTGGGAAGCAGCAGAACAAAAACGTAAAGACGCCAGCGCCGAGCAACGCAAGCGTGAAAACCACACCCCGTCAGAGCAGGAGGCTCAGTGAGCCAGGTTATATTAGATTTACAGATTGCCTGTGAAAACAGTCAGGGTTTGCCAACTGAAGCCGACTTCCAACGCTGGCTGGAAGCCGTATTGCCTCAGTTTCAGGAAGAGTCTGAAGTCACTATTCGAGTGGTTGACGATGCGGAAAGTCATGAACTGAATTTGACCTATCGTGGTAAAGATAAGTCAACCAACGTACTATCCTTTCCCTTCGAAGCACCGCCTGAAATAGAATTGCCGCTGTTGGGCGATTTGATCATTTGCCGCCAAGTGGTTGAACAGGAAGCCGTTGAACAGAATAAAGCCGTATTGGCCCATTGGGCGCATATGGTTGTTCACGGCAGTCTTCATCTGCTAGGGTATGACCACATCGTCGATGACGAAGCCGAAGAAATGGAGTCGATTGAAACTGAAATCATGCAGAGTCTGGGTTATCCGGACCCGTATCTTTCAGAAAAAGACCCCGAATAATGCGTTGGCAGCGTGCTATTTACGCTGCTGATAATGACAATACTTAACATGAGTAAACTTAACTAAAACGCCATGAGCGACGACCATTCACAAAACAATGATAGCCCCAGTCCCAAGAAAGGGTTCTTTACTCTTATCCTTAACCAATTGTTCCACGGCGAACCTAAAAACCGTGGCGATCTGGTCGAGCTTATCCGTGACTCAGAACAGAACGATCTGATCGATCCCGATACCCGTGACATGCTGGAAGGCGTCATGGACATTGCCGAGCAGCGCGTGCGGGATATTATGATCCCTCGCTCTCAAATGGTCACACTCAAGCGTAACCAAACGCTGGATGAGTGCCTGGATGTGATTATTGAATCCGCCCACTCCCGCTTCCCGGTGATCAGTGAAGATAAAGATCACATTGAAGGCATCCTGATGGCCAAGGATTTGCTGCCGTTTATGCGCACAGATTCCGAACCGTTCAGCATCGACAAAGTGTTACGGACGGCAGTTGTCGTGCCGGAGAGCAAGCGTGTCGACCGGATGCTAAAGGAATTCCGCTCCCAACGTTATCATATGGCGATTGTCATTGATGAGTTTGGCGGTGTTTCTGGGCTGGTTACCATTGAAGACATTCTGGAACTGATCGTTGGCGAAATTGAAGATGAGTACGATGACGAAGAAGATCGCGACGTTCGTCAGCTCAGTCGTCATACCTACACCATCAGGGCATTGACTCAAATCGAAGATTTTAACGAAGTGTTCAATACCCATTTTAACGATGATGAAGTGGACACGATCGGTGGTTTAGTCATGCAAGCCTTTGGTCATCTGCCTGCGCGCGGTGAAACCATTGAAATTGAAGGTTATTTATTCAAAGTTGCCATGGCTGATAGCCGACGTATTATTCAGGTTCACGTTAAAATCCCGGATGATGCACCACAACCGAAATTGGAAGAATAAATTCTCGATGGCTAACGCTTCGTTATTCAATCGCCAGTGGGTTCGCGCCCTACTGGCGCTGTTTTTTGGTGCCAGCGGTACGCTGGCATTTTCCCCCTTCGATTTCTGGCCAGCCTCGCTGGTATCCCTGTTTGGTTTACTCAGTCTGACTTTAAATCGCAGTACTCGACAGTCTGCCTTTATCGGTTTTATCTGGGGAATGGGGCTATTTGGCACTGGCGTAAACTGGGTTTATGTCACTATCGCCGAATTTGGCGGTATGCCGACGATGGTCAACCTATTCCTGGTAGTGTTACTGGCGGCCTATTTGTCGCTCTACACCATGCTGTTTGCCGGTGCGCTAACCCGCCTGTGCCCGAAACCTACCTGGTGGCGCTTAGCCATTGCCGCGCCTGTCTTATGGCAACTGAGCGAGTTTTTACGCGGCTGGGTGCTGACCGGTTTCCCTTGGCTACAGTTCGGTTATACCCAGATTAACGGGCCGCTGAAGGGCATTGCGCCGATTTTAGGCGTCGATGGCGTTACCTTTATTCTGGTCGCCATCAGTGGATTACTGGCTTATGCGATCCACCAGCGACGCTGGCTGCCAGCGGTTATTGCTACGGCATTACTGCTGCTGCCCTGGCCGCTGCGCCAATGGCACTGGTTTACCCCTCAGCCGGAACGCGCTGTGAATGTGGCGATGGTGCAAGGTAATATTGCTCAATCGTTAAAGTGGGACCCGAAGGCACTGATCGATACCCTGCAAGTGTATTTGAATGCCAGCCAACCTTATATGGGCAAAGCGCCGATTATTATCTGGCCTGAATCCGCTATTCCCGATATTGAAACCGATCAAACTGCCTTCCTGACCATGATGGACAGCTTGATGCGCGCCAATCACAGTAGCCTGATTACCGGTATTGTTGACGCTCGCAATACGCCGGATGGCTACCGTTTCTTTAACAGCCTGATTGTGCTCGGCGATAAAGAGCCCTACCAATATCCGACGCTAAATCGCTACAGCAAACATCATCTGGTGCCTTTCGGTGAATATGTCCCGCTGGAAGCCCTGCTGCGGCCACTGGCACCCTTATTCAACCTGCCAATGTCTTCATTTAGCCGCGGTAGCTATGTGCAACCACAGGTCACCGTAGCCGGTTTTGATATGACGGCGGCGATTTGTTACGAAATTATTCTGGGCCAACAGGTGAGAGATAATTTCAAAGCGAATTCGGATTTCCTGCTAACCATTTCCAATGACGCCTGGTTTGGCCATTCCATCGGCCCATGGCAGCATTTCCAGATGGCGCGCATGAGAGCGCTGGAGCTGGGTCGTCCTCTGCTGCGTAGCACCAACAACGGCGTCACCGCTGCGGTGGGAGCTGACGGTAACGTATTGGCTCAGATCCCGCAGTTCACGCGCGAGGTGCTGGAAGTGAAAGTGACACCAACCACCGGTCTGACGCCTTATGCCCGTTTTGGCGGCTGGCCACTCTGGGTGATTACGCTGATTTTCGGTGTGATCACACTGGGTTTCGTCGCGCGTTCAGGTAAGAATTAATCGATCCGAACGCATCCTTGGTTCATTCAACGTAAAAAATCGCCGCAGCATCTCTGCGTTGCGGCGATTCATTTCCCCGTCAAACATCAAAAATTTCATCAAGCTAACGCCATTACGGCACGAGATGTTTGCTAAATTTGTATCAAAATAGCGCTGTTTAAGCGGATTGCGGCCTTATTACCCGTATTGCGTTAATATTGCGCATTGGCATGGCGGCTGTTATCGTTCTCATCAATACGAATAATTAGCATAATCATTAACTGAGACTGTATGCAACTGAATCCAGAATTTATCCTGACAACTGAAGATCAGTTGAGTCAGCACTATGCGTCGCCTAATAAAAACGTGGTGCAAAAGCAGATTGATCATCTCGATAGCTATGCCCGAAAGCTGATCGCTGCTTCTCCCTTCGCCATTTTAGGTACCTTTGGTGCCAACGGCGTTGACTGTTCACCTAAGGGAGGAGAACCCGGTTTTATGCATGTTGAAGACGATAAAACCTTATTATTTCCGGACCGCCCAGGAAATAACCGTCTGGACGGCATCCGTAATCTGCTGCAAAACCCATTCCTCGGTATTTTGTTCCTGATTCCCGGCTGGAATGAAGGTTTTCGAGTAAATGGCCGCGCTAAGATCAGCGTTGATCCAGAACTGTGCAACCGCTTTGCACAAAATGGGCAGCCCGCGCGCAGCGTTCTGGTGATCGAGGTTACCGAAGTCTTTATTCACTGTGGCCGAGCCATTACTTTTGCCGAGCTGTGGAACCCGGAAAAACAGCTCAAAAAAGAACAGCTCCCATCGGCGCTGGAGGTGTTTAAAGCCCATTTAGCTATTACCCAACAGATCACTCCAACCGAATAGTCGCCTTTTCCCGCATTTTCTCTCCCGTTTCCCGCGGGAGAGCCACAATTGGCACACGCCTTGCAATATTCCTTATGATTCTGGTCGTTATTCCTCGGTTTTCTTATTCTCAGCCAAGGCTGGCCGTTTTATTGCACAAATTTAGCGCATTTACAGCACGAACTTGGTGCATCTTTGTTTAATTGCCTTTATTTGGTGCGATTTCCGTCTCAAAAAGCAAACATTTTAATATCATTTATATAACAAGATACGTTTTTATCGCGATAATCTGTTACAAGTAAGTGAAGAGATCGCTCGTTAATAAAGCGGTAATGATTTTTTCGTCATATACCCAATTCAGATAAGACGATTTCAGCATCACAACATCAAGCAGCACCATAACATCACAGGAGTTGGACCATGCAAATGCGTAAACTGGCGTTATCGCTACTGTTAGTTGGAATGGCAAGTAGCGTAGCCCATGCGGAAGAACTGGCTGGCACGCTGAAGAAAATCAAAGATAACGGCGTGATCGTCGTTGGCCATCGTGAGTCTTCCGTTCCCTTCTCTTATTACGATAATCAGCAGAAAGTGGTCGGTTATTCACAGGACTACTCCAACCTGATCGTCGATGCGGTGAAGAAAAAACTGAATCTGCCGGATTTACAGGTCAAGCTGATTCCCGTGACGTCACAAAATCGTATTCCATTGCTGCAAAATGGCACCTTTGATTTTGAGTGTGGTTCCACCACCAATAATGTCGAGCGCCAGAAACAGGCCGCATTCTCCAATACCATCTTCGTGGTTGGCACCCGTTTGCTGACCAAAAAAGACTCTGGTGTTAAAGATTTCAAAGACTTGGCTGGTAAAGCCGTGGTAGTGACTTCCGGTACCACTTCTGAAGTGCTGCTGAACAAATTAAACGAAGAAAACAAAATGAACATGCGCATTATCAGCGCCAAAGATCACGGTGATTCCTTCCGTACGCTGGAAAGCGGCCGCGCCGTCGCCTTTATGATGGATGACGCTCTGCTGGCCGGTGAACGCGCCAAAGCCAAGAAATCCGGGGATTGGGAGATTGTAGGTACACCGCAATCTCAGGAAGCCTACGGGTGTATGTTGCGTAAAGATGACCCGCAGTTTAAAGCGTTAATGGATGAAACCATTGCCAACGCGCAAACTTCTGGCGTAGCAACCAAATCCTTTGAGCGCTGGTTCACGCAGCCTATCCCGCCGAAAAATCTGAACCTGAATTTCTCTCTGTCTGATGACATGAAAAAGCTGTTCAAAGAACCTAACGACAAGGCATTGAACTAAAAATAATATCCGGGGCAGTACGCTGTCCTGGTGATTGATGATGACCGCTTGGTAGACAGGATGCGGGGTGGCCGTTCCCCACTCCGCATTTTTTTGTTTCCTTTTGGTCAGCGCGGTGCGGCTATTCATCATCAGTCTTCAGGGTGGTTTCTCCACCCTTTTAAGGGAGTTAGCTATGTCTATAGACTGGAACTGGGGGATTTTCCTTCAACCCGCCCCATTCGGTAACACCACCTACCTAGGCTGGATCTGGTCTGGTTTTCAGGTCACGGTTGCGCTGTCGTTGAGCGCATGGGTTATTGCCTTTTTCGTCGGTTCCCTGTTCGGTATTTTACGAACCGTCCCCAATCGGCTTCTGTCATCAATCGGTACCTGTTACGTGGAGTTATTCCGTAACGTCCCGCTCATTGTGCAATTCTTTACCTGGTATCTGGTGGTTCCCGAACTGCTGCCGACCCATATCGGCATGTGGTTTAAAACTGAGCTAGACCCGAATATACAGTTTTTCCTTTCTTCCATGCTATGCCTTGGGCTGTTCACCGCGGCTCGCGTCTGTGAGCAGGTTAGAGCCGGTATTCAATCCCTGCCGCGAGGCCAAAAGGCCGCCGGGCTGGCGATGGGCCTGACTCTGCCGCAAACCTATCGCTATGTATTATTGCCCAATGCCTATCGCGTCATCATTCCGCCGATGACTTCCGAAATGCTGAATCTGGTAAAAAACTCGGCGATTGCATCAACTATAGGTCTGGTGGATATGGCGGCGCAGGCCGGTAAACTGCTGGATTATTCCGCGCATGCCTATGAATCCTTCACGGCTATCACGTTGGCTTATGTCTTAATTAACGCCGTTATCATGCTGATTATGCGATTGGTGGAAAAGAAAGTGCAGTTACCCGGCAATTTGGGGAGTAAATAATGTACGAATTTGACTGGAGTTCCATCGCGCCCAGCATGCCTTATTTGCTACAAGGGCTGGCCGTTACGGCCAAAATTACCGTTATTGCTATCGTTTTCGGCATTCTGTGGGGCACCATACTGGCGGTGATGCGTTTGTCGTCGATCAAAGCGATCAGCTGGTTTGCTACCCTTTACGTCAATCTATTCCGTTCAGTGCCTTTAGTCATGGTATTGCTGTGGTTCTATCTAGTGGTTCCAAGCTTATTACAAAATGTGCTTGGGCTATCGCCAAAAACCGATATTCGGCTGATCTCAGCCATGGTAGCCTTTTCCCTGTTTGAAGCGGCGTATTACTCGGAAATTATCCGAGCGGGAATTCAAAGCATTTCCCGCGGACAATCATCCGCCGCCCTGGCTTTAGGGATGACCCAAGGCCAATCGATGCGTCTGGTTATTTTACCTCAGGCATTTAGGGCGATGGTTCCGCTCTTGCTCACTCAGGGCATCGTGCTATTCCAGGATACATCGCTGGTGTATGTGCTTAGTCTGGCCGATTTCTTCCGCACCGCGACCACCATCGGTGAGCGTGACGGTACTCAGGTCGAAATGGTTCTGTTCGCCGGTTTGGTTTATTTTGTTATCAGTATTGCGGCGTCGATGCTGGTTAACTATTTGAAGAAAAGGACTGTTTGATGATTTCCCTGAAAAATGTTTCTAAGTGGTATGGTCACTTTCAGGTTTTGAGCGACTGCTCCACCGAAGTTAAAAAAGGTGAGGTCGTGGTAGTCTGCGGTCCTTCAGGCTCAGGCAAATCCACCCTGATTAAAACCGTCAACGGGCTGGAACCTATTCAGCAAGGCAATATTTTAGTTAACGGTATCGCCGTGAATGATAAAGGCACCAATCTGGCTCAGCTGCGTTCCAAAGTCGGCATGGTTTTCCAACATTTCGAACTGTTTCCTCATTTATCGATCATCGAAAACCTGACGCTGGCGCAGGTAAAAGTATTGAAACGCGATAAAGCCGCCTCGCGGGAAAAAGGGCTAAAACTGCTGGAACGTGTCGGGTTAACGACTCACGCCGACAAATTCCCATCTCAACTTTCCGGCGGTCAGCAACAACGCGTCGCCATCGCCCGTGCGCTGTGCATGGACCCTATCGCCATGCTGTTTGACGAACCGACCTCGGCGCTCGATCCGGAAATGATCAATGAAGTGTTGGACGTCATGGTCAAACTGGCTCACGAAGGCATGACGATGATGGTAGTCACTCACGAAATGGGCTTTGCCCGTAAAGTGGCGCATCGGGTGATCTTTATGGATGAAGGGAAAATTGTCGAAGACAGTAATAAGGACGATTTCTTCAACAATCCTAAATCTGAGCGAGCGAAAGACTTCCTCGCCAAGATTCTGCACTAAGGCCTAGCCAATAATTATCCTCCCTTTCGGGGGAGGATTCGGATATCCCCTCTTGTTTTTCAGTGCCGTTTATTGCCTCTTTTGACTATTTTTTCCATTGTCGACAACAAATAGAAACAACAAGAGGAAACCCTATGTCCCGCTCTATTATTATCGATTGTGATCCCGGCCATGACGATGCCATGGCACTGATTCTGGCTCTCGCCTCCCCCGAACTGAAAATCGCAGCTGTGACCACCAGCGCCGGTAATCAAACACCGGAAAAAACGCTGCGTAATGCACTGCGCATTTTGACTTTGCTGAAACGTCGAGATATTCCCGTGGCCGGTGGGGCGCAAAAACCTTTGCTTCGCGAACTTATCATCGCCGATAACGTACACGGAGAAAGTGGGCTGGATGGCCCGGTTTTGCCTGAGCCAGATTTTGCGCCGCAAGCGGAAAATGCGGTGGAACTGATAGCCAGAGTTCTGCGCGCCAGCCCGCGTCCCGTCACGCTGGTAGCCACGGGTCCTTTGACCAATATCGCTTTATTCCTCGCCAGTCACACCGAACTGACGCCCAAAATCGAACGCATCGTGATCATGGGCGGCTCGGTGATGTTGGGCAATTGGACGCCAGCGGCAGAGTTTAATATTTATGTCGACCCGGAGGCCGCCGAACGGGTATTCCAATCTGGCATTCCTCTGACCATGGCCGGGTTGGATGTCACCCATAAAGCGCAGGTAATGAGCGAGGATATTGAGCGTTTCCGTCAGCTTGGCAATCCGGTGGCCGACGTGGTTGCCGGTCTATTGGATTTCTTTATGCTTTATCATCGCCAGGAACGCTGGGGCTTTAAAGGTGCGCCACTGCACGATCCTTGCACCATTGCCTGGCTCTTGGCTCCCGAGCTGTTCCAAAGCGTTGACCGTTGGGTTGGAATAGAGACTCAGGGCAAATACACGCAAGGCATGACGGTAACGGATTTCTATCAATTGACGGGAAAACCGGCCAATACGCAAATATTGATGGATATTGATCGGCAGGGTTTTATTGATTTACTGGTTGAGCGCGTGTCTCGCTACGGAAAATAATGGTTTTATGACACTCCGCGCAGGCGGAGTGTCTAGAAGTGAAGGTTATGGCTGGAATGGGCGACGGTGGAACTGATCGTGACCGCATTTTGGGCAAAGAGGTAATACTTCCGGAGTATAGAACGCTAAGTGGTGGTGGCATTTTTCGCAAACCAGATTACCTAACCCGACCACTTCCCCACTGTGATAAACCCCGTGGTGGCTGACATCCTTAAACACTTCGCGCCATTCAAGCTGGGTTTTATCGGTAATATCGGCTAATTCTTGCCACAGACTCTCTTTGATAACCCGCATGAAAACGCTATCGGTAAACTCTTCCTTACTTTCTTCGTAACTACGAGCAAACTCCTCCAGATCCCGACGAACGGCCTGAGTAATCTGATCGACTTCGCTGCGCGTTAAATCTTCTACCGTGTTCAGCCGCTGTTCCGCACTGGCGACCAGTTGATCGATATCCCGTTCTCCATTTTTCAAGCGCTCGGTCAGCGATGCCACTAATTCACGGTAATATTGAGCCACCTTGTTCATACAGTCTCCTCGAGTAACCTGTGATAAAGCTTATCTTTCGCCTGATAATTAAAGGTATCTCTATTTATTTTAGCCGTAAATACCTGATGTCACGCGATCATTAGGGTGTGACCGTCCTCACTCTGCCCGTAAATGCTATAGGTCGCGCAGAAAAACGCGACAGTGACCCGTAGAGTGTTGTTGCGGCTGCCGCTTATCAGCTATGCTATGCGGATCTCACTTTATGATATTAAACAGATGATGCTACAGGTGTAGCTGTTTTCACTATAGGACCATTGGCTGCCATGCAAGAGCAATACCGCCCGGAAGATATCGAATCGCACGTTCAGCTTCATTGGCAAAAGAAGCAAACTTTCAAAGTGACTGAAGACGCGAGCAAAGAGAAATACTATTGTCTCTCTATGCTGCCATATCCGTCTGGCCGCCTACATATGGGTCACGTTCGTAACTACACCATTGGTGACGTGATTTCGCGCTACCAGCGTATGCTGGGTAAAAACGTCCTGCAGCCTATCGGCTGGGATGCATTTGGTCTGCCAGCTGAAGGCGCAGCGGTTAAAAACAACACCGCGCCAGCTCCGTGGACTTACGACAATATCGAATATATGAAGAACCAGTTGAAACTGCTGGGCTTCGGCTATGACTGGGATCGCGAAATCGCCACCTGTAAACCTGACTATTACCGTTGGGAACAGTGGTTCTTCACCAAGCTGTATGAAAAAGGCATGGTCTACAAAAAGACCTCCGCGGTGAACTGGTGTCCTCACGATCTGACGGTTCTGGCTAACGAACAGGTTATCGACGGCTGCTGCTGGCGTTGCGATACCAAAGTCGAACGTAAAGAAATTCCGCAGTGGTTTATCAAAATCACCGATTATGCCGATCAGTTGCTGAACGATCTGGACAAGCTGGAAAGCTGGCCAGAGCAGGTGAAAACCATGCAGCGCAACTGGATTGGCCGTTCTGAAGGGGTGGAAATCACCTTTGACGTGGCTAACAGTGCGGAAAAACTGACTGTTTACACCACCCGCCCGGATACCTTCTTTGGCGTCACCTACGTTGCCGTTGCTGCCGGTCACCCGCTGGCGCTAGAAGCAGCCAAAACCAACCCGGCGCTGGCCGAGTTCGTTGACGAATGCCGTAACACCAAAGTGGCCGAAGCCGAAATGGCAACCATGGAGAAAAAAGGCATGGCCACCGGCCTGTCTGCTATCCATCCGTTGACTGGCGAAGAAGTGGCGATCTGGGTCGCTAACTTTGTATTGATGGATTACGGCACTGGCGCAGTGATGGCCGTTCCGGGTCACGATCAGCGCGACTGGGAGTTTGCGACCAAATACAACCTGCCAATTCAGCCGGTAATTCTGACCGCCGAAGGCACCGCGCCTGATTTGAGCGCTGCGCCACTGACCGAAAAAGGCACTTTGTTCAATTCAGGGGAATTCGACGGTCTGGATTATCAAGCTGCTTTCGATGCTATCGCCGATAAGCTGGTCGCGCTTGGCGTGGGTCAACGCAAAGTGAACTACCGCCTGCGTGACTGGGGTGTCTCCCGTCAACGCTATTGGGGCGCGCCAATCCCGATGATCACGCTGGAAGACGGTACCGTGGTTCCAACACCAGAAGATCAACTGCCGGTGATCCTGCCTGAAGACGTGGTTATGGACGGCATTACCAGCCCAATCAAAGCCGACGCCGAGTGGGCAAAAACCACCGTTAACGGATTGCCGGGTCTGCGTGAAACCGATACTTTTGATACCTTTATGGAATCATCCTGGTACTACGCGCGTTACACTTGCCCGCAATATGACGACGGCATGCTGGACCCGGCTGCGGCTAACTACTGGCTGCCGGTCGATCAGTATGTGGGCGGCATCGAACACGCCATCATGCATTTGATGTACTTCCGCTTCTTCCATAAGCTGATGCGCGATGCAGGTTTGGTGGATTCGGATGAACCAGCCAAGCGTCTGCTGTGTCAAGGCATGGTTCTGGCCGATGCCTTCTACTACACCGGTAGCAACGGCGAGCGTATCTGGGTATCTCCGGTTGACGCCATTGTTGAACGTGATGACAAAGGCCGTATTACTAAAGCCGTTGATGGCGAAGGCCATGAACTGGTTTATGCCGGTATGAGCAAAATGTCGAAATCGAAGAACAACGGTATCGACCCGCAAGTCATGGTAGAAAAATACGGCGCGGATACCGTTCGTCTGTTCATGATGTTCGCTTCTCCGGCAGAAATGACGCTGGAATGGCAGGAATCTGGCGTTGAAGGGGCGAACCGCTTCCTGAAGCGCGTATGGCGTTTGGTGTTTGAACACACCAGCAAAGGGGCTACACAGCCGCTGGATATCGCCAGCCTGACTGAAGATCTGAAATCACTGCGTCGCGATTTGCACAAAACCATTGCTAAAGTGACCGATGACGTAGGCCGCCGTCAGACCTTCAACACCGCGATTGCCGCCGTGATGGAGCTGATGAACAAACTGGGTCGCGCGCCGCAGGAAACCGAGCAGGATCGAGCCTTCATGCAAGAAGCACTGCTGGCCGTGGTACGTATGCTGTATCCGTTCACCCCTCACGTCTGCTTCACTCTGTGGCAGGAACTGGGCGGCGAAGGCGATATCGATACCGCTCCTTGGCCAATGGCTGATGAGCAGGCCATGGTTGAAGATTCCAAGTTAGTCGTGGTACAGGTAAACGGCAAGGTTCGCGGCAAGATCACCGTGCCAGCCGATGCAACTGAAGAATACGTACGCGAGTGCGCAAGTCAGGAGCGTCTGGTGGCAAAATATCTGGATGGGGTTACGATTCGTAAAGTGATCTATGTCCCTGGCAAACTGCTTAACCTGGTTGTAGGTTAAGACAAGGAGGAGTTGTGCGACATCGTATTCTGACGCTGTTGCTGGGGTTAGCGGTGCTGGTCACCGCTGGCTGCGGTTTTCATCTGCGGGGCACTACACAAGTGCCTCAGGAACTGCAAAAAATGTTGCTGCAAAGCAGCGATCCTTATGGGCCATTGACGCGTTCTATTCGTCAACAGCTGCGTCTAAGCAACGTCTCCATTGTTGACGATGCGATGCGCAAGGATTTGCCGACGCTGCGTATTTTGGGATCGTCGCAAAGTCAGGACACCGTTTCGGTGTTCCAGAACGGCGTGACCGCAGAATACCAAATGGTACTGAATGTTCAGGCGCAGGTGCTGATTCCTGGGCACGATATTTACCCGTTGAATGTGACCGTTTTCCGCTCCTTCTTTGATAACCCGTTAACCGCGTTAGCAAAAACGGCAGAAAGTGACATCATTGCGCAGGAAATGCGTGAGCAGGCCGCTCAACAGTTAGTGCGGAAATTACTGACCGTACACGCTGAAGAAGTGAAAAAGGCACAGGAAGAAGACGCTAAGCCGGCTACGGCCAAAACAGTGACTCCAGTTGCCTCTGCCCAATGATTCGTATTTATCCTGAACAACTCGCCGCGCAGCTCCAAGAGGGGCTGCGCGCTTGTTATCTGCTGTGTGGGAACGAACCGCTGCTGTTACAGGAAAGTCAGGATCGCATCCGTCAGGCTGCATCGCAGCAAGGTTTTACCGAACATTACACCGTAGCGTTAGATACCCATACCGAATGGGAGAATATCTTCAGCATTTGTCAGGCTCTAAGCCTGTTCTCCAGCCGCCAAACTCTGCTGCTGGTATTCCCTGATAGTGGTTTAACCGCCGCTATGAACGAACAGTTAGCTAAACTGACAAGCCTGCTACACCCCGATATTCTTCTGATATTGCGTGCCAACAAACTCACCAAAGCGCAGGAAAACAGCGCCTGGTTTAAAGCTCTGAGTCCAAAAGGCGCATTAATCAGCTGCCAGACACCGGAACAGGCTCAGCTTCCTCGCTGGGTTCAAACCCGAGCCAAAAGTCTCAACCTCGAAGTCGATGATGCAGCTATTCAACTGCTTTGTTATTGCTATGAAGGTAATTTACTGGCGTTATCCCAGGCATTGGAACGCCTCTCCCTGCTCTATCCCGACGGCAAGTTAACCCTGCCGCGCGTAGAACAAGCTGTCAATGATGCGGCGCATTTCACACCTTATCATTGGCTGGATGCATTGCTGGCGGGGAAAAGTAAGCGGGCCTGGCATATTTTGCAGCAACTGCGGTTGGAAGATAGCGAACCTATTATTTTGCTACGCACCATCCAGCGTGAACTGTTGCTACTGCTGAACTTAAAACGGCAAATGGCGACGACGCCGCTAAGAACCCTATTCGATCAGCATAAAGTCTGGCAAAACCGCCGTCATCTGATGACACAGGCGCTTCAGCGTCTCACGTTGCAACAATTACAGCGCAGTGTGCATTTGCTAACGCAAATGGAGATTCGCCTCAAGCAGGACTACGGTCAGTCTGTCTGGCCTGAGTTAGAGTCACTTTCCATGCTGATCTGTGGCAAAACCTTACCTGAGAGTTTCTTTGATGCTGGATAAGCAGGCTGATAGCGCTAAACCAGAGCGTAGCTTACACGCTCTGTTTGGTGGCACCTTTGATCCCATCCATTACGGCCATTTACGTCCGGTGGAAGCTTTGGCGCAGCAAGTCCGATTACAGCAGGTTATTTTGCTGCCTAATCACGTTCCGCCTCATCGGCCACAGCCGGAAGCCTCTGCGCAACAACGGCTGGAAATGGTAAAGCTCGCCATTGAGGGAAACCCGCTATTTCAGGTTGACGATCGCGAGCTACAGCGCACCACGCCGTCTTACACCATAGATACGCTGGAATCGCTACGTGCGGAACGCGGTCCCGAACTAGCACTGGCTTTTATCATTGGTCAGGATTCATTATTATCTCTGCATAAATGGCACCGCTGGCAATCGCTGTTGGATGTTTGCCATTTGCTGGTCTGCGCTCGTCCCGGTTATGCCAAGAAGCTGGATACACCTGAGCTTCAAAACTGGCTGGAACAACATCAGGTTACGCAACCAGAAAAACTCAGCCAGCAACCCAATGGCTTTATCTATCTGGCAGATACTCCACTTTTGGATATATCCGCTACGGAGATTCGCCGGCGGCGACGTGAAGGACTAAGCTGTGATGACCTGTTACCGCGCGCAATTCAGCGATACATCGAGTTACAGGGTTTATATCGCGAGCCTTAGTCCCATGATATACTTCGCCGCTTAATTTTAGGTATTCGCTGAAAACCCCTGTAGCAATTGCAGTAAACAGCTGGCTTTCAGCGGCATCCTGCCGATAAATACATCATAACCACTCGTAACAGATTGCGTGCTGAGAAGAAATTCCGGCGAAACGTATTATCAGCGAAGGTTATGGACATAAATCACCTGAGGGGGAACCTTTGCAAGGTAAAGCGCTCCAAGAATTTGTTATCGACAAGCTCGATGACTTGAAAGGCCAAGACATTCTTTCTATCGACGTGAAAGGTAAATCCAGCATTACCGATTGCATGATTATCTGTACCGGTACTTCTACCCGCCACGTTATGGCTTTGGCCGATAATTTGGTACAAGAATCCCGTAAAGCAGGCATGATTCCATTAGGAATCGAAGGCCAAGGCGTATCTGACTGGATCGTTGTCGATCTGGGCGACGTTATCGTACATGTGATGCAAGAAGAAAGTCGTCGCCTGTATGAACTTGAAAAACTCTGGGGCTAAAGAGTGAAACTGCAACTGGTAGCCGTCGGCACTAAGATGCCGGACTGGGTGCAGACCGGCTTTATGGATTATCTGCACCGTTTTCCTAAAGACATGCCTTTTGAGCTGATAGAAATACCGGCCGGAAAACGGGGCAAGAATGCGGATATCAAACGTATTCTGGAAAAAGAAGGCGAACTGATGCTGACGGCGGTCGGTAAAAACAACCGCATTGTCACTTTGGATATCCCAGGCACGCCCTGGGAAACTCCTCAGTTAGCCCATCAGCTGGAACGCTGGAAGCAGGATGGCCGCAACGTCAGCCTACTTATTGGCGGGCCGGAAGGACTGGCTCCGGCCTGTAAAGCCGCAGCAGAGCAGAGCTGGTCGCTCTCTCCGCTGACGCTACCTCATCCTTTAGTGCGCGTACTGGTGGCAGAGAGCCTGTATCGTGCCTGGAGTATTACGACCAATCATCCTTACCACCGGGAATAATCGGGTGATCAGCCTGAGCAACGTGGTGACTTTGACCAGAGTAAGTGTTTAGCGGGATGAAAAAAGAACGTAACCCTTTTCGCGACTATACGGCTGAATCAGCCCTGTTTGTGCGCCGCGCTCTCGTGGCGTTTCTAGGTATTGTTTTACTTATCGGGGTGTTGATCGCCAATTTGTACAATTTACAAATTGTTCGCTTTGAAGATTACCGCACCCGTTCTAATGAAAACCGCATAAAACTGGTTCCTATTGCTCCTAGTCGCGGCATGATATATGACCGCAATGGCATTCCTTTGGCGATGAATCGCACGATTTATCAGCTCGAATTAATGCCAGAGAAAATCGAGAATCTAAAAGCGACTCTCGATGCATTACGTCCTATTGTCGATCTGACTGATGAAGATATTGCGAACTTTGAAAAAGAACGCAAACGTTCCCGACGCTTTACCTCTATTGCTGTCAAAACGCCGCTGACCGAAGTTCAGGTCGCCCGCTTTGCGGTTAACCAATTCCGCTTTCCCGGAATTGAAGTCAAAGGCTACCAACGCCGCTTTTATCCTTACGGTTCCGCACTCACTCACGTTATTGGCTACGTATCCAAAATAAACGACAAAGACGTCGAGCGATTGGATAAAGAAGGCATTCTGGCCAATTACGCCGCGACCCACGATATTGGCAAACTGGGTATAGAACGCTATTACGAACCGGTATTACACGGTAAAACCGGTTATGAAGAGGTAGAAGTAAATAACCGTGGCAGGGTTATTCGTCAACTGCATGAGCAACCGCCGCAGGCAGGTAAAGATATTTACCTGACGCTGGATCTGCATCTGCAAACCTATATTGAACAACTGCTAAGCGGTAGCCGCGCAGCGGTTGTGGTCACCGATCCGCGCACCGGCGGAATTCTGGCGCTGGTATCCAACCCAAGCTATGATCCGAACCTGTTCGTCGACGGTATTTCCAACAAAGATTATCAGGGTCTGCTCAATGACCCGAACCGCCCGTTGATCAACCGCGCGACTCAAGGCGTTTACCCGCCGGCTTCTACGGTAAAACCTTATATTGCCGTTTCGGCTTTAAGCGCAGGCGTGATCAATAAAAATACCAGCCTATTCGATCCCGGTTGGTGGCAGTTACCTGGCTCAGAAAAACGCTATCGCGACTGGAAAAAATGGGGCCACGGGCGCCTGAATGTCACCAAAGCCATTGAAGAATCAGCGGATACCTTCTTCTATCAGGTTGCTTATGACATGGGGATTGATCGCCTTTCCGAATGGATGAGCAAATTCGGCTATGGCGAATATACCGGCATTGATTTATCAGAAGAACGTGCGGGCATCATGCCAACGCGTGAATGGAAACAAAAGCGCCATAAAAAACCTTGGTATCAAGGGGATACTATTCCCGTAGGTATCGGTCAAGGCTACTGGACGGCAACACCCATTCAAATGGCAAAAGCGTTGATGACATTAATCAATGACGGTGATGTGAAAAATCCGCATTTGCTACTAAATACCAAAGTAGACGGCGTGCTGGTGCCTTATCGTCAGGAAAAACAGATCCAGATTGGCGATATTCACTCAGGCTTTTGGGAACTGGCGAAAGACGGTATGTATGGCGTAGCCAACCGCCCGAACGGCACAGGCCGTAAATTTTTCGAAGGTACACCGTATAAAGCGGCAGCCAAGTCAGGTACTGCGCAGGTTTACAGCTATGAGACCTATAACGCGCACAAAGTGGCCGAGCATTTACGTGACCATAAGCTGATGACGGCCTTTGCCCCTTATGATAACCCGACGGTAGCCGTAGCGATTATTCTGGAAAACGGCGGCGCGGGTCCTGCTGTGGGGACTATCACCCGCCAGATCCTCGATCACATACTGTTAGGTGATAATAATACTGAATTACCGGATGCGGCACCGACGCCTCCCGGCACTGAAGGTGATTAAGGTACATCATGACTGAACGCCAACAAAAAGGATCTCTGTGGTCCAAAATGCATATCGATCTACCGTTTCTGATCTGCATTCTTTCGCTACTGGCCTACAGTGCCTTCGTGATGTGGAGCGCCAGCGGACAGGATGTCGGCATGATGGAGCGCAAGCTCGGCCAAATCGCCATTGGCCTGTGCGTGATGATCGTAATGGCGCAGATTCCTCCGCGCGTCTACGAAAGCTGGGCACCTTATCTGTATATTGTTTGCGTGATTTTATTGGTTTTGGTCGATGCCTTCGGCCAAATCAGTAAAGGCGCACAGCGCTGGTTGGATCTCGGCTTTGTGCGCTTCCAGCCGTCGGAAATAGCCAAAATCGCCGTCCCGCTGATGGTGGCGCGCTTTATGAACCGGGACGTTTGTCCGCCAACATTAAAAAATACTGGTATTGCACTCATTCTGATCTTTATGCCAACCCTGCTGGTGGCTGCTCAGCCCGACCTCGGGACGTCAATTCTGGTCGCAGCGTCCGGATTATTTGTACTGTTCCTGGCCGGAATGAGTTGGCGTTTGATTGCCATCGCCGCCGTACTGGTCGCCTGCTTTATCCCGATACTTTGGTTCTTCCTGATGCACGGTTACCAACAAGACCGCGTCATGATGCTGCTGGATCCGGAAAGTGATCCATTGGGCGCGGGCTACCATATTATTCAATCCAAAATCGCTATCGGCTCCGGCGGTTTAGTGGGTAAAGGCTGGCTACAGGGCACTCAGTCCCAGCTAGAATTCCTTCCAGAACGCCATACCGACTTTATTTTTGCGGTATTAGCAGAAGAATTAGGTCTGGTGGGCGTATTGGTTCTGCTGGGTCTGTATCTTTGTACTATTATGCGTGGGTTGGTAATCGCCGCTCATGCGCAAACCACCTTTGGCCGAGTGATGGTCGGTGGGCTGATGCTGATACTGTTTGTGTATGTGTTTGTTAACATTGGTATGGTCAGTGGAATTCTACCCGTAGTTGGCGTACCTTTGCCTTTGGTCAGCTACGGTGGCTCGGCGCTGATAGTCCTGATGGCCGGGTTTGGTATCGTGATGTCGATACATACTCATCGAAAAATGTTATCTAAAAATTTATAGAGGTGAGCAATGCGTAAGGAATGGCTTTGGATCGGCGTCGTCAGCGTGCTGTTATCAGCTTGTACTACGGAAAATCAAGCACCTATAGAACAAACTCAGCAGACTTATAATGGGCCGATTGAAGAGATCGGCGGAGCGGAACCTCGTTATGAACCTTTTAATCCTAATTTTAATCAGGATTACAAAGTGAACGGGAAATCCTATAGCGTCATCAAAGATCCGCAAAACTTCAGCCAGACCGGTCTGGCTGCCTGGTATGGTGAAGAAGCCAATGGCAACACGACTGCCACCGGCGAAACTTTCGATCCTAATGCGCTAACCGCCGCTCACCCTACCCTGCCTATTCCTAGCTACGTGCGGGTCACCAACGTGAGCAATGGCCGCCAAATCGTGGTGCGGGTCAATGACCGTGGCCCTTATACTCCGGGACGTGTGATTGATTTATCCAAAGCTGCGGCAGATCGCTTGAATATCTCTAACAATACCAAGGTGAAAATTGATTTTATCAATGTTGCACCTGACGGTTCCCTCTCCGGCCCAGGTATGGTTGGGACCACTATTGCCAAGCAAAGCTACGCTCTGCCAAGCCGCCCGGATTTAACGTCTGGAGCGATGGGCAACCCCATTCAGCAGGACGCCCCCGTCAACGACGCGCCAGTTCGTCCAATTGAAAACAGCAACTTATCCGGTGCCGATGCCGCGCAGCCCGTAGCCGCGCAAAGCAGCGGTTTCCTACGTGCGCCGTCCTCGTTGCCTTCCGGCGTGCTGGAAAGCGCCGAGCCGGTAACGCCGCCGGTGGTCAGTCCTCCCGGTCCGATAACCTCGGTAGCTCCTGCGGCATCATCCGCTTCAGCTTCCGGTGCTTACATCGTGCAGGTTGGGGCATTAAGCGATGCCCAGCGCGCCTCTACCTGGCAGCAGGCTCTGAGCCAACGTTTTGGCGTACCGGGTAAAGTGTCCAGCGCTGGAAACGTTCATCGGGTACAGTTAGGCCCGTTCAGCAGCCGCCAACAGGCCGCAGAACTGCAACAGCGTTTATCTTCAGAAGCGCAGCAGCAGTCATTTATCATCACTGCGCCGTAGTTAGCCATAATAACTGGCTATCTGATTCTTTTGGAAACGCCTTGTAGCAATTTTGCTGTTTCAAGAAAAATTAGAGCCTAATCTGTGTATAAACAGAAGGTTAGGCTTTAAAATGTCGGGTTGCCACCCACACGTAAAAATGTGTAAACGCCGCAAGAGATGGGGATTGCCTGATGTCTGCCAAGACCTCATCTGCTATAGTGTGGCACGTTCTTAACTTACCCCACGGATGTTGTTGTCCTGATCATGAAATATGTAACTACTTCTCGTTTTATCAAGAGCATAACGCTCGGCACCGTTATCGTCATGAGCGCAGCTTCTGTTGCTAACGCCGACGACGTCAATATGAAAACCATGATTCCCGGCGTGCCACAAATCGACGCGGAAGCTTATGTACTGATTGACTACAACTCCGGAAAAGTATTGGCAGAAATGAATGCCGATGCGCGCCGTAACCCTGCCAGTCTGACCAAAATGATGACCAGCTATGTTATCGGCCAGGCGATCAAATCTGGGAAAATCGGCCCCGAAGACATGGTTACCGTAGGCAAAGACGCCTGGGCAACCGGCAATCCGGTATTCCAGGGTTCGTCATTGATGTTCCTGAAACCGGGGGATCAGGTTCCGGTCTCCAAACTAACTCGCGGTATTAATCTGCAATCCGGTAACGATGCCTGCGTGGCCATGGCTGATTACGTTGCTGGCAGTCAGGATTCCTTCGTGAATCTGATGAACAACTATGTGAATGCGCTGGGCTTGAAAAATACCCATTTCAAAACTGTTCACGGTCTGGATGCCGAAGGTCAATACAGCTCCGCTCGTGATATGGCGTTGATTGGTCAGGCATTGATTCGCGACGTTCCAGACGAATACGCCATTTATAAAGAAAAAGAATTCACCTTCAACAATATCCGTCAGATGAACCGTAACGGTTTACTGTGGGATACCAGTCTGAACGTTGACGGTATCAAAACCGGCCATACCGAAGCCGCTGGCTACAATCTGGTTGCCTCCGCTACCGAAGGCCAGATGCGTTTGATTTCCGCGGTTCTGGGTGGTCACACCTACAAAGGCCGTGAAACCGAAAGCAAAAAACTGCTGACATGGGGCTTCCGCTTCTTTGAAACCGTAGCGCCATTGAAAGTCGGTAAAGAGTTCGCTTCTGAGCCAGTCTGGTTCGGGGACACCGATCGCGTACAGCTGGGCGTTGATAAAGACGTTTATCTGACTATTCCGCGCGGTCGTATGAAAGATCTTAAAGCCAGCTACGTGCTGAACACGCCAGAAATCCACGCACCTTTGGCAAAAAATCAGGTAGTTGGCAGCATCAACTTCCAGTTGGACGGCAAAACTATCGAACAACGCCCGCTGGTGGTGATGAACGAAGTGAAAGAAGGTGGTTTCTTCAGCCGCATGGTGGATTACATCAAACTGATGTTCCACCATTGGTTCGGCTAAGGTCACAGGCTTGAAAGTCTGAAGACTGCCCCCATATTATAAATATTATGAAGCTCCCACTCCGGCGGGAGTTATAATTTTTAATGCCGGAAGTGATTTGCATTTCGCCTTATCAACTGTCCGGTCGCAACCCAGGAGCGCACATGAAAACTAAACTGAACGAACTGCTAGAGTTCCCTTGTTCCTTTACCTACAAGGTGATGGGCATTGCTGAACCACAGCTGGTTGACCAGGTGGTTGAAGTGGTACAGCGCCATGCTCCGGGCGATTATACCCCTGAGGTAAAACCGAGCAGCAAAGGCAACTATCACTCCGTCTCTATCACCATCAATGCAGAACACATTGAGCAGGTAGAAACCCTGTATGAAGAACTGGGTAAAATTGAACTGGTTCGTATGGTTCTGTAATTTAAACCATATCTATTTGATTCAATATAAATACCCATAGATTTTTGCGCTGTAACACCGCGTAAAAAACGAATAGAGGCCCGAATTAACTCGGGCCTTATTTTATCTATATATCCGTGATTCATGCGTAATTATTATCACACTTCCGTTTTTTCACCGGTCAACACTGGTTCCCTGCGGTGGTGCTGGTATACTGACGCCACCCTTTCTGTAACCAGATGATGTCTCGCTTGCAACAACACAAGATCATTTTGCGCCAGCTAGGGCTACAACCCTATGCACCTGTATCTCAAGCCATGCACGCCTTCACTGAATGTCGCGATGAAACTACCCCAGATGAAATCTGGCTAGTAGAACACCATCAGGTATTTACGCAAGGCCAAGCCGGGAAAGCCGAACACCTGCTGATGCCGGGAGATATCCCTGTCATTCAAAGCGATCGTGGCGGACAGGTTACCTACCATGGCCCCGGCCAGCAGGTAATGTATGTTCTGATCAATTTGAAACGTGCAAAGATCGGCGTTCGCCAGTTGGTTACCGCGATTGAGAATACCGTGGTAGAAACTTTGGCTCACTTTGGTATTGAGGCCCACGCCCGACCAGATGCGCCCGGCGTCTATATCGGGCAAAAGAAAGTCTGCTCTTTGGGTTTGCGTATTCGTCAAGGCTGCTCGTTCCACGGGCTAGCGCTGAATATCGATATGGATTTGTCACCGTTTCAGCGCATAAACCCTTGCGGTTACGCCGGTATGGAGATGACACAAGTGAGTGCATACCGGCCAGGAACAACGCTCAGCGATGTGCAACCCATTCTGGTGCAAGAGTTTATTCGCCAATTGGGCTACGTGGATGCCGTTCTTCAGCCTTGGCAGGCAGAGGATTATCATCCTTTATAAGGTTTCTCCCGTAGGATTCTGCTACCTGAAAGCACAAACTCATACAAAATTGGGGGCTGAACGAATCGGGGGAAAGATGATATAATTTTTAAACAATTTTCAAATAATTTTTAACGAATGTCTCATTTCGTTGATTTTAATGAAAAATCTCATATTAGAGATTCAGAACTGGAACCTGCACGATTATGAGTAAACCGATTCAGATGGAACGCGGCGTAAAATACCGTGATGCAGATAAAATGGCGTTAATCCCGGTGAAAACCGTGGTGACTGAACGCCAGGAGCTGTTACGTAAACCCGAGTGGATGAAAATCAAGCTTCCTGCTGATTCCAGCCGTATTCAAGGCATCAAAGCGGCGATGCGCAAAAACGGCCTGCATTCGGTTTGCGAAGAAGCCTCTTGCCCTAACCTGTCAGAGTGTTTCAATCACGGCACTGCGACTTTTATGATCCTCGGCGCAATCTGTACTCGTCGCTGCCCGTTCTGTGACGTAGCGCATGGTCGTCCAACTCTGCCAGACGCCAACGAGCCAGAAAAGCTGGCGCAAACCATTAAAGATATGGGGTTGCGTTACGTGGTAATCACATCCGTTGACCGCGATGATTTACGCGACGGTGGTGCTCAGCACTTTGCTGACTGTATCGCGGCAATTCGTGCCAAAAACCCAACGATCAAGATCGAAACATTAGTGCCAGATTTCCGTGGCCGTATGGATCGCGCATTAGATATTCTGACTGCAACGCCGCCTGACGTGTTTAACCATAACCTGGAAAACGTGCCGCGGGTCTATCGTCAGGTTCGTCCAGGCGCTAACTATGAATGGTCATTGAAGCTGCTGGAACGTTTCAAAGAAGCGCACCCAAATATTCCGACCAAATCTGGTCTGATGGTGGGTCTGGGTGAAACCAACGCAGAAATCGTTGAAGTCATGCGCGATTTACGTCGTCATGGCGTGACCATGCTGACTTTGGGCCAGTATTTGCAGCCTAGCCGCCATCATTTACCGGTTCAGCGCTACGTCAGCCCGGATGAGTTTGATGAGATGAAAGCCGAAGCCATGGCTATGGGCTTTACCCACGCAGCCTGTGGTCCTTTCGTCCGCTCTTCTTATCATGCGGACTTGCAAGCCAAAGGCGAGGAAGTCAAATAATCATATAAGCCTGAATTCATATCTGGGCTGGTTTTTAGTTGCGAAAAACCGCGTTAAATAGACATAATTTATTACAACTCAAATCGCAAATAGCCTGAAACGGATCTCCACCTGGATATCCGTTTTCATTCAGACCATCTGCAATTTCCATGCAGTAAATAAAACTAGAACTAGTCTTTATGCTCTACCGGCGGCACAACTTTAGTTTCTGCGATATCGGCTGGCGGAGCTTTATCATCGCCCATTGCTTTTTTAAAGCCTTTCAGCGCCGCACCTAAATCAGCCCCCAAAGTGCGCAGTTTACTGGTGCCGAACAGCAGCACAATCAATATACCTACCACTAAGAGCTTGGTAATACTGATACCTTCCATACATACCTTCTTATTCGTTCAGGACTCAAAATAGGATTAACTTAATTGTGGATTATTTACGAATAAAATACCGGATAAAACAACAGTAATATGTAACAGATTTCGTTCCTGAACTATGATTTATGCAGGAGTCTGCTTAATTAAATTCTGACTCATGCTGAATGTCGATTCTTTAACATTCCCCAAAATCAGATTTATTCGGAGCGCGTCAATTGTCCTTATATAGCAGAGCAAATTCGCGCGAGGCCGGATTGAGTTTTGCCCGCCGCATCTACCTACCCCGGATATTTGGCTTGGGTATCGGTATGTTATGCGTCTTATCAGTGCTAATCACCCGACAAACTCCGTTGTGGATGTGGGCACTGCTAGTCATAAACGGGTTAATTTGGCCACACCTAGCCTATCAATTATCCCTTCGAGCCAATTCCCCGCATCGCCAGGAAATGCTGAATTTAAGCCTGGATTCTATTTCAGGCGGCGTATGGGTGGCGGTAATGTCGTTTAATGCCCTGCCCTCCGTGGTCATCTTATCGATGATGAGCATGAACAATATCGCATCAGGCGGAAAATCTTTTTTTCTTAAAGGCCTTGGCCTACAGATAATAGGTTGCTTACTGGTCGCCTGGATATTTCAACTACCTTTCCAGCCGCAAACCACACCAATTCAGGTATATAGCTGTTTACCGATGATTTTTATTTATCCATCGTTACTTGGTTGGGTGACGTATCGCACAGCCAAACGCCTGGCAGATAACAAAGAGGAGCTTTTGCGTATTAGCGTGAGAGATGGATTAACCGGGCTGTATAACCGACGCCACTGGGAACATCAGCTTCATAATCAGTTTGATAGCTGCCGTCGCTATAAACACAGCGCGTCCTTGGTGCTGCTGGATATCGATAAATTTAAAACCATCAATGATACTTTTGGTCACGCGGTTGGTGATGATGCCATTACGGCGCTTGCCGAGGAGCTATTATTGGGGCTAAGAGCCGTAGATATCGTCGGCCGCTACGGCGGGGATGAATTTGGCGCTATCCTCCCTAATACTTCGGCGGAACAGGCCTGCGAGGTATTAGGGCGTATTCAGGAAAAACTGGCTGGAATTGTCTTTAATCAATCGCCGGGGCTGCAGCTCAAAGTCAGCGCTGGTGTATCAGAATTCAAACCAGAAATGACCAATTATCAACAGTGGTTAAAAGCCGCTGACTCCGCTTTATATCACGCTAAAGATAATGGCAGAGACCGTATTGAGCTAGCGAGCTAAATACCTATTCAGTTAAGCACTTGGTAAAATATTTCGGTGATTCTGCATAGCCTTCCCGCAGATAAAAAGCATGAGCTTTCACTCGACGGGAATGACTGTGTAATTCCATACGATCACAGCCACGTTCGCGCGCCATCTTTTCAGCTTCATCCAGAAGTTGCTTACCGATTCCTGCTCCCCTGACCTTCTCACTCACACATAAATAACTGATCCGACAGAAATCACCGGCCAGCGCGATCTGCGGGATAAAATGCAATGAAATAAAACCGCAAACAACATCATTGATAGTCGCAGCCAGCAAACCGCTATCGGGATGCCCAATAAGCTGTAGCAAACGCTGGTTTAAAAAACCATCTGTTCCTGCATAATCTAATGCTATCAATAATTCAGAGATGGCAGCTTCGTCACCGGGTTTCACCTTTCGGATTTTCACGCTTGTTCCTTGGTCATTTAAGTATCACGATGTAATCGCGAATAGGCTACCAAACTTTCAGGGTTTAAAATAAGAAAAAGTCAGTGTAATATCCAATTAAAGCTCTGGAGATGACATTCCTCCATAACCGCCCCTCAAGGCTGATGATGTCTACGTTACCTTCTCAGAAAGGTGCGTAGAATTACGCCTAAGCCTTTCTGCAAACTCCCTGATAACAAGAAAGGTGTTTATGTTCCCCACATTACTGGCAGTCTTTATCGGCGGTGGCGTTGGCAGTACGCTACGTTGGCTTATCAGCATGAAATTAAACGGGTTATCTCCCAACGTACCTATTGGCACTCTCACTGTTAACCTGGTTGGCGCTTTTATTATTGGCCTGACATTAGCCTTATTCAATCGAATGACGCACCTTGATCCAGTTTGGAAAATGCTAATAACAACTGGCTTTTGCGGCGGGCTGACAACATTCTCAACTTTTTCGCTGGAAGTGGTGTACTTGCTACAAGACAGTAAATTCATTTGGGCCGGGCTGACTATATTATTCAATCTGGCGGGTTCGTTAGCTATGACAATGCTGGCCTTTATGTTAGTGAACATGTGGAGCGCACAGTAAAAAAGCAAAAATCGGGGACTCCTCTCACTTTTAAGTGCGCTATTTATCCCCTTAATGTTTTCTTAAGTTTCAAATTAGATAATCCGTATCCTGAGAACAGTTTCACCTTAATGCACTGAAACGCGGGATAAATAACATGTTTGGATCACCTAAAACACTAACAGAATTACTGATGGTTGGCCTTTGCGTATTGATCTCGCTGGCATTCCTGAAGGTTTATTTATTCTAGTATTTCAAGATAACGTTTAAGATGAGCTGTAGCCTCACTGCCTGAATCTCAACAACCAGACCCAGGTTTTATCGGACGGTCATCTCATACTGTAATCATCGAAAACGGGCTCTGGCTCTATTTTCAGCCATAAAAAAACCCGCCCATGGGGCGGGTTTTTAAGAATATTGGCTACTTAGATAGCGATAACATTAGCAGCAGATGGCCCTTTGGCACCGTTCGTGATTTCAAATTCTACACGCTGGCCTTCAGCAAGAGTTTTGAAACCATTGCTAGCGATGGCAGAGAAATGAACGAAAACGTCCTTACTGCCATCTTCTGGGGTAATGAAGCCGAAACCTTTGGATTCATTGAACCACTTAACGCTACCTTTAATCTTAGACATCAAACATACCTTTACGTGAATAGTTGGACACAACAACCGTGTCAATTACAGTACAGCAATTGAACGATGTTTTGTCCAGAATGTAGATCACAAAAAAGAGAAAAACAGATAGAATCACCAATCTCTGCCACACTGTCAGTGTGAATACTTTGCATTTCTGCCTAAGTTGCAACCAAATCTATGGTGATTCCCAATGCTAATAAACGTGGCAAAGGTCTCAGGCTGTATCTGTAAAGCATTCCCCTGTATCATAGGCAACTAATAGACTGGCTTAAACGAGATACATGATGAACGGTAGAATAACAACTTTTTTTGAAGATAAAGGTTTTGGTTTTATCACCGATGAAAACGGAGATAACCGTTATTTTCACGTTATTAAAGTTGCTAATCCCGAGATGATTAAGAAAAATGCGGAAGTGACTTTTGAACCAACGACCAACAGCAAAGGTTTATCAGCTTTTGCAGTTAAAGTTGCCATTGAGAGCAAATACATTTTTATTGCCAATGAGAGAATCAAACTTACCAGCATTAAGTCTTTCAAAACATTTACTAAAGAAGTACCGGCTCAGGCAGAGGTGGATAAAGCTAATACCGTGCTTTCTGTTGGACTGTTGATGAATAAAATTCGCCCGCAGGAAGAAAACATTGCGGAAAAAACGGTTCCCCTGAAAATGCTATCGGTAACCACTCATCAAAACGTGACTTATACCTTCTCCGATCACGAAATCGATATTGATAGCACTGTAGCCAAGCTGAAAAATATTTAACCCTATTATCTACCAGTCCCCTATCGATGGGGACTGAGTACCCCTTAAACTCCTGACGGTAAAATTAGCAATCACCGTGGTGTCATCGGTGTCAAAAAGGCAAATTCAGTGCCCGATGTTTAAGTCAACAATAGACGTTGACGCATGTATATCTAAACTTCTTTACTTGAACATAAACATCTTAATCAATTCAACATCAGTTCTTACACCCAACTTTCTCATCGCAGAGCGCTTTTGCCCGCTCACAGTCTTTTGACTCTTCTTAAGGATTTTGGCGATATCACCGCCGGAAAAGCCTTCATTGAACAACGCCAGAACGGCATTTTCACTTGGCGTAAGAAAGTTTTGCTCATCATTCTGAACGACTTCATGCTGATCTACTTTACGATCGGATGCAGCTTCAGTGAGGATACGGAATGTTCGTTTAATAACGCCGGTAATTTTGGACTCTAGGCTGTCTATAGTTTCTTCACGATAAATCATGGTGACATTATGGAATCCGGGGATTCCCTGAAAGAAACTACTTAACCTTAAATCCGCAATCAGGAAAACCTTAGTATCCAGCGCTATTTTCTCTAGGCGGGCTAACGCCTCAAAAAAGTTGGATTCATCAACGCCGATAAATACAACATCAACTGGATGGAATGGACGCTTATAAAACTTAATATCTTCCTTGCTTCCCATTCCGGTAAATATTTTTTTAACCATAGATATGATCCCAAGGGTCAGATATCTATCATTATCTACCACCATGCAACTTATCATTTTACTCACATCCTAAAATAAGACGTCGAACAAAAAAGATAATCCATGCCTTTACCCGTAATATCAGGCTCCATGCAGGCCACGGACTGCCTATCCCCACATCAACGTGCAAAGCACCAATCCGGGTTCAAGGCAAACTTACGCCAATACGCGATCTTTTTTGCTGAGAACCTAAGCAATCAACTTCCTTATGGTTGTAGAAGCGATTCTTTAATTTATGGCCGCTATCTTACCGACGGATTTTATGTTCAATCAGTAAAACACAGGGCATTTTTAGGTTATATAGGACAGTGAGACGCTTTTGTGTAGGAATACTCTGACACCAATAAAAATTAACGGATTGGCAAAATAGAGTTAAAAGGTAAGAACAAAGGGGGAATAAACGAGGGAGTGATGGCAAAATTCCTACCTGATGTTATGAATTTCAGTTAGTCACTATGAACGGTGACAGAAATTTCGTTTTGTGCAAAGATATCTTAAAATGAATAGATGAGATAGCGAGTTTTCTGTTGCAAACCCAAGGTGTGACAATGAACAAACTGCGGTATGTGATCAGACACAGTCAGCCAAAAAAAATTGCACCAAGTCAGATGATAAAGGGCATCGCTTTGCCCTCTGGACTCCCCTCTTTTGTGACGATTCAATTATGAGAAATGTCGGCCTCCATGCGCTAAAGAGCCTTAGCTGCTTTTCTGCGGTCACATTCTACTCTGCTAGTAAAACCTGTTCCGACAGCTGTTTTTTAAGCGGTGAGGTTATGAGTATCCTCTATTTCTTATCTATTATAGCAACACCGCTGTTTTTCATGATAATAGGTTATATTGACTCGATTGAAGAAATCACAAGGCAGGATATATTAAGAAAGATCAAATCCATTTTAACAATCATAATATTCTGGAACGTTTTATTTTACTTCATCAATGAAGATGGATTTAAAAAAGGTTATTTCCTGCAAAGCTGGCTGTTATTTAGCATCGCGCTTATTTATGTAATAAATCCGATAATATCTAAAATACTTAAAAATAACAGGCAAACCTTCTTTACCTTAGGTGGATTATTAATCTTTTCAGTTTCCATTGATATTATCAGTACTTTTACCGAAAGACCTTATTTAATCGATTTCCCCCAGTACTTCAGGCTTTGGACATGGGTATTTTACTATATGGTCGGACGTTTTCTCTGTTCAACCAAAGGTAGAGAAATCACTAAAAACATAAAAGTCAGAATAGCGGCTAAACTATTGATCGTCCCTACAGCTATATCGATGTATTTCTATGAGAGCTTTATGTCTCTGCACGTGTATAAAACGGTTAATGCTGGCTATTTTCTTGATAACTTTCATGTACTCATTTTGAGTCTATGTCTGTTTGTTATCTTTGATAATTTTGATACTAAATATGAATGGATAAGAAAGACACTAGCTTATATCAGCCCATCGATGATAGGAGTTTATATTCTCCACGATGGCATATTCTATTTTATCTCTAGTGCCTATAATTTATCAGACATCACCCTAAGATTCACACTGCTATTCTCCGTCTTTATTGCATCGGTATTGCTTTCTCGGGTTCTATTATTAAACAAACTGACCTCAAGGTTTATTTCTTTCTAATGATATAGATGAATAGCGCGTCACTATCAAACCATTAGCGATAAAAATGACTTGCTATTTAATAAAAAATAACAGCATGTAATTATGAAATAGTTAGATTTAAAATATAAAAAATTCAACACCATCATTGCCAATTTAGACATTTAAAAAATCAAAGACTCACTTTTAAAATATAACAACGTTATTTAATTACAATAATTTTAAACGCTTGGAAAATGTCACTTTTAGGATTTAAATTCATGGATGTAATTACATAGAATTTAAGAGTGTAAACAAAAAAACAAGATCGCACAAAAAACATACAACCCCCACTCTTCTTTCGCTTTTACAGCATCATTCTCATCACCTTCTCGTAAAGATACGAGATATCTCATTTGCTATTTATTCATTTCATCAAAGAAACGAATCAATTTTTCCACTGCAACATTTGAATTATCTATTAGATATTCCTAAAGAAATCATCAAGAGTTTTATTTCCATTTTGATACATACTGGATATCAGTTGGCCTAGTTTTACGACCTTGACCATATTGAAGATCATAATATTGCTGTGAACTAGATACGGGATAACGGCAAGCTGTCTCTGCCAGAGAACTGGCTGACGCAGTGCGGCCTGACCGGGCAACCGCTGGCGATCAGCGTGATGCCCGGTCAGGTGATGATTAGGATTCAGCAGGGTAATATGTTGGCATAACGAAAGATAAAAATGTCTAGGAAGACCCAACATAGGGCTTCCTAGTTTTTATTTATATGTATTTATGCCTTCAGCCCCCGCGATAAAGTAATCCTGCAAACATCCTTGGATTTCTTCATCTTCATAAGACAACTTAAAATCACCATCAATATCATTAGGGAAATGTGAACCATCAATAGTTCCCAAGATAACAGAAGCAGTGTCTGCAATAATTATTTTAAAAAATTCGAATACTGCATCTTTATCTTCTTGATCTAACTTAGCAATAGCATTTCTTGCTCTAGCATAAACATCTTTATTAGCATCAGGAGATTTGCTTAATGCCCCCTTATAACGAGGAAGATTATCAAAAAACAACTCATTAAATATTGCCTCAACTACTTTCTTATCGTTTGCCATACATTACCTCCCAAGATTTTTAACTCTAACTTCAGGGTACATGGATTTATTCATATTAATAAGTTCTTGAAGCTTACTATTTGGAACCTCTGGATATACGCGTCGCAGTTCCCTTATATCTCTAGCAATAACATCTCTCGCAGAAGTAAATGGTTTTCCTGTTGTTGGATTAGTCATACTTCTAGATACAATGCCAACACCTTCTTTAGACGTCGTATGACCAACTTTTGGAACTAACATTGAAGGTGCAGTATTAGGATCGTAACCTTTAACTAAGTCTTTCATAATGGCTTTTTGGCCGACGTGGTGAGCATCTAATTCTAGATTCTTGCCTTTAACTGCACTTCTCAAGTCTTCATAGCTACCAACATCCCACTTTTGAGGACAAGCCGCCAGTCCTAATGGATCTACCCAACTTAACGGATTCGATACGTATCCGTAAGTATTCTCGCCCCCCCGCCAGCACTATCGGGTCCGGGCTTAAGTAACAGCAGGCCTGCGGGTCGTAGTCGCGGAAGCGGTTATAGTGCAGCCCCGATTCTTCATCCAGAAGCTGGCCGGCGAATTTTAAACCG
>NZ_JBOBDP010000023.1:0-36844 GCF_050586585.1 Yersinia sp. J1
TTCGGATGTAAAATCAGCAAAGCTACCAGATCGCAGAACTCAAATTGGGCGAAAAGCATCCATTTTTCAGCTCTATCTATTAGGCTATTAATTAAATAAATATATTTTTCACCCTCTGATGTAAACAAGTTACAACCTGAGTATTCCGATCGGTTAGACTAGATACAGTTTAGTTAGAGTGAGTATTACAAGCTATGTTGACCCCTGCCGCGCCCCTGAAAAACCTTAATACCTTTGCTCTTTCCGCATATGCAACCCAGGTGGTGAGCGTAGAGTCTGTTTCTGCGCTAACTGCTGCCTGGAATGAAGCTAAAGCGTCAAATCAGCCAGTGTTGCTATTAGGGAAAGGAAGTAACGTACTGTTTATTGAAGACTTCTCCGGTACGGTACTGTTAAATAGGATTAAGGGCATTCAGTGTAGAGAAGATGATACCGCATGGTATCTGCACGTTGGCGCGGGTGAAAACTGGCATCAACTTGTGTGCTATTCATTACAGCAGCAAATGGCAGGGTTAGAAAATCTGGCGTTAATTCCGGGATGCGTTGGCTCCGCACCGATTCAAAATATTGGTGCTTACGGTGTCGAGCTACAAAAAGTCTGTGAATACGTCGATTTGCTCGATTTGAATACTGGCGAAGTTCGACGCCTTTTGGCTGAAGACTGTGCTTTTGGCTATAGAGATAGCATTTTCAAGCATCGCTATGGTGAAGGCTTTGCCATTGTTGCTGTCGGCATCAAGCTGAATAAGGACTGGAAGCCTACCCTAGGTTACGGTGATTTAACTCGTTTAAATCCGTCGACGGTCACTGCTCGTGAGATTTTTGACTCGGTATGCGCAATGCGGCGGAGTAAACTGCCAGATCCTAATGTGACGGGTAATGCAGGTAGTTTCTTCAAAAATCCTATAGTCAGCGCAGAAAAGGCCGCGGAAATACTCCGAACCTATCCTACTGCTCCACATTATCCTCAGGCTGATAACTCGGTAAAACTTGCTGCCGGTTGGTTGATTGACCAATGTTCATTGAAAGGACACCGAATTGGCGGCGCTGCGGTGCATCAGCAGCAAGCTCTGGTTCTTATTAACCTGGATGATGCATCAAGCCAGGATATCGTCGATCTCGCCAGCCATGTACGCCAACAGGTTGCGCTTAAATTTGCCGTTTGGCTCGAACCTGAAGTGCGTTTTATTGCGGCTTCGGGCGAAGTTAATGCCGTGGAGAGCTTGTCGTGAAAGATACTACCGTTCCTTTAAGACTGATTGGCATGTTAGCTGATGGCGCATTCCATTCGGGTGAGCAACTGGGGGAAACTCTGGGCATGAGCCGCGCCGCAATTAATAAACATGTTCAGACCATTCGCGAATGGGGCTTGGATGTATTTACCGTTCCGGGGAAAGGTTACAGCCTGCCTGAACCTATTCAGTTGCTGAATGCAGATGCGATAGCCACTTATTTACCCGAAGGGAAAGTCAGTGTTTTGCCGGTCGTTGATTCGACAAACCAATATCTTCTTGATCGAATTAATGAACTCCAGTCAGGCGATGCCTGTGTGGCCGAATATCAGCAGGCCGGAAGAGGGCGACGTGGGCGTCATTGGGTTTCACCATTTGGGGCTAACCTTTATCTCTCCATGTTTTGGCGCCTAGAGCAGGGACCCGCTGCCGCAATGGGGTTAAGTCTGGTAGTCGGCATTGTGATGGCCGAAGTATTGAGAAAGCTAGGTGCGGCGGATGTGAAGGTCAAATGGCCCAACGACTTATACTTAAACGATAAAAAATTAGCCGGTATATTGGTTGAGTTAACAGGAAAAACCGGGGACGCTGCCCAGTTAGTTATTGGCGCCGGAATTAATTTATCGATGCGAGAATCATCGAATAACGTTATTAGCCAGGATTGGATTAATTTACAAGAGGCCGGCGTTTCTATCGATCGCAATAAACTCACCGCTGAGTTATTGAGTGAATTACGTCGCGCGGTTATTAAGTTCGAAAATGAAGGTTTAGGGGCATTTATTTCTCGTTGGCGAGAGTTGGATAATTATTTAGACCGGCCAGTTAAATTGATTATCGGTAACCAAGAGATATTCGGCATTGCCAGAGGAATAGATCAGCAAGGCGGTTTATTGCTGGAACAAGACGGTGATGTGAAGCCTTACATCGGTGGAGAAATATCTCTTCGCGGAGTTAATCCATAATAAATAGGGAGACTTAGCCTCCCTATTAAATTTATTTTCTCAACCGGACGCTTTCTACTGCGTGGTTAGCGCTTTTAGTCATTATTAAACTGGCGCGCTCACGCGTTGGTAGTATATTTTGCTTTAAATTCAGTCCGTTAATCTCTTTCCAAAGCTGAGTGGCAATCTTGATAGCCTCGGTTTCAGGCAACTGTGCATAGTTATGGAAATAAGAATTAGGGTTAGAGAATGCACCTTGTCGGAATTTAAGAAAACGGTTTATATACCAGTTTTGCAGTAATTCCTCTGGCGCATCGACATATATTGAGAAATCGACGAAGTCAGAAACAAATACATGATGAGGATCGTGTGGATAATCCATGCCGCTCTGCAACACATTCAGACCTTCTAAAATAAGAATGTCAGGTTGCTTAATAGTTTTATTTCCATCAGGGACAACATCATAAATCAGATGAGAATAGACGGGAGCTGTAACCTCGCTGGCTCCAGACTTAACCTCGGAAACGAATTTCACCAAATTATGCATATCATAAGATTGCGGGAAACCTTTCTTCTTCATTAACCCGCGTTCATTTAATACTTTATTTGGGTGAAGGAAACCATCAGTGGTGATCAGTTCAACGCTGCGATGCTCTGGCCAACGGCTTAGCAATGCCTGCAACAGACGCGCCGTTGTGCTTTTGCCGACGGCAACGCTACCTGCGATACCAATAATATAAGGAATACGTTGCCCATCGGTTCCTAAAAACTGCTCTAATACCGCCTGACGACGCAAATTAGAACTGATATAGAAATTGAGGAGACGGGACAAGGGTAGGTAGATCTGTGCCACTTCTTCCAATGAGAGGTCTTCGTTTATCCCTTTAAGATTAACGATTTCTTCTTCTGTCAGCGTCAAAGGCACTGAGTCGCGTAGGGCCGCCCACTGTGTGCGATCGAACTGTAGGTAAGGCGTCGCTAAAGATTGCTCTCTTTTTGTCATAAGCCAAATTCTGCCTGTAAACGCAGGTTGGGAAAGGCGCTGGACGCCAACTCCAGATAAGAAACAAGCTGCATATTATAGGCAGCTTGGTTTTTGGCGTAGAGTTTTTTGTTCGTGGCGAGCGATTTCTTTGACGTATGTTGGTATTCCGATCAATTAAGACTGTTTATGGCACCGTGGATATTTTTCACCCCACTGGGATGCGCAATTTAGCCGACAATTGAACTATATGACTGATTTGCCGCAAATAGCCGCTTGTAATAAATCGACGTTGGGTGGTAGCTACCGCTTGGTGTACAGGCATAGTCAGGGATTTCACCTATGCAACGGTATCCCTGCGCTTTATAAAATGATTCAGCAGATGAACCTGTTTGCGTATCTAGATAAAGCAAACCGCGGTGAAGTTGGTATGCCGTTTCTTCAACCTCATGCATCAATTTTTGTCCAATGCCCACTCGCCGGCAGCGACTGTGTACCAAAAGCTTCTGCACTTCTGCTCGATTAAGACCGTTGTCCTTCTGGCATAAACTTAGTTGGACAGTGCCAATAACGCCTGATTCATCACGGGCAATCCACAGCATTAACTCTCTGGTGGCAATGGCAGGACGCAAGCTATGAAAATACTGTTCTGCTTCTTCAGCTGGTAAATGTTGAGAGCTATAACCAATAGATGCGCCATGGGTGACCGCATCAATCAATAGAAGCGCCAATTCATTGCGATAAATAGGTAGAGTCGCTGCGTTTAACAAAACGATTTTCATTGGGTATACCTCATTGGTAAGTAAGCATTGGACGATAAACAGAAAAAACCAATGTATTGATGCTGAGAAAGCAAGAATTACGCCAATGCGAACTTACCGCGGCTTATGGGTATTTATTTTAATCTGATACTTTGTATGCACTTGAATGAGGCTGCGTGACACAAATTGGTGCGAATGGTCCGTTGTGATCTGTTTTTAAAATCGGCAATTCAAGGGTGACAAGTTAAGCCGTTACGAATAATATTTGAACGTACATTGCTGGATAATACGTCACAGCGCGCAAATCTGTTTATTTTATGAGCGATAGAGCGAATTAAGCGATTTTTTTGTTGCATCGCAAGTCTGGTCTACCTAGAATGCGCTGCACTTGATGCCGGCATAGCTCAGTTGGTAGAGCAACTGACTTGTAATCAGTAGGTCCCGAGTTCGACTCTTGGTGCCGGCACCATTCAAGTACTTACAATTAGGTGGGGTTCCCGAGCGGCCAAAGGGAGCAGACTGTAAATCTGCCGTCATCGACTTCGAAGGTTCGAATCCTTCCCCCACCACCATATTTAACCTTGAGCCTTGGGTGATTCGAAGTAATGAATCGAGATAAGCGCTTGAGGGGAAGGTGAAAACCTTCGGCAAAGTTCGAGCCGAGCGAAGCAAGACAACAACGCAAAGCGGCGGCCCGAAGGGTGAGGAACGAAGTGATGAATAATCCTTATTCCACCACCATATTCAACTTTATGTGCCAAGGTGATTCAGGAAAATGAAAACCTGCCTGGCAAGTAAAGGGAAGGTGAAAACCTTCCAAGAGTGAAGAGGCCACGCCCTTCCTTTTAGATTCTGCAGATAAGTCAGGTAGCCGAGTTCCAGGATGCGGGCATCGTATAATGGCTATTACCTCAGCCTTCCAAGCTGATGATGCGGGTTCGATTCCCGCTGCCCGCTCCAAGATGTGCTGATATAGCTCAGTTGGTAGAGCGCACCCTTGGTAAGGGTGAGGTCGGCAGTTCGAATCTGCCTATCAGCACCACTTCTTCTTTCTCTCGCTCCCTTGATCTTCTTTCTGCGCTATGGATTCAGCAAGCATTTTGCTTGGTTGATGTGGTGAAACCACCGATTCCGTGTCTTAGAGGGACAATCGATGTCTAAAGAAAAGTTTGAACGTACAAAACCGCACGTAAACGTGGGTACTATCGGCCACGTTGACCACGGTAAAACTACCCTGACTGCTGCAATCACCAGCGTACTGGCCAAAACTTACGGTGGTAATGCCCGTGCGTTTGACCAGATCGATAACGCGCCAGAAGAAAAGGCGCGTGGCATCACCATCAATACTTCGCACGTTGAATATGACACCCCGTCTCGCCATTATGCGCACGTTGATTGCCCAGGCCATGCTGACTATGTGAAAAACATGATCACCGGTGCTGCTCAGATGGACGGTGCGATTCTGGTTGTTGCTGCGACCGATGGCCCAATGCCACAAACTCGCGAGCACATCCTGCTGGGTCGTCAGGTGGGCGTTCCTTACATTCTCGTCTTCCTGAACAAATGTGACATGGTTGATGATGAAGAATTGCTGGAATTGGTTGAGATGGAAGTGCGTGAGCTTCTGTCTCAATACGATTTCCCAGGCGATGACACTCCGGTTATTCGTGGTTCCGCGCTGAGAGCGTTGGAAGGCGAACCAGAGTGGGAAGCCAAAATTATTGAACTGGCTGAAGCACTGGACAGCTACATTCCACAGCCTGAGCGTGCAATTGATAAGCCGTTCCTGCTGCCAATTGAAGATGTGTTCTCTATTTCTGGCCGTGGTACCGTTGTTACCGGTCGTGTTGAGCGCGGTATCGTCAGAGTGGGTGAAGAAGTTGAGATCGTTGGTATCATCGATACCATCAAAACCACGTGCACCGGCGTTGAAATGTTCCGCAAGCTGCTGGACGAAGGCCGTGCCGGTGAAAACGTTGGCGTTCTGCTGCGTGGTACTAAACGTGATGACGTACAGCGTGGGCAGGTTCTGGCTAAGCCAGGTTCTATCAAGCCACACACCAAGTTTGAATCAGAAGTTTATATTCTGAGCAAAGATGAAGGTGGGCGTCATACGCCATTCTTCAAAGGTTACCGTCCTCAGTTCTACTTCCGTACTACTGACGTGACCGGTACCATTGAACTGCCAGAAGGCGTGGAAATGGTAATGCCAGGTGATAACATTCAAATGATTGTAAACCTGATTGCGCCAATCGCTATGGACGACGGCCTGCGTTTCGCAATCCGTGAAGGTGGTCGTACTGTAGGTGCTGGCGTTGTCGCTAAAGTTATTGAATAAGATTTGACGCGACATGCGGTAAAAGGGCATCATTTGATGCCCTTTTTCTACGTTGTGACACCAGAACCTATCTCATCAGTGGTTTTAGACTCATAATTATTGGTGAGATGGGCTCTGTCAGTACGGCGGATAGTGCTGAATGGTGCCGGAAATCTAGAGCATCTTTCGGTTTGGTTTGCTTCGCTACGCGAGGCAAAGTTGTTTGTTCTGAATCATAGTGACAGGTTGGTTTATGAGTGCGAATACCGAGGCTCAAGGGAGCGGGCGCGGCCTGGAAGCGGTTAAATGGCTAGTTGTTGCCGTCTTATTGGTTGCGGCAATTGTTGGCAATTATTATTACCGAGATTTCAGTCTTCCACTGCGCGCGCTGGCAGTTGTTGTAATTATCGCTGTTGCCGGTGCTGTTGCGCTGATGACGGTTAAAGGCAAAGCCACAGTAGCGTTTGCTCGCGAAGCACGCACGGAAGTGCGTAAAGTGATTTGGCCTACTCGCCAGGAAACGCTACACACCACGTTAATCGTTGCCGCGGTTACTGCCGTGATGTCACTGATTTTGTGGGGACTGGATGGTATCCTGGTTCGCTTAGTATCGTTTATTACTGGCCTGAGGTTCTAAGATGTCTGAAGCACCAAAAAAGCGTTGGTACGTCGTTCAGGCGTTTTCCGGTTTTGAAGGCCGCGTAGCTCAATCGCTGCGTGAGCATATCAAATTACAGGGCATGGAAGAGCTATTCGGCGAAGTCATGGTTCCGACGGAAGAAGTCGTGGAAATTCGTGGCGGCCTGCGTCGTAAGAGTGAACGCAAGTTCTTCCCTGGCTACGTTCTGGTCCAGATGGTCATGAATGACGCAAGCTGGCACTTAGTGCGTAGCGTACCGCGTGTGATGGGCTTTATCGGTGGTACTTCCGATCGCCCTGCGCCGATCAGTGATAAAGAAGTTGATGCGATCATGAATCGTCTTCAACAAGTGGGTGATAAACCACGTCCTAAAACACTGTTCGAACCAGGTGAACTGGTCCGCGTTAGCGATGGTCCGTTCGCAGACTTCAACGGCGTTGTTGAAGAAGTGGACTACGAAAAGAGCCGCTTGAAAGTGTCTGTTTCCATCTTTGGCCGTGCAACACCGGTCGAGCTGGACTTCAGCCAGGTCGAGAAAGGCTGATTCAATTTTCACCACCGGTTGAACTTTGAGTCTTGTATCAGGCGTGAAATTACACTATAATTTCGCGCCTTTTGTTTTTAGATGTCTGGCTCAGTCTTCCGACTTTGCGAGGCAAAACACGGGGAGCCTCACAACGAGGCGATACTACCCAAATCGAGGAAATCGTAAATGGCTAAGAAAGTACAAGCCTATGTCAAGCTGCAAGTAGCAGCTGGTATGGCGAACCCAAGTCCTCCGGTTGGCCCAGCACTGGGTCAGCAGGGTGTTAACATCATGGAATTCTGTAAAGCGTTCAATGCTAAAACTGAAAGCATTGAGAAAGGCCTGCCGATCCCTGTTGTTATTACTGTTTATTCTGATCGCTCTTTCACTTTCGTTACTAAAACCCCGCCAGCAGCAGTTCTGCTGAAAAAAGCGGCAGGTATTAAGTCTGGTTCCGGCAAGCCGAACAAAGACAAAGTAGGTAAAGTGACCGTTGCTCAGGTCCGTGAAATCGCAGAAACCAAAGCTGCGGATATGACTGGTGCTGACGTAGACGCTATGATGCGTTCTATCGAAGGTACTGCTCGTTCCATGGGCCTGGTAGTGGAGGGTTAATAAATGGCTAAGCTGACCAAGCGCATGCGCGTGATCCGTGACAAAGTTGATGTGACTAAGCAATACGATATCAACGAAGCTGTTGCCCTGCTGAAAGAGCTGGCTACTGCTAAATTCGTAGAAAGCGTTGACGTTGCCGTTAACCTCGGTATCGACGCTCGTAAATCTGATCAAAACGTCCGTGGCGCAACTGTATTGCCACACGGTACCGGCCGTTCTGTTCGCGTCGCTGTATTTGCTCAAGGCGCCAACGCCGAAGCAGCAAAAGAAGCTGGTGCTGAGCTGGTAGGTATGGACGACCTGGCTGATCAAATCAAGAAAGGCGAAATGAACTTCGACGTCGTAATCGCATCTCCAGATGCAATGCGCGTTGTTGGTCAATTGGGCCAAATCTTGGGCCCACGTGGCCTGATGCCAAACCCGAAAGTGGGTACCGTTACTCCTAACGTTGCTGAAGCAGTTAAGAATGCTAAAGCAGGTCAGGTTCGTTATCGCAACGACAAAAACGGTATTATCCACACTACCATCGGTAAAGTTGACTTTGACGCTGACAAGCTGAAAGAAAACTTGGAATCCCTGGTAGTTGCGCTGAAGAAGGCTAAGCCTGCTACAGCGAAAGGCGTTTACATCAAGAAAATCAGCCTGTCCACCACCATGGGCGCCGGCGTTGCTATTGATCAAAGCGGCCTGACTGCAGTAGTGAACTAATCACTATTTGCTTTTATCGCTTTACGTGGGCGTTAGGTTTGTCTAGAATCTTACGCCCATGGTTCTATTGACTACGGTTTAACCGTACCATGTGAACAACAGAATTTTTCGGTTGGAGCTTGGCCTATCCAAGCCTCCGTCCAAGACCGCAGGTGTTCTGCAAAGGACTTAATTTCCTGCGTAGACGGTGACAGAGCCTAAAGAAATTTTTTCTTTTTAATTAAAGAATTGTCTTTGCTGGATTCTGCTCACCGTGTTTCAACGCCCGTTAATGACATTGTTGTCGTAATTGGGTGATGTGAGTTCCGGGGAATTATTCTCCGGTTAATCCAGGAGCAAGAACTAATGGCACTAAATCTTCAAGGCAAACAAGCGATTGTTGCTGAAGTTAAAGAAGTAGCCAAAGGTGCGCTGTCTGCGGTTGTTGCGGATTCCCGTGGCGTAACCGTTGATAAAATGACTGAACTGCGTAAAGCAGGTCGTGAAGCTGGCGTTCACATGCAAGTTGTTCGTAACACCTTGCTGTCACGCGCAGTTGAAGGTACTCCATTCGAGTGCCTGAAAGACACGTTTGTTGGTCCAACCTTGATTGCATTTTCTAGTGAACACCCGGGCGCAGCTGCTCGTTTGTTCAAAGATTTCGCGAAAGCGAATGCAAAATTCGAGGTTAAAGCAGCAGCCTTTGAAGGCGAGTTAATCCCTGCGGCTCAAATCGACCGCCTGGCAACTCTGCCGACCTACGAAGAAGCAATCGCACGTCTGATGGGAACCATGAAAGAAGCCGCTGCTGGCAAATTGGTTCGCACTTTGGCTGCGCTGCGTGATCAGAAAGAAGCTGAAGCGGCTTAATCGCCCTCTGTTTTTTCCGACACTGCTTTTTAACGTATAAACTATTTCTGTATTTTAGGAACACTTGTTATGTCAACTATCACTAAAGACCAAATTCTGGAAGGCGTTGCAGCTCTGTCTGTAATGGAAATCGTTGAACTGATCTCCGCTATGGAAGAGAAATTCGGCGTTTCAGCTGCTGCTGTTGCTGCAGGTCCTGCTGCTGCTGCTGAAGTTGTAGAAGAGAAAACTGAATTCGACGTTATCTTGAAAGCAATCGGCGCTAACAAAGTTGCGGTAATCAAAGCTGTACGTGGCGCAACTGGCCTGGGCTTGAAAGAAGCTAAAGATCTGACTGAGTCAGCGCCAGCTGCTCTGAAAGAAGGCGTGAGCAAAGACGACGCTGAAGCACTGAAAAAAGCACTGGAAGAAGCTGGTGCAGAAGTTGAAATTAAATAAATTTAATTTCAACTGTGCAGCCTAAGTTATAGGCTGATGGCTGGTGACTTTTAGTCACCAGCCTTTTTGCGCTGTAGGGCGTCAGTGGAGTTTCACACTGTTTAGATACTGACTAACCCCAATATTTCTTTCTATCGACGACTTAATATACTGCGTTCTCAGCTACGACCCACTCGGGTAGCTCGGTAGTCAAGGTAACGCGATGAAATGGTTTAAGAGTGATAGAACGAGGTATTACGGAAAGTGTTTCGACTTTCCGATCGAGAAAATAGTGTTGAATGAACTGTCCTTTAGGACGGACAGAGTGGGTCACTGATCAGCGAGCTGAGGAACCCTATGGTTTACTCCTATACCGAGAAAAAACGTATTCGTAAGGATTTTGGTAAACGTCCACAAGTTTTGGACATACCTTATCTCCTTTCTATCCAACTTGACTCGTTCCAGAAATTTATCGAGCAAGATCCAGAAGGACAGCACGGCCTAGAAGCGGCATTCCGTTCTGTTTTTCCAATCCAGAGCTACAGTGGCAATTCGGAGCTGCAATACGTTAGCTACCGTCTTGGTGAGCCAGTGTTTGACGTCAAAGAGTGCCAGATCCGTGGCGTGACGTATTCAGCACCGCTGCGCGTTAAGCTGCGTCTGGTTATCTATGAGCGGGAAGCTCCTGAAGGTACGGTTAAAGACATCAAGGAACAAGAAGTCTACATGGGTGAAATTCCACTCATGACCGAGAATGGTACCTTTGTGATTAACGGTACTGAGAGGGTTATCGTATCTCAGCTTCACCGTAGTCCTGGCGTATTCTTTGACAGTGATAAGGGTAAAACCCATTCATCGGGTAAAGTGCTGTATAACGCACGTATTATCCCTTATCGCGGTTCATGGTTAGATTTCGAGTTTGACCCGAAAGATAACCTCTTTGTGCGTATTGACCGTCGCCGTAAATTACCTGCGACCATCATTCTGCGTGCATTGAACTTTACCACTGAACAGATCCTTGACCTGTTCTTTGATAAAGTTGTGTTCGAAATTCGTGATAACAAGCTGCAGATGGAGCTGGTTCCAGAGCGTCTGCGCGGTGAAACAGCTTCCTTTGACATCGAAGCTAATGGCAAGGTTTATGTCGAGAAAGCTCGCCGTATTACCGCTCGTCATATCCGTCAGCTTGAAAAAGACGGTGTGGATCGCATCGAAGTTCCGGTTGAATACATTGCCGGTAAAGTGGTCGCTAAAGACTATATCGATGAGAACACTGGCGAACTGATCTGTGCAGCCAACATGGAGCTGTCACTGGATCTGCTGGCGAAACTGAGCCAGGCTGGTCACAAACGCATTGAAACTCTGTTCACCAATGACCTGGATCACGGTGCTTATATCTCCGAGACCCTGCGCGTTGACCCAACCAGCGATCGCTTAAGCGCTCTGGTTGAGATCTATCGCATGATGCGTCCTGGTGAGCCACCAACTCGCGAAGCAGCTGAAAATCTGTTTGAGAACCTGTTCTTCTCTGAAGACCGCTACGATCTGTCTGCGGTTGGCCGGATGAAGTTCAACCGTTCACTGCTGCGTGACGAGATCGAAGGTTCCGGTATCCTGAGCAAAGAAGACATCACTGAAGTGATGAAGAAGCTCATCGATATCCGTAACGGTAAAGGCGAAGTGGATGATATCGACCACTTAGGCAACCGTCGTATTCGTTCCGTTGGTGAAATGGCTGAAAACCAGTTCCGTGTAGGTCTGGTTCGCGTTGAGCGTGCTGTTAAAGAGCGTTTGTCTCTTGGCGACCTCGACACGCTGATGCCTCAGGACATGATCAACGCCAAGCCTATTTCGGCGGCGGTGAAAGAGTTCTTCGGTTCCAGCCAGCTGTCCCAATTTATGGACCAGAACAACCCGTTGTCTGAAATCACGCATAAGCGTCGTATTTCTGCATTGGGCCCGGGCGGTTTGACCCGTGAGCGTGCTGGCTTTGAAGTTCGAGACGTTCATCCGACTCACTACGGTCGTGTATGTCCAATCGAAACGCCAGAAGGTCCAAACATCGGTCTGATCAACTCCTTGTCCGTGTACGCACAGACCAATGAGTATGGTTTCCTGGAAACTCCGTATCGTCGCGTGCGTGACGGTGTGGTGACTGATGAAATCAACTATCTGTCTGCTATTGAAGAAGGCAACTTCGTTATCGCTCAGGCGAACTCCAACCTGGACGAAGACGGCCGCTTCATCGAAGACTTAGTCACTTGTCGTAGCAAAGGCGAATCCAGCCTGTTTAGCCGCGATCAGGTTGACTATATGGACGTTTCCACTCAGCAGGTGGTGTCCGTTGGTGCTTCTCTGATTCCATTCCTAGAACACGATGACGCCAACCGCGCCTTGATGGGTGCGAACATGCAACGTCAGGCGGTTCCTACTCTGCGTGCTGATAAGCCGCTGGTTGGTACCGGTATGGAGCGTGCTGTAGCGGTTGACTCCGGGGTAACCTCCGTAGCCAAACGTGGCGGTACCGTTCAGTACGTAGATGCATCCCGTATCGTCATTAAAGTTAACGAAGACGAGATGTACCCAGGCGAAGCAGGCATTGATATTTATAACCTGACTAAGTACACCCGTTCCAACCAGAACACCTGTATCAACCAGATGCCGTGTGTGAATCTGGGTGAGCCAATCGAGCGC
Organism: Yersinia sp. J1; assembly: GCF_050586585.1. NCBI lineage: Bacteria > Pseudomonadati > Pseudomonadota > Gammaproteobacteria > Enterobacterales > Yersiniaceae > Yersinia > Yersinia sp. J1. The sequence continues at coordinate 12,683 of NZ_JBOBDP010000023.1, forward strand.
GGCGACGTGCTGGCAGATGGCCCATCAACAGACCTGGGTGAGCTGGCGCTGGGTCAGAACATGCGCGTAGCCTTCATGCCTTGGAATGGTTACAACTTCGAAGACTCCATCTTGGTCTCCGAGCGTGTGGTTCAAGAAGATCGCTTCACCACTATCCATATTCAGGAATTGGCATGTGTGTCTCGTGACACCAAGCTGGGGCCTGAAGAGATCACTGCCGACATCCCTAACGTGGGTGAAGCTGCGCTCTCCAAACTGGATGAATCCGGTATCGTGTATATCGGTGCTGAAGTCACCGGCGGCGACATTCTGGTTGGTAAGGTAACACCTAAAGGTGAAACCCAGCTGACTCCAGAAGAGAAGCTGTTACGTGCGATCTTCGGTGAGAAAGCGTCTGATGTTAAAGACTCTTCTCTGCGTGTACCAAACGGCGTTTCCGGTACGGTTATCGACGTGCAAGTCTTTACTCGCGATGGCGTAGAAAAAGACAAGCGCGCGTTGGAAATCGAAGAAATGCAGCTGAAGCAGGCTAAGAAAGACCTGACTGAAGAATTGCAGATTCTGGAAGCTGGCCTGTTTGCACGTATCCACGCCGTGCTGGTTTCTGGTGGTATCGAAGCTGACAAGCTGAGCAAACTGCCACGTGACCGCTGGTTGGAACTGGGCCTGACCGACGAAGACAAGCAAAACCAGCTGGAACAGCTGGCTGAGCAGTACGACGAAATGAAATCCGAATTCGAGAAGAAGATGGATGCCAAGCGTCGTAAAATCACCCAAGGCGATGATCTGGCACCGGGCGTGCTGAAAATCGTTAAAGTGTATCTGGCCGTTAAACGTCAGATTCAACCGGGTGACAAGATGGCAGGTCGTCACGGTAACAAAGGTGTTATCTCCAAGATCAACCCGATCGAAGATATGCCTTACGATGAAAACGGTACGCCGGTAGACATCGTTCTGAACCCGCTGGGCGTACCTTCGCGTATGAACATCGGTCAGATTCTGGAAACCCACTTGGGGATGGCAGCTAAAGGTATCGGCGAGAAGATCAACGCCATGCTGAAGAAGCAGGAAGACGTTGCCAAACTGCGTGAGTTCATCCAGAAAGCATACGATCTGGGCGACAACGTTTGTCAGAAAGTTGATTTGAACACCTTTACCGATGACGAAGTTATGCGTCTGGCTGAGAACCTGAAAAAAGGTATGCCAATCGCAACACCAGTCTTCGATGGTGCGAAAGAGACTGAAATCAAGGAACTGTTAAAGCTGGGTGGCCTGCCAACTTCTGGTCAGATTACCTTGTTTGACGGCCGTACCGGTGAGCAGTTCGAGCGCCAGGTTACTGTCGGCTACATGTACATGCTGAAACTGAACCACTTGGTTGATGACAAAATGCATGCGCGTTCTACCGGTTCTTACAGCTTGGTTACTCAGCAGCCGCTGGGTGGTAAAGCTCAGTTCGGTGGTCAGCGCTTCGGTGAGATGGAAGTGTGGGCGTTGGAAGCTTATGGCGCCGCGTACACCTTGCAGGAAATGCTTACCGTCAAGTCCGACGATGTAAACGGCCGTACCAAGATGTATAAAAACATCGTGGATGGCGATCACCGTATGGAACCAGGCATGCCGGAATCCTTCAACGTATTGTTGAAAGAAATCCGCTCGCTGGGCATCAATATCGAGCTGGAAGAAGAGTAAATCTTCTCCAGACGGCAGGCTCTCACAGCCGGGAGTCTGCTGGTGGTACGCACTGGTCACAGGGGCGCTCAAACCTAGGTTTGGGCGCCTATCAGGTCTAACTCCGACAGGAGCCAATCCGTGAAAGACTTATTAAAGTTTCTGAAAGCGCAAACTAAGACCGAAGAGTTTGATGCGATCAAAATTGCTCTGGCCTCGCCAGACATGATCCGTTCCTGGTCGTTCGGCGAAGTTAAAAAGCCGGAAACCATTAACTACCGTACGTTCAAACCAGAACGTGACGGCCTTTTCTGCGCCCGTATCTTTGGCCCAGTAAAAGATTACGAATGCTTGTGTGGTAAATACAAGCGTTTGAAACACCGCGGTGTAATCTGTGAGAAATGCGGCGTTGAAGTGACTCAGACCAAAGTACGCCGTGAGCGTATGGGTCACATCGAGCTGGCTTCTCCGACTGCACACATCTGGTTCCTGAAATCCTTGCCTTCGCGCATCGGTTTGTTGCTGGATATGCCACTGCGTGACATCGAACGTGTTCTGTACTTCGAATCCTATGTGGTTATCGAAGGCGGCATGACCAACCTGGAACGTCGTCAGATCCTGACTGAAGAGCAGTATCTGGACGCGTTGGAAGAGTTTGGTGATGAGTTTGACGCGAAAATGGGTGCAGAAGCGATCCAGGCCTTGTTGAAAAACATGGATCTGGAAGCCGAATGCGAAATCCTGCGCGAAGAACTGAACGAAACGAATTCTGAGACCAAGCGTAAGAAGCTGACCAAGCGTATCAAGCTGCTGGAAGCGTTCGTACAGTCTGGCAACAAGCCAGAGTGGATGATCCTGACCGTGCTGCCTGTGTTGCCGCCAGATCTGCGTCCATTGGTTCCTTTGGATGGCGGTCGCTTTGCGACTTCCGATCTGAACGATTTGTATCGTCGCGTGATCAACCGTAACAACCGTCTGAAACGCCTGCTGGATCTGGCTGCTCCTGACATCATCGTGCGTAACGAAAAGCGTATGCTGCAAGAAGCAGTAGACGCATTGCTGGATAACGGCCGTCGCGGTCGTGCAATTACCGGCTCGAACAAGCGTCCGTTGAAATCTTTGGCAGACATGATCAAAGGTAAGCAAGGTCGTTTCCGTCAGAACTTGCTGGGTAAACGTGTTGACTACTCAGGCCGTTCGGTTATCACCGTAGGTCCATACCTGCGTCTGCATCAGTGCGGTCTGCCGAAGAAAATGGCACTCGAGCTGTTCAAACCGTTCATCTACGGTAAGCTGGAACTGCGTGGTCTTGCTACCACCATCAAAGCTGCCAAGAAGATGGTTGAGCGTGAAGAAGCGGTTGTTTGGGATATTCTGGATGAAGTTATCCGCGAACACCCAGTGCTGCTGAACCGTGCACCCACCCTTCACCGTTTGGGTATCCAGGCGTTTGAACCGGTTCTGATCGAAGGTAAAGCAATTCAGCTGCATCCGCTGGTTTGTGCGGCTTATAACGCCGACTTCGATGGTGACCAGATGGCAGTTCACGTACCCTTGACGCTGGAAGCTCAGCTGGAAGCGCGTGCGTTGATGATGTCTACCAACAACATCCTGTCACCTGCGAACGGCGAGCCAATCATCGTTCCTTCTCAGGACGTTGTATTGGGTCTGTACTACATGACCCGTGACTGTGTTAACGCCAAAGGCGAAGGCATGGTGCTGAATGGCTCGAAAGAAGCTGAGCGTGTTTATCGCGCTGGCCTGGCGTCTCTGCACGCCCGAGTTAAAGTGCGTATTTCTGAAGAAATCCGTACTGCGGAAGGTGAAACCGTTTCGCAAACCAGCATCATCGATACGACTATCGGTCGTGCCATTTTGTGGATGATTGTCCCGAAAGGCCTGCCTTACTCTATCGTTAACCAGCCGCTGGGCAAAAAAGCTATCTCCAAGATGCTGAACACCTGTTACCGCATCCTAGGCTTGAAGCCAACGGTTATCTTTGCTGACCAGATCATGTACACCGGTTTTGCTTACGCAGCGCGTTCAGGCGCCTCTGTAGGTATCGATGACATGGTTATCCCTGAAGCGAAAGCTGGGATCATCGAAGAAGCTGAAACCGAAGTTGCCGAGATTCAGGAGCAGTTCCAATCTGGTCTGGTAACCGCGGGCGAACGTTATAACAAAGTGATCGATATCTGGGCCGCAGCCAACGAACGTGTTGCCAAGGCTATGATGGACAACTTGTCCGTGGAAGACGTCATCAACAGTAAAGGTGAAGTGGAGCAACAAGTTTCCTTCAACAGCATCTTTATGATGGCCGACTCCGGTGCGCGTGGTTCCGCAGCACAGATTCGTCAGCTGGCCGGTATGCGTGGCCTGATGGCTAAGCCAGATGGTTCGATCATTGAAACGCCAATCACCGCGAACTTCCGTGAAGGTTTGAACGTACTTCAGTACTTCATCTCAACCCACGGTGCGCGTAAAGGTTTGGCGGATACCGCATTGAAAACTGCGAACTCCGGTTACCTGACCCGTCGTTTAGTTGACGTGGCACAGGATCTGGTTGTAACCGAAGACGATTGTGGTACCCATAACGGTATCGTGATGACTCCGGTTATCGAAGGTGGTGATGTTAAAGAGCCACTGCGCGATCGCGTTCTAGGCCGTGTGACTGCAGAAGAAGTCTTGAAGCCGGGTACGGCTGATATTCTGGTTCCGCGTAACACCCTGTTGGACGAAAAATGGTGTGATCTGTTAGAAGAAAACTCCGTCGACAGCGTTAAAGTTCGTTCAGTTGTAAGCTGTGAAACCGATTTCGGTGTGTGTGCAAACTGCTATGGTCGTGACCTGGCGCGTGGCCACATCATCAACAAAGGTGAAGCAGTGGGTGTTATTGCAGCACAGTCCATCGGTGAGCCGGGTACCCAGCTTACGATGCGTACGTTCCACATCGGTGGTGCGGCATCTCGTGCGGCAGCAGAATCCAGCATTCAGGTTAAGAACAAAGGTACGCTGAAACTGAGCAACGCCAAGTTCGTTATGAATGCAGCAGGTAAGCTGGTTATTACTTCTCGTAATACCGAGCTGAAGCTGATCGACGAATTCGGTCGTACTAAAGAAAGCTACAAAGTGCCTTACGGTGCCGTAATGGGCAAAGGCGATGGCGCAGAAGTCCAGGGCGGGGAGACCGTTGCCAACTGGGATCCGCACATCATGCCAGTTGTGACCGAAGTGAGCGGTTTCATTCGCTTCGCGGATATGATTGACGGCCAGACCATTACCCGCCAGACCGACGAACTGACCGGTTTGTCTTCTCTGGTCGTTCTGGACTCCGCAGAGCGTACCGGTAGCGGTAAAGACCTGCGTCCAGCACTGAAAATCGTTGACGCTAAAGGCGACGATGTATTGATCCCAGGTACTGATATGCCTGCTCAATACTTCCTGCCAGGTAAAGCGATTGTTCAGCTGGAAGACGGTATTCAGATCGGTGCTGGTGATACTTTGGCGCGTATTCCGCAGGAATCCAGCGGTACCAAGGATATTACCGGTGGTCTGCCGCGTGTTGCTGACTTGTTCGAAGCACGTCGTCCGAAAGAGCCTGCAATCCTGGCTGAAATCAGCGGGATCATCTCGTTCGGTAAAGAGACCAAAGGCAAGCGTCGTCTGGTGATTTCACCGTTGGATGGTAGCGATGCATACGAAGAGATGATTCCTAAGTGGCGTCAGCTCAACGTGTTCGAAGGTGAAGTTGTAGAACGCGGTGACGTGGTTTCCGACGGCCCAGAATCTCCACACGACATTCTGCGTCTGCGTGGCGTTCACGCCGTGACCCGTTACATCACCAACGAAGTGCAGGAAGTTTACCGTCTGCAAGGCGTTAAGATTAACGATAAACACATCGAAGTTATCGTTCGTCAGATGCTGCGTAAAGGCACCATCGTTGATGCAGGTGGCACCGACTTCCTGGAAGGCGAGCAGGCAGAAATGTCTCGCGTTAAAATCGCTAACCGTAAGTTGGCAGCTGAAGGCAAAATCGAGGCCACGTTCACTCGTGACCTGCTGGGTATCACCAAGGCATCCTTGGCGACCGAGTCCTTCATCTCTGCAGCATCGTTCCAGGAAACTACGCGTGTTCTTACCGAAGCGGCCGTTGCCGGTAAACGTGATGAACTGCGTGGCCTGAAAGAGAACGTAATCGTTGGTCGTCTGATTCCAGCCGGTACCGGTTACGCTTATCATCAGGATCGCATGCGTCGTAAAGCTCAGGGCGAAACCCCTGTTGTTCCGCAGGTTAGCGCGGATGAAGCAACTGCCAACCTGGCTGAATTGCTTAACGCAGGTTTCGGTAACAGCAAAGACTAATCTCTTTGTTGGCCAGTAACGTAAAAATACTCCTTCGGGGGTAATGCCAATCAGTATAAGGATCCGTTGAACGATTCTTATACTGAGTAAAATCCGAGAATGTTTTCATTCTCGGATTTTTTTTACGCCGATTTTCAAGATGTTGACCTCATTTCTTTCCACGATGCTATTTGTCATCCCCCTTACTTTCTCAGCCAGGCATGATACCGTCGTATCTGAATACACCTTAAATATTCAATACATTCTATTTTTAATTTTATTATTTCTATAATAAGTCTGCATGCTTACATTTATTCTCGATAGAATGTTTTTCTGAATTATGTTAATTGTAATAGAGTATTTGCTATATATCGTAGGAGTTTTATCTTATATAAGGATATAAATTTATGATAGGTGCTACTAATAACTGGATCGGATTGGTAGATGAATCAAGGTTTCTGAGTGAACTCTCTATTCCTGGAACTCATGATTCCGCTGCATATACCCATCATCCTATTTCATTTGGATATGTTCAGACGCAGCGATGGAATATAAGAGAGCAATTAGATCATGGTATAAGATTTCTCGATATCAGGTGTCGTCTTATTGAAAATGTATTAACTCTGCACCATGGAAGCGTTTATTTAGGTTTAAATTTCGGAGATATATTAGCGACTTGTATTAAGTTTTTATCAGATAATCCGACAGAATTTATTATACTTTCAGTTAAAAAAGAATATACCGAAAAAGATAGTACCATGCCATTTCACAAGGTCATGTCTGAGCGATATATAAAAAATCATAATGACTTTTTTTTCATAAAAAATAAAATTCCGACTGTTAAGGAGATTGCTGGGAAAATTGTTCTTTTTCGGCGTTATTACGGAGGTGATTTAGGTATTAATGCTACTCAATGGAAAGATAATGACACCTTTACGATCAAAAATAGAAATTACAATATATATATTCAAGATAAATACTCTGGCTATAATTTTTCAAACTTTGATAACAAAAGAGAATATGTGGCTAAATTAATAAAACGTGCCAGGGTTAGGGAAAAGAATGCATTATATATTAACTTTACCAGTTTAAGTGATGTGACTGTGACTCCAAAATTAGGGGCGGTGGGTAATGTTTTTATACATGGACTTAATAAATGGTTTGCTGATGAATACAGGAAATGTAAAACATGTCAATTAGGAATAATAGTCTCTGATTTTGTCGATACCAATAATGCAGCAATGATGAATATCATTTTGAGATCAAATTTTGACATCGATTAAACGTACGAAATTGACTGGATAAGCTCAATCATACTTCAAGCTTCATACAAGGATGTAATTTATGAATAGAAAGAATTGGATGGGGAAGTTAGGTAATTCAATGTTACTGAGTAACGTATCTATTCCTGGAACAAATAACTCAGCGGTTTTTTTTCCTTTTATGACACCAACGGGACAGATTCAGACCCAACTATGGGATATAGATATCCAATTGAATAACGGCATTCGTTTCTTGGATATAAGATGTCGCCTGGTTGAGGATGTATTAGCACTCTATCATAGTAACGTCTATCTGAATCAGAACCTCAGCGATGTATTAGCTAGTTGCTTGGTATTTATAAAAAATAACCCGACAGAGTTTATTATGCTTTCGATAAAACAGGAGGGTAGCAACGAAATATTTAACGACGTTTTATTAAAAAGTTACTTAGTTGCATATATTGATTATTTTTTTATCGAGAACAGAATACCCTCTATTGAGGAAATTCGAGGAAAAATAATCCTATTACGTCGATATCAAGGCGGAGAGCAGGGAATTAATATCATGCCATGGGAAGATAATAAAACTTTTGTTATCGATAATGGTTATTGTAAAGTGCATGTGCAGGACGAATATTCTGATTATACCGTATTATCAATAATAAATAAAAGAAAGCCCATTAATGACTTAATCGAGTTGGCTAAAAGTAAAAGAGATGATGAAATATATATTAATTACACAAGTATAGGTGGATACCTGGTTACTCCTTTTATCGGAGCTAACGGATTTACAGACTATGATGGTATTAATAAGTGGTTTTCTATTGAATATAAATATAGAACCAAAAGTTATTTGGGGATCATTGTGTCTGATTGTGTTGATGCGCAAGAGGGCGAAATTATAGACACAGTGATTAATGCCAACTTTTAAGTGGCTGTGACTTTTCGAATCGAGTTAAAGCCAGCTTCAGTGCTGCCAGCACTGGAGCTGCTTTACCCGCTCAATAATTTAATTCAACACCCTTACAACACTTAATCTATGGGTGTAGAGCCGAGCGATGAGAGAGAACGCCCCAAATAGCGATCCCAGTCTTTCCAGACCGGTTGTAAGCCGGTTTGAATGAGAGCCTGTGCCACCTGCTGTGGCGAGCGATTATCATGGGGTGCAAACTGTTCCAACTCCGGATGTTCGTCATCGGCATAACCGCCCGGCTGGGTTTTCGAACCGGCGCTGACGCTGTTAATCGCCACCGGAATAACGTGATCGCGAAAGAACGGTGACTCCCTAGTGGAGAGTGACAGTTCTACATCAGGAGCAAACAGGCGAAAAGCACAGATCAGTTGCACCAACTGCGATTCGCTCATCAGTGACGCTGGCTCAATTCCGCCAGCGCATGGACGCAAACGTGGAAACGAGATGGAATAGCGGGTTTGCCAGTAAGTTTGTTGTAGATAAAACAAATGCTCAGCCAGCATATAGCAATCAGTACGCCAGTTATGAGACAAACCGATCAGTGCGCCCAAACCGATCTTGTCGATCCCCGCGCGACCCAAACGATCCGGCGTGGCGAGTCGCCAATGGAAATCCTGCTTCTGCCCGCGTAAATGATGCTGGTGGTAGGTGGCGGTGTGATAAGTTTCCTGATACACCATCACCGCGTCCAAACCCAAGGTTTTCAGCTCGGCGTACTCTTCTTCTTCCAGCGGTTGCACCTCCATCATCAGCGAGCTGAAACGGCCGCGAATGGTGGGTAAATGCTGCCTGAAATAGTCCATTCCCACTTTGGTTTGATGCTCACCGGTAACCAACAATAGATGCTCAAATCCCAGGGCTTTAATCGCTTCGCACTCGCGAATAATTTCCTCTTCATCCAACGTCTTACGCTTAATCCGGTTACTCATTGAGAAACCGCAGTAGGTGCAATCATTGGCGCACAGATTAGAGAGATACAGCGGCACATAAAAACCAACGGTATTACCGAAGCGTTGGCGAGTAAGCTGTTGAGCTTTCTGTGCCATCGGTTCCAGATAAGCTAACGCCGCCGGTGAAATCAACGCCATCAGATCTTCCCGATCCGGCTTGCTGCTATTTAACGCCCGTTCTACATCACGGGCGGTTTTACTGTTGATGCGCAGTGAAATGTCATCCCAATCTAACTGCTGCCAGCGATGACGAAAGTCTTCAGGCATTATGGCGTTCCTCACTTTGGCTAAGGAAAGCGGTCAGCGGGCTGGTGGCGCTAGCCTGCTGTTGGCGAGGGCCTAAACCGGCCAGACGAGCCAGCGTTCCAGCTTCGACGGCCAGTTTAAATGCCTGCGCCATTCGCACTGGCGATTGGGCAACGGCGATGGCGGTATTGACCAGAACCGCGTCTGCACCCAATTCCATTGCTTCCAACGCATGGCTAGGTGCGCCAATTCCAGCGTCGACTACGACAGGTACTTTGGCTTGTTCGATAATAATCCGCAGGAAATCACGAGTTAGCAGCCCCAGATTAGAGCCAATCGGGGAAGCAAGCGGCATCACGGCGGCACAGCCAACTTCTTCCAGACGTTTGCATAGTACCGGATCGGCGCCGCAGTAAGGCATGACCACAAAGCCATCTTTGACCAGAATCTCTGCCGCTTTCAGGGTTTCTACTGGATCTGGCAGCAGATATTTTACGTCTGGATGTACTTCCAGTTTGATCCAATGCGTACCCAGCGCTTCCCGAGCCAAACGCGCAGCAAACACTGCTTCTTCCGCAGTTTTTGCTCCAGAAGTATTAGGCAGCAAACGAATACCAAGCTGTTGCAATGGAGCCAGAATAGCGTCATTGCCTGATTTCAGATCCACCCGTTTCATCGCCATGGTCACTAACTGCGATTCGGAGGCGCGCAATGCGTCCAGCATCAAGGCTGGCGTGGCAAATTTTCCCGTTCCGGTAAATAAACGTGAGGTAAAAGTGGTATCAGCAATTTTCAACATATCAGCCTCCGGCAATCGCTTGAAACAGCAAAATGTCATCGCCATTCAGTAACAAATGGTGATCCCAGTTATCACGGGGAATGATGGTTTGATTGATAGCCAGCGCGGTGCCCGGCTGGTCATAACCCAATTGGCTTAGCATGGAATTGACCGTCAGGTTAGCTTCCAACTCGATGAGTTCATCATTGATCGAGACTTTCACTGGGCTTCTCCACAGATTTGGCAATGACAGGCTTTGCTTAAGCGTAGAGTGCTCCAGCTTTGCTGTTTTCCATCAAATAAGCGCAGTTTCCCGCTCAGCGCCGATGGCATTCCCGCCAGCATTTTTATCGCTTCTAATGCTTGCAGGGTGCCGATGACGCCGACAACTGGGCCAAGGACGCCAGCAGTGCGACAATTTCTTTGCTGCGTTTCTTTTCCGGGATAAAGGCAGGCGTAGCAGCCGTTGGCGTAAGGCGGTTCGATAATCAGTAATTGGCCGCTGAATCCGACTGCGCTGCCGCTAATCAAGGGTTTTCCAGCTTGTACGCAGGCAGCGTTGACTTGATGGCGGGTTGCCATGTTATCGCAGCAATCCAGCACCAGATCAGCGGCGGCAACGGCGTCAGCCAGATCGCTACCGGCTAAACGTCTATCAAGGCTGATAGTTTCAATTTGCGGATTAAGATTCTGTAAACGACGCTGAGCTAACTGAGCTTTGCTCTGGCCGATATCGGTGGTGCAATAAAGAACCTGCCGCTGTAGGTTACTGATATCCAATGTATCGTCATCGGCTAGCCACAGTTTCCCAACTCCCGCAGCGGCTAAATACAGCGCGGCCGGAGAGCCAAGGCCGCCCAGACCGACAATCAGCACGCTAGACTGCTTGAACTTCTGCTGTCCCTCCGGGCCGATATCTTCCAACAATAATTGGCGGCTATAGCGCAGGAAATCCTGATCGTTCAACTGTTCATAAGGCATGAATTGTCTCCTTACCTTCAACCAAACGCAGTAATTCCGCGGTTGTGTGCTGCCAATTTTCCGCACGAGTAATGGCACTGACCACAGCTACGCTACCCACGCCGCTGGCGACTACCTGCGGCACGCGCTCCATAGTGATGCCACCAATGGCAACCGTAGGGAAATCGGAGGTTTTGGCGACCTGACGGGTTAACGCCGCGACTCCCTGAGGAGAAGACGGCATGTGCTTGGTTTCGGTTGGGAAAATGTGTCCCAAAGCGATATAAGACGGGCGCAGTTCCCGCGCTAGCGCCAGTTCTTGCTCATCATGAGTAGACACGCCGAGGCGTAAACCGGCGCGTTGAATGGCCGGTAAATCGGCGATTTCCAGATCTTCCTGTCCCAGATGAACGCCGTAAGCACCGTATTTGATGGCTAACTGCCAGTAATCGTTGATGAATAGCCGAGCCTGATAGCGCTTACCTAAGGCAATTGCGGCGGCAATATCATCCTCGACCTGCATGTCCGTTGCGTCTTTGATACGCAGTTGCAGCGTAGTAACGCCAGCTTCCAGCATGCGCTCGATCCATTCCAGTGAATCCACCACTGGATAAAGTCCTAGCCGATTTTCGGTAGTAGCAAAAGGTGCGTCAGGCTTGTTCATCATTGACCTCTACCTGACGAATGCTGGCGCTGTGATATAACTCGCTGCCACGAGAACGGAATTCGGCGGACATTTGTTCCATGCCGGATTGCTGGGTTTCCAATGAGGGTTGGATCTGGATTTTTTGGGCCTCTGCCTCCTGCGCTGCCGCGTAGTCGCGCACTTCCTGGGAGATCTTCATCGAACAGAATTTCGGCCCGCACATGGAACAGAAGTGAGCCACTTTGCCAGACTCCTGCGGCAGGGTTTCATCGTGATAAGCGCGTGCGGTTTCAGGATCTAACGCTAGATTGAACTGATCTTCCCAACGGAATTCAAAACGCGCTTTGGACATAGCGTTATCGCGAATTTGTGCACCGGGATGCCCCTTGGCCAGATCCGCAGCGTGAGCGGCGATTTTGTAGGTAATAAGTCCTTGTTTAACATCTTCTTTGTTTGGCAGACCCAGATGTTCTTTCGGCGTGACGTAACACAGCATGGCGCAGCCAAACCAGCCGATCATAGCGGCACCAATGCCGGAAGTGAAATGATCGTAACCCGGTGCGATATCGGTGGTTAGCGGCCCCAGCGTATAGAATGGCGCTTCGTGGCAATGTTCCAGTTCTTCTGTCATATTACGGCGGATCATTTGCATTGGTACGTGGCCGGGACCTTCGATCATCACCTGCACGTCGTATTCCCAGGCGATCTTGGTTAACTCGCCCAAAGTATGCAATTCGGCAAATTGCGCTTCATCATTGGCATCTTGAATAGAACCGGGGCGCAGGCCGTCACCCAGTGATAATGAAACGTCGTAAGCGGCGCAGATTTGGCAGATTTCGCGGAAATGCTGATACAGGAAGTTTTCCTGATGATGGGATAGACACCATTTGGCCATGATCGAACCGCCGCGGGAGACGATGCCGGTCAGGCGTTTGGCGGTCATTGGTACGTAACGCAGCAGTACGCCTGCGTGAATGGTGAAGTAATCCACTCCTTGCTCGGCTTGTTCCAGCAAAGTGTCGCGAAACATTTCCCAGGTCAGGTTTTCCGCCACGCCGTTCACTTTTTCCAGCGCCTGGTAGATAGGTACAGTCCCGATCGGCACCGGGCTATTACGCAAAATCCATTCGCGGGTTTCGTGAATATAGCGGCCGGTGGACAAGTCCATGACGGTATCCGCGCCCCAGCGGGTGGACCAGACCAGCTTTTCCACTTCTTCTTCGATAGAGGAGGTCACTGCGGAATTACCGATATTGGCATTCACTTTTACTAGGAAATTCCGGCCAATAATCATCGGCTCAGATTCTGGATGGTTAATATTGGCGGGGATAATGGCGCGGCCAGCGGCGACTTCCTGACGAACAAATTCCGGCGTAATATTTTCCGGTAAATGGGCACCAAAGGCTTGTCCCGGGTGCTGGTGGCGTAACACTTCGCCGCGAATACGTTCACGACCCATGTTTTCCCGAATAGCGATAAATTCCATTTCCGGCGTGACGATACCCGCTCTGGCGTAGTGCAGTTGGGTTACGCATTTGCCCGCAATCGCCTTTTTAGGGCGTGGCAAATGTTCGAAACGTAAATGATCCAAACCTTCATCCGCTAAACGCTGCTGAGTGAAACCGGAGCTTACGCCCTCCAGCATTTCGGTATCCTGACGATCGGCGATCCAGCTATCGCGCAGTTTCGGTAATCCTGCGTGAACATCTAGTTTGGCCTGAGGATCGCCGTAGGGACCCGCGGTGTCATAGACTGGAATCGCTTCGTTATCTTCATAGCGAGGATCGTCTTTGCCGCCGCCGATTAAGGTTGGGCTGAGCTGAATCTCACGCATCGGCACCTGAATGTCCGATCTTGAGCCTTGCAGGTAGATCCGTTGAGAATTAGGGAAGCTAACGCCTTGTAGCGTATTGATAAACTGTTGGGCATCTTCACGTTGTTCTTTGCGTGGACGGGCTTTGGGTTTGGCTGATGCAGCCAATGGAGAAGCATGAGTATTATTAGACATAGCAAATTCCTACCAGTGTGGTTTATTGGGAAAATTGCTTGTCTGGAGCTTGGCGGGAGTAACGATGTTAGCCAGGTGCGACGGAGCTCATCCATTAAAGGTGAAAGCCGTGCGATAGCGATAAATTACTCTTGTTCCCTTCGCGGGTACTAACCCGATCAGGTTCCGCGGATCCCGAATTAACGGTCTCAGCCTGCGCGTTGCTTGGATAAAAAGCCTGCGCTAGGCACTCCGACAAGAAGCCTCAGTATAGGAGAGAGAATAAAAACTACAAGTCTGTCTTATAAGCTATTTTATTTGTCGTTTTGAATTTGGGCTGTGATCCAAATGCTCGCGACTCAGTGTAAGCTCAAGTTTGCGTAATAGATCCGCGCGAATAATGGCGTTAATTCTTCGGATCTTCGGTGGCCGCAGGGTGAGCGGCTTCCCAGGATTCGGCGGCCAGTTGGATCAATTTGTCTTCCAGAGTAAAACGAGCGTCAAGCGCTTCGCCGATGTCCGATAATGCCTGATGGAATTCGAAGCAGCTATCCTGATCGATCTCATTGTCGGTATAGCGATCGTGGAAAGCCATGATAGTTTGAGTATTATCTTTTAGCGCCGGATAGAACTTGGTTGCCAGCGCCATTTTTGGGCTAGAGGCACCTTCTGCCTGTTTGATTATTCGGTCGTAAATATGGAAGTGGCCGGAGGAGAGGTAATCCACCAAATTATGGCAAAAGTTCTCCAGCGCTTTTTGATTGAGCGGGGTATGCTTTTCCTTTAGCGGTTTAATACCGATCACGGTGCAATACGAGACTAACAGTTCTTTGCGTGCATGAAGCCATTGATCAATTAATTCATTACTGCCGCCAACGCGTTGAGTCAGGCTTTCCAGTCGGTTGAGCATGATTGACTCCGTGAGTAAGAAAAAGTAACGGTAGGTTACAAAAATGTAACAAGCCAGATTCTAGATTGCCAGTGAAGTCGAGGTTGTGCAACAACGATATGGAACTACAACTTACAGGTGAGGAACATGGCTGGTGGATCGTTAGCCATGAGAACAAATTGTGGCTGCCCAAAGGGGAATTACCCTACGGTAGCGCGGCACTTTGGTCATTACAGGGAAAAACGGCCCGACAGATCGGCGAATGGCAAGGGCAGGCGGTTTGGTTAATTCGCCAACTGATGTCCAGCGAAATGGGATCGGTGCGTCAGTTACTGGATGTCGATCGCGGTTTATTCCAGTTGGCTGGTCGTGGCGTGCAATTGGCGGAGTTTTACCGATCTCACCGTTTTTGCGGTTACTGCGGTCATCAAATGCATGCCAGCCGCACCGAATGGGCCTGTCTGTGCAACCATTGCCGTGAACGTTATTATCCGCAAATCGCGCCCTGCGTAATCGTAGCGATTCGGCGCGGCGAAGAAATTTTGCTGGCTCAGCATGTGCGTCATCGTGGCGGCATTCATACGGTATTAGCAGGTTTTGTCGAAGTGGGCGAAACGCTGGAACAGGCGACCGCCCGCGAAGTGATGGAAGAAAGCAATATTCGTATTAAAAATCTACACTACGTGACCTCGCAGCCCTGGCCGTTCCCGCATTCATTGATGATTGCTTTTATGGCGGAGTATGACAGCGGCGAATTGCGCCACGATCCAAAAGAATTGCTCAACGCCAATTGGTATCGTTACGATCAACTGCCGCTGTTGCCGCCGCCCGGTACTGTAGCCCGCCGTTTAATTGAAGATACCGTGGCATTGTGCCGCACCGAACAGGACAGCTAAATCAGGCATGCTACAATAGCGCCAGATCATTAAGGGAGCCCCATATGAATGAGTTGAAGAACGATCGTTATCTGCGCGCCTTACTTCGTCAGCCCGTAGATGTTACCCCAGTATGGATGATGCGGCAGGCGGGGCGTTATTTGCCAGAATACAAGGCGACCCGTGCGCAGGCCGGGGATTTTATGGCGCTGTGTAAGAACGCAGAGTTAGCCTGTGAAGTCACTTTGCAGCCTTTGCGTCGCTATCCGCTGGACGCGGCGATCCTATTCTCCGATATTCTGACCATTCCTGACGCAATGGGATTGGGGCTTTATTTTGAAACGGGCGAAGGCCCGCGTTTTCAATCACCGATTACTTGTCGTGCTGACGTCGAAAAACTGCCAATACCGGACCCAGAGCAAGAACTGGGCTATGTGATGAACGCAGTACGCACCATTCGCCGCGAGCTGGCAGGGCAAGTGCCGCTGATCGGTTTCTCTGGTAGCCCGTGGACGCTGGCGACCTATATGGTCGAAGGTGGTAGCAGCAAAGCCTTTACCAAGCTGAAAAAAATGATGTATGCCGAACCGGCTACGTTGCATCTGCTGCTGGATAAATTGGCCGATAGCGTGATTTTGTATCTGAATGCGCAAATTAAAGCCGGTGCGCAGTCGGTGATGGTGTTTGATACTTGGGGCGGCGTATTGACTGGCCGTGACTACCTCGAATTCTCCCTGCAATATATGCACAAAATTGTCGCCGGTTTGATCCGCGAGAACGACGGCCGTCGTGTGCCAGTCACTCTCTTCACCAAAGGCGGCGGACAGTGGCTGGAAGCAATGGCGGCAACCGGTTGTGATGCATTAGGGTTGGATTGGACTCTGGATATCGCTGAAGCACGTCGTCGCGTGGGCGATAAAGTGGCTCTACAAGGCAATATGGATCCCTCGGTGTTGTATGCGCCAGCAGCACGTATTCAGCAGGAGGTAAGCTCGATTCTGGCTGGCTTTGGGCATGGCGAAGGCCACGTGTTCAATCTGGGCCACGGTATCCATCAGGATGTGCCGCCAGAGCATGCGGGCGTATTCGTTGAAGCGGTACACAACCTGTCGCGCCAATATCATGTTTAAACCAAGATCGCGTATAAATTAATATTACGTATCGATAAAACCACGTCTAAGCGGAGGAAACAGGGTGGATACTCAGGGATTGCGTCAGGAACAACGACAGCGAGCCGCGGAAATTATCCTCCATGACGATCCTGACTTCAGGGTGCCACAATGGATTGCCGGTGCCGACGTCGGTTTTGAGCAACAGGGGACGGTAACGCGAGCGGCTATCGCCATTCTACGTTATCCCTCCCTTGAGTTAGTGGAATATCAAATAGCCAGAGTTGCCACTTCCTTGCCCTATATTCCGGGTTTGCTTTCTTTTCGTGAGTATCCCGCGTTGATGGCGGCCTGGGCGCAGTTACAGCATCGGCCCGATTTAGTGCTGGTGGACGGGCAGGGTGTTGCGCATCCACGTCGATTAGGCGTAGCCAGCCATTTTGGCCTGCTGGCGGATGTACCAACCATTGGCGTGGCGAAAAGTCGCCTGTGCGGTCAGTTTTCCCCTTTAGAAAACAATACCTTGCAACCATTGATTGATGGGGATGAACCATTGGGCTGGGTATGGCGGAGTAAACCGCGCTGTAATCCGCTGTTTATTTCGCCAGGGCACCGTATCAGTATGGATAGCGCATTGGTTTGGGTTCAAAACTGTATGCGGGGTTACCGTTTACCGGAGCCAACACGTTGGGCTGATGCTATCGCGTCGAATCGACCTGCTTTTCAGCGTTGGCTGGCAATAGCGACAAAAGGTTAAAAAAACTCGCCGGATTCGTTGTCAGATATCAGTCCGGCGTGAAATATTACCAAACCACATCACCGTCGTTGGCGTAAATCCGACAGGCTTTTAGCGTATTGTTATTACAAAGCTCCAGCGCATCTTCCAGTACGTTATTTTGTCTATTAAACCAGCCCCAGCTATCGCCATCTTCACTCAATGCAAAAGCCCGTGGCGACTTTGCATCTAAAAACTGTTTATAAGCCTCTTGTCCACTTTCTTTATTGCGTTCGCTAAAAGGAACACTTTCGACGTCATTGATACTGGCGAAACCGCTGGCTTCGGTTCGGCTGGGCGCAGTGATGTCTGTGACAATCGCCGTTGGTAAACCCAATTCGGTCAAAAATAGCTCCACGGGAGGCCACCAGAACTGGACTCCATCCTGCCACTGGAAAAAAGCATGGCCTTCATTGGCAAAGGGCTTTAACGCAACAAAACGTGGCATTACTTCATGAGCACCATTAGTTTTTAACCAATTCTCCCGATATGACTCAAACATGGCCCTACCCAGCTCAATTGAGAATAACGAGTCATTTTCCGTATAAACCCATAACGAGGGAAGGGAAGAGTGTCCTGCCTGCTGCATAGTTGCCCTCAAGGGTGTTTTCCAGTCGCAGTCAGGCCATTTATAACCGCCCGCCATATTAATCAGGCCTTTCACGCCCTGCATCTCCTGTTCTCCGGCCTTCATTGTGATAAGTCCTCCTACGGAGTGACCGGCAATAATGATTTTCTCATTATCCACATAGGGCAACTGGCGGGCATGGCTTAGAGTGGCATTCAGTTCTTGCAGCGAACGGGAAGCGTAGCTATCAGGTTGGCAGGGCACAATGTCAAAAGGTCCTTCAGAACCACCAAATCCGAAACGCTGTGGCGCCATCACCACGTAGCCGCGTTTCACAAACTCGCGAGCCGCAACGTGAAAGCGCGTGCGCTCATTTTGGTTTCCGTCAGGATCAATTCCGTGATTGAGAATAACCAGCGGAAAAGGGCCATTTCCCGCCGGTTGGTACAGATTAATCCGGATTGTGAATGTTTTCCCCGATGAGGCATCAATAACAGATTGATAAACTATAGTTTCACGTAATACCTTATCGAGAAGATCGGCAGAAAGCGCTGTCTCAGCGAAGAATAGAAGACTAAATATCCATTTATTTTTTAATAATGCTCGTATCATTGGGTCACTCCGGTTCCGTTGGCATTGACCTGCTTAATAGCAAGAAGATGTTTTGCTGTGATCGATCAGGCGGTTTTCATCTTGCGCTGATTATGAATCTGGCTTGATTTGATACCGTGTTGGCGTGATTGGAAGTGGGACGAAGCAGGTGTAGGTATATTTATTTTCTAGTAAATAATTAGCTTTGTACCAATTAGTCACCTTGGCAGATTAACATGAAGGACGATTGGCATTTCTGAAATTATCTTATTTAGCACCGAGCGAGGCGGTTTTTCTCTCATAGGTATATGATTTAATTTCGGGTACACTGCCGCGCAGATAATGAAGAATGAGATCTGATCATGTTACGTAACCCAATCCATTTACGTCTCGAAAAGCTGGAAAGCTGGCAACATCTGACTTTCATGGCGTGCTTATGTGAGCGTATGTATCCGAATTACCAGAAATTTTGCCTGGAAACCGAATTTGGCGATCCGGCGGTTTATCGACGTATTCTGGATTTGATCTGGGAAACGCTGGTGGTAAAAGACGCCAAAGTGAACTTCGATAGCCAACTGGAAAAGCTCGAAGAAGCGATTCCTTCCGCTGACGATTACGCCATTTACGGCGTGTATCCAGCCATTGATGCCTGCATTGCATTAGGTGAGGCCATTCACTCGCGTTTAAGCGGTGAAACTCTGGAACATGCTATTGCTATCAGCGAGACGTCAATTCGCACCGTTGCCATGCTGGAAATGACTCAGGCTGGCAAAGAAATGACCGACGAAGAACTGAAAGTTTTACCGGCGGTTGAAGAAGAATGGGACATCCAATGGGAGATTTTCCGCCTGTTGGCCGACTGTGAAGAACGCGATTTAGATCTGATCAAAGGGTTACGATCTGACCTGCGGGAAGCCGCTGTGAGTAACATTGGCATAAATTTAACGCAATAAGGCAAGAAAACGTGATTTAACGCCTGATTTGTCGTGCCTTAAGGCTTCACATCTGCCCCCTGTCTGTTCTACATTTGGGGGGCGAAAAAAAGTGGCTATCGGTGCGTGTATGCAGGAGAGTGCTGTCATTCGGCATATCCGTCGCACTCGATGCTTTGCAAACGATAAACACACTGTAAGGATAACTTATGAATAAGACTCAACTGATTGACGTAATCGCGGACAAAGCGGACCTTTCCAAAACCCAAGCTAAAGCTGCTTTGGAGTCCACTCTGGCTGCCATTACCGAGTCTCTGAAAGAAGGCGAGCAAGTACAATTGGTTGGTTTCGGTACTTTCAAAGTGAATCATCGTAACGAACGCACTGGCCGCAACCCACAGACCGGTAAAGAAATCAAAATTGCTGCAGCTAACGTTCCTGCGTTCGTTTCTGGCAAAGCACTGAAAGACTCTGTTAAATAATAGTGTGTCAGTGAAAATAATAAGCAGAGGGGTGGCAAAGCCCCTTTTGTTTATGCGGCGGGTGCTGATGACCTTGGGTTTTGCCATTGGTCTCAGCGCCTGTAGCAGCCATTCCGATTCCCCCCAGTTCAGTGCCAGCGGTTACATTGCCGATAGCGGTGTAGTTCGCATCTGGCGTCAGGATGATTCTCAGCAACATCCCCAAGTGATTATGAGCGTTTACAGCCCTTACCAGGGCGGTGTCACTCGCGTGGCCTTCTATGAATATCAGCACGGAATTCTGCGCCAAATTCGGCGAAACGATATCGGCCAAAATCCAGAAACCATCCAACTTCGTTTTGATGAACAGGGTGCGGTGAGTTTTATGCAGCGCCAACTGGCCTCGCGCCGCGAGCTGCTGACGGCGGATGAGATCGCTTTTCATCAGTTTGAAGCCAAACGTATTCTGGAACTGAGTACCACTCTACGTGCCGGTAATGTGGATCTGATTCAAGGTCGCTTGCAAAATGGCGTGCTGACGAGCTGTAGCGGCAGCGTTCAGCGGCCTAAGTTTGAAGACTATGCGCAGGCGTGGCTGGCTAAACGGGCGAGTAATACGCAGCAACCACTCGGTGTCGCCTGGTTGAATGCGCCGGAAGGGCAAGAGTTGTTGTTAGTAGCAAATGAAGATTTTTGTCGTTGGGAGCCAGAGCCCGGCAGTTTGTAGCGTTAATACCGCGTTATTTAGCATGCTTGTATCGAAATGGATGTTTGTAGCCTGGACTGAAGAAGAGGGCGCAGGCGTTGCGCCCTCTGGAATACCAGATTATTTACCGCGAGCGATAGCGCGATAGCCGATATCTTTCCGGCAGAAACTACCTTCCCAATGAATGTCTGAAGCCAACTGATATGCCCGCTGCTGTGCATCCGCGACGTCTTTGCCTAAAGCGGTCACGCAGAGCACTCGGCCACCGTTGGTCACCACGTCATTATTGCCAGCTAGGCGGGTTCCAGCGTGGAACACCTTTTCACCTGCGATTTCCTGCTGTGGCAACCCGTGAATGACATCTCCCTGACGATATTCGGCAGGGTAGCCGCCCGCAGCCAGCACCACGCCTAATGACGGTCGTTCATCCCAATCGGAGGTTTTCTGATTCAGCTTGCCTTGAGCGCCAGCCAGACAAAGCTCGACCAAGTCAGAACGCATCCGCAGCATGATCGGCTGAGTTTCCGGATCGCCAAAGCGGCAGTTGAACTCAATCACTTTAGGTTGACCCTCTGCAGAAATCATCAGGCCAGCATAGAGGAAACCGGTATACACATTGCCTTCCGCCGCCATACCGCGCACCGTTGGCCAGATAATCTGATCCATCACTCGTTGGTGAATTTCATCGGTTACTACCGGAGCCGGTGAATAAGCGCCCATACCGCCGGTATTCGGGCCGGTATCGCCATCGCCAACTCGCTTGTGATCCTGACTGGTTGCCATCGGCAATACGTTTTCACCATCGACCATGACGATAAAGCTGGCTTCTTCGCCATCGAGGAATTCTTCCACCACGATACGATGACCCGCATCGCCAAAAGCGTTGCCTGCCAGCATGTCGTGAACGGCGGTTTCCGCTTCTTCGAGCGTCATCGCTACGATCACGCCCTTACCCGCGGCCAAACCGTCAGCTTTGATGACGATAGGTGCGCCTATCTTACGAACGTAGGCCAAGGCCGGTTCGATTTCGGTGAAGTTTTGGTAAAACGCCGTCGGAATATCATGACGGGCTAGGAAGTCTTTGGTGAAGGCTTTAGAGCCTTCCAATTGCGCCGCAGCCTGAGTTGGGCCAAAGATAGTCAAACCCGCTTCCCGGAAAGCATCCACCACGCCAATCACCAGCGGAGCTTCCGGGCCAACGATGGTCAGACCGATATCGTGGCTTTTAGCGAAAGCGACCAGGCTGGCGATATCCGTTGCGGCTATATCAACGTTTTCCAGTCGCGGTTCCAGCGCGGTACCGGCGTTACCCGGGGCCACATAGATTTTATCCGCCAGAGGTGACTGCGCGGCTTTCCAGCCCAAAGCGTGTTCGCGACCGCCGTTACCAATAATCAAAATATTCATCGGGATAACTCCGTGAGGTTAATTAATGACGGAAATGGCGCATATCGGTGAAGATCATGGCAATGCCATGTTCATCTGCCGCTGCAATCACTTCGTCGTCGCGGATCGAACCGCCCGGTTGGATCACACAGGTAATACCCACGGCGGCGGCAGCGTCAATACCGTCACGGAACGGGAAGAAGGCATCGGACGCCATGGCGGAACCGGCCACCTGCAAGCCTTCGTCTGCGGCTTTGATCCCGGCGATCTTGGCGGAGTAGACGCGGCTCATCTGGCCTGCGCCTATACCGATGGTCATGTTATCGCGAGCATAGACAATGGCATTGGATTTAACGAACTTCGCAACTTTCCAGCAGAATAATGCGTCACGCAGCTCCTGAGCCGTTGGCTGACGTTTGGACACTACGCGAAGATCCGCTTCAGTCACCATCCCTAAATCACGATCTTGCACCAGCAAACCGCCGTTGACGCGTTTGAAATCCAGACCGACAGATCGTCCTTGCCACTGACCGCAGGTGAGAACGCGCACATTCTGCTTGGTTGCTAATAGTTTCAGGGCATCCGCGCTAACGCTTGGGGAGATAATCACTTCGACAAACTGACGGCTGATAATAGCCTGAGCGGTTTCGGCATCCAGTTCGCGGTTAAAGGCGATAATGCCGCCGAACGCGGAAGTCGGATCGGTTTTATATGCGTTGTTGTAGGCTGCCAGAATGGAATCCCCGATAGCAACGCCACATGGATTTGCGTGTTTGACGATGACACAGGCTGGCTCGCTGAATTCTTTCACGCATTCCAGCGCGGCATCGGTGTCGGCTATGTTGTTATAAGAAAGCGCTTTGCCCTGCCGTTGCTCTGCGGTAGCAACGGAAGCTTCTTTCACTTCCTCTTCTATATAGAAGGCGGCCTGCTGGTGGCTGTTTTCACCGTAGCGCATATCCTGTTTCTTTATATAGTTAAGATTCAGGGTCCGTGGGAAGCGGCCAGCAGGCTGCTCGGTATCGCCGTGATAGGCAGGAACCATAGAGCCAAAGTAGTTGGCGATCATGCTGTCGTAGGCGGCAGTATGCTCAAACGCCTTAATAGCAAGGTTGAAGCGAGTTGGGTAAGTCAGGGAACCGTCGTTGTTATCCAGCTCGGTGATAATTGCCGCGTAGTCGCTGCTCTTCACTACGATGGCCACGTCTTTGTGGTTCTTGGCGGCGGAGCGCACCATGGTTGGGCCGCCGATATCGATATTCTCAACGGCGTCCTCTAAGGAGCAATCCGGTCGAGCAACGGTTTGGGCGAAAGGATACAGATTTACTACGACCATATCGATCGGCTGAATATCATGTTCTGCCATGATGGCATCGTCCTGATCGCGACGACCGAGAATACCGCCGTGAATTTTAGGATGCAGGGTTTTAACACGGCCATCCATCATTTCCGGGAAACCGGTGTAATCAGAAACTTCGGTAACCGGCAGGCCTGCGTCGGCTAGCAGGCGCGCGGTGCCGCCGGTGGAGAGCAATTCGATGCCACGCTGAGAAAGCGCTTCGGCGAATTCAATGATACCTGCTTTATCAGACACACTAAGCAGAGCACGGCGGATTGGACGGCGTTGTTGCATGGTTTTATCCCTTGGCTTTGGAATCGCAGTTTTTCATTCGCTATAAATAGAGCGTTACGTGAATCTCTACCTTGCACTTCTATCTATATAGAAAGGAACAGATTCAGATAACGTCCCGAAATGGGTTTTCTGCCGGGTACAAAGGAGTGGAATTGCGTGAAAAGTAGAAAAACACGCCTAATTTCAGCTCCGCTTGCATCCTTTTGCCAATAATCGATCCGCGGGGACAATATTTTATGAATATCGACACGCATTTTCGACGCGGGGAATTGTAGCGAAAACGATTGCGTGATGCTCGTCAATTTTCAGTTCAGATTGCATCTGTGGATAAGTTTGTGCACAACAAGGTATAAAGCGGGGTTTTGCTGTGGAATGCAGCAAACGATCATTTTAATTGAAATTAGCAGTTGCGGCCTGCGCGGA
>NZ_JBOBDP010000024.1:0-32359 GCF_050586585.1 Yersinia sp. J1
TTCCCAGCTCGTTAGCCCGATTAACCCACTCTTTATGAATATCTTCACGCGAATAGTCGTCTGTTTTTTTGTCGCGGGTCGCCATCGATACCCGGCTTTTGGTCTGTGCGTCAGCGGTTTCGCGGGTCAGTCCCATAGCCGCCAGCCCTTCTTCTATCTGAGCAGAACGCCGCGAAAATCCACGAATTTGTTCATCCGTAAAGTGCGCCATATCAAAGGTGTTGTTTTTGTTGTTATAACGCAGTTCATACCCGGCCTTTGTCAGCTCCAGCGCCAGCTCCTGCTTATAGACATCCCCCAGGTGCATCTTGGCCCGCATCAGTTCATCGTTTTTAAGCGCCCTCCACTGACCATCCCCGCGCTGCGTCATATTCATGACAAAGGCGTGGGTATGCAGCTCCGGGTCAAGGGCGCGTGATGTTTCATGCCGGAAGGAAGCAACTACCAGATTACCGGTATTCTGCGTAATGGTTTTCCCTGCGTGGGTCGTGCGGGCCTGAGCCAGCTTTTCTGCTTCCTGGACGGCAGCGGCAACCGCTTTTTCGTGGGCGGCGATAATTGCCTTATCGCCGTGGATCAGCGCCTGCATCGATACGCCTTTAGGCGCGGAAAATGTGAGGTCGTATCCCAGCCGTTCTTTCGTCGCGTCACCGCTGGAGCGCTTCATCTGCGTGAAAGGGTCAATCTCCCCGACAAGCAGCTC
Organism: Yersinia sp. J1; assembly: GCF_050586585.1. Classification (NCBI taxonomy): domain Bacteria; kingdom Pseudomonadati; phylum Pseudomonadota; class Gammaproteobacteria; order Enterobacterales; family Yersiniaceae; genus Yersinia; species Yersinia sp. J1. Next base: position 704 of record NZ_JBOBDP010000024.1, read on the forward strand.
TTTGAAGCGTTGAGAACTGACCTCGCCGGAAAGGCCCAGCGCTTCAGCGCCCTGACCATGCCACGCGGTAAAGCTGCTGTCTTTGCTGTAGTAATCGTCTTTTGCATCAGCGTAGTAACCTACAACTGACGCAATATCGATACGGGTGATAGTCGTAATATCAAGCATGGCGCTACCTCATGATGATGCCCGGAACCGGGTTCTTACGCGTGTATTGCACATGTTTAGTCTTGAACTTGCCGACAGGCAGATCACCAGGGAAATAGACGTACCCAGTGAGGTTTTTCAGCTCTGATATTTCCGTAGGAGTAACGGCTCTGACGGTGCGCGTTTCGATGCGTGGCCTGTTACCAATGCCCGCCTGGAATGGGTTGCCTTGTTTGTGTTCCACTTCGCCCTCAATCTCGCCCAATGCACGGGACATAAAATCAAGGGTTCCTTTACCTAAACGGCTACCCCCCATGACGATACCGGATCGCATGTTACTCAACAGGGTTTCCGCTATGTTGATGCCGTAGCGCTCAACCAACTGAGAGTACGTCTGGTAGCCCGCCCATACTGACGCGCCACTTTTACGGCCCTTCGTCAGTAAGTCCTGTAGGTTTGGCAGGTATTCCAGTGATTCCAGCTCGTCGATAAAAAAAAGCGTGCGCTGATCGCGTTTCCCCATACCCAGCAGGCTTGAAAACAGAATATCCAGCCAGCATGAAATCAGCGGGTTGAGGCTCTTTTTCATCTGCTCTTGCCAGGTGATAAACAGCGTGCCGGGTTTACCATCTTCCAGCCAGTCACGCAGCGAGAAATCGCCAGCGGGCATCTTCAGGTGTGGAGCTAATTTGTCACCCAGGACAAAACGGGCGCTACCTGTTGCTTTCTCCGCGCCTTTAATAAACAGGGCTTCTGCGGGAGTGCCTTTTACAAATTCTTTTAATTTGTCATTCTCAACAATGGTACACCAGTGCATTACTTCTTCCATTGTCGGATTGCGTTTTATCTTGAGTAATTTCTTCGATACCTCGCGATAAATAAGACGACCATATCTGTACCATTCCTCTGCTGAACGTTCCTTACTTTCCTGAATAATAGATACAGCATAGAGATCATAGTCAAAGTCATCGCGTATTTCGTTGAACATAGACCAGCCAGGAGAACGCTTATCATAAGGACTGAGAATTACATCACCAGGACGATAAAACGTCTCCACATATTCACCGTTTGGGTCAAGTACGATGCGCTTATCCGAGCCTCTTTTCAGGCTTGAATATATTGCTTCCTTTATTATTGTGGTTTTACCAACCCCCGTAGCGCCACCAATTGAAATGTGTAAAGTTTCGGCAGCAGTGGGGACGGGAACACCTGCGATAGTTAATTGCTTATGACCGCGCTCTTTGGTTTTTTCGGCCAAAGACGAGGCTCTGACTAATTTAGTGCCACGGAGTACACGTTTAAATTTCGGTCCTTTATACACCCTTCCCTTATCGTAAATGATGAATCCAATGAAGCCACACAACCCTATAACCGCGCCTGCAATAATCGCCACCCATAACGGCCATAAGTTAAACGTGTTCTTTAGCAAATAGGGTACAAGATAGTGTGCGGTTTCACTGTTAATGCCATAAACAAACTTTGCAGTAATAAACCACACAAAGGGTATCGGCCCCAGCAACGAGCATAAAAATATAATTCCTCTTTCTTGTTCCGTCATTATTCCTTCCTCTCTTGTTTACTTTCCCATACCTTATATCCGTTACGTTCCAGCTCTCCCCAGGCGGCTTTCATATTGGCCGGGGTTGCCATCGAACGCAGCAGGATCACCGTCTCGATTGCCAGGGATTCGTGCAGCATCATCTGACCGGGAGGCGGCAATTTGAGTTGTGATAGCTGTTTGACCAGACCTTTTAGTTCTGAGGAAAACGCGCTCATGTCTGTCTCTGATACCTGGTCAAACAGAATATCGAGGCGTCGATTTACTTCATTTATCTGTTCCGTAACCTGACTCAATCCACCTATCCGGCCACCTGATCCGGCCAACAAACAACGGCGCATATAGTCCGATCTGTTCGTTCCGGCCAGCCTGTCGATAAGCTCTTTTTCTTCGTCCGTTACCTTGCATGTGATGATCGGCATCATGTCCTCAACTGGTGATTTTTCGTGTTCAATCTGGCGGTAGTTTAACCGCATGAGGTAAGTATTAACAAAGTAATACCTAAATTTCCATATAAACCATTCCCTTATGCTATGTTTTTAATACCTTTTTAATACCCGCAATCATAAATTTTGAACATTTTGTTTTTTAAATCAGTTAGTTAGTGCGATTTATCGCACTGCGTTAGGTGTATAGCAGGTTAAGGGCTAAAAAATAATCAGTTTGGTAGGGGCGATCTACGGAGGTTAAGGGGTATTTTGGTGAAAAAGCGTTCAATATCCCGGTATTCATGCTTGCATGAATACCCATACACCACAAATACACCACTATTACGTCAATTCATGGTTGACATTACACCACAATTACATCAATCTTACGTCATGGGATAGTTGATACGACAAAAATACATCACTATTACATCAAAAATACATCATTCTACATGAGGGTACTATGAAGCCCAAAAGCATCAGGGCAGCAATTCAGATGATGTTGCCGGAAGTAGAAGAAATGCTGTCGCTGGGAGTCTCCAGAGAGGAGGTTTTCAAGGCGGTATCTGAACGCTTCGGCCTGGAGAATGTGAACGTTCGAAGTTTTGATACTGCCCTGTATCGGGCCAGGCAAAACCGGGCAAAACATGCCACCCCTGATTCTGTATTGCACAATACAGAATCAGCCGGAGCCAGTGAGCAACAAAAGAAAAATGTATTGCACAATACAGAGAAACCCGCGAAGTCTGAGCAGGTAAAAAAAGATGTATTGCACAATACACAAGACGCGACCGAAGGAGACAAAAAGAAACAGCCACCGGGTATCATCGGAAAGGAATTTTTTGACGAGGCAAAAGCCGAGTTCGATCCTAATGAGTTCATCAAAAAATATTGAGGTGTGCAATGAAAGTAGCGGTTATTAATTACAGTGGCAGCGTTGGCAAAACTTTAGTTTCAACTTACCTTCTCGCCCCGCGCCTGAAAGATGCGAAATTTTTCGCTGTCGAAACCATTAACCAGTCAGCGTCTGACTTAGGGATTGAAAATGTCACCAGTTTTAAAGGTGATGATTTCTCCCGTCTGATTGAAGATGTGGTTTTTGAAGATGCAGCGATTATTGATATTGGCGCGTCAAACGTGGAACCGTTTTTAATGGCAATGTCCCGCTTTGATGGCGGCGCAAATGAATTTGATATGTATTTCATTCCGGTAACACCGGAAGATAAAGCCATTAAAGAAAGTATGAAAACGGCGCACACGTTAAGCAAGGCTGGCGTGGATAACAAAAAGATTATCTTTGTTCCAAACCGCGTTAATCCGGGTGATGATGTTGAAAATGTTTTCGGCCCGATTTTCGACTTTGTGAAACAAACTAAAGTAGGCCGCATTAATAAAAACTCTGCGATCTATAATAGTGAGGTGTACGAATATCTTGCACACCATAAAATTTCTTTTGAAACGCTGACCGCTGAAGATGCGGAAGAATTTAAAGCCCGCGCTAAAGCATCAGCTGACGCAGACGAACGCCGCAAAATGGCGCGTCGTTATACTTACATGAAGCAGGCTATCCCGGTTAAGAGCAACCTGGATAAAACATTCTCCCTGTTAATCGGAGATTAAGCATGGATAAGCAGCCCGATAAATTAGACGTATTGATGGACTGGTTTTTGGGAGACGCGAAGGAAATTTTAGAAGCCATGAAGTTAATGAAGGCCGAACAAGCCGACATGCTTCAGCAGCTGGGCGAACTCAAAAGCGCACTTGAATTGACGGCAGACGATTCGAGAGCGGAAATCATCGGCAGCCTGAGAGATATACAGGCGGCGATGAAGGAGGAAAACAAGGCGCGGTCAGACTTTCTGACGCGCTGGCAATCTCTCCAGCACAACAACGCCAGCACCATCGTTAACCGCGTCGTGATCATGACGGCTGTTTGTTCCATCGTCGGCGCGGCCATCGGGACGGCGCTGACCTTGCTGATCCTGAAGTAACACGCAAGGCCGGATTTCCGGCCTTTTTCTTTCTTTTCAATCGTGACAGTCACGGTGATAAAAATGGATAAAACTGAACGCGAAAGGATGTTAGCCAGACGGCGACAAGCTCGCCGCCGCGAACGGTTACGCGCTGAAGGCGTTAGCGTGACCGTCACGCTAACGCACGATGAAGCGGCGCAACTGGACGAACTACGGCAGGTGCGCCGGATGGGTAAACAGCCCTATTCACCAAATGAGTTTTTCCAGCTGCTGCTGATCCGCAACTGGCAACAGTGGGAGAAAGAAAAAGCCGCGCTGGGTACATGCCAGCACTGCGGAAAATCAAAAGCCGGTGGCGGCTGCGGCGGGGAGTTTCAAAAGGAAACATACCAATGCTGGCTGGCGCAGGACGCAAACGCGCTTAACCTTTAGTGTATTGTGCAATACAGAAAAGCCCGGTTAATACCGGGCTTTGTCGTTGTCGGAAGGTTTATTTTTTTTCCTGCTGCAACAGGTGATCAATCTTTGCTGCAAGCGCGTATGTTGACGGGAACGCGCCTTTTGTACGCTGGTTAGGTAACTGATTGAAGGCCATCAGGCAGGCTTCGAGAAGGTAGGTTTTCTGGCTCTCCAGCTCTGCTTTCAGCTGGGACGGTGTTGTGACTTTTGTCATTAGGCTTACTCCTGATAAGTGCCGCTTTGGGCTGTATTGCCCGGCTTTCACCGGGCGGGGTGTTTATGCTCAATCAGGCCGGAATATGGTAATAGGCCAGCTCGCGATGCAGGTCATTTCCAAAACCTGTTTCATAGTCCCACGCTCGCCAGGCAAGGCGACCATCAACAACGTGGCGGATCTCGATTTGCTCGCTATCGTAGCGGTCTGTATTGGCTACTTCGACGGTTACTGTAGGGGTGTTGTATTCGCGAATAATTGCAGCGATATGTTGTTTCATTGGGGACTCCGTGGGTTGCCGCTTTGGGCTGTGTTACCGGGCGGCGGTATTGCCTCCCGATAAAATAAGTATCGCTTTTCTCGCCCCAAAAGTCAATATTAGTAAATACGATAATTACATTTATTTCATCCAGTTTTACCAACAAAAAGCGCCCCGGAAGGCGCGTTGAATGGTGGCCGGATTATGCCGCACGGACGGCGGCAAGTGCTGGCGCTCCGGTTAGCAGGGCATCACGCAGGGCCGCCAGAATAAGCAGGGGCTGCGCGTTCTCTGCGTGTACCATCCGATAGATCTCTGTGAACTCTTCCGGGCTTAAAACGCCCATTCTAAAAGCGTGGTCTGCGTTGTGCTCCGCCAGCCAGATAACATCCTGCGCTTTGTACTTCTCTGTATGCTTCTCCTGGCTCGCCAGGGCGCGGGTCATGCTGCGGGCAACGTAGGCGCGAGTTACGCGCTTCTCTGCGTATGGCTTGCCTTCTTCCGCTTCAATAGGTTCATGCAAGGTGTACACGGTGTAATCGTCAAGGCTTGCCGCCGGGATGTGTTCCGGGGCTGGTTCTGCGGTGGCTTCGCGCACTGCTGCGGCCTTCTCCGCTTCAACTGCCATATAGCCTTTCAGGCCCGTTTTCGCTGCTTTGTATGCCGCTTTGAAACAAGCCACTTCGGAAATGTCGATCCAGTAACCACAACCAAAGCCGTCCTCATAGCAAGGGCAGCTGTCATTTTCCCAGCCTGCCAGCGTCAGGATCTCGTCCATCGCTTCCAGCTCTGCCGCCGTGGCGCTCTCGATGATGAAATGATGTTTGCGGCCGCGTAAATCCGGGTTTGCTGCTGTGGTTGCTTCGCGAGTCAGTTTCATTTTTTTCTCCTTAAATGTAATCGCCGCTTTGGGCTGTGTCACCGGGCGGCGGTGTTGCCTCCCGATGAATTAAGTATCGCTCTTTTCACCCTCAAAGTCAACATTAGTAAATACATTTATTACTTATATTTCATTCGATTGCGCGACAGCGGAAAGGCGACAGCACCACGATGAAAGAGGGCTTAAATCGTCAATCGCCGGGCCTTACCGGGCCTGACGGGGATGATGCACCCACTACCACATAACCCGACCGGAACCACCACAGCACGCCCACACACGCCGCCGCGTGGACACTGCCCCCATCCCCTCCCTGCAAAGCCCTCTTTTCCACCACCCAAAACGCCACGCCACGGGCACACATTAGCCCTGTCCCGGTGAGCGGCCTGTGCGGCGCTCTGCGACGCGCTGGGCGTGATTTCCGGGTCCGTGGTGGGTCAGCGCAGCTGACGCGCCCGGATGGGCTGTAAACGGGCTTACAGCGCCGCTGGCGACGCTGGCCGATACGATCAAATTTGCTGAACGACACTCGCAGCCGGCAGCAGCTGAGAAGCAACTGCAGCTGGCGGGCACCCATTTCGGGTTTTACATTATTTCAGTGAGTTAGGGACAGCAGGCAGGAAAAACAGGCATTCAGTATTTTTGATGCCTTAAAGCCCCGTTGCGGGGCGGTTGGCGCGGCCTGTGGCCGCTGCAAGCGCCGGGTTTGACGGGCTGATGCCCGTTGAGCTGCACAATCCATGTTTATCACAAGCGTCAGCGATGGAAGCCCGAAGGGGCGAGACAGCAAGGCTGGCTCGATGCGCAGCACGACGTAGCGGCCCGGAGGGAGACGCCCTATTTAGCGCCCGCCACCCATTTGTACAGACACCCAACCGACAGATTCAGATCGGCGGCAATATCCTTAACTTTCTCACCAGTCACCTTTCTGGCCGTCATTCTCTGCACGGCTTCATCCCTGAGCGTATCAGGAACGATCTTCACCACCGGAGAATGCTTCCATATCTGATGCACCCGCGCGACGTTCGCCGCCGCCACTTTATGCAACCTGGTGCTGGTCGCACGTTCAGGTGCATTCTTCCGGCCTTCGGCCATGAGCGCGAGCTGGTCAGCGGGGCGAATTTCGCCCCGCCGGATACGGCGCAAAACATTTTCCCGACACTGGCGGGAATGCTCGGCGCTGGCAAGCGGCGTGTGTAGTGGTATGCCCCAGCGTTCCCGGTACTGTCTGGCGTTCATCTGGTGGGCTTTACTCAAATGAGGGGCCAGGAAAGAAAACTCCTTCCCGCACTCCAGGCACTTAATTTTTTCCGGTGCGTCGTCATGGTCAGCCATCGTCCGGCCTCCTTTTCGTTATGCAGGGCGGCGATTAGCCGCCCTGCAATTTAATTAGCAATCCTCTCGCTGTGTCCAGTGGTTATCCGTCAAAGCCTGCTGCGCGGTGCTGCTGTCCGGGAAGTATTCAGCTGATTCCCTTGATACCGGGTAGCCCTCACTGGTCGCCGTGTCAATGTAATAGCCTCTCTGGCTTTTCAGGATCTGCAACGCCAGGTCAAAACCCTGTTGCTGTGCGAGTTTTCCGTTTTCCATTTTTTTCTCCAGGCTGGCGGGGGTTTCCCCCCGCCTGTGAGTTAGTGAGATTTACGTGACAGGTAAAGCGGCAGGAAGCAATCAAGCGCATACAGGAATGAAACGACCGATGCAGAGCCGTACAGCAGCGCCAGCGGCATATTATCGGCATAGCTGAAAACGCCTGTTGATGCGGCCAGCCCCAGCACGGTAGTACACGCGCCGCCCAGCTGGACTTGCTCGCGGTAGCCCTGGCGAACCATAAACCACGGGAGGGCCAGCGCGGCGGCAGCGAGAATAAATGCGATTGGGATGATGATCAGATAGTTCATAGATAACTCCTTAGATGCCACTTTGGGCTGTTTCACCGGGCGGCGGTATTGCCTCCCGATGAAATAAGTATCGCTCTTTTCGACTTTAAAGTCAATATTAGTAAATACAATTATTACTTATATTTCATGAAATTTTACCCACAAAAAAGCGCCCCGAAGGGCGCTAATTTAGCGGCTGGATTTATCCATCTTTCCCGCGTTGATGCGGATTTGCGCTGCAAGCCCCCAGGTAAAGCAGTCATGCCCGCGCCCCGCCAGCGCCCCGGATTTGTACGCCTCAAGCGTCACATCAGCCGGGATGGTGGTTTCGCCGTATTCTTTGCGCAGCAGGTCGATAGATTCAGCGATCAGCGCGTCGGTCAGGTCACGTGAGCAAAACAGGTATTTCACGCCACCATAAACACGGTGGAAACCCGTAATGTTGTATTCGTAAATGTCTTCCATTGAGTTAACGCTACCTTCCTCAAACTTGTTTGTAATCGCTTCTACAGCCTCTTTGGTTGGGCCATCCGTCCACGAAACATAGAGCGCGTTATAGTCACGCATACGGACAGAAAATTTCACGCCGGGGAAATGCTTTTTCAGCAGAATACGGATGTTTTTAGCGGCTAGCTTGGTGGTGTTGCTTTCGGTGGCCGTGGTCAGCAATCCGGCGTTTTCCGGGTCAGCGCTGGCGCGTTCGTTCGCCAGCTGGCGGGCATCTTCTTTCGCCTGGTGTCGCGCTTCTCGCTGGTCGGTCACACTCTGCACAACCTGACGGCGGGCGCGGAGTTCATCGAGTGAAAGGGTCTTGTCGATCACCTGGTAAAAGCGCAGGGAGGTTTCCAGCAGCGGGGCGCAGGTCGGGGCATTCAGGCCGAGGATGGTATAGCTGATTTTGTCGTCAGACAGATTAACCGCGCTTACTACATACTCGTTTTTAAAAGAGGTGAGGCACTGGCCGACAGTTAAAGTAGTCATGATGTTACTCCTGATAATCGCCGCTTTGGGCTGTGTCACCGGGCGGCGGTATTGCCTCCCGATGAATTAAGTATCGCCTTTTTCGCCCTCAAAGTCAATATTAGTAAATATATTTATTACATACATTTCATTAGGCTACGGCAGTTAAGAAGATGCGCGGAGCGCATGGGAGGCGCAACGCGCCGGAAGCCCCGCAGCGCAAAGCGCGAGGACTTAAAAAGCGTTACGGCTTTAGCCGTAATAATCCCCCGTCCTGCAAAGCCATCCCTTCCACTGCTCCCAACGCCACGCCACGGCAAGACATAAGCCCTGTCCCGGTGAGCGGGCTGGGCGGCGCTCTGCGACGCTCAGGGCGTGATTTCCGGGTCCGTGGTGGGTCAGCGCAGCTGACGCGCCCGGATGGGCTGTAAACGGGCTTACAGCGCCGCTGGTGACATTGGCCGATACGATCAAATTTGCTGAACGACACTCGCAGCCGGCAGCAGCTGAGAAGCAGCTGCAGCTGGCGGGCGCCTATTTTGGGTTTTACGTTATTTCAGTGAGTTAGCGACAGCAGGCAGGAAAAACAGGCATTCAGTATTTTTGATGCGTCAGCGATGGAAGCCCGAAGGGGCGAGACAGCAAGGCTGGCTCGATGCGCAGCACAACGTAGCGGCCCGGAGGGCGACGCCCAGCGCGGAAAGGTAAACGACAGGCACAAAAAAACCCGACTGGTGAGATCGGGCTTTAATGTTTTGCCCCAGACTGAGGCGGGAACGACCAAACAATTGACAACGAAATATTACGTCATGGGTAGCGTAAATGCAAACGGCGCGGAATAGGGTATACTGCGCGGGTCAATCTGTTGACGTCCTCGCTCCAGCTCCCCGCTTATGCGGCATGAACGGATTAAAGTCCTGGTTGAAAAACAGGTGGTGCTGTTTCAATGCCCAGGCTGGAGCGGGAACGACCAAACAATTGACGTTGGGTAGTCGCTGTGACAGGCAATGTAAGGGCAATCAGCGACGTTCCGGCTCTGTATGGAGCAAACGGATGATTAACGTGTTAATCGTCGTTCTGCGGGCGGTAGTCGCGGTGTCAAACGCTGTGATTGCAATCCTAGAACTGATCCGCGAATTTGTCGATTGATGAACGCGGAAACGTAGCTAAAGGCGGGGGGACCACTCCCCGCCTTTTAACATGGCATAGCTACCCAGCATTTCGCGCCGTCACAGTCGTTACCGCCTTCAGCAATAAAAGCATGGCCGTCAGTGTCGATCGCTATCGCGCCGGGGCGCTCACACCCGGCATCACGCAGGCAATTTTTCCAGCCATAGGCTTTCCCTTCCCATATCAGTACCACGCCGCCATCATGCCCCGGCCACGCTTCACGGTAAGCAGCTGCTTCAGCAAGAAACCGTAAGCGGGCGAAAAAGCCGGATTGCTTCAGCTCGTTTGCGTCGGCCAGTTGTGGGAATTTTGCCCTGGTAAAGCTGCCCGCGTCCGGCGCGGCCACCACGATTTCATCATCAATGACGTTACGCCGGATCTCTTTACCATCCTCGATAACCTTTTTGCGGAACGAGTGCCGGAACACGGCAGAGTAAGCCCCGGATTCATTCATGAAAACGCACGTATCCCAGCGGTGATTGCCCTTACTACGAAACGCCCGGTAAACCTCGCGGCCATACTTGGCCGCATCCTCTTTTTTGAAGTCGAAAGCCATATGTCAGTCCTTTTTCTCAAATACCTGTATGTCCTGAATGTCCGGCCAGAACCGCACGGATGCCACCCGGGCCGCCTTTGTCTGGCCCGAATAGTCGAGATATCGAAACCAGACTTCATCTGTCGTAACCATCAGCATTTCTTCCTGAACGAGTAAGGCGGGCAAATGCCCGCCGCTCCTGGTTAATCTATTGCCCGAAAAATACGGCTCTGTGACTCTGGCGGGAGCGTTTCGGTAAAGTCCCGCAGCGTGTGATAGCGCTCGGCCATCGTCTCATTCACACGCTGCCAGCCACGCTCAAACGCCACGCAGCAAAAGTGGCTGTAGGCATACAGCGCAACGATAATCCCGGCTTCTTTCGCGCTAACAGGTTCATCAAAATAGTTAGGAAGCGTGAGCTGGTAGCCATCCGGCGCGATGAAGGCACACGCACCGTTTTCATAGGTGATGTACTCCCAGCAGCCACCATCATAGCCAACTGCGTATTTTTTCATAAAGCTGCAAACGTAGTTTTCTGCCTGAAGATAAAATTCTGCGAACGCGTAAGGAAGGAAACGCATTTTCTGAGCGGGGCCATAGATTTTTGCGGTGACGATATTAGCCATAGTATTTACTCCGAGGTTGCCGCTTTGGGCTGTGTTAACGAGGGCGGTATTGCCTCCCGATGAATTAAGTATCGCTCTTTCCTGCCCCAAAGTCAACATTAGTAAATACAAATTTTGTTAGACATTACTCTTTATCGGAAGTATATTTTCTGTATTGCGCAATACAGAAGGAAGGCCACATGACATTGCCAACACCCGAAACCTACGAAGAACTCCAGCACGCCTACGATTTTTTTGATGAACGGCTTTTTAATAACGAACTGCCGCCATGCCTGATCACCCTGCAACGCGAAAAGCGTACTTACGGCTATTGCTCGTTTCAGCGCTTCGCGGGCCGTGAGAGCGGGCAAATGGTCGATGAAATAGCCATGAATCCGGTTTACTTCTCCATACGCACCATCAAGGCGACGTTATCCACTCTGGTACATGAAATGGTTCACCAGTGGCAGTTTCATTTTGGCAAGGCCGGGAGACGTGGCTATCACAATAAAGAGTGGGCCGCGCTAATGGAGCGGGTAGGGTTAATGCCATCGGATACCGGGCAACCCGGAGGGCGAAAAGTAGGCCAAAGCATGACGCACTACATTATCACCGGCGGCGCTTTTGACCGGGCGTGTGATGAACTGTTAACACGCAATTTTCAGCTGTCCTGGATGGACCGCTTTCCTCCGTACCAGCCGAAGCCCGGAGCGCCGCAGTCACCCAGCGGAAAAGGTTACATCGATGATGAAGATGATGATGAGGAATACCCGCCGGACGACGACTACACCGACGAACCCGGCGAACTGGATGATGAAATCATCGAGGCAATGAGGTTTGTTTCACCGCCGCCAGAAACCCCGGTAAACAAGTCCAACCGCGCAAAATACACCTGCCCGGTATGCCATGTAAATCTGTGGGGTAAGCCGGGTCTGATTGTGTTCTGCGGCGGGGAGCATTGCGAAAAGGCCGAACTTCAGCCCTCATAAGAAAAGCCCCTGACGGGGCTTTCGTTACAGCGCATGGATAGTGTGCTTAGGGAAGGGAAGAGTGATCGGGGCAAATGGAATATCATCTGAGAAATCCGGCATTGCTCCCTGTTGTGGTGAAGCTGCCGGGCCACCGCCGCTAAATTGCTCTTGCTGCGGCTGTTGTCCCTGCGCGTTATCCTGAGCAACTGGAGCGTTACCGCCCTGACGGCCACCCAACATTTGCATAGTGCCACCCACGTTAACCACAACCTCCGTTGTGTAATGCTCCAGCCCGCCTTGATCTTGCCACTTTCGTGTACGCAGCTGGCCTTCAATGTAAACCTGTGAGCCTTTACGCAGATATTCACCTGCTACTTCTGCCAGTTTTCCGAACAGCACAACACGATGCCATTCCGTTTTTTCTTTGGTTTCGCCGCTCTGCTTGTCGCGCCATGATTCTGATGTGGCTAACGATATAGTCGCCACCGCGCCACCATTGGGCATATAGCGAACTTCGGGGTCCTGACCTAAATTACCGACCAGGATAACTTTGTTAACACCGCGTGAAGCCATAATTTATCCTCCTGATGATGGGAAGCTGTGAGCTTCCCGGAGAAATAATTATCGCAATTTGATGGGTGGTAGTCAATCTAAGTAAATTTTAATTTTACTATTATTTATTATTCAGGCTATTCGGCTTTGCTCTGGTTGATGGCGTACTTCTCGGCTTCCTTCAGCACCTTCAGAGCCATTGCTTCAGGGAGCCACACATCCACTTTACGAAGTTTCTCACCGCCTGCCTCTATGGTGACGGACTGATACAGATCCCAAATACGTTTCACGGTGGAACCCACGTTTTGCTTTGTCCGTCCGACACGTTCGGCCACGTCTTTATTACTTTCTCCATTAACCAGCACTGAATGACCGATTTCGGTAGAAAGATGGGTAAAAGTCTGCATTGCGGGCAAGAGTAAATCCCATTCTTCCTGCGTCATGCTGCGGGTCTGTTTCCGGGCCATAGTCATTCCTGATTGAGATAACGATTAAGCCCATGATATAGCGGCCATCACTTATGGTCAATGTTAGTAAATAATGATTTTACTCTATTGAACTAACAAAAAAGGAGGGGGAGGCCGTCGCGGCAGCAACTGGCCTCCGGGAGAATCAGCGAAGGAAATGCTGATAGCTCTGGATTATAGCGAAAGCCGTAGAATTTGAAAGTCGCAACGCTCGCCGCAAGACCTGATTAGGGAGCCGCAATGCGGCGAGTCTGTCAGGTCGAGGAAGCGTAATTTCTACCACCGTTACAGTCACGCTCTGACACTCGTTTTTCACATATTGCACCGGATAATTATAGGATCTGTTATAGGTAGAAATTAAAGGAAAAACATAAAGGATCACCTTACAGGTTTAGGGGGGGGGTAATATAACGTGGGTTAGGGGGGGGGATTTAACGTAGCTGAGGGGGGTGATTTAACGCAGTAGGGGGGGGGATTTAACGCAGTTGAGGGGGGGGGATTTAACGTGGATAACTTGCTGAATAAACAGGGTTATCCACAAAAGCAAAAGGCCCGCATAGGGCCTTTATATCAGGATTTATACGGTATAGGAGGCGGGGAACAATACAGCAGCAGGCCACCTTTAACCTGTTCGACCTTTGCCGCCGGATACACTGAAAGCACCTGTTTCAGCGCTGGCATGAATGCCCGTTTAAAATCTTTGTCAGCATTCTTCCCGCTGTATTCCTGGGCGAACTGTTCCCGTAGTTTCATCCAGTACAGAATAACCGGACGGCCCTCAATGCGGTGGAGACGGTGAGCAAGCCACGCGTATATATCAAGTGCCAGTGCAGAGCCTTTCAGCACATGCAACGCCCTGTTGTCGAGTGGAACGGCGCTGTCTATCAGGCCGTTATAATAGCCTTCGGACAGGGTGAGTGTTCCCGGCCATAACGTGAGCTGCTTCGCGTCACCATCTTTGATCCAGGCATCAAACTGTTCGACGGGTTGACCGTTATAGGTCCGGCCCTTAAAACCTAATTGCAAACGACACGCGGCCAGCGCCTGCATCTGTGTACGCAGCGTTTTATGACGGGTTCCCTGTGAGTCCATCCCCATTAGGTGAAGAAACTCATTAGCGCTGTGGCCGATGGAGATTTCCCGCGTTTTGTTACGCAGTGCATACGATGAAATCCAGGCGAACGTGAGTCGCGGCATAGCTCCATAGGGTAACGGCTGTTCTACCGGGCCACTGCCTTCATCAATCCAGCCTGCCTGCACAACGAGCCAGGCATCACCAGAACGTCGCATAAACTCGCGCCCGGCCACTTTAGAGCGAGGCAACCCGACCTGACATAGAATGGAATGGGTGAACACCATATCATCACCCTGCGGCGGTTCCTGCCGGATTAGCGTAGCTGTATCAATGACTTTCTGCTGCCGTTTGGTTAGCTGTTTGCTGTCCTCTGCCATTGTCATTTTCCGTAGTAATGTAACTCTGAGGAAACACTAGCATGGCGCTTTAGTAATTACCAGTAAAAACAAACATTACTAATATTTACTTGAGGTTCGAATTACCGTGACTGTCACAGATGGCTTTTTGATTATGACTTTTGAGTATACCCTTCTGTCACCCTCTGAATCCTTCCCCTTGCGCCTTAATGGCATAACTCTAATGACATAGGTTATAGTGACATAACCCTAATGACATAAGAGGCGGTCATGTACATATTTGGATACCTCCGGGCTTCTGCACACGATCAGGATGCGTCACGCGCCCAGCAGCGGCTTAAAGCCTTTGCACTTGAGCATAACCACCGGGTAGCCGGATGGTACGTTGAGAATGCGTCTGGCGCGTCCCTGCAACGCCCTGAGCTTATGCGCCTGCTAAATGATGCTGAGAAGGGCGATCTTATCCTGATTGAGCAGGTAGACCGGCTTTCACGCCTGGATGATGAAGGCTGGCAGCAGCTGAAGCGAATGATGCAGGAAAAGAATCTGGCGATTATCAGTCTGGACCTGCCAACCAGCTACGCGGCGTTAATGCCCCACGGTAGCGATGAATTTACACGGAGTATGCTGACGGCCATCAACAGCATGATGCTTGATATGCTCGCGGCCATCGCCCGAAAAGACTATACAGATCGCCGCCGTCGCCAGCAGGAAGGCGTAAGGAAAGCCAAAGAGAAGGGGGTTTATCGTGGCCGGATACCCGACCAGAATAAGCATGACCTGATCCGTTCTTTGCGGCACCAGGGGAAATCTATCAGCGAGACGGCCAGACTCGCTGGCGTATCGGAAAGGACGGTTACGCGGGTGAGCAAAAGTTAATTCTGGCTATCGACCTGCTTACCAGGAACGCCGTGTTTGACCAGCAAATCCTCTATAGCTTCATCGAGCAGGCGGCTTTTAGGTATCCGCGTTTTGGCCGCTAAAGCGTCAAACAATGGAACAAGCTGATTATCAAGGGACGAGGTGAAGCGTCGGCGATTTTTTAAATAGGGTTCGGCCATTACATCCGTTTCCACACAGTTACAGGTGCAAGCAGTGTATGTGGCTGTCAGATAGATTAAAGTGGTTGCATATAGTGCCTATATAGTGCAAAAATTCATCCTAAATACAGCACCAGGGCACTTACAAAAATAAAATATGCACGATTCCAGTTCGTTTAAGTCGCCTTCATGGCGACTTTTTTATGCTCTTTAACAATATGATTGTTGTGATAAACATGGATTGTGCAGCTCAATATCCATGTCTAGAAGAAGCGCTTCCGGGGCAAGCCCGGAAGCCTTGCTTATTAGCGGTGGGAATAAAGACGCCAGGCGGCACTGCCGGAACTACCATCACAGATACGGCCAGCGAACACCGATCCCTGAGAGTACTTAACACCGTTCAGGTAGCAGTAGCTGCTGTTCTGCGTTTGTTCTGAGCGAAAAGCTGACTCCTGCTGACTCAAGCGATGCTCGGCAGACTGGAGACGAACGGAAAGCGCGTTGATTTGCTTCTGCTGATCGCTGATTCGGTTTGAGAGCGCTACCGCGTCGTTCTGAGTGGCGCACCCGGAGAGCAGGGCGGCGGCAATGATAGCTGGGATTAGTTTCTTCATGTGTTACTCCTGAAATGAACGTCCGTATCGCTGAATAATCAGCTCCAGTGTGTTTTTGTTTTCTGAAATAGTGGTCATAGGGCAGCTGCTTAGAAATACTTTACGAGCCGCAGCTGTCGCGCCGGGGTTGTAGTAGGGGGTGTAAATTCGTATCTCAAAGAAGCTCTGGCGGCCCATTACACAGTCAGGCCCGGATGTTGCCTCGTTACCTTGTAACTTTCCGGCCATACAGGTGAACGCGAGACACGGATCACCCTTAGTATTTCCCTCCGCAAAGGCGCTGGCGCTACTGAAGATGCAGTACATCAATAATATTTTTGCAACGGCTCTTAGCTTACTCATACGTTCCCTCTTATCCATTTGATACAGCTTGTTGAAATCACATTGATAACCAACAGTAATACCATTAGGAACAACAGGTTATAAAACTCACGCGCTCCCAAACGATCCATAAACCACTCGACAAGAAACAGCACTATTGATAGTGTCGCTATCAGCTTCAATAGCTTTCTTGACACAACGCTTACAAAAAATAAAC
Organism: Yersinia sp. J1; assembly: GCF_050586585.1. Lineage (NCBI taxonomy): Bacteria > Pseudomonadati > Pseudomonadota > Gammaproteobacteria > Enterobacterales > Yersiniaceae > Yersinia > Yersinia sp. J1. The sequence continues at coordinate 17,382 of NZ_JBOBDP010000024.1, forward strand.
AAATACAGCAACATGACTTAGAGTAGGTAAAGAGGTTGTTTTTGAGGGACATGGCAGTCTTTTTGAACCACAGCAGTATCCCCCTTTCAGGGATTTTGTCTTTTTGGTTTCTTTCGCCTTTCGGCCTCTTAAACTCAATCACATTGCCCATCGTTCACTCCCTTTCTCGAATCTTCAGATCGTCCAAATTCACACCATTTTCCAGTAGCTCAACTAACCATTTAGGACGACGGCCAACGCCAGTCCACGTATTATCCGGGTTAGCCGGGTCACGGTATCTAGGGGATTTGGTATCCCGATCTACCACTGCACCAGGCAGCTTCATTTCATCCAGAAGATACCCATCACTCAATCGTTCCTGTAACCAGACAGGACGCTTTCCGTACCCGCCCCAAGTGTTAAATGGATTCTCCGGGTCACGGTATACAGGCGTCCCTTTTGGTCGCTTCTCCGACTGCAAAGGAACAAGCATAGGTTTCTTCCCTTTAACGTCTTTTTCTCTTGACACGATTCTATTGGCCCTTATGATAAATAAAAGTCGTCAAAATTGCAATTACACGGAAATGCAAAAATGAAAAAATCATGGTGCTTGATAGCGGTATGTATCTCCGGCCTTTCTTTTCATGGGGTCGCTCACGCGGCTTCTGCCTCGGATACGATCGCCAGCCTTGCTGCCCGATGCGCACCAGATGTTTCACCGCTGACAATGGCCTATATCGTCGGCCATGAATCCGGGAACAACCCGTATTTTATTAACGTTAACAGTGGCGCAAACCTGAAACGTCAACCGCAAACCGAAGCTGAAGCGGTAGAAGTTGCCAACCGGCTAATCAAAAACCTCAAGGAAGATGAAAGCATCGATATGGGGCTTGCGATGATTAATTCTAACAATTTGAGTTCGTTAGGTATCACGGTTGAGCAGGTATTTAAACCCTGTATCAATCTCCGCGCCAGTCAGACCATTTTAAAAGACTGTTATAGTACGGCCCTGAAATCCAACCCGCCCGGTCAGGTAGCGTTAAGACACGCGCTGTCCTGCTACAACACTGGTTCACAAGTGCGGGGGATTTCAAACGGGTATGTCACGAAAGTTATTAACGTGGCTAAACAGTCTGATTTAAAGATCCCTACGTTGCTACCTGATGGGCAGAACGAGGAAGCGGAGAGCCAGCCTGTAAGTGCGAAGGGCGCAACCTTTGAGGGTGAGCACGATGCGTTTACGGGTGAAAGTGATAGTAGTGGTGATGTGTTTTCGCAGGATAACACTGACGCGTTTCTGACCAAAGCAGAGCAAAAAGGGAGTGAGGTTATGAATGACAAAAATCTATCTCCTGTTGCAGTCTCAAATCATTGATTTATGCGAAGCCGGAAAAATACAGGAGGTTGTAATTGAAAGGATTTCACTAAAGCAGTGGTATCCCATATTTGATGTAAAGGATGAAGATTTGGGTGAGGTTCGCTGTTCTATTCGGTTGAATAAAGATCACGAACTTCGCACATGGGCAGACCTGAGACTCCTGACGGAGTTTCTTCTGGATAAGTGCAATGTCGGCGAGTGCCGATTGATATTGAAATCAACAAAGGAAAGGTAGAGGTATATATGGTTACTTTTTTCAAAAATAACGGGTTTGCGCTACTGGTTGCGCTGTTATGTATTGCAGCGCCAGAACTGGCCCTAGCAGCTGGCGGGGCAGACACCGGGGCCAGTACAGGTAACAACATCAAGTCATGGCTGGATACCTGGATTCCTATGGCCTGCACCATCGCAGTGATCGTGTCGTTCCTCGCTTGGCTGTTCCATCTTATTTCCGCTGGTTTTATGTTCCGTCTCGCAATGTCAATGATTGGCATTGGCTCCGCAGCATATCTGGTATCCCTGACTGGTATCGGCAGCTGATTAATGGGGGGAGGTCATCCCCCATTAAGAGAGGTTTTTATGTTTGAAAATGGACAACGGCCATTATTTAAAGGTGCAACACGCGTTCCCCGGATTGCTGGCGTTCCGCGTACAGTGGCACTGGTTATCTTCATGATCTCGGCCACGCTGTTTATGACGTTACATTTATGGTCACTACTTGTATTTGCGGTTCTGTGGTCAATTTCAGCAGCGCTGACTAAATACGACGACCGTATGTTTCGCATCCTTTCATTATGGCTACAGACTAAGTTTCGTAATGCACACGACACGCCATTTAAACAATGGAGTGGTTCAAGTTATTCCCCTGTGGATTACAAGAAAAAGGAGCTGAAATAAATGGTGGCATTGCTTAAACCTAAAACGTTCAGAGACGAGCCTAGCGCTAATGAAAAGTATTTGCAGCATAGCCAGCACCTTGATGATTATATTATCTCGATGCGTAATGGCGATCTGCTTGCATTCTTTAAAGTCGATGGACGGACACATGATTGTGCCTCTGACCGTGAGCTGATTACATGGAACGATGATCTTAATACGTTGATTAGGTCCTTCGGGACTGACCATGTAGAGATCTGGTCGCACGAGTATCATCACCAGTCTAAAGAGTATCCTGACTCTGAGTTTACCCAATTATTCCCGCGCTACCTGGATGAATACAACCGCCGTCTGCAAACGGGGGCTAACCAGATGGTTAATGATCTGTACCTGACGGTGCTCTATCGCCAGATAGGCGATAAGACGCAGAAGTTTCTGGCTAAGTTTGAACGTCCGTCAGCTGACGAACTGGCTCAAATGCAGGCTGAAGCCTTCACCGGAATGGAAGAAGTCTGTGAGCAGCTCATGGAGGGGATGAAGAGCTATGGCATCAAGCGCCTGGGTATTTATTACCGGGATAAAAACGGCGAGGAAATAACGTTAACGGACGCTGAAGAAAAGCAATCACTCCTTGAAGTGGATGAAGCAGATATTTTCGACGAGCCGGTAATGCTCAATGTCGCTGATACCGTCCCACAGACGGCTCACGCTTATTCTAAAGCGCTGGAGTTTCTTTATTTCTTGGTCAATCTGGAATGGTCCATTGTGCCTGTTTGCCGTGACCGTATCGGTAATTACATCATGGAAAACCGAGTTGTCAGTTCCGTATGGGGGGATATTGTTCAGGTCAGAACGCTGGACAGCAATTTTTATACTACGGCTATCGAAATCCGTGATTACGAAAAAAACACGGAACCGGGTCAGTTCAATTTGCTGAAAGAAGCTGACTTTGAATACCTGCTGACTCAAACGTTTTCTTGCATATCCGAGGCTTCAGCTAAAACGCTGCTGGAGCGCCAAGAGAAATCCATGATGGAAACTGGCGACAGAAGCCAGTCCCAGCTCGCACAGCTGAATACAGCGCTTGATATGCTGCTTTCTAAAGAAATAGTGATGGGCTATCACCATGCCACTATTCATGTTTTCGATACTGATCAGCGAGCAGTGCAGCGCAAGGCCCGTAAGGCGAAAGTCATGCTAAGTCAGTGTGGCTTCGTGGGGGGCGGCGTAGGGTTGGCCTCTGAAGCGGCTTACTTTGCGAAGATTCCAGGTAATCAGAAATGGGCGCCACGCCCGACTCCGATTAACTCATGGAATTTCTTCCATTTCTCCCCGTACCATAATTTTATGCGCGGTAAACCGGACAATAATCCGTGGGGTCCGGCAGTGACGATGTTCCGTACAGCAAACGGCACACCACTGTATTTTAACTTCCACGTCACCCCACTGGAAGAACGCTCCATTGGAAAACGCCCGTTGGGGCATATGTTGCTTACAGGAAAGTCAGGTGAGGGTAAAACTACGCTGCTGGATTTCCTGTTATGCCAGTGCATGAAGTTTAATCCGCGTATGTTCTGCTATGACCGTGACCGGGGAATGGAACCGTTTATTCGCAGTGTCGGCGGCTACTATAAAGTTTTACAGCAGGGCGTAAAAACCAACTTTTCGCCGCTCAAACAGAAGGGCACTCCTCGTAATATTGCGTCCGTTAAAAATATTATGCGTGTCTGTGCTGAAATTACGAATAACGGTCCGTTAGATAAAGATATGGGAATGGAACTCAATAGGGCTGTGGACGCTGTTATGGGCGAACATTCTTTAATCCCTGTTGAGGCCAGAGACATTACCCGACTGAAAGGGTACATCACGCACCCATATCTCAAAGACCTGATTAATGACTGGACTATTGACGGTCAATACGGATGGCTTTTTGATAATGGTGAAGATGCGTTAGATCTCGATGCTCATGATGTTTTCGGCTTCGACCTGACCGAGTTCATTGCTGCGGAAGGTGAGATTCCCAGCCCGGCCAGAACGCCATTGTTAATGTACTTGCTTTACCGAATCCGTAACTCAATTGATGGAAAGCGCCGTGTTATTCAATGCTTCGATGAATTTCACGCTTATCTTGACGATCCTGTTTTAAAGCTGGAAATAAAGCGCGGCATTAAAACAGACCGTAAGAAAGATGCGATTTATTTGTTTTCCACGCAAGAGCCAAATGACGCGCTCGCAAGCAGTATCGGCAAAACGGTAATGACGCAAACGCCATCAAAAATCTGCCTACGCGATCCTGATGCCAGTCGTAAGGACTACTCCTTCCTGACGGATGCAGAGTTTGATGTGTTGCTCAAAATTCCTGAGCATTCGCGCCAGTTCCTTGTTAAGCAGGGGGCACAGTCAGCTCTCGCTACGTTCAATCTCAAGATTCAGAACAGCGATACGCCAGAACGCGATGAAATGGAAATGGACAACATTATCAGCATCCTTTCCGGTGAACCGCAAAATGCCGAGTTAGCCGAGGAATTGATAGGCAAATATGGTCCAGAGCCGGAAAACTGGATCGAAGAATATTGGCGTCTTTGCCGTCATTAATTAGAGGATGATGTTATGAAATCGAAGTTAATTGCTATTGCACTGGCTGGGCTGTTAGGCGCGGGAACCATCGGGAGCGCTGCCGCTATAGGTAATGGTGTTGTGGTCTACGATCCGACCAGCCTTGCTAAAACACTTGAAGAAATGGCGAACCAGCTGGATCAACTGAAGCAGCAGCTGGCTACCCAAAAAGCAACGTATGAGAGCCTGGCAAAGACAACCAATATTGGGGATTTGTTGGATACATCAACAAGCAGCTTGGCTAATAACCTTCCTGACGATTGGCAGAAAGTATATAGCGATGCCATGAACTCATCATCATCTGTGACTGGATCAGTCAGTTCAATGATGAACAAAGTAAACAATGAAATTGACGATTTAAGCCCCGCTGATGCGCTGAAACTGATGAATAAACGCCTATCAGAGAAAGGTGCTTACGACCGTGTTGTAGCTGAAAAAGCCTATAACAATCAGATGCAGGAATTAAGTGATATGCAGGCTCTAACCGAGCAGATTTCTACAACTAAAGATGTAAAGGAAGTTGCCGATCTTCAGGCTCGTATTCAAACCGCACAAGGCGCTATTCAGGGCGAGCAAGCGAAGCTGAAGCTAATGAGTATGCTTCAGGAATCGCAAGATAAGTTATATGAAGCTCAAAGAGAAAGAGCCGTTAGACGTAATAACTACGGCATTAACAATGAAATAAACCCAGCTCCTATGAACTAAGGAATTATAAGATGAAAAAACATACATATTCAGCTCTATTTTTAATTTCGGCCACATTACTTTCTGGTTGTAAGCCTGAGCACGATAAAGATTGGTACAAATCTCATGACAAGGAGCGAACCGAAAAGGTAGCGGAATGCAAAAAACAAGCCGAACAAAATCAGGATGCAGACTGTAAAAATGCAATGGATGCAAAAGTTGAAATAAACCTTTATGGGCGTGAAGGTAAAACTAAAGATCCAGCTGAACTGTTAAAAGTTCAGTAAGGGGGAGTAATGAGTGGCTTCACAGTCGTAACCACATTATTTGACACCATTGATAAAGTATTAAATTCAGCGGTGGCATCTAATGTATCAACTCTTATATCGGAAGCCACTCCTGTAGTGGCTATTTTCCTGACCATATCTCTTATGGTTAGGGGTGTTTATTCTGCACTTAACCCCGGAGGTGGGGAACCTTTATCAGAGTTAATAAGGCAGTACATCACAATAGCCATTATCCTTAGTTTTGCAACTGCGGGTGGGTTATATCAATCCGATATATTGGGGCTAATTCAGACGTTACCCGATACTCTTGCCACCAAACTTCAAGGGCTTAACTCTACCCCTTATACTGGTATAGCTGGATTAATAGATGGTGCAACTACAAATTGTATTGAAGCTATTAAAACACAATTCGATGGTGCGGGTATATCGGCCAATGGATTAATGAGTTTGGTCATAGGGATAATTCTTCTGATCGCAACCATCGCTATAACAGGGCTTGGGGCTGGATTCGTATTGATGGCAAAAGTATTGCTTTATGTTGTCTTGAGTTTAGGACCGCTAGCAATTTACTGTTTGCTGTGGAAGCCAACCGCAGGTGTTTTCTCTCGATGGGTCGGGAATGTCATAAATTACAGTTTGGTAATTGTCATTCTAGCACTTGTATTTGGGTTATTAATGACTTTATTCGCCAACATGATTTCTGGATTTATTAATGGTGATGGGGTGTTTGACGCATTAAGTACGGTGTTGGGCATGTGTCTGCTGACCGTAGTTGCCGTATTGGTTTTGTTCCAGGTGCCGCAAGTTGCTTCCAGCTTCGGGGCTGGCATACATGCACATATAGGGGACGCAGCCAAGGCCGCGATGATGTCGGGTAGCACTATGGGGAGAATGAGCAACATCCTCGCTAACGGTATTGGTGGGAAGTCCGGTAGTCCTGGAGGCGGCAGTGGGGCCAATCCTACAGCAAACTCCAGTAATAGCGGTTCTGGTCTGACAGGAAAGGCGCGTGGTAGCCGGGGAAAAGCAGCATAAATAAACAAAAGTCGTTGAAATTGCAATTTCACGGATATAAGATAATAGAAGGCAATGGACAAATGAGGTCGAAACTATGCGCGCAATCGTACTTTTAGGGGTGTTGTTGTTAGGGGCATGTTCCAGCAGTTTTAAGCCACCGCCGGAGCCAGACTGGAGCCACACCGTACCAGTCAATAAAACGCTTCCAGTAGATACACAGGGATAAGGTGGTTGTTATGAGAGAGAAAAAGAAAGGGCTGACCAAAGAGGCCATCAAAGAGTTCAACGAAAGCCGCAAAGGGCTGGAAGTGGACGTTATGAACGAAGTGTTATCTTCACGCCGCACGGCGTGGATAGTCGCCACGGTCGCATCTGTTGTGGCTGTCGTAGCGATCGGTAATTCTACCTTTGTGAATTACCGTTATAGCCAGCCAATACCGCCATTTTTGTTGACGCAAAATCCTAGCACCCATGAGATATCACAGGTCAAGTTGACGCGCGATGAAGCTACCTATGGTGACGAAATTGATAAGTATTTTCTTACTCAATACGTTATCCATCGTGAGTCCTACGATTTCTGGTCCTTACAGGCTGACTATGACGCTGTGGGCTTAATGTCCACGCCAGATGTAGCTGACTCCTATCTGTCCCGTTTCAAAGGGAAACAGGGGCTTGATAAGGTGCTGGGCGACAGCGAAACCACCCGCCCAATTATCAACTCAATCATCCTTGATAAAGAGCATGGTGTGGCAACTATCCGCTTCACGACCGTTCGCCGTTCCCGTAGCAATAACTTCGATGATCCACCTAAGCACTGGATTGCCATCCTGGGTTATGGCTACAAAGCGCTGGCTATGAATGCGTCGCAGCGCTACATAAATCCGCTCGGCTTCCGCGTCACCAGTTACCGCGTTAACCCTGAGTCGAACTGAGGACTGTACTATGAAAAAAGTAGTCTTATCCGCAGTGATCGCAATGGCGCTGACCGGGGCCACATTCAACGCGGCGGCGCTTGATGCGCCGAAAAGCTCACCATATGACTACCGAATTAAAACGGTAGTTTATAACCCGGTTGATGTGGTGCGTATTGATGCGGTTGCGGGTCTTTTTACGCATATCGTCGTTGCCCCGGATGAAAGCTATATCACTCACGCTTTCGGTGATTCCGCTGGCTGGATTTTCTCACACAAACTTAATCACTATTTCGTGAAACCTAAGACCGACATGAGTGATACCAACCTGACCATCGTTACTGATAAGCGGTCTTATAACATCGTGCTGCACTATATCGGCGAGACGACAACAAAGAACGCTGACGGCACAGAAACAAAATCGTTTATCAAAACGCCGTGGTCAATGAAGCAGGCCACGCTTCAGCTGACCTATGAATACCCGTTTGACGAACAGAAAAAAGCCTCTAGCGTGGCTGAGAAAAAGCGCCTGACGGAGAAGCTACGGGAGTCTGCTTTCGCTGGTCCTAAAAACTACCAGTATGAAATGAGCGACGAACCGGAAATGGCAGATATTCAGCCGATCCATGTTTGGGATAACTACCGTTTCACGCGCTTTGAGTTCCCGGAAAACGCCGACTTACCGCAGGTGTATTACATATCGTCCAGCGGCAAAGAGACGCTCCCTAACTGTCGCCCGGTTGGTGAAAATAACAACATTCTGGAATGCCAGAACGTAGCGAAAGAATGGCGTGTAAGGCTTGGCTGGACAAAGGTTGTTGGTATTAGAAATATCAACTACGTGCCATCAGCTGGCGCAATTTCCACTGGCACAGCCTCCCCGGATGTAAGAAGGGTGCAAAAAGGAGGGGATAACTAATGGCCCGTAAAGTCGATATTGATAGCGAGCTGGATAACAACAGCTTCGACGATGAACGCGGGGGAATGCCCGCACAGAAACGCCGCACCGCACCAGGCCTAAAAGCCTTTATTGCTATCCTGGCTATCATCGCCATGTGCTTCGTTGGCGTCACTATTTACACGCACACACGCAAAGCGCCAGACGCGGCCAAAGCTGACAGCGGCAATAAAAATGATGGGGTTAGCAGTCTGCCTAACTATCAGTTCAACACTAACCCGAACGTTGGCGGGGCAGCGGCCCCTGACGCTAATCAGAAGGCGATGCAGGATAAAGCCAGAGCGGAATATGAAGCCAGTCATAGCAACGCGGGCAGGGCCAGCAACGGAAAGAAGCAACTGACACCGGAAGAAGTCGCTATGCAACGCCGTCTTGATGGCGATCTTTCCGGCGAGCAGGGCGGTAGCCAGACTCCGGCCAAAAAAGAGCAGCAAAGCGACGAAGGCAGCGAAGGCAGCAGCGCGTTAGCAAAAGAGCTTACACCTGCCCGCCTGAAAGGCAGCAGAGCGGGCGTAATGCAAAACATGAGCATGACCATTGCCAAAGGGACGATGATACCGTGTGGCACGTCTACGGAGCTGGATACGACCGTTCCCGGCATGGTGTCCTGCCGGGTGACGCGTGATGTGTATTCCCTCGATGGGTTGGTGAAGCTGATCGACAAAGGCGCATTTGTTACGGGCCAGATGAACGGTGGCCTCAAAAATGGTCAGGCCCGCGTCTTTGTACTGTGGGAGCGAGTGGTAAACCCGGATGGCACATTCGTTAATCTGGATAGCGCCGGGACCAACTCTCTCGGTAGTTCCGGTGTACCCGGACAGGTTGATTCTCACTTTTGGGATCGCTTCGAAGGGGCCGTGTTCATTTCCGTTCTGTCTGACGCGCTTCAGGCTGGCGTGGCCGCAGCCCAAAATGGCAATAACATCCAGTTTAGTAATACACAAAACAACTCGCAGGAACTGGCATCTGAAGCACTGAGAGCCACGATTAACATCCCGCCAACACTCTACGACCAGCAGGGCGACGCAATCAGTATCTACGTCGTTCGTGACCTCGATTTCAGTGATATTTACTCACTGGCAGACAACTAATCCACGTGGGCCGGAAGGCCCACTGTTCTTTGTAGCAGGAGATAACTTACATGAATCAATCATCGGCTTATTACCAGCTGGGGCCGCTGCGGGAGTATTTCGAAGATCCGGGCGTATTTGAAGTCCGTATCAACCGTTATAACGAGGTGGTTTGTGACACATTCGAAGGCCGCAAAATCATCCAGAATGACAGCATTACCGGCGCGTTTATCGATAACCTGACTGCGGCATTAACCAGCGCTAATAACGTTACGCGCCAGATGATTAATGACGTGGTGTTACCGGACGGCTCCAGGGGAATTATTTGTTTACCGCCTGCGGTGATCGATAACACCGCCGCTATCGCTTTTCGCAAAAATATCGCGCTGGATAAAGACCTGGCAACGTTAAGCAAGGAAGGTATCTTTGAGTTTTGCCGGGAAATTGACAGCCATAAGCGCGAGCTGGACGACGACGATCTCCTGCTGAAAGAGTTATACCGGGCTAAACGCCGGGAAGAATTTTTGCTTACTGCGGTACGGAAAAAACGAACCGTTGTCGTTGTGGGGGAAACCGGATCAGGGAAAACGGTACTCACCCGCGCCCTACTCAAAGCCATTAGCCCACAGGAACGCGTGATAATCATGGAGGATGCTCACGAGGTTGAAGCTACCCACCTGGAAGAAGCTGTTTATATGAAATATGGCGGCAAAGATAAACCAGGGCTGGCTACGCCGACGCAGTGCCTTAAAGCCTGTATGCGCCTGACACCAGATCGTATCTTCATGACAGAGCTGAGGGATGATGCTGCATGGGATTACCTTCAGGCGTTGAATACCGGACACCCTGGCGGCTTAACCTCCACACATGCTAACTCGGCGATGGATGCCTTCACCCGAATAGGGTTGATGGTTAAAGCTACCGAAGTGGGCCGTATGCTGGATATTTCTGACATTATGCGCCTGCTGCACTCCACTATTGATGTGGTCGTTTTCATGGCGAAAAGGAAGATTCGCGAAATCTACTATTCGCCAGAATATAAGTATGAGTGCATGAATGGAGGGATAAAGTGAAAAAAGGAGCAATCATATTCCTGACGGGCCTTCTGGCCCTTTCCTCCCTGCCCTCGATGGCCGCCGATTCGCCATCGGTACAGGTCGGGTTTTCTCCTGAAGGTAGTGCTCAAACGCTGGTAATTGGCGCTATCGACTCCGCGCAATCCTCGATCCGAATGATGGCTTATAGCTTCACCGCGATGGATATAATGCAGGCGTTGGTCAAAGCTAAAAATCGCGGTGTCGATGTGAAAATCGTTATCGACGAACGCGGCAATCGTAATGACGTAAGCCACCGTGCGATGAAGTACATTGTGAAAAACGAGATCCCACTGCGGGTGGATAGCGACTTTCCTATCCAGCATGACAAGGTGATGATTATTGATGAACGGTCAGTTCAGACGGGCAGCTTCAACTACACCAAAGCAGCAGAATCAAAAAACTCGGAAAACGCGGTAGTGATCTGGAACATGCCCCAGCTGGCAAAACCTTATCTTGAGCACTGGCAGGACCGCTGGCAGCGCGGGAAGGATTACCAGCCATAACAACAAGGCGGCGAAAGTCGCCTTTTTCCAAAGGCTCCGCCCCTCCTGACGAGCTTCAAAAAAAAGCTACAAGTCAGAAGTAGGCGAAACCCGACACAGCTTAGAGATCAGCCGCCTTTCGTTGGCATCGCTCCCCCTGGTTACGTCCTGTGTTCCTGTCATATCGTTTACCGAAACCTGACCGCCTTTAGCCCATTCGGGCAACGTGGCGCTTTCTCATAGCTCACGCTGTAGGGTTCTCGGCTCGACTTAGACAGTTCGCTCCAACGCTGCGGGTTTTAACCAGACTCCCCGTCTCCCGCTGCCGTTACGCCTGACTATGACAAACACATGATTTCCAGTTCGTCAGACACGACAAATCGCCGCCATAGGTAACAGCCTATGCGGTAACGTGGTTCAATTAGGGGAATGGGTCTTGAATTTCAGCCATGACGACTGCTACACTACGTTTGAATCTCGGTGACTGTGTTCCCCTAGAACCAGTTACCAGGTGATTAGAGCACCAACTCTGAATCACCCGAAAAAACCACCTTGCCGGGTGGTTTTTTCGTTTCTGAGCAAGAGAGTACAGGATCTTCAGAGGATCGATCAACGATCTTTAGATCCTTCCACTAACAGCCGCCCTATCTCAAACACTGCCGCTGACCGCCCCGACTTCACCGCTTCGGCTTTCTGGCCGTCAACAAACCAGTGATTACCGTCCGTTCGGACCAGCTCAAACAGCCAGGACATATCATAAACGTGATCTGGTATCACGGTCCCTTCCCCGGCCAGAATACCCGCCGTTATGGAATGGTTGCCGCCGCGCACAAAGCCAATGCGCCAGGGCAACCACAGGTCAACATAGTGGTTGATTTTATCCTGCTTCCACGGCCTGCCCTTACGGGTTCCAATGTGCGAAACGTTATCGATATAGCGTGTCAGGCTCCACGGCCACGGCAGCACCATGTCACTCGCCAGCGACAACGGATAATCTGCGCCGTCCAGCTCGCCCTCTTTCATCTTCTCGTAAGATTGCACCTGGATAAGCCCCTCAAAGAAGAACTCCTGCGGGGTCATATCCGGGCGGGCATCAGTCCCTTCCTCGGCTACCGCCAGCAGGAAATCACTCTGCACTGGCCGCACGATAGCGCGAATGAGATCAGGCAGCGCCTCAACGGGTAATTTTTCGGCCACCGAAAGCAGGTGTTCGAAGTGATTTTTTTCATTGCCGGCAGCGGCTTTTTCTTTCTTATTTCGGTTCCAGAACATCACAGGCCGTAGCCCTCCTTGTCGTGGTCATGTTGATGATTTTCGTGCTCATGCTGCGGTAGTTCCACGTCACGCGCACGTTCATATTCTTCATATGTGCTGTAGTCCTGCATGTCGCCATAGTCCGGGCCTTCGTCAGCATACCGCTCATAGTCATGGTAGGGGTTCGCCTCCATTTCCGGTGTGGCTTCTTGCCTCTGCTCGTACCGGATAGCGGCGTTGACTTCCTCCTGCTCACGCTGGCGCAAATCCTGAGACGTGTTTTCAGTACCTGAAGTATCGGGGCCATCATGAGCGGCTTCTGTCGCATTTTTCATGGTGTTTTCCTTCTCTCCGGTTTGTTGGCCAGCTTCATGACCATAGCTTTTTGCCTGCTGGCCATCGTCATGGCCATAGCTCCGGTTTACGTCTTTGTAGCGCCCCTCCATCCCTAAAAAACGGTCTATTTCGCTGGCCGTGGTCTTAGGACTGTTGCGGCTGGCACTGCTCAACAAGCGGCCTTTATCGTCGGTGAAAATCTCGACTTCATGACGGGCGCGGGAGATCCCAACGTAAAAGACGTCTTTGGAAGTCGTTAGCGAACGGGTATCGATGTTAAACAACACTCGGTCGCAGGTAAGCCCCTGTGCTTTATGGACCGTCGTTGCATAGGCATACGAAAGATAGGCGGCTTGCTTCTGGTCCAGCTCGATTTCCCGGCCCTTCGCGTTGGTCAGCGTAAACGTGCCTTTCTCGGTGGTCCCGGTCACGGTGAAGCGGTCGCCGTTCGCTACATCCAGCGTCTTATCGTTACGCGTCACCATCACTTTGTCACCCACGGCCAGCTCGGCGGCCACGCTGGTATAAACAGACAGATTTTTATGGGTACGCGGGCTGAAGCTGATTTTCTGGCCGTCGCTCCCGGCCACGGTCAGAAGGTTCCCCGGACCTGTATCCAGTACGCGGTAAGATTCGCCCCGCTGAAGCCCGTTTTTATAGTCTTTTTCGGGGATAATAATTTGCCCTACCTGGTAGTATTTACTGTCCCGGCGTTCGGCCTGCGTGGAGTCAACGCGCTCCAGAAAATTCACCTCCACGCCCTTTCCTTGCAGCTGCAACGCCTCCCGAATCTGGCTATTGAGGATTACCCTTGATTCGTTTGTACCGGAAATAATCAGCGTACCTTCGCGCTGCTCCGGGGAGAATGACAGCCAGCGATTAGCTACAGCCTCCAGTCGCTTATCCTGGTCCTTCTCTGCGCTAATATTGCTGAGTCGGGCCAGCGAGCCGGATATGTGGCCCTCTGCGGCCAGCTTCACCGCCTCAAGCAACACGTCATTTTTCTGGCGCTGAATATCCTTCATATAGCTGGTCTGCATTCCGGCGCTGATCAGCTGTTCAAATGGCTTGCCCGCCTCTACGGCTTTTGTCTGTGAGGTGTCGCCCAGGAATACCGCTCTGGCCCCGGCCTTCTCGATGGTTTCCATCAGCACCTTCATCTGTCTGGCCGGAATAACGCCCGCTTCATCGATAAAGACCACGCTTTTCTCGTCTATCTTTTTGTCCTTTGCCTTCACGAAAGCGGCAACGGTACGGGCGGGCATACCTTCATCTTCCAGGGATTTTTTCTGCGTACCGTAGGGGGCCAGTGCGGTGACGTTAAAGCCCTGAGACTCCAGAACGGCCTTCGCGCTCATGGTCATATAGCTTTTCCCGGTTCCGGCGAAGCCGTGAGCCGCCACAAAGCGATCTGTCGTGGTGCAAATATCTACGACGCTTTTCTGTTGCTCGGCCTTCAGCGTCTTGCCGACCAGCTGCGCGGTGACTTGCTCGCTTGTCAGCGCGGCGATCACCTTGCCCCGACCGCGAGCCTCGATATTCAGCACCGCTTTTTCTACCCGGATACCTTCAACGGTCGTTACCCGATGGCTGGTTTTTTTCAGGCGACCAGACTTGATACCTTCAGCAACTAACGCCTTCGCCTGCCCGTTGTTCATCCCTTTTTTGTCGGTCAGCTGCGCCTGCCATTCCGCTTTGGTCATGGCAGGTAGCGGCGGCGCGTCTTTGCTTCTCTGGTCAGTCGTGGTGGTGTATCGCGCTTCACCTTCGATAATGGCCCCCTTTGCCACAGCGCGATAATAGGCCGCTTCAATATCCTGCTTTGATGCCTGGCCGATAGCCTTTTTATTTGCCACGGCCAGCAATCGGGACTGGTCAAAAGACGCATCGCGCTCTGAAAGGGATTTAAGCGCAAACTGGATCGCCCGGTCGGCTTTTACCTCCGGGCTGGTGAAGTTAGGGACGGTATTCATTGACGTTTGCGGGCCGTCCTTGCCTTTGCCCGCCCAGGACAGATCATTGAAGTCTATTCC
>NZ_JBOBDP010000025.1:0-21098 GCF_050586585.1 Yersinia sp. J1
ATAAATACATCAAAAATGGCATTTCTGGGTAAAAAGAAAGCAAAAAGGGGCGATAAATCGCCCCTTTCCATTTCACTATGACTGTTTGGCCACGATATGCCCGTCTTCAACATCTAATATCACAGGGATACCCGGTAATAACTTGCCGGAAAGTATCTGCTGCGCCAGCGGGTTTTCAATTTCCTGCTGGATGGCACGTTTCAACGGCCGCGCCCCGTATACAGGATCGAACCCAGCTTCACCCAAGAACTCCAAGGCAGGTTCGGTAATAGTAACTTCGTAGCCACGTTCTTCCAGACGTTTGTACAAACGCTCCAATTGAATCTTGGCAATCGAAGCCAATTGCCCCCGCCCCAACGGATGGAAGACGACGACTTCATCTATACGGTTAATGAATTCAGGACGGAAGTGATGGCTGACCACTTCCATAACCATGTTTTTCATTTCCGTATAGCTTCTTTCACCGAAGCGTTCCTGAATTAAATCAGACCCCAGGTTAGACGTCATGATGACGACGGTATTACGGAAGTCTACCGTTCTACCTTGGCCATCGGTCAGGCGGCCATCATCCAATACCTGCAATAGGATGTTGAACACATCTGGATGCGCTTTCTCGACTTCATCCAGCAGAATCACTGAATAAGGACGACGACGTACCGCTTCGGTGAGATACCCCCCCTCTTCATAACCGACGTAGCCCGGAGGCGCACCAACCAAACGAGATACGGAATGTTTCTCCATAAACTCGGACATATCGATACGAACCATAGCGTCGTCGCTGTCGAACAGGAAAGTCGCCAGAGCTTTACACAATTCGGTTTTACCTACCCCGGTTGGGCCGAGGAATAGGAATGAACCGATCGGACGGTTAGGATCTGACAAACCGGCACGGCTACGACGAATTGCGTTAGAAACGGCTTCAACCGCTTCGTTCTGGCCAATAACCCGCTGATGCAGGTCTTGTTCCATACGCAGCAGCTTGTCGCGCTCGCTTTCCAGCATCCGCGCCACCGGAATCCCGGTCCAGCGCGCCAGCACGTCGGCAATTTCCGTTTCAGTTACGCGGTTACGCAGCAACTTCATGGTCTTGCCTTCGGCCTGAGTAGCGGCAGCCAGCTGTTTCTCCAGTTCTGGAATTTTACCGTATTGCAATTCGGACATCTTACCAAGATCGCCAACGCGACGAGCCTGCTCCAGACTAATTTTGGCCTGCTCCAGTTCGGTTTTAATATTCTGAGTACCGGTTAAAGAGGCTTTTTCGGCTTTCCACTCTTCTTCCAACTCTGAATATTCGCGTTCTTTTTGCTCTAATTCAGCATTGAGCATTTCCAAACGTTTCTTACTGGCGTCGTCAGACTCTTTATTCAGCGCCTGCTGTTCCAGTTTCAACTGGATAATCCGACGTTCCAGACGATCCAGAGATTCCGGTTTGGAGTCCATCTGCATACGCAGGCTAGAACCGGCCTCATCGATAAGGTCGATGGCTTTATCTGGCAACTGACGGTCGGCAATATAACGGTGCGATAAGGTCGCAGCCGCCACAATCGCCGGGTCAGTAATTTGCACATGATGGTGCAATTCATAACGCTCTTTCAGCCCACGCAAGATGGCAATGGTGTCTTCTACCGTCGGTTCTGCTACAAATACTTTCTGGAATCGACGCTCTAACGCCGCATCCTTTTCTATATACTGACGATATTCATCCAGCGTAGTAGCACCTACGCAGTGCAATTCACCACGAGCCAACGCAGGTTTCAGCATGTTGCCTGCATCCATTGCACCGTCGCCTTTACCTGCGCCGACCATGGTGTGCAACTCGTCAATAAACAGAATGACGCTACCTTCCTGCTTGGCCAGGTCGTTCAATACGCCTTTTAGCCGTTCTTCAAACTCACCGCGATACTTAGCACCGGCAATCAACGCGCCCATATCTAATGAAAGCACGCGTTTGTGTTTCAAACCTTCCGGCACTTCACCGTTGACAATTCGCTGAGCCAAACCTTCCACAATGGCGGTTTTACCCACCCCTGGCTCACCAATCAGTACCGGGTTGTTCTTGGTACGACGCTGTAATACCTGAATGGTGCGACGAATTTCTTCATCACGGCCAATAACCGGATCGAGTTTGCCGGACTCCGCGCGCTCGGTCAGGTCAATGGTGTATTTTTTCAATGCCTGGCGCTGATCTTCCGCACCGGCGTCATCAACGGTTTCTCCACCACGCATTTGTTCGATTGCCTTGCTGATTTTATCGGTTGTTGCACCTGCGGCTTTCAATAGATCGGTCAACGAACCGCGATCTTCGAGCACCGCCAGAACAAATAATTCTGAAGAAATAAATTTATCTGCGCGCTTTTGCGCCAGTTTGTCGCAAAGATTGAGTACCCGCACTAATTCGTGGGATGGCTGAACATCGCCGCCGGTACCTTCAACCTGCGGCAAGCGTCCCAAAGCCTGATCGATTTCCGTGCGCAAACGCGCAACATCGATACCGGCAGAGGTTAACAATGGGCGAACCGTGCCCCCATCCTGAGTGAGCAAAGCGCTCATCAAATGTAACGGTTCAATAAACTGGTTGTCGCGCCCAAGGGCTAAAGACTGGGCATCGGCGAGGGCAAGCTGGAATTTACTGGTAAGACGATCCAGACGCATAACACCTCCAATACTGGTCAAAATTGCTACTGGAGATTAGATGAGGTCATCCCTCAGCTTTTCAAGGTTATTTTAGCCAATATATTTGAGTTTTGTGGTATGCGTCATTGGATCGTCCTAATTCAATAGGTTAGATCAACCAGATTAAACTTGCCAAGCGGCCGGTGATTCCTTCGCGTCGATAAGAGAAAAATTGTTGCTCATCACTCACTGTACAAAGGTCGCCACCGTACACTTCGTGGATACCCGCTGACGCCAGCCGCTGGCGGGCTAGCAGGTAAATATCTGCCAGATATTTGTCACCAAACGGAGTAAACGCCAGCGCAGCTTGGGGGTCTGCGCTAACGAATGCCTGTTTTACTTCTGCTCCCACTTCAAATTGCCGAGGCCCAATCGCCGGGCCTAACCAGGCAATAATAGAAGAAGGTTTTGCGCTGAATTCTGCCAAAGTCTGTTCAAGAACGCCGGCACATAAGCCACGCCAGCCGGCATGAGCCGCCGCAACTTCGTCTCCCGTCAGCGAACAGAACAAGACCGGCAGACAGTCGGCAGTCATCACCGCGCAAACCTGCCCAGGCACGTTGCTGTATACCGCATCGGCCTGGATATCCGCGATGGGCTCGCCGTTCAGGCGTAAAACTCGCGTGCCATGCACCTGTTCCAGCCATTGCGGAGCCTGTGGCAGCGCCGCCAGCGTAATTAATTGCTGGCGATTCTGCTCCACATCCGCCGGGTTATCGCCTACGTGCGCCCCTAAATTCAGAGAATCATAAGGCGGCACGCTAACACCACCGCTGCGGGTGGTGCTGCACGACTTAACGCTGGCTGGCTGTGGCCATTGCGGCAGAATCAGCGGCTTCATTACCAATCCATCTGATCTTTAAATTCTAAAGTATCGGCTTTCAAAGCGGTGATCAGCTCAATCATGTCTTCCGGCAGAGCGGCATGCCATTCCATCTGAACGCCACTGATTGGATGATACAAACGCAGCATGGTGGCATGCAGTGCCTGACGATCGAAACCACGCAGCACGGCAATGAAATTATCCGATGCGCCTCTTGGCGGACGCGGACGGCCACCGTAAAGCTGATCGCCCACCAGCGGATGGTTAATATGCGACATATGCACGCGGATCTGGTGAGTACGGCCCGTTTCCAGACGCAGACGCAAGCGAGTATGCGCGCGGAAATGTTCCATAATGCGGTAATGAGTCACCGCAGGTTTACCCATAGGGTGAACCGCCATGTGAGTGCGTTTGGTCGAGTGACGAGAAATCGGCTCATCAACCAGACCGCCCGCCGTCATTTTACCAATGGCAACGGCTTCGTATTCACGAGTGATTTCGCGCGCCTGAAGCGCTTCAACCAAACGAGTCTGAGCCGGGACGGTTTTCGCCACGACCATCAAACCTGTGGTGTCTTTATCCAGACGATGAACGATGCCAGCGCGGGGAACATCCACGATTTCAGGGTAATAATGCAATAACGCATTTAATACCGTGCCATCAGGATTACCTGCACCGGGGTGTACCACCAAGCCGCGCGGTTTGTTGATAACCAGAATATCGCTATCTTCGTACACGATATCCAATGGGATTTCCTGCGGCTCCCAGCGGGCTTCTTCTTCTATTTGAGCGTCAATCGCGACGATCTCGCCACCCAACACTTTTTCTTTTGGCTTATTAATTGTCTTACCATCGACCGAGACCCTATTATCCAAAATCCACTCTTTTATGCGAGATCGTGAATAATCAGGGAACAATTCGGCCAAAGCCTGATCTAAACGTTGACCGAGTTGAGATTCGGCCACCGTTGCGCTGAGTTGTACTTGTTGTGCCATATGCAGCTTCTTCGTTAACGTTGGGTTTTGACGGCGATGCCGTTTAATATAATGTGCTATTGTATCTAGATCTTTGTCGGGAGCTTAACGGACAGTCTCCCGGAATAACACTTCGAGGATAATCAAAACGTCATGACGCGTATGAAATATCTGGTGGCTGCCGCCACGTTGAGCCTGGTGCTGACCGGTTGCTCCAGTAACAAGGACGTGGTTCCCGACAACCCGCCTTCTGAGCTCTATGCTACCGCGCAGCAAAAACTGCAGGACGGTAACTTTAAGGGAGCTATTACGCAACTAGAAGCGTTAGATAATCGCTATCCTTTCGGGCCTTACTCCCAGCAAGTGCAGTTGGATTTGATTTATGCTTATTATAAATCTGCCGATTTGCCGCTGGCTCAGGCCTCGATCGATCGCTTTATGCGCCTCAATCCCACACATCCTAACATTGATTACGTATTATATATGCGTGGTCTGACTGACATGGCTCTGGATGACAGTGCATTACAAGGCTTCTTCGGGATTGACCGTTCAGACCGCGACCCTCAGCATGCAAGAGCTGCTTTCCGCGATTTTAACCAGTTAATTCAAAGCTATCCGAACAGTCAGTATGCTACGGATGCCCAAAAACGCCTGGTGTTCTTGAAAGATCGACTGGCCAAGCATGAACTGGCCGTTGCTAAATACTACACTAAGCGCGGTGCTTACGTTGCGGTAATTAACCGTGTTGAGCAAATGATGCGCAATTACCCAGACACCAAAGCGACTCGCGATGCACTGCCGTTAATGGAAAATGCCTACAAGCAAATTCAGTTGAATGCGCAGGCAGATAAAGTCAGTAAAGTGATTGCAGCCAACCCTGCATAGTGGGATGGCTACACTGGCGTGAGCCAATGAGACAAAACAACGGTAGCTTCGGCTGCCGTTTTTGTTTCTGTTAGTCGCAAAATTGAACGCCCTCCTTTCCTTAATCTGTAAAACGTACTTTCTCCCGGTTCCCAATATAGGGAAACCTGCGCGGTAATTTGAGTCACGGGTAGCATACAAAACCCGACCCGCTCTGGATCTGAAAGGTTAAGGGGGGACTAAGCCATTGAGGGAGAGGGGTAAAAGCAGAATTTCGGCTCCAATATCGCTGGCCGATCTTATCGATATTGCGACATTTTTTCCGATGATTCAAGCTCTTAAATCACTTTCCTAATACTGGCTCACAGTTCAGGTCGCCTTTGCAAAAAGTGACAAGAAAATGTGATTTAGATCATTCTATTTACCGAAAAGAGAGGTATGCTGAAGTTATCCAAGACGGAGAAGACAACGAGGTAAGCCATATGACCGCAGTCAATATTACTAGCAAACAAATGGATATCACCCCTGCAATTCGTAAGCATGTTGAAGACCGTCTAACCAAACTGGATAAGTGGCAAGCTCAGCTAATAAATCCGCATATCGTGCTGTCTAAAGACCCTGAAGGATTTGTTGTTGATGCGACCATAGGTACGCCAAACGGCCCTCTGGTAGCCAGTGCCAAGCACGATGATATGTATGCCGCAATCAACGAGCTGATCGCGAAATTAGAACGACAACTAAACAAAGTTCAGCACAAAGGTGAGGCAAAACGTACCGCCGCTAGTATCAAAAATGTCAATCTGATAGAGGAGCCTGAGCAAGAAGAGTAACGGGTTAACCATCTTATTGAGGATCTAACGCGCCTTCGGGCGCGTTTTTTATTGACGCCATAACTGGCGGCAGTTAAGTTAACTCCATTCGCGACTATTAGGCCATCAACCATCACATGAGCTACAAACCGTTTTTCTTCGCATTCTTTTTTACCTTCCCCTGATTGGGAGGCGTTTCGTCGTGTGATAAAGAATGCGAAGACGAACAAACAAGCCTCCCAACCGGGAGGCTTTTTTTATGCATAAATCATTTGGCAAAAATAATAAGGCTGACCCTATGACAGACAATCCGTTACTGGTGCTACGAGAACGTATCAGCGCTTTAGACTTAAAGCTGTTGGCGTTACTGGCAGAACGCCGCGAGTTGGCAATCGAAGTGGCTCGAGCCAAGCAACACAGCCATCGTCCGATCCGTGATAAAGAACGTGAGAAGGATTTACTGCAGGCTTTGATTACTGCTGCTAAACCTTACGATCTCGACGGATTTTATATCACCCGTCTGTTCCAGCTGATTATTGAAGACTCAGTATTGACCCAACAGACATTGCTGCAACACCAGTTGAACCAAACTACCGCTCATTCAGCGCGCATCGCATTTCTTGGCCCAAAAGGTTCTTACTCTCATTTGGCCGCACGTCAATACGCCGCCCGTCATTTTGATAACCTGATCGAATGCGGCTGCCTGAAATTCCAGGATATCTTTACTCAAGTAGAAACCGGTCAGGCGGATTACGCGATTTTACCGATCGAAAACACCAGTTCAGGCTCTATCAATGATGTTTACGATCTGCTGCAACATACTAGCCTGTCGATAGTCGGAGAATTAACCAACCCGATCGAGCACTGCATTCTGACGGCTGCGGAGACCGATTTAAGTCAGATTGAAACGGTTTACAGCCACCCGCAGCCTTTCCAACAATGTAGTCAGTTCATTAACCGTTTCCCGCACTGGAAAATCGAATATTGCGAAAGCACCGCCGCCGCAATGGAAAAAGTCGCACAGCTAAATTCCCCAAAAGCCGCCGCATTGGGCAGCGAAGCCGGTGGCGCGCTCTATGGTTTGCAGGTACTGGAATACTATTTGGCAAATCAGCAGCAAAACATCACTCGTTTCATCGTGCTGGCGCGTAAAGCTATTGATGTTTCTGAGCAGATTCCAGCTAAAACTACGCTGATTATGGCTACTGGCCAACAATCAGGGGCGTTAGTAGAAGCTCTTCTGGTCTTGAAAGAACACGGCATCATTATGACCAAGCTAGAATCTCGGCCAATCAACGGGAATCCGTGGGAAGAAATGTTTTATATTGATGTGCAGGCTAACCTGCGTTCCGAAGCGATGCAAAAGGCGCTCAGCGATTTGACGCTGCTAACCCGTTCACTAAAAGTGTTGGGCTGCTATCCGAGTGAAAACGTGGTGCCGGTTAACCCAAGTTAATCGCCGATCGCTACCTATTTTTGCTCATAAAAAAAGTCATCCCGATCGTCTGGGATGACTTTTTTACTGGCTAACAGCATAAATATTAATGATTACTGCCGATTGTCATTTGCTTGGCGCAGCAAAGAGCGACTTTCCAGCAGGAAGCGTTCAGCATAATCACCGAACCAATGTTCCACCTTCTGGAAGCTGGAAACAAACCCCTGCTTGTCACTCTGTTCTAATAGCTTAATCGCATCACCAAACCGCTGGTAGTAACGTTTAATCAGCGCCAGGTTATCTTCCGACGACATAATAATATCTGCGTACAACTGCGGATCCTGAGCAAACAGTCGCCCGACCATCGCCAGCTCCAACCGGTAAATCGGCGAGGACAGAGCCAAAAGCTGTTCAAGCTGAACATTTTCTTCCGCCAAATGCAGACCATAGGCAAAAGTGGCAAAGTGGCGTAGCGCCTGGATAAAGGCCATATTCTGGTCATGTTCAACCGCGCTGATACGATGCAGCCGCGCGCCCCATACCTGCAACTGTTCCAATAACCATTGGTAAGCTTCAGGCTGACGACCATCACAATACACCACGACCTGCTTCGCCAGACTCCCCACATCCGGACCAAACATCGGATGCAGACCAACAACCGGCCCTTCATGCGCTGCCAGCATCGATTGCAGTGGACGATTCTTCACCGATGCCAAATCCAGCAAAATGCAGTCTGTCGGTAGCTTAGGTAAGCTAGCAATCACTTCTTCTGTTGCATGGATAGGTACGCTGACGATCACCATTCCTGCATCGGCCAGAATCGATTCCGCCTGCGGCCAGTCTTCCTGCTCCAGCGTTTTTACCTGATAGCCCGAAAGCAATAACATCCGACCGAATAACTGCCCCATCTGCCCTTTACCACCGATAATCACGACGGGGCGCAGCTGTGGGTTCAGGGTTTTAAAGCCTTTGTCATTCTCGCTGGCATATGACTCACGCATCACCCGGCGTAAAACATCTTCAATCAAATCGGGGGGAACGCCCAGCGCCTCGGCCTCTTTGCGGCGTGACGCCAGCATGGCAGACTCACGATCCGGCACATAAATCGGCAAACCAAAGCGGCTTTTGACTTCGCCCACCTCAGCCACCAGACTCAGGCGTTTCGCCAGCAAGTCCAGCAACGCTTTATCCACTTCATCAATTTGATCGCGCAATGCGGTCAATTCAGCCACCATAACGACTATTCCTCTACAGTCCGCGCCGCCAGCGCCGGGCTTAATTCTTTATGCATCGAACGTAACAGAGTTTCCGTTGTTTCCCAGTTAATGCAGGCATCGGTCACGGAAACACCGTAATGCATCGTTTCCCGCGGTTGCTCAGATGACTGGTTCCCCTCATGCAGATGACTTTCCAGCATCACACCGATAATCGAACGATTACCTGCTTTGATCTGCTCAACAACCGATTCAGCTACTGCGGTCTGGCGACGGAAATCTTTATTCGAATTACCATGGCTGCAATCTATCATCAAGGATGGAGTGAGTCCCGCGTCCTGCATCTGTTTTTCACACTGCGCCACATCTTGCGCACTGTAATTAGGCGTTTTACCGCCGCGCAGAATCACATGACCGTCCGGGTTGCCCTGAGTTTGCAACAAGCACACCTGCCCAGACTGATTAATGCCAACAAAACGATGTGGCATAGATGTGGCGCGCATCGCATTAATCGCCGTACCTAAGCTGCCGTCAGTTCCGTTTTTAAAACCTACAGGCATAGATAGGCCAGATGCCATTTCACGGTGAGTCTGGGATTCCGTGGTACGGGCACCAATGGCCGACCAACTGAACAGATCGCCGAGGTATTGCGGGCTATTTGGGTCAAGTGCTTCGGTCGCCAATGGCAATCCCATACCCACTAAATCCAGCAACAGGCGTCGAGCAATATGCAGGCCTGCTTCCATATCAAAAGAACCATCCATGTACGGATCGTTGATCAAACCTTTCCAACCTACGGTAGTTCTTGGTTTTTCAAAATAAACGCGCATAACGATGTACAGGCTATCGCTCAATTCAGCAGAGAGGAGTTTCAGACGACGAGCATAATCCAACGCAGCATCCACATCGTGAATGGAACAAGGACCGCAAACCACTAACAAACGCGGGTCGCGCCCCTGAACGATATCAGCAATGGTTTTGCGCGCCGAAGCAATTGCATATTGATCATTTTCACTCAACGGGAACCGATTCTTCAGTTCTTCCGGCGTAATCAGTATTTGTTCAGCACTGATATGAACGTTATTGAGCGCATCTTTTTGCATGATCATATTTCCTACCTACCTCTGTTAAGCGAGTATCGTTTCATGTGCGGTGTCGTTTCTGAGTTCCACAATATCACGCCGTGTAAACTTTTCAATCCATATCTGTAAATAAATAATTACCGCAAACTTTACACCCACAATCTGGCTAACTTTTGCGGGATGTCGCAGTTTGTACAGATGGTTCTCCAAGCAGCAAATCACCATGATAAAATGAGAAAAATTTGTGGAGGAAGTATGCTGAGAGCGATCATCGTTGATGATGAACAACCTGCGCGCGAAGATTTACGCGAACGATTAAGTGAAGAGCAAGACATTGAGGTTATCGCTGAATGCAGTAACGCTATAGAAGCTATCCCCGCGATTCAGCGGCTCCAGCCGGATGTCGTATTTCTCGATATTCAAATGCCTCGCATCAACGGACTGGAGCTAGCGAGCATGCTGAACCCAGAGAGCATGCCCCACATTGTGTTTGTCACTGCCTTTGACGAGTATGCTGTCCGCGCCTTCGAAGAACATGCTTTCGACTATCTGCTAAAACCCCTCGACCAGCAACGATTGGCCAAGACACTTATTCGCCTGCGCCGAGGTCTAACTGTAAATAATAATTTACACAAAATCACCGAACCGATGCTGCGTCACATTCCCTGCTCCGGGCATAATCGTATCTTTCTGTTGAAAATAGAAGAGGTCGAATATCTCAGTTCAGAGCTTAGCGGTGTGCACGTTGTGGGCATGGTGCAATCAGGTTATACCCAGCTCTCGTTGAAAACGCTGGAAGAAAAAACGCCTTTTATTCGCTGTCACCGTCAATATATGGTGAACACGGAACAGCTAGGCGAAATACAGCTTATGGATAACGGTTCAGCAGAAGTTGTCACTCGCACCGGAAAGCACATCCCGGTTAGCCGACGTTATCTAAAACCACTTAAAGAGAAGTTAGGCATAGCCTGATATCATTATCTAAAACAGCTATCGCAAATCGGTTGCAGAAGAACTTCACCATGAAATATAAGCAGATGATGATCGGTGCGCTGTTACTTAGCGGCTGTAGCCATTCTCTTGACCCTAATGATGAAGTCAAAGACCCGACGAGCTGGTATGAGATCGGATTCAGTGATGCTCAGGGCGGGTTGATTGTCAGAGATAATGAGACTCTAGCCGAATGGTATGACAATCCACACATTAATCGCGACTATTACCTATCAGGTTATCATGCTGGGCAACAGGATCTTTGCCAGCCTGCCCGCTTGAAAATTCACTTTGAACGGGGCGATAATTTCCCTGCCAGCTGTGATTCAGTTAAAGATGCCGAAATACTTCAGCAAATCTGGATTAATTAAATAGCTAATTAAAACCCAGCCCAACAATATATCGAACAATATTAAAACAATCGTTTTACATGAATAACCATCAGGGATAACCAATATTATTCCTTTCTTTTTTCTCGACTAAAAATTATAAAAAACAGATCTTCCTCTCGGTTTTAATTCATTCAATAAATAAGACGCGCTCTCTTGATATTAGCCAAGTTTTTGCTTTAGCGATCTGTGCTTTGATGGTTATAGCAAAGAAAAATATGACATTTTAAAAACAGGATTGGCTAACAAGCTTTTTTCATACAGAAAAATACAAGGGATCGTTATGATAACACTGCAATTTGCAATTATTATTCTGTGCCTATTAATCGGCACTCGCTTTGGGGGCATGGGGCTAGGCCTTATTAGTGGCATCGGCTTATTTATTTTAACCTTTATATTTGGCCTTGAACCGGGTAAACCACCGGTTGATGTCATGCTGACGATATTAGCGGTTATTGGCTGTGCTTCAGTATTACAAACCGCTGGCGGATTAAATATCATGATGCAGTTTGCCGAACGCTTATTACGTCGGCATCCGCAACATATAACGCTATTAGCTCCGTTCACAACCTGGTCATTAACCTTTTTATGCGGCACCGGACATGTGGTTTATACCATGTTCCCGATTATTTCAGATATCGCCCTCAAGAAAGGAATCCGTCCCGAGCGCCCAATGGCCGTCGCTTCCGTTGCTTCGCAAATGGCCATTACCGCATCGCCGGTATCAGTGGCCGTAGTTTCTCTGGTTTCTATTATTGGCGCGGCTCACGGCATCGGGCATGCTTATAGCATACTGGAAATTTTGGCGATTTCTGTTCCCGCTTCGTTAGTGGGCGTGTTAGCCGCAGCGCTGTGGAGCCTACGCCGCGGTAAAGATTTGGATAAAGACCCTGATTTTCAGGCTCGAATAAAAGATCCGGAGCAACGTGCCTTCATATATGGCAGCACTGATACGCTGCTGAATCAGGTTTTCCCGAAACAGGCTTACTGGTCAACCTGGATATTCTTTAGTGCCATCGCCATCGTCGTATTACTCGGCGCATTTGGCGATTTACGTCCGGCTTATGAAGTTAAAGGCGTACTTAAACCGCTCTCTATGAATCTGGTTATTCAGATGATGATGTTAATTGCCGGTGCAGTGATTCTGATGGGCTGTAAAGTTAAACCGAGCGATATTTCAAACGGTGCGGTATTCAAAGCGGGCATGGTAGCAATTTTCTCGGTATTCGGCGTCGCCTGGATGAGTGATACTTTTTTCCAGGCACATATGGGGGAATTAAAACTGGTACTGGAAGACGTGGTAAAAAGCCAGCCGTGGACCTATGCCATTGTACTGTTTTTGGTTTCTAAGCTGGTAAACAGTCAGGCGGCGGCATTGGCAGCTATTGCTCCTATGGGGTTGCAATTAGGTGTCGATCCTAAAATGCTGATCGCCTTCTTCCCTGCGGCCTACGGTTACTTTGTATTACCGACTTATCCCAGCGATCTGGCTTGCATCGGTTTTGACCGCTCCGGTACGACAAAAATTGGCCGCTTTATCATTAACCATAGTTTTATCATCCCCGGTTTAATCGGCGTGGTGTGCTCCTGTATTACTGGTTATCTGCTGGTAAATACCTTTATGTAATAAAATCCGTTTAAAAATCATCAAGGGGTAAGAAATTGCCCCTCCACCCATAAAAATTAACTTAAGTCAGGAAACTCAATTAACACTGAGGGATAAAGCCAAAAAATTAAATTTATTACCCTATCCCCTGATATTTTATCCAATTCTCACAGACAAAATATGGTTTATTGCCGACTTTTCTGCCCTGCGTCCTGTCATAAAAAATAATTGCTAATAATAATCTCATATGTGAAATGCGTTTATTATAATTTATTTGAAGATTGGCAATATCTTATGAATAACTTTGATCGCAAGTTGATACAATGCCGGCCGCATTATCAATCTTATTCTTTTTTACCATGGAAGCATTATGTTCTCTTTGCGTCATACCAGGGCGTTACCTTTTTATTTCAGTACGTTAGCAGTGTCTATGTTCAGCGCATCAGCTTTTGCCGATGCCACCGTTTTTACCGCACTTGATGATCCTGCTACTGCTAAACACAGTTTTGTCGGTAATGTCGAAGCGGGTTATAACGCTCAATCGGGGAATACTAATAACTCAACCCTGACAGCCAACTCCACGTTGACCTGGTTCCAACCCAATACGGCTTATAGCCTTTGGGGTTCCGCAAGAAACACCAGCTCCAATGAGGTAAGATCTTCAGAGCGCTATCAGTTAGGTGGACGTACTCGCTATAATCTAACCGACCGCAACTATCTGTTCGGTCAAGCCAGCTGGTTGAACGATCGTTATAACGGCTACGATTCTCGCTCCGTACTCACAACCGGTTATGGTCGGCAGATTCTTACCGGCGCTTTACATAATCTGCGCGTGGAATTCGGTCCAGGTGTTCGCCATGACGAATTCTATCGCGGTGGCCGCGCAACTAAAGCCTTGGCCTATGCTGGCACCAACTATACCTATCAGTTGACCGATAACACCGTGTTTAGCGAAGGCGTTTCAGCTTTAGCCAACGAAGAGACTACGCTGAACTCTGAAACTGCGTTAAACGTAGCAATCAATAAGAGTTTTGCTCTGCGTCTGGCTTACGTTGTTACCTACAACACCAAGCCTCCGGCCAGCGCCCCCAAAAATACCGACACGACAACCTCAGTCACGCTGGTTTACGGTCTGTAATCATCTGAATATTCTTAGCGTGGCGCAGTCACGCTAAGATTTTCCTCACTGACGCTCTCCTTCCTATAACTAACTCATCCATTTATCCCAACGGTTCGCGGCTCGGTCCCTGAAAATGAATAGCGTTGATGTGGCAACTGCGCGGCTGAGTCACGACAAATTTAACGGTTTGCCAAATAGATTGGCCGGTTAACAAGCGTTGGTTTGTCTGATTATGATGAGAAATATCTTCGTCAAAACCAAGGGTTTCAAAATCTGGGGGATACAGCGCGGTCAAACGGATATTTTCAGCAGCTAAGCTCTGGGAAATAGTATGGCAAAAGCCGCTAAAACCCTGCTTAGCGGCGAAAAATGCGGGATGGGCGTTAGATTGAGTGAAATTCGGCACGCCGCAGACAGAAACCATCGCGATAATATCGCTGCCCTGCTCTCTATTCATCCTCGGTAGTAGCGCTTTGGTCAGTAAAATAGAGCCCGTTAAACCGGCATTAATGGTGCTAATAATATCCTCATCGCCACCGCCTGTTTGTAAATCCCCTTCCAGCCATTGAGCCGCGCTTAGCAAGAGGATATCTATCGGCTTTTCATGTTTTAGTAACCCGTGAGAAAACTGCCTGACTGAATTCATATCGGAAATATCGCACTCATAGGCCTCGGCAATACCACCTTCGGCGCGAATAATATCCACGGTTGCCTGCGCCTGCGCGATAACCCGACTGCATAAAACGACTTCAGCACCTTCCCGCGCTAACCATACTGAAACAGCCTGACCAAAATCGCGCCCACCACCGGTCACCACAGCTCTTTTTCCTTGCAGCATTTTCTTCCTCTTATTGGCCTTAGCATTCAATTGAATGAGATGCAGCCTAGCCAGAGCTAGCTTTATTATCAAAGTTTTTACTTGGTTTATTCGAGGCGGTGCGCAAAAAATATCAATAAAATAACTGAGGTAGACGGAATGGCGGTTTATATCAATAAGAAAAGTAAACGGGAGCTTTGAGAGACTTTACAGATAAAAAAAGGGGTCAGCCAATGGCCAACCCCTTGATAACTATTAACTATTGGATGAAGCCTGAGCTGTATCTTAGTTAATACGGTTAAGACGCTCTTTGATACGAGCAGACTTACCAGTACGCTCACGCAGGTAGTACAGTTTCGCTTGACGAACGGCACCACGGCGCTTAACAGTAATGCTGTCGATTACTGGGGAGTGAGTTTGGAATACACGCTCAACACCTTCGCCGTTGGAAATTTTACGAACAGTGAATGCAGAGTGCAGACCGCGGTTACGGATTGCGATAACCACGCCCTCGAATGCCTGCAGACGTTTTTTAGCACCTTCAACGACCCATACCTTAACTTCCACGGAATCACCCGGACGGAATGCAGGTACGTCTTGCTTCATCTGCTCTTGTTCGATTTGCTTGATAATATTGCTCATAATAAGTCTCTTACCCTAGGTAAACTGATATATCAGGATCGTTTGCACGCGGCGAAACGTTCCTTTCATAGTTCTGTCGCTCAGGCCTCTTGCTCCTTTCGGAACTCAGCCAGCAACACCATTTGCTCGTCAGTCAGAGCTAGGCTTTCTAGAAGTTCAGGTCTTCTAAGCCAGGTACGGCCCAGCGACTGCTTTAAGCGCCAGCGACGAATCTCAGCGTGGTTGCCCGACAGTAATACTGGCGGAACTTCCATGCCTTCCAACACCTCCGGACGGGTATAGTGCGGGCAATCCAGCAATCCATCAGCGAAGGAATCTTCCTCAGCCGAGGCCTGATGACCCAGTACGCCCGGTATAAAGCGGGATACAGAATCAATCAGCGTCATTGCCGGCAGCTCACCGCCGCTGAGAACGTAATCCCCAATTGACCATTCTTCATCAATTTCGGTTTTGATTACGCGCTCATCAATACCTTCGTACCGACCACACACCAAAATCATCTTCTGGTTGGTTGCCAGTTCGCAGACACCCTGTTGGTCCAGTTTGCGTCCTTGAGGTGACAGATAAATCACCTTTGCTCCCTCGCCTGCCGCCGCTTTTGCTGCATGAATGGCTTCCCTTAACGGTTGCACCATCATCAGCATTCCCGGGCCACCGCCGTATGGGCGGTCATCCACGGTACGATGCCGATCGTAGGTAAAGTCACGAGGACTCCAACACTGCACGCTCAGCAGGCCATTTTTTACTGCCCGGCCAGTTACCCCAAAATCGGTTATTGCGCGGAACATCTCAGGAAACAGGCTGATAACACCAATCCACATCGTTTTGTTCCACTCGCCGTTGCCGTTTAATTCAGAGGTCAAAAACCAGGATCCCAATCTACTTCAACACGTTGAGCAGTGAGATCGACATTCTTGATAACCTGCCCATGAAGAAACGGGACCAACCGCTCCTTCATACCGAATGCATCTTTCAGGTTTGCTTTGACTACCATGACATCGTTAGAACCGGTTTCCATCATATCGATGATTTTACCCAGTTCGTAACCGGTTGTGGTTACTACCTGACAGCCCATAAGGTCTTTCCAGTAGTAATCATCACCTTCTAGTTCTGGCAATTGTTTCGAATCCACCATAATTTCGCAATTAGTTAGCAGATTCGCAGCATCCCGATCGTCAACACCTTTGACTTTGATGATCAAATCTTGACTGTGGCGCTTCCAGTCTTCCAACTCGACGTGCTGCCACTTACCGGCCTGCTGGATAAACCACGGCTGATAGTCAAAAATGCTTTCGGCGTTCTCGGTGGATGAAAATACTCTGAGCCAACCGCGAATGCCGTAAGTTGAACCCATTTTGCCAAGAACAATCGGCTGCTCGGGAACCACTGGATTGAGTTGTTTGCTCATAATAACCACCACCGCGACAGATTAAGCTGCTTTCTTAGCGTCTTTGATCAGCGCAGAAACGCGATCAGAAACAGTTGCGCCCAGGCCGATCCAATGTTCGATACGATCCAGGTCCAAACGCAGTGCTTCAGCCTGACCAGATGCGATCGGGTTAAAGAAGCCTACACGTTCGATGAAACGACCGTCACGAGCATTACGGCTGTCGGTCACTACTACTTGATAGAACGGACGCTTTTTAGCGCCGCCACGAGCCAAACGAATTGTTACCATAACATCCTCTTTAGTTAATAAAACAACTGAACCCCATCGGGGAACGGGGTTCAGTTGCAATATAAAAAGCCCGAAAATTTTACTCATTTTGGCGCAAAAAGCAATCTAAAGCGTAGATTCCTGTCCGCTACTTTTATAATGAGGCCAATTTTCATCGTTTACCGCCGTTTCTGGCGGGAAATTGATAACCCTTTTCGCCTGAATGCTTATCAGGGCAAATGAGGGCATTAACGGCCAGGGAAACCCGGTGGCATCATACCTTTCATGCCACGCATCATTTTGGCCAGACCGCCGTTTTTCATTTTCTTCATCATGCGCTGCATTTCATCGAACTGTTTCAGCAGGCGGTTCACATCCTGAACCTGCATACCGGAACCCGCTGCGATACGGCGCTTGCGAGAACCTTTGATGATTTCCGGCTTGGCACGTTCTTTCAGCGTCATCGAGTTGATGATGGCTTCCATCCGCACCGTCACTTTGTCATCCATTTGCGATTTCACGTTGTCAGGCAACTGGCCTGCACCGGGCATCTTGCTCAACATGCTGGCCATGCCACCCATATTGCGCATTTGTTTTAACTGATCCAGGAAGTCGTTCAGGTCAAACCCGTCGCCTTTCTTCAGCTTGGTCGCTAATTTTTCCGCCTGTGCGCGGTCAACTTTGCTTTCAATGTCTTCGATCAGGGAGAGAACGTCGCCCATCCCCAGAATACGTGAAGCAACGCGGTCCGGATGGAATGGCTCCAACGCTTCGGTTTTCTCACCCACACCGAGGAATTTAATCGGCTTACCGGTGATATGACGAATCGACAGCGCGGCACCGCCACGAGCATCGCCGTCTACCTTGGTCAACACCACGCCGGTCAACGGCAGCGCTTCGTTAAACGCTTTCGCCGTGTTGGCAGCATCCTGACCGGTCATGGCATCGACAACAAACAGCGTTTCTACCGGATTAATCGCGGCATGAATCTGTTTGATTTCGTCCATCATGGCTTCATCAACGTGCAAACGACCGGCAGTATCGACGATCAGCACATCAAAGAATTTCAGTTTCGCCTGCTGTAAAGCCCGATTAACGATATCAATCGGTTTTTCCTGCACGTCCGACGGGAAGAATTCAACGCCAACCTGCTGCGCCAGCGTTTCCAACTGTTTGATCGCCGCAGGGCGATAAACGTCGGCAGAAACCACCAGCACTTTTTTCTTCTGCTTTTCTCTCAGGAACTTACCCAGCTTAGCTACGCTGGTTGTTTTACCTGCCCCTTGCAGACCGGCCATCAAAACGACCGCCGGCGGTTGGGCTGCCAGATTGAGTTCGTTATTGATCTCGCCCATGGCGCCGATCAGCTCATTCTTAACAATTTTTACAAATTCTTGGCCCGGCGTAAGGCTTTTATTGACCTCATGGCCAACCGCACGCTCTTTAACCCGGTTGATAAAGTCACGAACCACCGGCAAGGCAACGTCGGCCTCAAGCAATGCCATGCGGACTTCACGCAGGGTTTCTTTAATATTTTCTTCTGTCAGCCGGCCACGGCCGCTGATATTGCGCAGTGTGCGCGATAATCGATCGGTTAAGTTCTCAAACATCGTCTCATGCTCAACGTGGAAACAGGCCGCCCGGGCGACACAATGGCGGGATTATAACACGAAGCGCGCGCGATCTCTGCCTTCACGTAGGAGAACGGTTGGAGCATGACGCTGCTAACGTTATACTGGTTATCCAATTCACTCAGCCGATGCCTATTAACCGCTATGCCCGTGTTCTCTATTTTGGCTCTAGTTGCCTATTTACTTAGTCTGGGACTGATTATTCCCAGTTTGGTGAGGAAGAGCAGCGCTTACCGACGGCTAGCCCTGGTTTCTGCCGTAGTAGCGCTGGTTTGCCATGGTATCGCATTGAAACATCAAATATTTGATGTTGGCGAGGGTCAAAACCTGACTTTGCTGAATATCGGCTCTATTGTCGGTTTGATGATCTGCTCAATCATGACATTCGTGGCCTCTCGTGGGCGCGGCTGGTTCCTGCTGCCAATCGTTTACAGCTTTGCCATGATCAATTTGGCTCTCGCCAGTCTGATGCCAGGCGAATTCATTACCCATCTGGAAGGCAGCCCGGCGTTATTTATCCATATTGGGCTGGCGCTATTGGGTTATGCCACGCTGATTATTGCCGCATTGTACGCCATGCAGCTAGCTTGGCTGGATTATCTACTGAAGAATAAAAAACTGACATTCACCGCCGATATGCCGCCACTGATGAGCATTGAGCGAAAAATGTTTCACATTACGCAAATTGGCGTAGTGCTGCTGACGCTAACGCTCTGCACCGGTTTGTTATATATGGATAATTTGTTCAGCAAAGAGAATGTCCATAAAGCCGTGCTGTCGATTATGGCGTGGTTTGTCTACATTATTCTATTGTGGGGTCATTATCACGAAGGGTGGCGCGGCCGCCGCGTGGTCTGGTTCAGCTTTGCCGGAGCATTCTTACTGACTCTAGCCTATTTCGGCAGCCGCCTGCTGCAAGAGATCATGATCGGCTAACGACACTCCCCCGCCCAACCTATGGCTCCTGTTACCCTGACTGGAGCCTTCATCTATCGCTATAAGGAATATTGCGTTGGACCAGGTCTCTACCAGTACACTTATCATCATTCTGATCATTATGGTCGTGGTATCGGCTTACTTCTCCGCCTCAGAAACCGGCATGATGACGCTAAACCGCTACCGCCTGCGCCATTTGGCCAAGCAAGGAAACCGTTCTGCCCGCCGCGTGGAAAAACTATTACGCCGCCCGGATCGTCTGATTAGCCTGGTTCTTATCGGCAATAATCTGGTTAACATTCTCGCATCGGCGCTGGCCACCATAGTTGGAATTCGACTGTACGGTAACGCAGGCGTGGCAGTTGCCACTGGCGTATTGACCTTTGTGGTGCTGATTTTTGCTGAAGTGATGCCGAAAACCATCGCTGCGCTCTATCCAGAGCGCGTCGCCTTCCCTAGCAGCATGCTATTGGCTCCTTTGCAGAAGATCATGCTGCCGCTGGTCTGGTTACTGAACAGCATTACCCGCCTGTTGATGCGCCTGTGCGGTATCAAAGGCAATGTGCACGTCAGTGATGCAGTGAGTAAAGACGAATTACGCAGTATCGTGAATGAATCACACTCACAAATTTCCCGTCGTAATCAGGACATGTTGATCTCGGTGCTGGATCTGGAAAAAGTCACAGTCAGCGACATTATGGTGCCGCGCAATGAAGTGGTTGGTATTGATATCAATGATGATTGGAAGTCCATTATGCGCCAGTTAACTCATTCCCCTCACGGTCGAATTGTGCTGTATCGCCAATCGCTGGATGACGCGATTGGGATGCTACGAGTGCGTGAAGCCTACCGGCTGATGACCGAGAAAAAAGAGTTCAACAAAGAAAACCTGCTGCGCGCGGCGGATGAAATCTACTTTATTCCAGAAGGCACACCGCTGAACGTTCAACTGGTCAAATTCCAGCGCAATAAAGAAAAAGTCGGCATGATTGTCGATGAATACGGCGATATTCAAGGACTGGTTACGGTAGAAGATATTCTGGAAGAGATTGTCGGAGATTTCACTACGTCAATGTCCCCTACGTTGGCGGAAGAAGTGAATCCACAAAGCGATGGCTCGGTAATTATCGACGGCACCGCCAATGTTCGGGAACTGAATAAGGCCTTTAACTGGTCGCTGCCGGTCGACGCCCGCACCATTAATGGCATGCTGCTTGAAACCCTAGAAGATATTCCTGAGATTAACGCTCAAGTGCGCATCGGCCATTACGAAATCGAAGTATTGGACGTACAGGACAATATGATTAAACAGGTCAGAGTTACCCCGATCGATCATCCGCATTCACCGCTTAATCCGCAGTAATAGCCGCAGATCGAGCAACTCGCGCGCGATAAATACGCGCCCAATAAAAAAGACGCTCTCGCGTCTTTTTTTG
>NZ_JBOBDP010000026.1:0-12935 GCF_050586585.1 Yersinia sp. J1
TATATCCATCGGTTCTTTAGATGCAAAGCTAGCGGGCTATTTGCTCGCCAGCGCCTGTGCGCACGCCCAGGCGGAGCTCCATGCCCACTGGAAGTTGTAGCCGCCCAGCCAACCGGTCACGTCCACCACTTCTCCGATAAAATACAGCCCCGGAACTTTATGAGCTTCCATAGTTTTGGAAGACAGCTCCTGCGTATCTACACCGCCGATGGTAACTTCTGCGGTGCGGTAGCCCTCAGTACCATTAGGTTGCACCCGCCATTCTTGCAACGTCACCGCCAGCGCTGCCTGCTGAGGCACATTAAGCTGTTTTAAGGTGACGTCAGGTATCTGACCTAACAGCTGTAAGCACTCCACCAAACGTTTCGGAAGCAGCTGCGCCAGCGTGTTCTTCAAACTTTGATTCGGATGTGCCTGGCGCTCGCTATTCAGGAAAGCGTCCAAATCGGTATCAGGAAGTAAGTTAATGCTCACATATTCGCCAGGCTGCCAATAGCTGGAAAGCTGAAGAATGGCCGGGCCAGACAGGCCGCGATGAGTAAACAAAATGCTTTCGCGGAAACTGACGCCGTTTTCTGCCGTCACTACCGCGGGCACTGAAACGCCGGAGAGAGTTTGTAGATGCTCCAGCAGAGGTTTATGCAGTGTAAAAGGCACCAACGCGGCGCGGGTCGGCAAAACCTTCAGGCCAAACTGTTCGGCGATTTTATAACCGAAAGGCGTCGCGCCCAGCCCCGGCATCGACAAGCCACCGGAAGCGATAACCAGTGAGGAAGTGCTCACTTTATGTTCATTTATCTGTAATTCAAAGCCCGCGTCGATTTTCTCGACCGCCAGAATCTCGCTGCGTAAACGGATAGTTACCTGACCTGATTCGCACTCTTTCAGCAACAGTTCCACCACTTGCTGCGCGGAATCATCACAAAACAGCTGACCGAGGGTTTTCTCGTGATAGGCAATACCGTGTCGATTGATCAGATCAATGAAATCCCATTGGGTATAACGCGCCAGCGCAGATTTACAGAAATGAGGGTTTTGCGAAAGATAAGCCGCAGGTTCCGCGTAGAGATTGGTGAAATTACAGCGCCCGCCGCCAGACATCAGGATTTTACGCCCAGCCTTTTTGCCGTTATCCACCAGCAATACCCGACGCCCTAATTGCCCTGCCTGAGCCGCGCAAAATAGCCCTGCGGCACCCGCGCCCACCACCACTACGTCAAACTGTTCCACTTTCGGCCTCTCTCTGTAAAATCATTATCGCCGCAAAATTGCTCATATTTCGCAATTTTACCGCAGTGTTCACCACAAATAACCGAATAATCAGCGGCGGAGGATTGTAAGGCCCTAACAGAAAGATCGCTATAGTAAGAAAATGTTAGATTCAGTAAATCAGAGTAACTTGCTGATATCTCATGGTTATGTTCATGGTTATGATGCATCTATCCACATTTATATCAAAGAAAGGTCATTTTTTCCTTTTCCCCAACCCCTATTGTCACCGATAATGCGCCGCGTTCATGTCCACAAACTGGCGTAACGCTTATGCTACATCTTTTCGCTGGCCTGGATTTCCATACCGGCCTTATGTTAGTTCTTGCTCTTTTGTTCGTGCTGTTTTACGAAGCCATCAATGGTTTTCATGATACAGCCAATGCGGTTGCTACCGTAATTTACACCCGTGCCATGCGTTCACAGATCGCTGTGGTTATGGCGGGGGTATTCAACTTTCTTGGCGTGATGCTGGGCGGTTTGAGCGTGGCCTATGCCATCGTTCATTTATTGCCTACAGATCTCCTGTTGAATGTCAGTTCGGCTCATGGGTTGGCGATGGTCTTCTCCATGTTGTTGGCGGCGATCATCTGGAATCTGGGAACCTGGTACTTCGGTATTCCTGCTTCCAGCTCACATACGCTGATTGGTGCCATCATTGGGATCGGCCTAACCAACGCGGTGATGACTAGTACATCCGTGGTGGATGCACTGAATATTCCAAAGATGATACAAATCTTCCTATCACTGATTTTGTCGCCGTTAGTGGGCTTAATTATTGCTGGGTTGATGGTATTCCTGCTGCGTCGTTACTGGAGCGGAACCAAAAAGCGAGCTCGTATTCACTTAACGCCTGCTGAGCGTGAAAAGAAAGATGGTAAACGCAAACCACCGTTCTGGACCCGTACAGCTCTGATTTTATCGGCTATCGGCGTGAGTTTCTCTCACGGCGCTAACGATGGTCAGAAAGGTATCGGCCTGATTATGTTGGTGTTGATTGGCGTCGCACCGGCTGGTTTTGTCGTTAATATGAGCGCGACTGGTTACGATATTGCCCGTACGCGGGATGCCGTAACTCATTTGCAGCAATATTATCAGCAACACAGTGAAGCCTTGCCGCACGCTATCGCGTTGAAGCCTTTGGTCCCCGCACCAGAGACTCTGCCTGATACACCGGCGCAGTTCCATTGTGACAGCTCTCGCGCCATGATTGCTATCGACCATGCGCAGGCACTGTTGGCTAACCTGCAAAGCTACGACGACCTGACTGTGGAGCAACGCAGCCATATGCGTCGCTTGCTAATGTGTGTCGCCGAAACGGCTGGCACGGTTGCCAAGTTACCGGAAACCAGTTCTGCGGACAGGCGTTTCCTGAACAACCTGCGTAAAGATTTGCTGGAAACCGTGGAATACGCACCTACCTGGATTATCGTTGCAGTAGCTTTGGCGCTCTCTCTGGGCACTATGGTTGGCTGGAAACGTGTTGCAGTGACCATTGGTGAGAAGATTGGTAAGAAAGGAATGACCTACGCGCAAGGGGTTTCGGCCCAGATGACCGCGGCGGTATCTATCGGTATTGCCAGCTACACCGGTATGCCGGTTTCCACGACCCAGGTTCTCTCCTCAGCCGTTGCCGGTACTATGCTGGTCGATGGCGGTGGCGTACAGGGTAAAACCATTAAGAGCATCATGCTGGCCTGGATTCTTACTCTGCCAGTATCGATTCTTCTTTCCGGTTCACTGTACTGGATAGCGTTGAAATTCATCTAAGCCTGGCTGGATGACTCCACGTTACCGCAAATAAAAAGGCGTCCTCATCATCGGGGTCGCCTTTTTTAGTTGGCTATCATCAAAAATCATCTCAGTACCATAGAGCCAGCGCCATCAAGCTGACAACGACCAAGCCGCACAGGGCGCTGGTGAGAATGAACTGGCCGCGCAGTCTTTCACAGCGACGGATAAATTCCGGATCGTGGTGGTCGGTATAACGCTGTGCGTAGATATAACGCACTAGCCGAATTTGTTTACTGGGTTGTCCGTGAGAGGTGAAAAAACCGCCCCCATCCACATATTGATACAGCAATGGATCACAGCCGCGTAACACCACTAATAGCGCACGTAGAGACGAATAATAACGCGCCATATTCACCACGCACACCACACATAAAGCCCAGAAAAGCGCGACGGTACTGATCATGATTCCCCCTCCAGCGATATTTCGCGTTAACGACACCTTTGATTCGCCGTTACGCCATCGCCCGCTCTAGCCATTACAACCATCCCCGAGGCGCAGAAACATGCCTCTCCATCACCTTTTTTATATATGAGCCGACGCTACCGCTAAAATTTTGCCTAACCCATTTACCAGTGTAGGAAATGAAATCAGAAATAGCCTGATAATCTCTGATTTATCCGGTCACATTTTGTACGCAACTGATGCTTTTAGGCGCAAATTTCAGTGAAGAATCGCCAGAAACAGCTCAAAATAGTTAGTCTCTCTTAACTTAAATGCAGAGATAAAAGCTAGCGAACCGGCGTTTTTGATCAATACTCACTGCTTTATCAGTACTATAATTATGGATATAGCGAGCCAAATGATTACCGGATAAACGGCCAAATATTTGACAACAGCGGTCTGAGCAATAGGATTAAGCCGTCTATTGGTGTAAAACAGTGACTTAAGCTTTAACGCGTGCAATTAAAAGCCTGCGTTGTGATCGGTGAAACACTTCGCTTATGGATCATAGTGATAGTATCTAGACATAGCCTTAGCGCCCGTTCAGTTACCTGAATGATTGCTTACCCATTAATTAGCATTATGGAAGGAGTTTACTTATGGCTTACAAACACATTCTGATTGCGGTAGACCTGTCTCCGGAAAGCAAGGTGTTGGTTGAAAAAGCGGTCTCTATGGCCAAACCATACAATGCCAAAGTGTCCCTGATCCATGTGGATGTTAACTATTCGGATCTCTATACCGGCCTGATCGACGTTAATTTGGGCGACATGCAGAAACGTATTTCTGAAGAAACCCACAGCGCGCTGACCGAGCTATCCCAAAATGCAGGTTATCCAATCACTGAAACCTTAAGCGGTAGCGGCGATTTGGGCCAGGTTCTGGTTGATGCGATTAAAAAATACGATATCGATCTGGTGCTGTGTGGTCATCATCAAGACTTCTGGAGCAAGCTGATGTCCTCTGCTCGCCAGCTGATTAATACCGTTCACGTCGACATGTTGATCGTTCCGTTGAAAGACGAAGATGACGAATAATAAACCACGATTGAATTAATATACATTTAGAACGCCTGCCTATGCAGGCGTTTATCATTATATAACCCCAAATCCCTTTGTCCCCCGCCCTAATAACTTCGTTATATTTCAGTGAGAAAACCCTTGCGGTATGATTATAAAGCGGTGATATAGTCAAGAAAGACACAACATCGCCCTCTCACTATTTCGCCATACTCATTCCAATAAGAAATCGTTAGCGGGGATCTACCATGTACAAAGGAATCTTTTTTGATGAATGATTTAGCCTCTCTGGAGTCGTTTCTAGAATCTTTACAACAACGTGATGCCCACCAGCCGGAATTCCTTCAGGCAGTCCGTGAAGTTTTCACCTCCCTATGGCCATTCCTGGAACAGAATCCGCGCTATCGCGAGCAAAGTCTGCTGGAGCGTCTGGTTGAACCTGAGCGAGTCATCCAGTTCCGCGTATCGTGGGTTGATGATAAAGGTCAGGTACAGGTTAACCGCGCGTGGCGGGTGCAGTTCAGCTCCGCAATCGGCCCTTACAAAGGCGGGATGCGCTTCCATCCATCGGTAAATCTTTCGATTCTGAAATTCCTCGGCTTTGAGCAAACTTTCAAAAATGCTCTCACCACCCTGCCAATGGGTGGCGGAAAAGGTGGATCCGACTTCAACCCTAAAGGGAAAAGTCAGGCTGAAGTCATGCGTTTCTGTCAGGCATTGATGACCGAACTCTATCGTCATCTTGGCCCAGACACCGACGTGCCAGCCGGTGATATCGGCGTTGGCAGTCGTGAAGTTGGATTTATGACCGGCATGATGAAAAAGCTGTCCAACAACACCGCCTGCGTGTTCACTGGCAAAGGTTTGTCCTTCGGTGGCAGTCTGATTCGCCCAGAAGCTACCGGCTACGGTCTGGTTTATTTCACCGACGCTATGTTGAAACGCCACGGTTTGGGATTTGAAGGCATGAAAGTGGCAGTATCCGGCGCGGGTAACGTAGCGCAGTATACCATTGAGAAAGCAATGGAATTGGGCGCGCGCGTGATTACCGTTTCCGATTCTGGCGGCACTCTGGTAGATGAGGCTGGCTTTACGCCAGAAAAACTGGCCCACCTGTCTGAAATCAAAAACCAACGTTATGGCCGCGTGGAAGATTATGCCCGCGAGCGCAATCTGACCTATCTGACGGGTGAGCAGCCTTGGAACGTGCCGGTAGACATTGCTCTGCCTTGCGCGACCCAAAATGAATTGGATCTGCCCGCCGCTCGTC
Organism: Yersinia sp. J1; assembly: GCF_050586585.1. Lineage (NCBI taxonomy): Bacteria > Pseudomonadati > Pseudomonadota > Gammaproteobacteria > Enterobacterales > Yersiniaceae > Yersinia > Yersinia sp. J1. The sequence goes on from NZ_JBOBDP010000026.1 coordinate 5,795, forward strand.
AGCTTATCGCCAACGGTGTGAAAGCCGTCGCGGAAGGCGCAAATATGCCAACGACCATTCAGGCCACTGATGCTTTTATCGAAGCTGGCGTGCTGTTTGCTCCGGGTAAGGCTGCCAATGCCGGCGGCGTTGCCACATCGGGTTTGGAAATGGCGCAGAATGCGGCACGCCTGAGCTGGAAATCAGAGAAAGTGGATGTGCGTTTACGTCACATCATGCTGGATATTCACCAGTCTTGCGTGGAATTCGGCGGAGAAGGAAAACAAACGCAATACGTTCACGGTGCCAATATCGCAGGCTTTGTAAAAGTTGCTGATGCCATGCTGGCGCAGGGCGTGCTTTAAGTTAAGGTCGGATAATAAAACCCCATTCTGGCAAAAACGTCGTGCTGGAATGGGGAGTTTAGACAACGAATTTAAACGATATCGCCTAAGGCAAATACAGATCGAAACGGTGACTTTTGGTCGTAATGGCGGCCTGAGCGGGCACGCCAGCCAAAGGTTCAGCGTAGTCAGGCCGCTTCACTACCACTCTTTTGGTGGCCAGTGCGCGCGCCGGGGCCAATAGTCCATCAGCATCTTCATCCGCGCCAACCAATGACTGAAACACTCGCATTTCTTTCTTCACCAACGCGCTTTTCTGCCGGTGCGGATACATAGGATCGAGATAAACCACTTCTGGACGCGGATCGAGATCGGCCAACGCCGTTAGGCTGGAAGCATGTAGCAAAGTCATACGTTCCTGTAACCAGCCACCGATTTCAGGGTCCTGATAACCCCGCCGCAGGCCATCATCCAGCAACGCAGCCACTACCGGGTTCCGCTCCAGCATCCGGACTTTGCAGCCCAAAGCCGCCAAAACAAAAGCGTCGCGCCCCAAACCGGCGGTTGCGTCTACCACGTTCGGCAAATAGCCTTTTTTGATACCAACGGCTTTCGCCACCGCCTCACCGCGTCCGCCGCCAAACCGACGGCGATGAGCCAGAGTACCGGAAACAAAATCGACAAAAATCCCGCCGAGCTTGGGTTCATCCAACTTACGCAGCTCCAATTGCGTTGGCGTTAACACCAGCGCCATCGTCGCCTGCTCGTCAGAAATCAAACCCCAGCGTTCAGCCAGAATAGATAAGGTGCCGGGATCGGCACCTTCTTCACAAATTAAACGAATACTCACGCGGGATAATGCCCTTCAGACTTAACCTTTAATACCGTAGTGGCGCAGCATAGCATCCAACTGCGGCTCGCGCCCACGGAAGCGTTTGAACAACGTCATCGGCTCCTCGGAACCACCGCGAGATAAAATATTGTCGAGGAAAGATTGGCCTGTTTCAGCGTTGAAAATGCCCTCTTCTTCAAAGCGGGAGAACGCATCCGCCGACAGCACTTCTGCCCACAGATAGCTGTAATAACCCGCCGCATAACCACCGGCAAAAATATGGCTGAAAGCATGGGGGAATCGACCCCAGCTTGGTGATGGCACTACGGCAACCTGTTTTTTCACTTCCTGTAAGGTTGACAGAATCTGCGCACCTTTAGCCGGATCAAACTCGAAATGCATACGGAAATCAAACAGTCCGAATTCGAGCTGACGCAGGATAAACAGCGCCGCCTGATAGTTTTTCGCCGCCAGCATCTTATCCAGCATTTCCTGCGGCAAAGGCTCATTGGTTTGATAATGGCCAGAGATAAACGCCAGCGCCTCCGGCTCCCAGCACCAGTTTTCCATAAACTGGCTCGGCAGCTCGACCGCATCCCAAGGCACACCGCTGATGCCGGAAACACCGGCGGTATCAATTTGGGTCAGCATATGGTGCAAACCGTGGCCAAATTCATGGAATAGAGTCGTGACTTCATTATGGGTAAACAGCGCCGGTTTATCACCGACCGGGCCATTGAAGTTGCACACCAGATAAGCCACCGGCTTTTGCAGCTCACCGTTAGCCAGACGCAGACTGTCGATACAATCGCCCATCCACGCACCGCCGCGTTTGTGTTCGCGAGCGTACAAGTCCAGATAGAAGCTGCCGCGCAGCTCGCCCTGAGCATCAAACAGATCGAAGAAACGCACGTCCGGATGCCAAGTATCCACGCCCTGCCGCTCTTTGGCGGTAATACCGTAAATGCGTTTCACGACCTCGAACAGACCTTCTACCACGCGCTGTTCCGGGAAGTAAGGGCGCAGTTGCTCGTCGCTGATGGAGAATAAATGCTGCTTTTGTTTCTCGGAATAGTAAGGAATATCCCACGCCGCTAACTCGCTGACACCGAAGTGTTGTTTGGCAAAAGCACGCAGCTGCGCCAGCTCTTCTTCTGCCTGCGGACGTGCACGTTTGGCCAGATCATTCAGAAAATTCAGCACTTGCTGCGGATCTTCAGCCATTTTGGTCGCCAATGAATGATCGGCATAGCTTTCAAATCCTAATAACTGAGCCAGTTCGTGGCGCAGAGTCAGGATTTCAGCCATGATTTCGCTGTTATCCCACTTACCGGCGTTCGGCCCCTGATCGGAGGCCCGGGTTGCAAACGCGCGATACATTTCTTCACGCAGCGCGGCGTTATCCGCGTAAGTCATCACCGGTAGATAGCTCGGCATATCCAACGTCAGCAGCCAGCCATCCAGCTCTTTGGCTTCGGCCATCGCGCGAGCGGCGGCCAGAGCGCTTTCCGGCAAACCAGCCAGCTCTTTCTCATCGGTAATCAGTTTGGTCCAGCCCATAGTGGCATCCAGCACATTATTGCTGTAGGTCGAACCCAGCTCGGACAGACGCGCCACGATTTCACCGTAACGTTTTTGCTGCTCTTCCGGTAAACCAATACCGGACAATTGGAAATCACGCAGCGCATTCTCCACCGCTTTACGCTGCGGCGGAGTCAATTCGGCAAAGCCGGGGCCTTCTTTCAGGCTGACGTAAGCCTGATATAAACCTTTATGCTGGCCAACCCAGGTGCCGTATTCAGACAGCAGCGGCAGGCTTTGCTCGTAGGCGGTACGCAATTCCGGGCTATTTTTTACCGCGTTTAAATGGCCGACAGGCGACCAGATGCGAGAGAGACGGCCGTCGGATTCTGCCAGCGGCTGGCACAGATTATCCCAGGTGAAAGGACCCGGTTGGGCCACAACCCGCTCCACCGATTGACGACATTCATCTAAAGCGGATTGCACCGCAGGCACGATATCTTCAGGGCGGATAGCCGAAAACGGCGGCAAGGAGAACGGAGTCAACAGCGGATTTGTCATAGGGTGTCCTGATTATAGTTGTCGTCCTGACGATGGTTTACTCATGATTTTCCTACCGTCAGATGATAAATGCGGATGAACATTTAACATGAGGTCTGTCGCGCGGAAAATCAATGGCTGGCGGCATCATTCCCTTTGATAGATAATGCTGCCTAAGCCGCAGGAGAAGCCGCAAATGTTAAGTTATCGCCACAGTTTTCACGCAGGCAACCATGCCGACGTACTCAAACATACTGTTCAAAGCCTGATTATTGAGTCTTTGAAAGAAAAAGAAAAACCTTTCCTTTATCTAGATACCCACGCTGGCGCAGGCCGCTATCAGCTAAGCGGCGAGCACGCCGAACGCACTGGGGAATATCTGGAAGGTATCGCCAAGATTTGGCAACGAGATGATTTACCGGCTGATTTAGCTCCGTATATGAGCGCCATTAATGCGTTGAATCACAACGGGCAGCTACGTTATTACCCTGGTTCGCCGCTGATCGCCCGTCATTTGCTACGTGAATATGACAAAATCAGCCTAACCGAGCTGCATCCCAGCGATTACCCGATGCTGCGTAAAGAATTTGCCAAAGACGAACGCTCCAAAGTGCAACGCGCCGACGGTTACCAGCAACTGAAAGCTCAGTTACCACCGCAGTCTCGCCGCGGTTTTGTGCTAATGGATCCGCCTTATGAAATGAAAACCGATTATCAGGACGTGGTAAAAGGGATTCAGGAAGGTTATAAGCGCTTTGCGACCGGTACTTACGCTTTATGGTATCCAGTGGTATTACGCCAGCAAATCAAACGATTACTGCGTGAACTAGAAGCCACGGGCATCCGCCGGATTCTGCAAATCGAACTGGCGGTACGTCCGGATAGCGATCAACACGGTATGACTGCCTCTGGCATGATCGTAATTAACCCGCCGTGGAAGTTGGAAAAACAAATGACCGATCTGCTACCTTGGCTGCATAAAGCGCTAGTACCCTCTGGTCACGGCCACACCTTGGTAAAATGGGTCGTGCCGGAATAATCGCCGCGCCTTTCGCTCCTGGCCGGGCTGCAATCCATGCTGTCCGGCTCATTCAATATTACCCAATTTTTATCACCGTTTAGCGCAAAAGCTTTCTCGTCTTCCAACACCTATCACAGCCATCGATGCAATCTTTGCGACAAAGTGGGATCTGGCGTTAAACTCTTTGCTTCTATAAAACTACACTCATGGAAATGATCCTGATGACCAAACATTACGATTATCTGGCAATTGGCGGCGGCAGTGGCGGGATCGCATCGATCAACCGGGCAGCCATGTACGGTAAAAAATGTGCGCTGATCGAAGCTAAACAGCTCGGCGGCACCTGCGTCAACGTCGGCTGTGTGCCGAAGAAAGTGATGTGGCACGCGGCACAAATCGCTGAAGCGATTCGCATGTACGGTCCGGACTACGGTTTTGATACCACGGTGAACCACTTCGACTGGAAAACCCTGATCGCCAACCGTACCGCCTACATTGATCGTATTCATCAGTCCTACGAGCGTGGTTTAGGCAATAACAAAGTTGATGTGATTCAGGGCTTCGCTCGCTTTGTCGATGCTCATACCGTTGAAGTCAACGGCGAGAAAATCACTGCGGATCACATCCTGATCGCCACCGGCGGCCGCCCTAGCCATCCAAATATTCCCGGCGCGGAATACGGTATTGATTCCGACGGTTTCTTTGAGCTAGATGAAATGCCAAAACGCGTTGCCGTCATTGGCGCGGGTTATATCGCCGTCGAAATCGCTGGCGTACTGAACGGTTTAGGCACCGAAACTCACCTGTTTGTACGTAAACACGCGCCGCTGCGCAGTTTTGATCCGCTGATCGTAGAAACCCTAGTGGAAGTCATGAACACCGAAGGGCCAAAACTGCATACCGAATCCGTGCCAAAAGCCGTGATTAAAAATGCTGACGGCAGTCTGACGCTGCAACTGGAAAACGGCACAGAAGTGACCGTTGATCATCTGATCTGGGCGATTGGCCGCGAACCTGCGACCGACAACCTGAATCTGGCCGCCTGCGGTGTGAAAACCAATGAAAAAGGCTATATCGTCGTCGATAAATTCCAAAATACCAATGTAAAAGGTATTTATGCCGTTGGTGACAACACGGGTGCAGTGGAGCTGACTCCGGTTGCCGTGGCTGCAGGTCGCCGCCTGTCCGAGCGCCTGTTTAACAACAAGCCAGACGAGCATCTTGATTACAGCAATATTCCAACCGTGGTATTCAGCCACCCACCCATTGGCACTATTGGTTTAACCGAGCCGCAGGCGCGTGAGCAGTTTGGCGACGATCAGGTAAAAGTCTATAAATCCTCCTTTACTGCGATGTACAGCGCCGTCACTCAACATCGCCAGCCGTGCCGTATGAAGCTGGTATGCGTGGGCGCAGAAGAGAAAATCGTCGGTATCCACGGAATCGGCTTTGGTATGGATGAAATTCTGCAAGGTTTCGCCGTAGCAGTAAAAATGGGCGCAACCAAGAAAGACTTCGACAATACCGTAGCTATCCACCCGACCGCCGCGGAAGAATTTGTGACCATGAGGGGTTAGTGTAGAAAACGCATCTTACACACGTAAATAAATCTGGAAAATAATCAATCACTGTCCATCATGTATACATGGACAGTGATATTTTTCAGGATAATTTATGACATACCTTGTGCACTCCAGCGATATCTTCAAAGAGACTGAACTACACAAACTGGATGATGATACATTCCATTGCCAGCCTTCCAATGGCAATATTGGTTCACTGCCAACATTTTTTTCGCAAGATGGCATATTCAATCTCGCAGCCAACAGCTATTTGTTTTATCTAAAGACCGTCAAGAAAGCAGAAGACTTATCTCCCTGCGCACAGGCCCTGCGTGCCTATTATCAGTTTCTTGAGGACAACGGATTACCGTGGGATAAATTTCCACCTGTTAAACGGCTCAAGCCGACTTACCTATTCCGCGCCCACCTGCTCAAGCAAATAAAGCAAGGCGGACTTGCACATAGCACAGCCTGTGTTCGTATGAACCAAATCGTCAATTACTATAAATGGCTGATGCATGATGGTTACCTTATAGTGAAGAACGAGCAGGAAGCACCCTTCAAAATAGAGTTTGTTTCTATTCAGAACAATGGGGTTCTTGCCCATATATCTCCAACTTTTGTCGTCCAGACCAGTGATTTACGCATAAAAGTACCAAGAAATGCGGACAGTAAAAACATCAGACCACTATCTCCGTTAAGTCTTGATGCCCTAAGTATTTTGACTCAACACCTCCTACACACATCTGAAGAGTTGCGCTTACAAGTTTTGCTTGCAGTTGATACAGGAATGCGAGTTGAAGAAGTGGCAACCCTGACACTAGATGCGCTAGATACAGCAACCCCGCTTGTTGAGAGCGAACATCGCCTAGAAATTCTGTTATGCCCCCGCTCTACAGGGGTACAAACCAAGTTCCTAAAAAACAGGGTGGTTGAGATCTCATCGGATTTGCTTCAGTCATTGAATGAATATCGAACTTCAGAACGCCGCCTGAAGCGTGTCGCCAAACTTAACAGAAAAATTGAGCAGTTAGGTCGAGAGTCCCGTCCATCAACTCACAAGACAGTTGAAATACTAGAACGCTGTAAACGCCACGAACCACTCTTTGTTAGCCAACAAGGCAACCCTGTCACAGCGAAATCCACTGAAGCTCGATGGATTGAATTCAGGGCAGAAATCAAACAGGTAAAACCATCATTCGCCCATCGCTTCCATGACTTACGCGCCACCTATGGCACCTATCGCCTCAGTGATTTACTAGATGCGAAATTACCCATTGTCGACTGTATGGAGCTTCTGATGGGCTGGATGGGGCATAAAGATGAAAGTACAACCTGGAAG
>NZ_JBOBDP010000027.1:0-10756 GCF_050586585.1 Yersinia sp. J1
ATTCGTCTAGCAACAGCGATGGTATTAAATAAAAGGAGTTTGCATGAAAAAGCTTATTAAGCTAACTAAAGGAGCCTACGTAGTAGGTGCATTCTTCCTTTCCTTAGTACTTTTAGCCATCACCTTACCTGTGGCTGGCACATACTTTTTTATTGATGGTAACTTTACCGCCATAGTACCTTGGGCTTTGATAATCATCACAGCAACAGTGGCATATTCTGCTTATTTCATCTACAAAGCTACAGAAGCTAAGATTAGAAGAGCAGTAGAAAGCTACACATGTGCAAACTTCCAACCAAATACTAATATTCAAGTTATTCAAGCATTGGAAGGTAAGTTCATCGGGATTGATGACAAGAATGGTACTGTTTTGATGGTTTCTATTTATGATAAGAATGAAGCTATCGGAATAGATTTTAGCGATATCATTGGCTACGAGTGTGTTGGTAATAAGCTGACACTTAGTATAAAAGACCTCTCTGATAGCACTTTTACTATCAGTGGAGCAAAAAGTTTCAGCTATAAGTTAGACATACTGTTTACTCCTTCATACCAGCCTAAAGTAAAAACAAAAAATATTTTTAGTGAGTTTGTTCAAAAAAAAGCACTCGCCTGATTATTGCTACCCTCTAATACCAACATTTTGAATTGAGCGCCTATCGGCGCTCTTTCTTTGCCCCCAATAAAACTCTCTCTGGTGTGAACCCACCTTGTTATCGCCCGTCGATGTGATCGTCTGGCTTTTCCCATGCCCGGAGCAACCATGTCCACAAGAGCTGTACACCCACAACAGGGCCAAGAATATGGCCTGATGTTTATCGCTATCGCATTGATGTTCATTTTCCTTATCTGGATATACCAACCCCCTATCATGTATGGATGCATCTGGCTTATTTACCAGCTTTGGTCTCTCTGCGATTTTCCACGCATACATATTTACGTAGCAGAACGCATCAATCTGTTGGCCTTGGCTGGCAACCAAGTAAACAATATGACCTGGGGGGAATTTATTGCTGTCATGAATCGCACTGCCGGTATCTTAATGGTGCCACTGTCTATCATTGTGGTTGGAAGTATGTTGGCAATTCGTAATCATCCTCGGAACCTAACCCGCAGGCATATTGATGTGTATACACTTCCCCACATCATGGCACAGTTCTCACCCAGTATTATTCCAGCACTCTGCTATGGCGATAAGAAGACGCAATTATTAAATTGCGATCCACCGGAACATCGTAGCGCCCAGTCTCCAGATGAATTTGCCATACAACATCAGTTAGTTATTGGTGAACGCCTTGACCGTACTCGAGCCCAAACAGTATTTGAGCAACAATTAGGCACACCACTTAAAGACTTCTCCAGCTTTAATGCTCACGAACGCGCACTAGTGGCAGTCTTTGGATTACAAGTATTTTTCAACGACCGCAAAGGTGCCCAAAAACTTTTGGATGGTCTGAATCGCTCTTGCCTCATCAAAAGCCGTCGTGATAAAGGCCAAAAAGGTTATCCCGTTCTACGCCTGGCAAATGATGCTTTCTACAAAGTGGCAAATTCCCCCGTTGCTGTACGCTGGCTGCGTCATTACAGCTCAACACGAACAGCACTCTCCGCACTCCATGACCGCGATTTACGTTTACCTGGTGCTAATTTTCGATGGCTAAAAGGCCTGGATAGAACACTCTGGTACGCATTGACGTCCTCCGGGCGCCCCAAGGTATTTATTGAAGGGGCAGGGGTTATTGCAGCAGCAAAATGGGAAACATTGATCGCTGAAATATCTGAAAAGTTCCGGGTAACCATTCAAGTACCTGCAACAAGAATGGATATAGCTATCGAGGGTTTACTTGCCGACTCACGCCGCATTGGCCTGGTATTGGAAGAACGAGAAGCACAATCAGAATCCCGCGCCAAAGAACATGACAGTGAGGATGAGGATGACAGCGATATAGTCATATTGCGGGCCTCACCAATTAAATCAGAAAGCCCAAATTCAACAACTTCTATACCTAAAGATGACGAGCCAGCAGTTCAACCGCCAAAATCCGCTCCTCGCGCACCGTTCCGACCTAAAAAACGCTAAATCCAAACACTAAGGCTACCTCATGACTCAGATCTATACTGCCACTTTGCAGGGTTCCACTCTGTCCGTTTATACCCATCAATCTGGTGCAAGTTGCCTTATAACACTGCTTCAACCTGGCTCGCGCTCCCGTTTTTACATAAAAGACAACGGGATATATCACGACAGCTTTGGTGTGAATTCCGCAATGATATATCAGGCGCCATCCACCAAAGAAGCTGAGCTATTTTTGCAAGCTATCAACAATGCTATCTACCATCGTTGTAAGGTCAGAAATATAGCGTGCTTAACGCTATTAGTTACGGCTATCGTCTTGTGCATCACATATGGCTGGTATGTGTTTACAACGCTCGGCGAACATATGGCCCGAAATAATCCGACACCAGTGACACAACTTAGCACAAGTAACCCAACAGCGATTCAGCCAGCTCCCGTTGTCGCCCCACAACCCATTTCACCAATACAAGTCCCGGTAATACCTAAAACCATGCCAGCGCAGACAAACACCTCTACGACTGCAGCAACAGGCTACCAAAAAACGGCGCAGGTATTACGTAATGCGGCTGAAAGTGGCTTTTACACCATCGCCTTGTCATCTGGCCATCAGCGTACACTCTATGCATTTTCAGACCCGCTGTGCCATAACTGCCAAATCATTGAGCCAGCACTGGAGGCATTAGCCCAAAAATATAATGTCGAGGTTTTCCCAGTCACACTGGTGGGTAAGCAACAGACCATTGATCTGGTGAGCCCTATCCTCTGCCAAACGCCTCTGTCACGTAAGACCTTATGGAAAAAGCTATTCCAGGCAGATTCAGGTATGAATCCAAATGAAAATACATTCCCTCTCGCATCGTGCGAAACAGGTACCGAAGCCATTAGCCGTAATGACAGCGCATTTGATGCGTATAACCTACCTGGAACACCGTCACTGATAGCGGATGATGGCCGTTACATCCCTTTGACCTCATTAAAAAGTGACGATGCATTGGAAGCGTTTCTGAATACACCGCGCCCTCAATAATTCTGTTCTGTAATCCCGCTGTATATCCTTTCAAATATTCATCCGTCGTTGAGGTTTGTAAATGGCTCAATCAGTTGAAATCGAAGCCCGCCGAGTTCGGCGGTCGCTTGGCTATACCTTTATAAATGACGCCCTACTCTCCCCGTTTGGCGTCCAGTTCTTCCTGCTTGCTGGCTTGGTTATGGGCTGGATATTCCCCGCCAGTCTTCTGATCAGTGTTCCCGGACTTTTACTCCATGTCATGCTGTTCAGCGACCGTCCTTTTCGAATGCCCCTGCGCATGCCAACAGATGTGGGCGGAATAGACCTGACAACGGAGCGCGAAATGCCCAAGTACCGTAATGGTTTATGGGGATTTTTCCGCTATGTGGTACGGACCCGCAAATTTTTTCCAGCTGCAGGTGTTATGTGTCTGGGCTTTGCCAGAGGTAAAGCCCTCGCTCGCGAGCTCTGGCTAACATTGGATGATGCATTGCGCCATATGTTGTTATTGGCCACGACGGGGTCAGGTAAAACAGAAGCGCTGCTGTCCGTTTTCTTGAATGCCATCTGCTGGGGCCGAGGCATCTGTTATTCAGATGGTAAAGGGCAAAACTCGCTGGCTTTTGCTATGTGGTCGCTAGCTCGCCGGTTTGGTCGGGAAGATGATTTTTACGTACTTAACTTTATGACGGGAGGAATGGACAAGCTTTTACTGCTGCTACTCAATGACAAAAAACGCCAACCGTCCAACACGATCAATCTGTTTGGTACCGCCAACACCACTTTCATCATCCAATTAATGGAATCCATGCTTCCCCCTGCGGGGAGCGGTGATGCTGGCTGGCAGGACAAAGCCAAATCCATGAATGCTGCGTTGGTCTATGCGGTTTACTACAAATGTAAAAAAGAAAAACGGACCATATCTCAGACAGTTATCCAATCGTATTTACCTTTACGAAAATTGGCTGAGCTCTACCTGGAAGCCAAACGCGATGGCTGGCATAAAGAAGCCTATAACCCATTAGAAAACTATTTCAATACACTAGCCGGCTTTCGCATTGAGCTCATTAGCCAGCCCTCAACTTGGGAGCAAGGTGTCTATGATCAACACGGCTACTTAATTCAGCAATTCAACCGCATGCTCACCATGTTCAACGACTTGTACGGCCACATTTTCTCTACCGATGCCGGCGACATAAACATTGAGGACATACTGCACAACGACCGCATTCTGTGTACCACTATTCCAGCCCTGGAACTGTCAAAAGGTGAAGCGTCCAATATAGGTAAACTGTATATATCCGCGATTCGCATGACCATGGCCAGAGACTTGGGTTGTGAGCTCGAGGGAATGCTCAACGATGTGTTAATCGTTAAAAAATACAGCGGGAAATTTCCGTTTGCTATCGCGATGGATGAGTTAGGTGCCTATTTTGGTCCTGGTATGGATAACCTGGCCAGCCAGATGCGTAGCTTGGGATATATGCTGATTGTTTCTGCTCAGGATATTCAGCGGTTTATCGCAGAACATCGTGGTGAATACATGACGGTAAACGCTAACTTGCTCACCAAATGGTTTATGGCCCTGCAGGATGAGAAAGATACTTTTGAGTTGGCCAAGATTACTGGCGGGAAAGGATATTACGCCGAATTGGGGGCAGTTGAACAAGCGGGCGGCATCATTACACCCAACTATGAAGATGCCAAAAACAACTACATTCGTGAAAAAGACCGGCTGGATCTCGGCGACCTGAAAGAGTTAAATCCTGGTGAAGGGATGATTTCTTTCAAAAGTGCCCTGGTACCGAGTAGTGCTATCTATATCCCGGATGATGACAAGATGACATCAGCGCTACCGATGCGAATAAACCGATTTATTGAAGTACAAACCCCAACAGAAGCCGAGCTACTTGCTCTAAATCCGACCTTATTGCGCAAACTCCCCCCATCCGCGCAAGAAATTGAAGACATATTACTACGCTTAGACGGCCCAGAAGACAGTACCCATCAAATCGGCATCATGGACCCAATTCTTAAACGTATTGTAGACCTTACCCTTGATCTGGATAACCGCGCTGATATCAGCTACAACCCAACCCAACGGGGCATATTGATGTTTGAAGCGGCCAGAGAAGCTTTACATCAAAACAAACGCAAATGGCGCCATCAACCAACACCACCGAAAACTATCCGGGTCTCAAAAGAAGTGGCTACCTCCTTAGCCGATGCTGACCTGCAAAATACCATATCAAACTGACCTGTTGGCCTTTCAATAATATCCCAATATTCCCTCAGCTCTACCACAGGGAACAAATACATATCTAAAAGTGAGCACAGCAATGGAAGATCAATCATTCGTGGCGGCAGGCACATTGCATCCCCGCACCGTATCTTATCGTTCCAGTTATCTCTATCCCCCCCATTTGGGAAAAAAAGAGTATCTGACCCACATAGCTACCGACGTAATAGGTTTTAAATCGCTTTGCTGCGTTGAGTTTCGTGCAACAGACATCGAATTAATACCTTCACCAGTTGACGGTAAAATTACCTGCCCACTGTGCCTAACTATGTGGCACAACTGCCAGGCTTTTGGGACCGGTGACTTTAATGTTATCGAGATAGCCAATGAAGTAACGCCAGGATGAATGGAGAAAATATAAAAATGAAACATCGCTTTTTTGCGCAAAGTTCACCGTTGATAATCCTGGCCACATTGACACTGTCTTGGCCTGCTTTCGCGATGCCGGCGTTCACTGTTGGCTTCTCCCCTTCGCATTCTGCCAGAGTTGCCGTACTGGATGTAATTAACCAGACCAAGAATACCCTGAACATGGAGGCTTACTCTTTTACCGATAAAGGAATAGCGCAAGCTTTGGTGGCGGCCAAACAACGAGGGGTTAGCGTCAGGGTGGTAGCAGACAAGAAAAGTAACAGCGATAGCTATACCGCGGTGACATTCCTTGCCAATCAGGGCATTCCTATTCGCCTAAATGGTAATTACTCTATAATGCACAATAAGATAATTCTGGCCGACAGTAATACGCTCCAGACAGGGAGCTATAACTACTCGGCCAGTGCAGACAAGCGTAATGCTGAAAACGTTCTAGTCGTGCGGAACCAGCCGCAGTTGGTCGCGGCCTACGAACAGGAATTTGAACGGTTATGGCAAGAAAGTCAGCCGCTTTTACCTAAATACTGAGGCACATCGATGAGCGATAACAACCTAGATTATCAGCGAGGTTACACCGAAATGGTACGACTATGTGCCATGATGCTGATAGTTCAGCTAGACACCCGGGAGGGGCACAGGTTGCAAGCATTGAGCACGTCTCGTGCCGAGAACCTGCGCGATGAGTGCGCTCGATTGCTCAACTTGTTTTCAATGCCAGTACAATTTGATAAAACGAAACACGATGAAGTATTTCAACGCTTGATAGCCATTTTTACCGAAGTTGCAGGTGACAACAGTAATGCCTGGTTATCATATCAGCCAGCGATGCAGCTGCTGCGCGGACACGTTAATTAATAACAAAAAAGCCTGCTCCAGTCTTTGGAGTCGGCTTTTTTGTTTCGTGCTTACGACAGTTTACTGAGGTCGATATCCACCCTGTGGTTTATGACCTTGCTCCAGTTCGTGCAACTTATCCGCACCTGATTTTGGCTGTAAAATCCCCGAATATGACGCCTGTCGGTCAACCTCATAACCCGCTAATATACGTTGCTGAGGATCACTAAGCGGTAGCGGTTTCTCGCCCCCCTCATTAAACCATCCGACCAATCCACATGCCTGATTGACAAAAGTACGGCTCCCCTCAAAGACCATCACTTCCCCTGATTTTTCTTCTGCAATCGTCATAGCACCCGCGATATGCTGGCCATCAGAGATAAATGGATTGGCTATTTCTATCCTCTCACCACGATCCTGTACTTGTACGATTCCATCATGCCGATACTGAATGACGCCGTCGCGATTAATTTGAGTATCATAGCCCTCCAAGTTGAATGGTCTGCAATCATCAGCTGCTGCACACCGGATACCATTCTCAGAAAGCGGTGGTGTTTTGTTAGCACGTTTAAGTCGATACGACCAGCCACGCAACTGTGCAATAGCCGCCTGGTCATGATTAAGGGCCTGTTGCTCTACCCAGGCGCGATAACTCAATCTACGATTTTCCGGGTTGGCATTGAAGACTTTTTTCTCTGCTTTAACCGCGATACGCAAGGCCGCTATAGCTTTCATTCGTTCAACTTCAATGATGTGATAAGTCAACTTGCGGAGCAATGGATCACCGATGGCGATTCGCGCTCTGGCTTTCTGCCAGGCAAAACGTTTAGCCACATGTTGGTAACGTTGCTTGAGTGTCCCCCCCTCCAACTTAGGCTTTATCCATGCAGACTTATAAGCCTGATAGCGTGCTTTCAAATCCTCTCGCGCATCGGCTCTGGCCAGACGTCGGTCGATACGGGCAGTGTTATCCCGAGCATGTAGACGAGGCTCATAAATGAATTCTCGTTTATAGTTGGAATGAATGATGTTGTCATTATCATCGGTTAACATCACAATTTCCGGTGACGGCTCAAACTTACCCAGCGTCTCTTCAAGGCAATACAAGGTCAGGTCTGGATGCAGACTACTTGCTTTAATAGGAGGCAGACTTTCATCTTCGCGCGAATAAATTGCTAAGCCCTCCCCTTTGGGTTTTAACTCCAGACCTGCACGAATAAGCTCAGTATGAATAGCATTCCATGAAGGGTTATCCCCTGCCACAATCTCACCAATACGTTGACGACACTCCCCTGTCGCATAGCTAAACAGACTCTCTGAGTCAGCGTAGTACTCCAATTGCCTAGCTTTACGGGGGATAGATTTAAAGTCATTTTCACTGCGCACGACTTGGTGTGATCCATTCACTTTCCATGCTCCATTATCCGGGGTGAAACCATGCTTCATCTCCAGATGGCGACAAGCTTTATGCAATGTATCAACATCATTATAGAGATTAGCGGCGCGGTATGATTTAGGGTTAACGCGGTTCGCGG
This sequence comes from Yersinia sp. J1, assembly GCF_050586585.1. Lineage (NCBI taxonomy): Bacteria > Pseudomonadati > Pseudomonadota > Gammaproteobacteria > Enterobacterales > Yersiniaceae > Yersinia > Yersinia sp. J1. The sequence continues at coordinate 8,127 of NZ_JBOBDP010000027.1, forward strand.
CAATATGGCAATGCACATTATCGGTATCTCTATGCACCGCAACGACGTACTGATGATCGGCCATACCGAGTTGCTTCAAACAGTATCGAGCACTATCAAAAATTTGTTCGTCAGTCGGTGTATCTTCTTCACGCCAGGATAAGATGCAGTGATAAACAGCATCCACACAACGCGTGTTTTGCATCGCAACAGCGTTCATTTCAGCCGACGCGGTTTCCAGGCTGAAACAATTGGTTTCGCAAACAACGTTTCCACTTTTAATTTGCTGAGTGCCATCATCAAACATGGCCAACACGGTTTGGTCTTCTACAGAAGCTTTCCGGTCGAGATAATCAATCAGGCGATCAAAGATAGCGGCCTTAGAGAGAGAAGGTCGGATATAGGGATTATCAGGAGAGATAGGCATATCGGGTTTGACTTCATCGCGAAGAGTCAAATAACTCACCAGTTGAATGAAACTGGAACGGCCATCCCGCCGCTTTTCTGGAACAATTGGGATCATGCTTTATCTCGCTCTGCAGCTAAGCCATCAATACCCAGGTCTATACTGATAATCGCTTTTTTGATAGCCACAAGTACCTCAGAGTACTCTTTGCTAAATACCTCACTGACATTGCCCCGCCCCTCGTTAAACAGGTGTTTTTGCAACCCTCCAAGTCGGCGAAGTTCCATTATCATTTCGGTATCGCACTTTGATTCAATACGGCGTCCAAGGCCACTACGAAGCATATAGGCCCCCACACTTAAGCCTGATGCTTTTGCTTTTGTTGCAATGATTTCCTTTTCCTCTGGGTAACAGCGAATGCTGGGCAGCAGGGCTGTTCTGTTCCGGCTTTCGCTTTTACTCATGGTGATAATTTCCCTTACAGTCTCGTAGTCTCAGTCTAGCGGGTGTCGGGGCTCTGCCCTGACCAGGTCGTTTTGTAGGGCAGACTGCGTGCAGGCGGTGCTACAAAACATATCCTGTCCCGTATTTGAAACCGGATATTTGTATTTTGCCTTAAATGGCCTGAGAAGTCATTACACCATGGGAGAACTTTTTTCGGAGTTGTACTGATTTGAAACGCCCGTATGCTATTGTCGTACCTAAAATTTTTCGAATGGGGAAATATGGCATATGGCGGCAAAAAATCATTACAGTACTGAGCAGTTAGAATTAGCGAAAGTACAATTATCTGAATTACCTGATTTGAGAACAGAGCGTCTCACGGGTAAGGAAGTATTGGCAGGATTAAAAGAGCAAATTTTAATCTTGGCTACGCAAAAAGGGTATACAGCTAAAGATATAAAATCAGCATTGGAAAGTTGCGAAATTGTTGTCAGTGAAAGAGCTATTCAGGAAGCCATTAAATCTGTAGCTGTGACAAAAAAGAAAGCGGCTTCATTATCGAAAGTAAGAAGCATTAAAAAAGCAGAAGTAGAAAATACCGGAAAAAATGTGACAGCACAGAGTTGATAAATCTGTCGGTCATGGCTCAATGCCGTGAACGGCAGAAAGGGTAAATTTAATGCAATATAGGTTCATGTCTCGAATCTATTAATATCCATCAGCGGCACTCAATGTGCTGCTGATGGATAAAAATTTTTCACCAATTGCAGACTGGCATTCCTGAAATCACACCACCGTCGCAATCAAATTGAATCATTTTAATGTCATATTTTGTCATCATCTGATAAACAAATTTTCTGAGAGTTTTTGATAATCCCATACGTTTCAAACGCAAAACAGCGACTCTCCCGCCCCACAAATCAATAATAAATCCGTATTCATATTCTAAAACCCAATTGACATGTGGCGTAATCCGGCAACCGTACAGGCCAAGAACAGTATTATCATCAAATGTCATGTATGCTGTAGAGCAAACCAGACAGCGTTTAACTTCCAGTTCTTTACTCATAATTGCTCCTATAGGCGGTGTTATCAGCACCGCCATAAAGTAAATTAGGCTTTAATTTTTTTCATTTCTTCGGCCAATTTCCAAAGAGCATTATTGAGTTTGATATCTCCCGTAATCCCATTTACAGCACGGGTTTTACTGCGCTTACCTTGCGCATTAATGCCATGTAGCCCACCCTTTATCATATTTTCCTGCACCCGCTGATAAGTCGTCCATAAATCAGTATTTTTATCCTGCCAACGGCGAGCATTTAAAATTTGACCTGCGGTAATAGGTTGATGATCGTCTGAGTATTTGTACTCTAATGCAGCCTCTGCATAAGCCTGTTGTTCTTCATTATTCAACATAATGGATTTCATTTCGTTTCGTGATTCAGTCACTTTATCGAACAGACCTAAAACCTCATAGGCACCTTCGATAACTTGTCCAGCCACATCACCTTTGTGTGGGACACGCACATCACCGAACGTATCACCGCATACTAATCCGTTATTGCAGACGAACCGAAAAAGACCGGGGATCATTTGATAGCTGCTACTACCATCATGACTGTTAAGCAAAATAATTTCGGGCACTTCATCATTTTTGCTAAACCCATTTCGACGTAGACGCAGCATATGGCGAGTATGTCCGCGCTTGTTTTCATCACGAACACGAGTTTGACAGGCATAAAAAGGTTGAAAGCCCTCTTCACGCAGTTTCTCCAAAAGAGTGATCGTAGGTATGTAAGTA
>NZ_JBOBDP010000028.1:0-7098 GCF_050586585.1 Yersinia sp. J1
TGGGGTTTGAGGTCCAATGATGTAAAAAACCACGCTAAGGAGACAATTCATTGTTTATATTGAGATTTAACGGCCTCAACTCCCCCTTCATAATATCCTCCGGTAGTGTGAACGTATAATGTCCCAGCATGTTGATATGACCGTGCATCAGAGGCGAAAGCCGCGCGATATGTTCATCCTCTGGCCCTTCCCCAGTGCTGCGCAAGTGCGACAAAGCTTCCTGCATATAAAGCGTATTCCACAGCACCACTGCGTTTGTCACCAGACCCAGCGCACCCAACTGATCTTCCTGCCCTTCGCGGTAACGTTTTCTGATCTCACCACGCTGACCGTAGCAGATGGCTCTTGCCACGGCATGTCGACCTTCGCCCCGGTTCAGCTGTGTTAGGATCCTGCGGCGATAGTCCTCATCATCAATATAGTTGAGAAGATACAGTGTCTTGTTAACTCTTCCGACCTCCATTATTGCCTGAGCAAGCCCTGACGGTCGGGTACTTCTCAATAGAGATCGAATGAGTTCTGACGCATGAATAGTGCCCAGCTTCAGCGAACCGGCAACCCGCATCATCTCATCCCAGTGGCTTTCGATTTTAGAAAGGTCAACACAACCCCGCGCCAGTTCGTCCAACGCCCCGTAGTTCGCTGCTTTGTCGGCCCGCCAGAACACCGCCTCACCAGCATCTGCCAGACGAGGTGAAAATTGGTATCCCAGTAGCCAGAACAGGCCAAAGATAATGTCACTGGTACCTGCTGTGTCCGTCATGATTTCAACCGGGTTTAGTCCCGTTTGTTGCTCAAGTAGCCCTTCCAGCACAAAGATGGAATCCCGCAGCGTTCCAGGGATCACTATGCCATGAAAACCCGAATATTGGTCAGAGACGAAGTTGTACCAGGTGATGCCGCGCCCTGAACCAAAGTATTTTCTGTTGGGGCCAGAATTCACCGTTTTCACTGGCGTGACAAAACGCATACCATCAGCGGAGGCTACCTCACAGCCACCCCAGTATCCTGCCAACGCTAACGAGGACTGAAAATCAACCAGCCGCGCATTGGCGCTGACCAGCGTTTCTGCTCGGATGTAGTTCTGTTTCACCCAGCTCAGGCGATGGCGGGTCAGTGCAGGGATATTGTGCTTGATCAGCGGCTCATGTCCGATATTGCAGGCCTCAGCCAGCAGCACCGCACATAGGCTTATATGTAGATCCTGCGCACGGGCACCTGACTCGCTGACATGGCTGAATTCTCGGGTGAGGCCCGTTCTGGCGTCAATCTCGAGCAACAGTTCTGTCAGGTCAACGGGTGGGAGCAATTGTCTGACTCGGCTGCTCAGTCGTATCAGCGCCGGTGGCTCATCCAATTTATCCAGACTGCTGATGGTCAACGAAGGATGTTTACCTTCATTGCAGATGCCCACGGCGGTATTGCAGTCAAAACGTGATGCCACCGTTTTCCAGGTTTCATCTAACCGTGCTGCCAATTGCTCCGATGCTTTACTGCCATTGGTGGGGTGACCCAATGCCCGGCACACTGGAACCCGCTGCGCCTGCCATTCCTCCCCCTGAAGAAGTTTTTGGCGCGGATCACCCCAACGATCGCTGTTTTCCAACCAGATGTCACGACGGCGTAGCGCATCCTGAAGCCGCTCCAGCAGACACAACGAGTAACCAGCTCGCTGTATCCGACCTTCAGCATCGTACACCAGGCGTTTCCAAGGGCCTGAAATGATATGTTCAGGTGCATCGTCCAGGATCCGTTTTTTCGAGCCGTTTAGCTCTGCCAGGTAATGGATGGCAGCCAGGGTATGTTCACCGTCTGGGGCCGCCCGGAAGTGCAGATCGCGCAGTAGTGCGGGCAAAAAACGCCTTACCCGTCCGTACTGTTCCACCATTTCATCCTGAAAGTTTGTATCCTAGGGGCGGGCCAATTCATTCACTTTTTCCACGGACTCTGCCAGTCTGGCGACAGGTACACTGCTGAATATGGTCTTTCTCAGCAAATCATCGCCAGTATCTTCATCAAGTAAAAGTGCACATGCCCGAGCCAGCAGCAACGCCGCGCGGTCAAGATCCTTGAGCGTCCTAAGTCGCTTTTTTTGCCCGGTTTTCTTCGCCTCCCGGGTAATATTGAGGATCAGCATATCCAGCACGTCAACGGCCTCGTCCAGCGCCGAGATTTCTTGCGCTTTCACAAATGCGGTGAGGATAGCCAGCCGCCGTTCTTCTGGCATTCTGCTGATATATTTCACCGATGCCATTCCGGCATAGCGTGCCAGGTTGCGGAGCTGTATGGCAGGCAGCCCAGTGAAATTCACGCAGGAAAATTCCAGGCTGCGCAGGCGAGTGTAACGTTCAAGTGCTTCAGTGAACGCGGGGCCGCTGATAGTGACAGGGCCTCTTTTTAGGTACTCCATCACTGAGAGTCGCTGTCCTTCGGGGATTTCAAGTAACCCAGCCAGTTGTGCGGTCTGCCAACGGTTTGGCAGCGCAGCCAATTTTCGCCACAGGCGGCGGGTCGCACGCTCACGGATTTCACCAATGACCCTCGTCAGGGTGGATGCGGCTGGCAACAACACTTTATTTTGAAGCAACCACGCGGTGGCAAAATCGAACATCAGTCCGGGACGTTCATTACTGAGCCATGCACGGGTATACAGCAATCGCTTCAGTCTGAACGACCACGGGAAATCACCGAAATCATGATAGCTGTAGTGCTGCCTGATAAGCCCGTGGTGCTCCCAACGTGTGTTTTCCCTTTGAGCATAGCGGGAGATGATCTCTGGATAGTGGATGTTAAGTTGCCTTGCGACATAAAACTGGACACCGGGCGGTATTTGAATGAGATCGGGCAAGAAGGTTCCCAGAAAGCGGGCGGTTGTGAGTTGAAGGGCAATTCCTAACCGGTTATGCCTGCCCCTACGCAGGTTGATAAAAGTAAGGTCTCGCTCATCAAGATGAAAATACCGTGCCAGTTGAATCTCGTTTGGCTCTGCAGCGTAACGCCCGTAGTTCTGTGTCTGTTTATCGGTCATAAAATCAGCAGCCATCTGCTATGCTGAGGCTTCACCGTGGTGACTCGCTCAGTGATGTTGCCAAAACGCTTTGCTGCGCGCGCTCATCGTTGGGACGCTGGGTTAATTGGTTTACGCTTTACGGTCTGGAAGGATTGAAATCATTACCTCCAGGGCGTGGACGACGCTGGCCATTTGAGCATATTTGTTCGCTGTTACGTCAACTGATTAAGCATTCACCAAGCGATTAATAAAATTTAGAAGGCATTGATATGATGAAAGAGAAAAAGCCTCAACAGAAAACGATATCTACATTACTAATATTAGGTTTGAGTTCGCTGTCTTTATTTTCTAATGCTGGATTGTCAGCACCTATTGTTTTCGATGACCTGGGTAATGTCATTAATACGTCAACGAGTCAGGGGCAAGTTACGGTTGGGGTGAATAACCCTGCCTCATTGACGATTGGAAATGGCGCTGTGGTAGATACCAACCTGGTTGGCACATCAGCAGTGCTCATTGGCGGGAGCCAGTCGGGCTCATTAACCGTCACTGGCGATGGTACAAGCCTGAATACCAACTCGTTGATTACGAGTAATGCCGCGGGTCTCGGGACATTGATTATCGAAAACGGCGGTAACGTTACTATAGCTAACAGCAGTGCGACAAAACCACTCACGATAGGAGACAGTGCCACGAGCTCAGGTGTGGTTATTGTGCGTGGCCCCGGCTCCTCACTGATTAATAATTCCGTATCAACTATTGGTATTGCACCGGGGATAAATGTAGGTCACCTAGGCTACGGTGAACTGTATGTAACGGACGGAGGCACCGTCAAGATTGCGTCAGTTTTGCGTATTGGGGGAGGTCAAGGCAATACTTCATTATCGAGGAATAGCAACGGCAGTGTTTATCTTTCCGGTGCCGGGTCTACTATTGAGGCGACCACTGTCTCAGTGGGTACATTCGGCAATGGGTCCTTAATGGTGCTAGACGGTGCGAAACTGATCGCTACTCACCCCACCTTTACAAATAATATTGCTCAACTCAATCCGGAAGGAAAAAGTGTTGCTCTGGTGTCTGGGCAAGGCTCCCTCTGGTCGATGGTCAGCTTATTAAATATTGGGCTAGGGACCAGCGCCAACGCAGTCGATGGCTCGCTGTATGTTGCAAATAATGGCACGGTATCGTCAGCCACGGGTATGGTTATCGCCAGTGGCATAAACGCTGTAGGCTTGTTGAGTATCGGTACTGGGGGAGACTCTACGGCCGGTTTTATTGAGACGCCAACGGTTACCTTTGGCTCTGGGAGCGGTACGTTGAGTTTTAACCACACCAGCTCAAATTACCTGTTCTCTCCGGTTATCAGTGGGGCAGGAAAAGTTGATATTTACCAGGGGAGTACCACTTTTACCGGACTCAACACCTATTCAGGCATAACCCATATTATTGCAGGTAATTTATATGCAGGGGCGGAAAACACCTTTAGTCCCAATTCAAATTATATTGTTGATGCACCCGGTGTTCTGGGCCTAAACAGTTTTCACCAGACGATAGCCAGTCTGGTGAACTCGGGTGGGGTCTATTTCGGTGACAACAGTCAGTTAACCATTACGGGAGACTATATCGGTAATAATGGCACACTCTACATGTCTACGGTACTTGGGGGGGACCCGTCGGATACCGATAAGTTAGTGGTAGAGGGGGATACTTCAGGCAGTAGCCGCGTAAAAATTAACAATGCAGGGGGGATGGGCGCACAGACAGTCAACGGTATTGAAGTGATACAAGTCCAAGGTGCATCAAACGGCGAATTTATTCAGTCTGGGCGTATCGTTGCTGGTGCTTATGAATACCAGTTAGAGCGGGGTCAGGGAACAAATTATAAGAACTGGTATTTGTTCAATTATCACATAGGCCCTAATCCTGATCCTGATCCTGATCCTGATCCTGGTCCTAATCCTGGTCCAAACCAACCTGTTGAACGACCAGAAATGGGCGCTTATTCTGCCAACCTGGCGGCAACCAACAATATGTTTGTTACCCGTCTGCATGATCGTCTAGGGGAGACCCAGTACATTGATGCACTGACGGGCGAGCAAAAAGTCACCAGCCTGTGGCTGCGTAACGAAGGCGGTCATAACCGTTTCCGTGATGACCACGGTCAGTTGAGCACACAGGCGAACCGTTATGTCGTGCAACTGGGGGGCGACATTGCCCAGTGGAGTCATAACGGGGTGAACCGTTTCCATCTAGGGTTGATGGCCGGTTATGGCAACAGCAAGAGTACCACGGTGTCCAGTGTGTCTGGTTACAATGCCAAAGGGACGGTAGACGGTTACAGTACCGGTGTCTACGGTACTTGGTATGCCAACGAGGCCGATAAGTCAGGTCTGTATGTGGACAGCTGGGTTCAGTACAGTTGGTTCAACAACACGGTCACGGGTCAGGAGTTGGCGAGTGAAGAGTACAAATCCAAGGGAGGGACAGCGTCGGTTGAGAGTGGTTATACCTTCAAAGTCGGTGAAAATGCGGCGAAGAATGCCACGTACTTTATTCAGCCGAAAGCACAGGTGACCTGGATGGGGGTGAAAACCGATGACCATACGGAAGCCAACGGCACCCGTGTATCCGGTGAAGGGAATGACAATATCCAGACACGTCTGGGGATGAAAGCCTTTATGAACGGTTACAGTGACCAGGACAAAGGCAAGGATCGGGTATTCCAGCCGTTTGTTGAAGCGAACTGGGTCCATAATACTCAGGACGTTGGAACCATTATGGATGGTGTTAGCGTGAAGCAAGCCGGTGCGGCGAATATTGCAGAATTGAAAGTGGGTGTTGAAGGTCAACTCAACAAACAAGTGAGTCTGTGGGGCAATGTTGGCCAGCAGGTGGGTAACAAAGGTTACAGTGACACGGCAGCCATGCTGGGTGCCAAGTACAGCTTCTAGGCATTTTGGCGGGTTCCGTTCCGGCTTGTAACCCAGGTTAAAGTGATGATGTATGGTTTTTCGGCACTGGAATATCTCTTGGATATTGGGATATTCCGGGGGTTTTAGACTGGTTGAACATTTTATCTCGGATTATATCCCGCTCAGAGGGCATCGATGCTTACAATGATTGATGCCCAGGATTTATTGACAATAATATAGCGTCTACGCGTTTAGCCCCAGAGTCTTGCTTTTTACCCTATGAGACTGCTTTCAGCCCATCCACTATTTTATGGAGCCGGAAATTTCGGCGGTGTCGAGTAGCTGGAAGCGATTAGATGCTCAAATTTGGCGTCTCTTATGGACATGGGCCATGCGTCGGCATCCCAATAAAGGCCCAAGCTGGGTAAGACAGAAGTATTTCCACGCAGAGGGGACCAAAACTGGGTATTTGCGCGCAAACCAAAGTCGGCGGTGTAGTTCAACGACTGCGGCTTTTTCGCGCAACGACGACTCCAATAGTTCGGCACGTCAAAATACGCGGTTTGGCCAATCCCTTTGATCCTGCGTGGTCGTCTTACTTCGCCCGACGTCGAGCTGCGATAGACGCTGATTGATTGCCCGGTACCAGACCATGGTGCTGTTGAACGGCTTGAGCCGGATGAGGGGCGACTCTCATGTTCGGTTCTTAGGGGACGGCGGCGCAGTAATGCGCTGCTGTTACCAGACAGAAACGCCGTTAAGCAATCATTTTAAATAGCCAAAAATTAACCAGCCAATTTACATCGCAGATTGCCCTTCTTAGTAGGTTTTCGCCCTATTGGCCCTCAAACCCATTACCCTACGCCGAAAACAGCTTCAGTTAATATCCGCCAGCTTATTACATTACTTTAATCACACAACGCTAGTTCGCCGTTCGGTTACAATCGATATCGTCGTTTGTTGACCTGCCGGGAGAAAAAACCCAAGAACTACCAAGGTATGTTGCATTTCGCCTGTGGGCTTATTGTGTGGAATAAACTCCTATTGGAATAGGCTCTAAGCCTATTATCGAATGACAGGGCCTTAAATGTCTCTGACATAAAAAAATAAAAACAAATAAAAACAATAAATTAATATCCTTATCGTGGTTTTTTACATTATTGGCCCTCAAACCCC
>NZ_JBOBDP010000029.1:0-6099 GCF_050586585.1 Yersinia sp. J1
AGATACGCTACACCAGGATTGTGTGGCACCCCCTATGAGAACAGTAAATTGCCTGCGCATTCATTGCCCGAACCCAGTGGTGTAAGTATTCATACCTGCTCGGGAGGCTGTCCGATTACCAGTTTTTCACAGTTACCTTTCTCGCAATAGCCCCACCAGTCAGTTTGTTGACCAATAATAGCTACAATAGATGTTCTATCATTAGGTAGTCCCTTGCGCCAGCTAGAAAGGTCAATAGCCGAAGGTAAAGGATTGGGTTCCGGATGCGTATGCCACTCACCTAAGTAAGTCAGGTAGCCTCCAGATGTTAACCAGAGCTGATCAACAGTTCTTTGATGATGCTGCTTTTTACGAACAAAACCGAAGCGAGTTGCAAGATCGCTTGGGCCAGGTTCAGTGACGTGGGTAATTATAATGTGGGGTGTTCGCACCTCTCCAATAAATACCCCTCCTTGCTCAGATTGATTTCGATAAAACTGGCGATATTTATCTAAGGTTTTGAGCACGCTGGTTTCAACAATAACCAACCCACCGACTTGATTACTCAGAATCAATTCTGATTTAGGGTCAGGAACAAACACTGCAATCTCCAAATCTGCTAAGCTTGCGACGCTTATGATGTATGGCTTTACCTGTTGAGTGTTGTGCATAGGTCCAGGGCAGCTTGTCCTGAAGTGTATTTAGAACTGCCTCTTGAATTAATGCAGCTGTGATAGTACTCACGCTCGCATCATATGGAGTGAAAACACTCCCGCATGAATTTCGATGGGGATTGATAGGCTTATGAGCTTCATTAAGTACAGGAAGATGCTTGGCACATTCATAGCAAGCCTTTCCATCGTCGATCATGACAACAGATGCCAAGCCGTAACCGTCGTTATATCCATGGATGAGAAAAGTTGGCCGTTGAGAAGAGTTTCGCACCATGTAACTCAGCATTTTACTAGTTGGTGCATGACCTGTGGCATCTATTACAATATCGTAACCACGAATATTTTCTTCTTTCATTTCCAAACGATAGGGTTTGATCTCTATTTTTAGACTACCCAAAGAGTCACGTTTTATGTATCTCTCCAAAGCCTCGGCTTTATTCCAACCGATATAAGTTGCTGGCAGTGCATGTCGACTAAGATTACCTGGCGATAAAACGTCTCCATCACAGAGAACCAATCGGCCAATATTACCTCGCCCGGCTCCAATCTTAGTAAGTAGTTGTATAGCAAAACCACCAATTGTCCCACAACCAATGATAAGAATTTGCTTGTTCTCTAGATCTAATGGGATAAGGCGATTACGTTGTTGAAGTTCTTTGCTGCTTATTGAACGAGCATTCAAGCGAGAAAATTTACTTAGTGCATATTTTGATTTAAGTGTCGGGATGATTGAACTAAGTCTCTGCTTATTTTTACTTCCTCCAGTTTTGGATCTTTTTTTAGCATGATGTTGCAAAACCGTCTTGATAATTGATCTGAAGCAGATTTCAAAGCCAATAATGCCTTCGTTTACAATGTCCAACAGCACTATTTGCCGATCCTTGGTTAGATTGGCTAGTATTCCTTTGGCAAGCGAGTCGTGAGCAGAAAGATCGGCAAGTTTTAACCAGTCAAAAATTTCCCAAAGTGATTGAGGTGGCCATTTAATAGGAGTTGTATTACTACGTGTAATTTTGACAACAGTAACATTGCCATCATTTTCAGAAGAAGCTTCTTGTCCTCGTAACCTAAACCAATCATCTCTTTGCTTGCTATCGGTGAAGACAACATACTCCTTGTCAGTACGTCCATCAGTCGAAGTTACTACATTCATGGGTCTGTATGAGAAATTTGATTGCGAAAGTTCGCCTGCATTTCCGTAGATATAAGTATCTATGAAGCCATCCCAGTAATTTACAAATTCACCCTGAAACTCCGCATTTCGTTGATGCCCATCGGTTACCGCATTATCCAATGCTTTCTGGATCAGGTTGTCGAACATGCAAATTACAGCAGGTGGGTATTGTGGGTCCCAATCGGCCGTGTCTTGGTTAACAATACATAATCTTTGGAAGCTACTGATATGTGGTAAGGCCATGCCAATCAAGTTTGCAGGCCGATTGATGACGTATACATCCGGTAAGCGGCTAAGATCTTCACTTGGCCCTACAACAGCAATAACGAATTCACCAGCTTTCGTTTGGTATGCTTTGATATAAACAGCACATTCGCTATGTAGGGTGATAGGCAAATTAGTAATTTTGCGGCTTTCGATATATCGAAAACCGCTAAGCAGAAACAAATTATGGATAGCCACAATCAACCACTCGTCAGTGAATCTTTCATTTGGTTTTGTCGTTGAGGTTGCCGTGGTTGTTGGTATGCAGGCATGGATGCCCAAGGTTTAATTATATCTTCATCCACAACACTATCCCCGAAAAGTTCATTTAAGAACTTTAATGTTTGGCTCTTTGTTGAAGCATTAAGCGCTAACTTGAAAGTGAAATGTAAATCGTCTGCTTTTGAAATAATACCTTGGGCAACAGTCTCATCCATTTTAGGTTTGGGAAACAGCAGGCGGCCATCATCGGATTCATCTGGGCTCTCAACCCCTTCTTTCAGCTTAGAGGATAGCTGCTCTGTAACGGCCAATAAAAGCTCTCCAAAGTCTTTTGTACTAGGCATTGGAGTACTGTCAAAAATGTCGACAACACACTTCATAAGAGCAATAGAAGATAAATCTGGACATTCCCATTGCACATCCCGCCAAGCCTTAAGGTAGCGACAGACCTGTCGCATTGGTTCGCCGTGTCGCGTTACTGCATTCCTGAACCAACGAGCTACAGTCTCTGGATCAGATTTGATCCATTTATCTTTTCCTCTGACAGCTAAGTAAACGCAATCTTCATCGAGTTCCACTCGAGCTGATTCAGTAATAAGACGTTCATTTCCAACAATTGAATCCATTGAAAAACTTTTTGCAACCTCACGAGCTAAAAATTGCTCTTTGGGGATTGCATACATGGGAACGTCTACATGGATATTTCTATTCTTAATAGCAATACGCCCACAGTTAGGCAATTTTAATGCTTCCCAGCCGGTCTTTTCTGCGGCTAGTGATGCTAGCGATGCATCAACAAGCAAAATGAGTAGTTTATGGCCAACTAATGGTTCTTCTTTGAACATTTCCATTGGCATGTATGTACCATCATCAATGTCCATTTGCTGTGGAGGTTGATGGTATGGCTTATTCAATGTTTTATACTTATAGCTTCCCTGGACCCAAAATCTTGGAGCTGTACTCTGAAAAGCCTTACGCTCATCATCGCTCATGTTGAGGAGGAATTTTGCGACTTGCTTGATATCTTCCTCGTCAAGGTAACGCAGCAGGGAGTTCTTCACTGCACTTTCTGCAAAAAGTACATTATTAGATGAACTATGTGTGCTGCTGGTCAACGCCAATGTTTTAATAACTTGCTTAGCTTCTTCGAATACGTCCTTTGTTCGTGTTCTTATAGTTTCTTTAAGTTTTTCTAGGAAGTCTTTATCGCTCTTAGTTGGCTCCAACCGTTTCATTAAGCCGTCATTAGTGTCTGTGAGATAAAGGTGTGCTGACCACTTCATGCTTATACTTCCTTACGGTCAAGTGGATGAATGAAGGCTTGTGCCTCGGAACTAAAGAAAACATCAATGAGAGTTTTGTTACCAGTAGCCGTCGTTGCTACAGACTTCCCCCAAGCAACAAGTGCTTTTAGTGACTCTTTGCTGGCATTATCGAGTGAAATGACTCTGGCCTGTTGATCTGGAACGGTTTCATCAAGCGTGTAATAGCAGGTGGGCTTACCTTCACAATTCAACGCTTTATTAGCCATAAACCCATGCATCTTCTGAGATGATGACATGACAGTCTCAATCAATGCTTTTCCTCCCCCCCAGAGACCAAAGTAACCAGGAAACCACCTCGAGATATTGTTGGGATTGACACAAAAATCGTTAGAAAGAGTTCCAATGTTAAGGATCTTAATATCTTTAGGTGTTAAGCCTTTAAATTCCTCATCATCCAGATAGTTAAGAGCCTCATGATAAGCAACGAATGACGGATTGTTTGCCAGTAAGCCGCCATCTGCAAAATATGCACTCTGCCATTCTATGTAGTGAGGTAAAAAGTATGTAGGAGCAGCAGACGTTGCCATCGCAACATCTGTCAACGTGAATTGGTCGTCACGGGTGAAGCTTATGTTGTGACAAGTTTTAATAAATAAAGGTCTCCCTGTGCTCAAATTCACAGTAGGGATGAGCAGACGTCTTTTTAATGATCTTACTGTTTTACCTGCTCCTACGATCTCAATTACAGCTTGTTCTAAATCCTTCGCCCTATAAAGGGGTCTCAACATTAGCTTACCGAACTGGTACATGCTTCGTACGCAGTTAGGAACCCAATTTTTGCGAGGGAAAATATTAGGGGCAGCTTGATGGAATTTTTTCTGTAAATCTCTGGCTTTTTGTCCATCAGCTAAAGCAACGGCAATTATTCCTCCGATAGATGCACCAGTGATCATGTCGAAGTAGCTGCCGATGGCCAGATCAGGATTATTGTGGCGTTCAGCTAAAACTCTTTCCAGTTCTGCGAGGATGGTAATTGAGAAGAGGCCGCGTACCCCTCCGCCGTTGAGAGACAGGATTTTGAATTGTGTGTTAGACACTTCCATGGAACCTCCGCCAAAATTGTTCACAACATATGGGGATATACTGAGCTTAATTCAATGATGATCGCAACAATTTTTCATGATTAAATCCCCAGTACTGTTAATCTACACAGTGCTGAGGAGTTATTGAGCTTATGATACGAACCTACGAAGGGGGAGTGTTTAAAATACAATGTTAAGGAAATGTTTTTAAAAAGATCAACCAATGCGTCTGAGCTCGTAATGGCCAACGGTTTTACGGCTAGTAAAATAATTTCCCCTAAGCATTTTTTTGTTCTCAAGACTTAATTTTAGGATAGCTATTCCTTTATACGGTGCTTGCAAGTCTATATCTGTTGTATGCTTTGGAGTAGTCAAAAATACATAATATAGTTCTGCACGTCCCGTTTCTGCATCTTTCTTTGGCTTAGCTATTAATGTCTGCGAATCTGAATCTTCGGATTCGACATCCATTCCAAGTTTTAGAAAATTCTGTTTTATTATTGCTTTTGCTCGCGTAGTCCCTTTTTTATCTTTCCACTCCCAATGGATAATCATTTCCCAAACTCCATTTAAATCCGGGAATAATATATCGTTGAGCGAGGGGAACATACGCCATAATTGTTGCCAGCCAAAGTAAAATGATGCAAGTAATAAAATATTGAGAAGAGCTGAACCTCCACTTGCAATTGAAATTGCTGAAATAAACGTTGTGCTTTCATCGTAAACAGCCCACAATATCAAGCAACAGATGATTGCGTATGCAACGGCAATTAATGATATAATTTTACCTACAGGGAGAAGGCTAATCATAGAAATTCCTCAAAGTGTATTTCTTTCCCATTCTCAAAGATAGAAAGTCGATGCCCCTCACTTACAATACCAGTCATTAAGACTCCTGAAATGGATGAACCAAACAGAGCTGCGACAAAGCGTCCGCCAACAAGTCTTGACCTATCAAAATTCGAGCCTTGAATGATAGGTGGAGAAAAATACTGAGCGACGTGTGTAATATCCCCTTTCATATTTAAAATATGAAAACCATCATGATATTTGCTTTTTTTATTAGAAATATTGGATAATAACCCAGAAATTGATCCAGAGTAATCCGGGTAAGTATCTCGAAGATTAGTTATTGGTAGATTATCAGCATAATCGCATACGATAATCCCTATACCTGAAAATTCAGAGTTATTAGTTTGTTTCCAAACTTCATATAATAAATCTCTCAATTCATATTTTCTCATAACTTCCTTCGATACAAAATTCATATGCAATAATTGTTGAAATCATTTTAACATGAGTGTTTCAATTTAAACCTACTGTAAGTATGTATACTCGCTTAAGGTCCTTACACTTTTTAAGATCCCGGCACAAGAAATGTTCTCCCTGAAAAAATGTCATTTACAAAAAGTATCTGATATTTCTCCCATCTAAGATAT
>NZ_JBOBDP010000030.1:0-4722 GCF_050586585.1 Yersinia sp. J1
GTATCTGCTGACTCTGCCACCACAGAATTCCCGCGCTCGATGCGATCAGCAGGACGGAGACCAGGACGATGGTCAGCCACGTCTGGCTGACCATGCGAACCATGCCTTTCGTGCGCTGGCTCATGGCTGAGGACAGCTTCCGGTCGTGGTCGAGGATGGCGGCGCTGATTCTCTTCTCGCTTTCGCTCAGTTCCGCTCTGACAGACTTCTCGTGCTCGCTGAATGCGGCTTTCAGCATCTCGCCGGTAGTCTGCTGCTGCGCTTTCGATTTCTGCTCTAAGTCCTTCGCCAGCGTTAAAAGACTGTTCATAGATGGCTCCCTTCAGTCGGATGTTTCGCCCCCCGTCCGGGTCGGCAATGCTGATGCTGCTTTTTGTAGTGCGCACCACCTCAAAACCTGTGCTTTCCAGCGCCTCGGTGACGTCCTGACGCGTTTTCAGCTCCCCGGATGAAGCTAGGACCAGCAACCCCCGCGTAATCGCCTGAGCGGCTTCCTGCTTCGTTTCCGGCAACGCGGACGGCGTGACCAGCGCCCGCCGGTTCTCCGGCGCGTTCGGGTCGTGCAGCCCCAGTCTGCCGTTCACGATGGTCTGCCAGGCATCGATGCGCGGCCGGTCGGCGCGGTCGTAATACGGCTGGAGTCGTCTGCCGGTCAGCAGCTCCGTGTTAGGGATAAGGAAGTTCAGCTCCAGCCGCCCTTTGTCCTGGTGCTCAACCCACAGCACGCTGTACTGGTCTTTATCGAGTCCGGGCATCAGAACCCGCTCGAAGCTCGCCATCAGTTTTTCACGCTGGCCGGGCGGTAAGTCTTGTTCGGAAAAAGACAGCACGCCGGAGGTATACTTTTTGGCATAGGGCGAGGCATCGATAAGCTCCCGGACTTCCTCCGGCTTCCCCTGCAGAACGGTGGCGCCTTCGCGCTGCCGATCTTTCCCCAGCAGATAATCCACCGGACCCGCTCCGCCCCCGCGCCCTCGCGGGTGAAACTTAACGATCATCGTCTGCCCCCTTTTCCAGTACCGCGTGCCGCAGCCGCTCGAGTCCGGCATCGATGGCCATCAGCGCGGCGATAACCTGCACCCGGTCATGTACGGTACCGCCACCGGCGTTAACCTGCCGGGCAATCTGGTTGAGGTTGTTCCCCATGCCGGCAAGCTGACGAAGCAGCGCCGGCGAGATCGACGGAAGTTTGCCGGCACGCGCTGGCTTCTCGTCCAGGCACGTCTGGCGCATCCAGGCCGCGAGCTGTTTACCGTCGCAGCGCTCCAGCAGACGCCGATGCTCATCTTCCGTTACCCACATCGTGAGCATCTTGCTGCGTTTATCTGCCAATCCAGCCTCCTGATAACGCCGGGACGGGCGGGAAATAATTTCCCGGGCGGCGCGGTGTTGGACAAGCCGCAGGCGCGTCAGTCGCTTTTAGCAGGTTTCGGGGCGCAGCCCTGAACCAGTCACATAGCGCTAGCGGAGTGTATACTGGCTTATATGCTAATCCTAGGCCGTGAGCAGGACCAGATTTTTCATATAATAGGGTTAAGACAGGCAAACGAGTGACCGTGCTTAAAAGGTCGGAAAAGACGTTATTCCGCTTCCTCGACCAGACAGAGCTACCCGCTCATGCGGGTGTGCCTAGTCTGTTCTGCGGCGAGCGGAGGGAATAACAGGATGGGTATGAGACGAGTAGGAAAAGGTAAGAAAACAAAGTAGAGGATGTCGCCAAAATCGGCTAAACCGCCCATCTCGGCCTGTCCCTCGCTGCGCTCAAGACAGGCCGAGCCTCCCTAAACAGTCTTCTGTTTAAGGTACTCAGCCTTGCTCCGGACTATCGGCGGAAAATGCGTTTTCCTGCCCCTCGCTCGCGCTCCGGAGACACACCTGTTCCTACTGTCACTGCTTTGGCCTTGGCTGCTGCTGTACCGCCGTCGCTTTTTTTAAGTGGTGCCGTTGAATGCCCGTTATCCACTGGTGCAGTGCTGTACGACTCTGCCAGTCCGTACACGGTTATGGTGCGCGTCGCACGCTTGGGTTGTGTGAGCGATCCCCCGTTCAACCCGACTACCACGCCAATTCCAGCAACAATCTCTTGAGGCCAATCCGGAACAGACACGACTTATCGCCACTGGCGGTAGCCATTGGTAACTGGAGGTTTACGGGAACTGAGAGGTGTGAACTTGAAATTGCACTTGAAGAGTTGCTAGCCTTGAGGCTACACTAATCAAACGAATTTGGTGACTGTTCCCGCAAAAGACTCAGTTACCACCCGGATCAAAGAGTTTGCTGCTCTGAGATCCGGCGAAAAGCCGCCGAAAGGCGGTTTTTTCGTTTCAAAGTAAGAGATTACTCGCAGATAGAAAGGATCTCAAGAAGATCCTTTCTATCTGCGAGTAATCTCTTACGTAAAACCGACTTCAATGTGGGTTATCGGACAGTTCGACTGTGAGTTTTTTTCTATCTGACGCACGCATAACCAACTTATCAGACCCAATGCATTCCAATATTGAAACGCAAAAAGGGATACTTAATAAATGGATGATTACAAAAACTATTCAAGAATCAAAACGGAGTCTGACAATACCCTAGCCCTATCTCTAGACCATTCATTTAGAGGGATTGGTGAGATAGCAGAGGACACAGTTAACACCATAGGAGAAGGCCTAAAGAGATTAACTTGGAGAACATCATATTTTTTTAATGGATATCAAGATGTTAACCAGCAAATAAACACCGAAGACTACAGATTCTTCTTGGCTGTAAAACAAGTTGTAAATAATAAAAACATAATAGAATTAATGATAAGAATATATATAAACCTACTATTAGAAAATAAAGATGGTAAAAGCATTGATCGAATAGCGAGGAAAGTATTTTCTTTATCATCGACAATATCATCCGTGCAATTAACTCAAAAAACCATTGTGTTCACAATACAAAGTCAGATAGTAGTGGCTTTACTAAAAAATGAAGTAACAAGAAAAAGAATGGCATTGATTGGTAACGCAGCATTAACTATGGTTAGATTATATGGATACATTGAAGAAGCAGCAACCACTGCAAATGCTCTAAAAAGAGAAAGTCCTATTTATTATAGGAATTTATATAGCATGGAAATTGAAATGCTATATTTCATAATAAAACCAGTTTTATCACCTGTAATTTCAGTTATAGGTAAAAACCCCAATGAAAATGAAATAGTGGAAGTATTAAATACAATACTCAGCGGTGCTTAATATGAAGAAAATAATTAATGTTATTTTCAAGGATCTATTTTGGACATATGCCCCCGTAGCACTCACCGTAGTAATGGCTTGTGTTTTTGTTAGCTTTTTTCCGGAGATATGGGGGAAGCTAACAATTGGATGGATAATTTTAACATTCATATTTATCTGGAAAACAAACTAATAAGACAGTACATGTATATTAAAATCAAACACATGTACTGCATTGTTTGATTAATAAACTCTATCATCCCATATACTGTAACCTGAAGTGCCGGCTATTTTATGCTCCCAACTGATTGATTTATATTTTAGCAAAACCTTTTCATATGGTATTAAGTTATTGTTTTCAATTGAGTTAGGAAATGCACATGACACATCAACTATGTGTGCATCTATTAATTTAACACCAAAAAAAATCTCTATAGCCCCAGATGCATTTGTTCTATACATGGAAAATTCAGCATCAAGTAGCTCATTATTAGATATAGAAAAACCTAATAATGGTGTTGATTTATCAATTGGTTTAGTAAAAGCCAAAGGATGATGACTTGCGTGTTGCTCTCTAGTTATAATGTGATTCAATGATATTACTTGGATTTGGTCTTCATGCCCACGTTGGAATCTGTTACCAATTGAATCAACCGTTGAACAACCAGAAGATATTAATCCTTGCTTTTCGCCATTCAGAGTTAGATAAATTAAATTCGCCACACTGTAGTTCCCTTACAAATAATATAATCATTTACTGTCAGTAGTAATCAACCATACTATATCCATTCAGTTTTACCATAAATGATTAATATCATTATGTGAGATAATAAAATAGAGCTAGTGGGAGCAAAAATAGAGAATGCGCCATCTGCGCCCGATAGGATGCACCCCATTGGATCAAAAAAACCGCCTGATACGGAGAAAGGGGTTTGAAGCCCTACCGTACGAAAACGTACGCTAAGTACGTTTTTTGAACGATGATGTCAGGTTAGCGTCTTACACATTCAGGGCGAAGTGTCCTGAAAATCAGAAAACGACCTTAATCTGACAGTATTTGAGCTATATCCTGATGTCCGTTTGATGTGTACTTAAAACTGACAATACAGAAGGTTACGCTCTTAGCGTACGTTTCCGTTCCATTGGGCTTTGACCCCCTAAATCGGTAACCATCATAACCATTTACCATAACATCCCTTTCGTGCACCGCCCCGGACAGGTTCAGCGCGAATGCGGCCTCAGCCCGGTAAAACCGGCAGTAAACTCCCCGGTAAACCGCGCCGCCTGCGCCAGATAAATTTCACCCGAATGCATGGCTATGCATTCGGGTGAATGGCACCGGCTTTCAGAGCAGATCCCCGACGAAAGCTCCGTTTTACCCGGTTTGTTACAGCGACGGGCCATCATACGTCCGCTGTCGCTGCAATCGTTCCAGCTCCAGCGCTTTCTGATGCTGTGTCGCCCGCACCTGCTGCCGGTGTGCTTCAATCGCGTTCAGCCTTTCGACAACCGGATT
>NZ_JBOBDP010000031.1:0-4169 GCF_050586585.1 Yersinia sp. J1
ATAAGGATATTGAATGGATTTCAAGGATGAATCAGGTGTCAGACCTACGCTGTGTGTTCACTGAAGGCAGTATCGCCTTGCCTGCTGATTACCGTGAGCAGACCGTCAATATTTTGATTGCCCCGCAAAAGCCCTCACTCAATGTTTCCCGTGACCAGTTACGCCCGGACGAAAGCTTTGAAGCCTATCTCGCTCGCCAGCGTGAGGTATTGCAAAAAGGTCTGCGCAAGTACCAGGCTCTCGACGAACAGCTCGCAGTCTTGGGCGATAGCCTGTTCCATGGCATCACGCTGCTTTACCGTTACCATCCGCAAAAAGGCCAGACACTGCATCAACGTCAGGCGGCGTTTTTGGTTTCGGCCTCCACCGTGCTGATTTTCACGCTGACCAGTGCTCATGCCCTGAGTGAACAGGATGAAGCCTTCTTCTCTGATTGCTTAAACAGTTACCAACACCCCTAATCTTTCGCACACGGACAGGAGCGAATACTCATGCTGGAAGCGGCACGCGTCGGTGATCCCATCGGCCATTCTCAGGCTATCGCCGGGTTGATTGGTGGAACGATTTTAGGCGGAATCATCAACGTTGCCGGGGGCATTCTGGGCGGGATGCTGTTTGCTGCCGGGTGCGCGTCTGCGTGTCTCGGTGTCGGTATTCTGCTGATTGGGGCCTCGATTGCTGTCGGTATGGCGGCGAACGCCCTGGGGGAGAAAGCGCGGGATGCCGGTGTTGAGGCTGGAGCCGGTTCGATGAGTCCCAGCGGTGCCATTATCACCGGCTCGGGCAATGTCTTTACCAATGGCAAAGCGGCGGCTGTTTCGTCACTCAGCACGGTGAACTGCGACAAGGACAAGGTTCAGCAGGTGGCTCAGGGCTCATCCTCTGTGTTTATCAATGGCCTGCCAGCCGCCCGCAAGAGCGATAAAACCACCTGTGATGCCACCATCATGGCGGGGTCACCCAACGTGTTTATTGGTGGCGGTACGACCACCACGGAAAGCATCACAACTGAAATTCCCCAATGGGCCTACACCGTGTCTGACCTGACGATGTTTGCGGCGGGCCTGATAAGCTTTGGGGGGGCGGCCAGCAAGGGGCCGGGCGCGATTCAAAAGTTATTTGCCAAACTGCCGGGCGCGGACAAGATAGCCAAAATCGCCTGTCGGTTGGCCCCGTTGGCAATAGTAGCGTCGGTGGCAGGCGTTCTGGCTAAACCGGTGGACGTGACGACCGGGCAGAAATTCCTCAATGATGACGACGAACTGGATTTTACTCTCGACGGTGAATTACCCCTGTTCTGGCAGCGTCGCTATCTCAGCAGCCATGTCTATGAGGGCGTGCTGGGACGCGGTTGGAGCCTGTTCTGGGAGAGTGAACTGCGGCAGGTGGAAGACGGTATTCTGTGGCGTAACACCTATGGCGACTTCATTCCCTTCCCGGATGTGCCCGCAGGCCACCAGACGTTCTGCCCTGACCAGCAGTGCTGGCTCACGCATCATGAGGATGGCCGTTGGTCTGTCCACGATGCGGGCGAACTGCGTTACCACTACCCGGCCTTTGATGCCGAGGGCCGTGCTCCTCTAGGTGTCATCAGCGATAATGTCGGTAACCAGCAGTCATTCCACTACAACGCACAACGGCAGATGGAGAGCGTCACCTGTACCCGTGGGCAAACCCTGCGCTGTGAGTACCATCCCAAACTGAATCGTCTGACGGCAGTCTGGCAGCACACGGTGTCTGGTGAGGTGCTGCGTGCCCGTTACCAGTATAACGAGAAAGGGCAACTGGTGGCGGTACAGCACCGGGGTGAGGCGGTGATGCGCAGAACGGTTTGCTGTTATGGCATGAGAATGCCACGGGATTGCGCTGTGACTATCAGTGGCAAGAGATTGACGACATCTGGTGTGTGGTTGAACAGCACACCAGTGAAGGCGATGGCTACCGACTGGCCTATGATGAAGAGCAGCGTCAACGTATTGCCACCTGGCAGGATGGCAGCCAGACGGTGTGGGCGTTGGACGAACACCGTCGTGTCAGCCGTTACACCGACCGCTCTGGCAACACGCATCATCTGTTGTGGGACGACGTAGGGCAACCCGCCGGTTACCGCTCGCCGCTGGGGCATCTGCGCCAGTGCCAGTGGGATGAACTGGGTAGGCTGGTGTCGGTCACCGAGGCCAATGGTGCGAAAACGCGCTGGCAGTATCAGCGCAACAGCGACCGACAGACCTTTGTGTTCTGGCCGGATGGCACGTCAGAACGTACCCAATGGGATGAACAAGGACGGGTAGTACAGGAAACCGATCGGTTGTTACAGTCAACTCAGTATCATTACCCCCGTGACAACACGCTGTTGCCGGATAGCATGACCGATGCGCGGGGTGGGGAGAGCCGCTTAGACTGGAACATGCTGGGGTTGATGACCCTTTACACCGACTGTTCCGGCCAGCCGACGACCTGGCGCTACGATACCTTGGGTCAACTGCTTTCCCGCCGGGATGCGTTGCAGCAGGAAACCCACTACGAATATAACGATGTAGGCCAACTGGTCACACTGACCTTGCCGGATGGCTCCACCGAGCAGTTTGGCTGGTCTGAAGCTGGGCTGTTGCTCAGCCACCAGTTGGGGAACAACCTGCCTCGCCATTGGCATTACAACGCACGTGGGCAAACCCTGAGTACCACCGACCGCCTGAACCGGGCTATCCGCTACAACTACGATGTTGAAGGGCGTTTGCTCAGTCTGGATAACGACAATGGCGGGGTGTATCGCTTTAGCCGTGATGCGGAAGGCCGCTTACAGGAAGAACAGCGCCCGGACGATACACGTTATGGCTACACTTACGATGCCGATGGGCAGATGAGCGCGGTCACCCAACGCGGCACGGCAGACGATGAAGGCCAACGGCCCGAGAAACCCAGTCAGCTTGTCTATGATGCCGCAGGCCGTGTGATTGAACGCCAGACACAGACCGAACGGGTGGAATACCAGTGGGACGTGATGGGCAATCTGCTCAGCGCCCGCCGTACCCCCACCGAACAGGGTGAAAAACTGGGTATCCAGCCTAATACCGTCACTTTTGAACGGGATAAACTGGGCCGGGTCGTCAGGGAGCATAACGGCGTCGAGGTGCTGACCTACCAATACGATGCGTTGGGCAACCTGACCACGTTGGGACTGCCAAATGACGACCAGTTCCATTGGCACCACTACGGCTCCGGGCATGTCACCGCCATCCGCTTCAATGACCAGATAGTCAGTGAATTTGAGCGCGATGCGTTGCACCGGGAAACCAGCCGCACGCAAGGCACCCTGACGCAGCACCGGCAGTATGACCGTCTGGGGCGTCGCCAGTGGCAGAGCAGCGTCAGCCATCGGATTACCGAGGCACTCACTTCCCCGGAGCAAGGGATTCTGTGGCGAGCTTATCATTATGACGATATGCATGAACTGGCTGCGGTGGAAGACAGCAACCGGGGCACCGTGAGCTATGGTTACGATGAAGAGGGACGGCTACGTCACGTCTACTCGGCACACAGTGGGCAAGCCTCGGTGCGTTATGACCGGGCCGACAATGCGCTGATAGTGCCGCTACAGACGCCAGAGAGTTCACCCCATACCGGTGGCAGCGAGCCTTACCGTGATAACCGCCTCACCCGCTGGGAGCAGTGGCAATATCAGTATGATGCCTTTGGCAATATGGTGGTCAGGCAGGACAGCGCCCGTATCCAGCGTTATCGCTACGACGGAGATAACCGGTTGGTGGGGGCCAAGGGGGACGGGCCGAAGGGATTGTTTGAGGCGCAGTACCACTATGATGCGCTAGGCCGCCGGTTGAGCAAGAGCGTGAGCACCCGGCAGGAGCGGCACGAAACGCATTTTCTGTGGCAAGGACTGCGGTTGCTGCAAAGCCGCACCGCAGACAGCCAACAAACCTACTGTTACGACCCGAACGAAGCCTATACGCCGTTGGCCTGCATTGAACGGCGCTACGGTGAAGACCAGTTGTATTGGTATCATACCGACCTGAACGGCTCACCGCAGGAAGTGACCAACAAACAGGGCGACATGGTGTGGTCAGGGCAATATGGGGTGTTTGGGCAGGTGACCCGCCAGACGGAGGCGATGTGGCGCAACCTCAGCAAACCGCTGGGGCAGTTCAGGCAGC
>NZ_JBOBDP010000032.1:0-4063 GCF_050586585.1 Yersinia sp. J1
GCGCCGGTTGTTGCAAGGCTGAACGGCATAGAGTCACTCCGGGAGCAGGAGCGGGCTGCGCAGCATCAGAAAGCGCTGGAGCTGGAGAGATCGCAGCGACAGCGGACGTACAACGGACCGTCGTTGTAACAAACCGGATAAAACAGGGCTTTCGGCAGATATCTGCGCCGAAAACCGGTGCCATTCACCCGGCTGCATGGCTATGCATTCGGGTGAAATTTATCAGGCGCAGGCGGCGCGGTTTTCCGGGAGATTTGCTGCCGGTTTTACCCGGCAGACGCCGTATTCGCGCCGAACCCGTCAGGGGCGGTGCGGCCAACAGATGTTATGTTCAATCCAAGTGTTTAGGTTTTTGAATTCTTTATTACTTTGCGGATAGCCTCTTCTTTTTTATCACAATCATTGAAGAATTGAATTTCTCGACGGTAGTCATTCTCAATGTCGTTTGCCCAAGAGTATAAAAAACATTTTTTCTCTTTGATTCCTTTAGCCCGGTTTCGCCATAATGTATTAACCTCATAGAGGTTATATGGTATTTTTTTATCATTAAATTTTATTTTTCCGCTCCAGATGTTATCTACATCTATAGATTCAAGTTCGAATCCATAGGCATTATATCCAGCACGAATAGCCATCACACCTATGCTCCCAGACTCATCACCACTCAGTACTCTCTTCAGATGTACGTAAGTTTCATCCTTGTAGAGTTCTCCTTGAGTCATGCCCTTGAAGCAGTTCCAAGCGAGATATCCAGGAAATACAGTCAGTGCACTCAGCATTATTACTTTAATGATATGCTTTCGGTTCGTCTTTAATAGTAATACTGCACTAAAACCAGCTACGACAAAAAACAAAAAAAAGCCGAGTGCGTTTAATATTATGTAAAACATTATAAAATACTTTTTAATTAGATCTTGGTTCTGGGGATGTTCCCCAAACAGGTTCTACCCCTAATGCTTCGCAATAAATTGGGGTATAAAAACGACCTACAAAATCAATATTGCAAGTAATGCGTACGCGCTTCCCATAAAAGCGGTCATAGAATTGCTTTTGTGTTTTTGTAAAATCCACTTGGATATGGTCAAGAAATCCTCGTTGTAACGAAGAGTTGAATTTTATGACTTGTGGGTCTAATTGATTCAGTAATGGTCTGATATCTATAGGTGTGTCGAGAAGTATACCGGTATAACCCATTCCGAGTTGAATTGTTTTTGGTTTTTCCCCTGGATGGGTTGGATCGCCATCGGTCATCTGTCCCCAGATGACATGCTTGCCATAGCTGGATATGACATTGTCATTTTTTTGCGCCAAAGCTGGAAAAAACAGGATAAGTGATACTGCAAAAATGATAGTGCGCATTTTGACCTCTATAGGTTCTGTAAGTGACAGAATATATCGACATTTCAATGAAATACTTAAATGTGATTTTTGGGGGGTTATCTATCACATGTAGTGAATTACTAAGTAGGATCATTTTGGGGAAGATGTAGGGGCGAGAGCGATTATGAAATGATCTCCTTGAGATCCTTTCCGTTGCATCGTAATCTCTTGCTCTGAAAACGAAAAAACCACCTGGGGAGGTGGTTTTTCGAAGGTTAAGTCAGTTGGGGAACTGCTTAACCTGGTAACTGGCTTCAGCAGAGCGCAGATACCAAATACTGTCCTTCTAGTGTAGCCGTAGTTAGACCACCACTTCAAGAACTCTGTAGCACCGCCTACATAACTCGCTCTGCTAATCCTGTTACCAGTGGCTGCTGCCAGTGGCGCTTTGTCGTGTCTTTCCGGGTTGGACTCAAGATGATAGTTACCGGACAAGGCGCAGCGGTCGGACTGAACGGGGGGTTCGTGCATACAGTCCAGCTTGGAGCGAACTGCCTACCCGGAACTGAGTGTCAGGCGTGGAATGAGATAAACGCGGCCATAACAGCGGAATGACACCGGTAAACCGAAAGGCAGGAACAGGAGAGCGCACGAGGGAGCTACCAGGGGGAAACGCCTGGGATCTTTATAGTCCTGTCGGGTTTCGCCGCCACTGATTTGAGCGTCAGATTTCGTGATGCTTGTCAGGGGGGCGGAGCCTATGGAAAAACGGCTACGCCGCATCCTTTTTTCCGGATTTTCCTGACCTCAGCCCCATCTCGTTACCTCGTTATTCGTGAGCAGGTAACGCCCGCCGCAGTCTCACGGCCGGAGCGTAGCGACCGAGTGAGCGAGGAGGCGTCATTTCATCCTCACCTGTATATTGCACTTACGCCCTGCAGCCACATTTTTCCCTTTCCACATGAAGCACTTTCCTGAAACCCTACTTCGTTTTAACATATTAAGCCAGTATACACTCCGCTAGCGCTACGTGACTGGTTCAGGGCTGCGCCCCGAAACCCGCTAAAAGCCACTGCCGCGCCTGCGGCTTGCCCAACACCGCGCCGTCCGGGAAAGAATTTCCCGACCGTCACGGCGTTATCAGGAGGCCGAATTGGCAGATAAACGCAGCAAAATGCTCACGATGTGGGTGACTGAGGATGAGCACCGGCGTCTGCTGGAGCGCTGCGACGGTAAGCAGCTCGCGGCCTGGATGCGCCAGACGTGCCTGGACGAGAAGCCCGCCCGCGCCGGCAAACTTCCGTCGATGTCGCCGGCGCTGCTTCGTCAGCTCGCCGGCATGGGAAACAACCTCAACCAGATTGCCCGGCAGGTTAACGCCGGTGGCGGTACCGGGCACGATCGCGTGCAGGTCGTCGCCGCGCTGATGGCCATCGATGCCGGACTTGAGCGGCTGAGGCACGCCGTGCTGGAAAAGGGGACAGACGATGATCGTTAAGTTTCACCCGCGAGGACGCGGCGGTGGCGCCGGTCCGGTGGATTATCTGCTGGGGAAAGACCGGCAGCGCGACGGCGCCAGCGTTCTGCAGGGGAAGCCGGAGGAAGTCCGGGAGCTTATCGACGCCTCGCCCTACGCCAAAAAGTACACATCCGGCGTCCTGTCCTTTGCCGAGCCGGACTTACCGCCCGGCCAGCGCGAAAAGCTGATGGCGAGCTTTGAGCGGGTTCTGATGCCCGGACTCGATAAAGACCAGTACAGCGTGCTGTGGGTTGAGCACCAGGACAAGGGGCGGCTGGAGCTGAACTTCCTGATCCCGAACACGGAGCTGCTGACCGGCAAACGGCTACAGCCGTATTACGACCGCGCCGACCGTCCGCGCATCGATGCCTGGCAGACCATCGTAAACGGCAGGCTGGGGCTGCTCGACCCGAACGCGCCGGAAAACCGGCGGGCGCTGGTCACGCCGTCCGCGCTGCCGGAAGCGAAGCAGGAGGCCGCTCAGACGATTACGCGCGGTTTACTGGTCCTGGCCTCGTCCGGGGAGCTGAAAACGCGCCAGGACGTCACTGAGGCGCTGGAAAGCGCGGGTTTTGAGGTGGTGCGCACCACGAAAAGCAGCATCAGCATTGCCGACCCGGACGGGGGGCGAAACATCCGACTGAAGGGAGCCATCTATGAACAGTCTTTTAACGCTGGCGAAGGACTTAGAGCAGAAATCGAAAGCGCAGCAGCAGAGTACCGGCGAGATGCTGAAAGCCGCATTCAGCGAGCACGAGAAGTCTGTCAGAGCGGAACTGAGCGAAAGCGAGAAGAGAATCAGCGCCGCCATCCTCGACCACGACCAGAAAATGTCCTCAGCCATGAGCCAGCGCACGAAAGGGATGCTGCGTATGGTCAGCCAGACGTGGCTGACCATCGTACTGGTCTCCGTACTGTCGATAGCCGTCAGCTCGGCCATTCTGTGGTGGCAGGGGAACCGGATACTCGACAACTACACGAGCATCCGGGAGCAGAAAGACGCGCTGGAGAAGCTGAACGCCCGGACGTGGGGCGTGAGGTATCAGGAAGACAGCCAGGGGCGCTTTCTGGTGCTGCCGGAGGGCGTGAAAGCGGACACGAACTGGACGTTCGACAACGGCACGAAGATCGGCATCAGACTGGTACGGGAGTAGAGCATCATGACAGAGCTGGAAAAACAGTTGCTGAGCGCATTAGAGCAGCTACAGCAGGACTACTCGAAAG
>NZ_JBOBDP010000033.1:0-3810 GCF_050586585.1 Yersinia sp. J1
TGACATCAGATCAACAAGATCGTTATTTTCAGGATTCGCTCGCGTGGCTGAAAACGAAGCACGGAGATGAAAACGTTATTTACGCTGGAGTTCATCGGGATGAACAGACGCCGCATATGTACGCTTATGTCGTTCCTATCGATAGCCAGGGGAAGCTAAATTGCCGTGCCTTTTTGGGGGGAGCCAAGGCCCTGAATCAGATGCAGACAGAATTCGCCCAGCGAGTCGGAGAAAACCATGGTTTAGAGCGGGGGATTGAAGGGAGTAAAGCGCGTCATCAAACAGTGAAACAGTTCTATGCCAACATTCAAAGTCCTTTCGAACATGCAGTTATTAGAGCAAAGCATGTGGAACCAAAAGTGCTGGAAAGAAAGGTGATCGGGAGGGATATCAGCGAAACATCCGAACAGGTTGCTCAGCGCCTGACCAAGGGAATACAAGATTATTATGAGCCGGCTGTTTGTAGTCACCGCATGAAGCTACAGTTGGAAAAACAAAAAAAGGCTCTTGAAGAGCAGAAAAAGCGTCAAGCTGACAGCGATACAAAATTAAAAGAGCGGGAAATTGAGCTTAAAAGACAACAGGTAGAACTAAATCAAATCATTGAAAGAAAAACAGAAAGATTGAATGCGGAATGCAATGAATTGAACAGAGTTGTGTATGAAAATGTTGAAGTTATTATCGAACTCAAGCAGGAGCGAGACGAGCTGGAAAGACGGCTCGAAAGATATGAGCCGCCAGAAGCAGAGTTAGAGCTACGGTGAATTAGATTTCACAGCGACACATCAGTGTTTCCATTGTTCTAACAAATGCCCGTTCAATCAGTATGTTGGGGCAATCGTCATACACAGAAACCACCTGATTAACCAGTGATAAAAGCTTTTGAATATCAGCTTGTCTAGGTGGGCAGTTCATTTCAGATGCTGCCGTATCAACCGCATCTGACACTATAGATTCCAGTGCCGCAATATAATCTACATCAGAAATTACGTTAGTAATCACGTCCAGAACAACAACGTTTGATACTATTGAGTTAGCCATTACAGCCTCCTAACTAGGTTGTGGTGGTCAGCGGTCTGTAGGAGGGTCCAAGCTCCGGCAGACCGCGCTAATACTCAGGCGGCGTGATGTGGCCGCTGAGTTACATCACCGCGTCCGGCCAAAAGACCCTCCACGGATATATCTTCGTCCAGCTCGTCCCAGTGAATGCCTCGTGCACTCAGCTCAAAACGGGTCAGCTCGTCAGCACTGGCGTGCATAAGTTTGGGGAACCATGCCAGCGGAACGCCGAGGGTGCGGGCATCGTTGAGTTCTACCCACATATTGTATTCATCAAATTTTACGCTCTTAGCTGAAATACTCATGCCATGCCTCCACAAACAATGTGCTGTTTTGTTCCACCACATCGACCAGCTCTTTCAGGTCGCGGGCGTTAAATCCGTCGTTACGGGCTAACAAGACTTCCGGTACCAGCCAAAATTTAGCTTCTGCCTCGGAGTTCCTGACATGGATATGCGCCGGTTCCAGTGGGTTGCCTTCGTTCGAGTAGAAGAAAAATCGGTACCCTTTAAAGCGTAGTATTACCGGCATACCGGTTTTCCCTCCATGTTAGGCCAGTGCCATTTTTATTTGCTTGTCTTCCTTAAAATGGAAGTGCAAGGCGACTACTTTTCTACCTTGTTTCACTGCATCTACAGTGACGGTGAGATCACTTTTTGCATTGAGTTCTTCGATGGCTGGCTTCAGCAACAATTGGTTTAACGATTTGAATGTTGGGTATTTACCATCTAATCCCATCATTATTCGAAACTCATCTAACGGAATTAGGCGGGATTTAACTTCCGACTTTTGTCCCATGTATTGCTGTAGTAACTCATAAATACGGATGCTGTGAGCACTAGCAAGGCTTGAAACGTTCTTGACTACAACCCTAGTAAATTGTCCTTTTAGTTGGGTCAGGTAAGGCATGATGGCATCGGAAAAAGTGATCTCCACTTTACCTTCGCCTTTAAAGTATTCGGCTCGGTATTGTACCCAGCGGAATTCTTCACGTTTCTCATTATTTTTTATGATTATTGACCTATCCCAAAGGCGGTCAATAGCCTTTTTTAACTCTCGTTCCGCATGCTTTCTACCCATGTCAGGGAAGAAACTATAAAACTCTGCGGCGGTGATAGTCATCGTCTTTTGAGTATCAGGTGATGGGGCTTCTGGTCGTGAATCTAAGCGGCCTATACAGGCTAATAAAAATCGCTGTTCTTGAAGTGTTAGCTTATAACTAGCTTCGATTAATGCATTTGATTTATAAGCAATTAATTCAGACATGGCGATTCCGTTCTATTGGCAATAAATCAAATATAACCATTACCTTAATGACTGGCAATGTCTTTATTTTGATTATTACCATTAGTTGTGGATAGTGCCGCATATTTCATTGCCTATCACCGCATATTTCATTGCCTATCACCGCATATTTCATTGCCTATCACCGCATATTTCATTGCCTATCACCGCATATTTCATTGCCTATCATGGTGTAATATGTTGATTTTAATAAATAAAAAACACCCTAAAAGGTTTAAAAGATCTTAAAAATAAAAAAAAGATCTTTAAAAGACACCACTTGTGGATAACTACCCGAAAAACAAACACTTTCGCCTACTGGAAGTAGATCTGATGTCGCCGCTTGCGGCTCCGCCTAAATGATTTTTGGCGCTTTGCGCCGGGAAAACTAAAAACACATGAATTTACTCATCAGAAAATGCGCCGTAATGCGGGCGCGGCACAAAAATCCCATTTCCCTGTTCTGCAATTAATCTCGCCAGCAATTCACGTTCAAAAGATTCCATTTTGTCAAAATCCACATACTTCCAGTTTCTCTGGTAAAAACTGAATGCTTCAGCGTCCGTTAACGTCGCATCCTCGTCTAAATACCAAGCACCTAGGCTCATTTGCGGATAATCCCTAATTCTTACTGACATGTATCCCCCTGTATCGGTATCAGATTCTTTTGTCTTCGACCATCAAGCACCAGCATTGCTGATTTATCCGATGTAAAAACCCCCGCTTGGCAGGGAGGGATTGACGAATAATGATATTACGCAGCTCGCATCGCTCGCGTATCGGCGAATTAAAGCCACTAAGAGCCATTGTGAGCGTTTTTTTCGCCTTACATGCCCTAACGGGCATCTGAAAAAAATAAACCCCACAGTGAGCTTCCTGTGCGTTTTTTCCGGCAACCGCTCACATCGATGAACTTGTTCGACGATGTGAGCGGTTCAACAACCGGAGGGCGTTAGCTCAACATGGGGATCAACACCATCCCAAGAAAGGCCATAAACACTAAGCCAATACAAACCCCAACAATCCCAGTTCCAGTCTCAGAAAAACTTTCTTTGCTCGCCCGAAAAAAACCACGCCAAAAGCGTTTCATTGAGTCAATCCTCGTTTTTTTAGCCCCGCAGGGCTCATAACATTGTGAAGCAATGTGTAGTGAGTCCACATCTTATGGTATACACGATGTAAGAAGAGACGACAAATTTGGAGATGTTTGCATGGGATACGCCATACTGCGAACACAAAAACTTAAAGATTTCGGAAGCATTCACCGCTCACTAAAACATGCATTCAGGGCACAAGACACACCAAATGCTGACATTGCGTTGATGCCCAAAAACACTCACCTATACGCCAATTCAGTCACCGAGGCCTTTGATGCAGTTAAACTACGACTTCCAGAAAAACGCCGAAAAGATGCCGTTCTTGCTATTGAATATCTGATCACAGCCTCCCCTGAAAAAATGCGTGAAA
>NZ_JBOBDP010000034.1:0-3780 GCF_050586585.1 Yersinia sp. J1
AGCGCTACGAGAATACGCTGGGTACATGACGGGCCAATCCATATTGGTTAACAGACGGTCACGGCGAATGGTATTCACCGCACCAAAGCGGAATCGAGCTGGGTCATATTTCTTATCCTTCAGTGAATTACCTAACAAGCTCAAGGCGCAGTAATGCGCGTATCGTCTAGAATTACTGCAGTAATATGTGTATGAAATTTGATTGAATGCCAAAAAAACGTCTTTTCATTGAGGATGATTAGCCTAGGCAGTTGTATAAGTGGCTTCACTTCTCTCATGATTCAGTGAACCAACTTGTTTCCTACCTCAATATAGTGATTGATTTGCTTAGCCAACATCCCCCAAGGAACGAAACATGTTACGAGGTTCTGAAAAAAAGAAACGCTGAAAAGTTTAGATCGCGTACGCCAGTACTACGAATCACAAGTTGAAGCCACCCAAACAGAGGTTAACAATCTCAATCTGCTACGTCAGAAATGCAGCAAGACCTTAATGGCTCATATTAAAATCTGTGTTAACGATCTGACAAATATGCCAAAAACATTCCACAAGTCATGGAATGAATTCAAATAGGCAATCTCTATATTCGACAATACTGAGGAAAAAATCGAAACCGAATATCGTAACACCCATATTGAACCAGAAAGAGTTAGATATTAATATTTGAACTCATCATGCACCAGCCTTCAAAGACTCTATTCTATTAATTAGTAATTCAATATCATCATAGATGAATTTAGAATAGAATATCCTTCTGGGATAATTCTTCAATTCTGCATGAGCCACGTTCTCAACTGGAGATGATATTTGCCACAAGATATTACCCTCACCAGACTCATCCCTGAAAGAAAAAACAGTGAAATCATCAAGAAAAGTACCAAAACTTACAGAGTAGCTTCTCGCTAAATCACTTAAATCGTTCTTTTCATCGTCATAAAAATCATCATCGGATATACACAACGCTTCATTTAACTTACAAAATATCGCCTCTTGAGATTCACCCCCCAAAATAGGTTGTAACCTTTCCTTTTTCATTATATCCATAAGACCGCCAACCAAGTAACCATCAAGATATATTAACTCTGACAATGCGCCTAAACTATTACCCTCAAACCATAATCTGGCATACCCCATAAATAATTTTGAATCAGAAATGTCATATTCAATTCCAACAGTCGATTTTGTTCCTATCATATTAGGCATACTCAACATCCCTTCATATTTCTTGCGTACTTAGGTACGTTTTTCTTATCTATGGCACGAGGGTTTCCGCGTATATCTACACCATCGGTTGAACCATTCCAATGGAAGGCACCTGAACCATCAGCAGCACTACTTTGGAACCTATGCCAATTAGCTTTCTTCCCCTCACCTACTTTTGTCCAACTTGTTTTAGGATCATTAGGATCTAGCTGGCTTTGTCTAAACAGCTCCTCATGATTCGAAGGCAATACACTTTTCGATGAATTTTGCCCAGAATAAACGGGACGGCTACAGCGATGGTCAGCCGGTGGATATTCCGCATGGGCGATGGGTGGATTTGCGGTTGGAGATGCCAGTGGGTGAAATCGAGGGTTCAGAATAGGCTCATATGATACGTAAAGGGCAACTTCAGCACCCTGCCGGAGAGCATCTATCACCGGCAGAACAATTTTATTTGTTGGCCGCCTAAAAAACAGGCAACACAATTTTTGCCGACACAGCAATGTTAATGCGACACAACCTTTTCATTGTCAGTTAATGTGAGCTCAAATTTGCGCTGATTGCGAGCCCGACCGTTTTCGATTGCAAGCCGTTACACCTAAGCATGATTCTTGGCTTCTTATCCCACCCCCAAAACTCGCTAGTCGCCATTGAATAAACCAATATATTTTAGCCCATTATACTGATCTTTAATTGGTCGTTTTATCACTAAGTTGGGATCTTGATACCAAAATATTGCATTAGCTTTTTTAATACCCAAATTATCACATTCACTTTTTACTAATGATAATTCATCCTGATCAACAGCAGCATCGAGTAGTATCTCATCTAAAGACACTTCTTGCTTATGTCTAGGTATCATGCCAATGAAGTCATCATCATACCATTGGATGCCGATGTCTTTGCAAAACGCACACTGCCTATAATTAGGGTTATTAAAGTCTCCCTCAACAGAATAATCCAACTCAAAGTATTCCATGTATTCCTCTTCTGAGGAGAAATTAGTTCCAATCCAAACGTGTACTTTATTTTCCATATTTAACACCTGCTTAGTTTCATGTGACCTTTATGATGTCTAGCTATTATCTTCTTAGCATCAGCTTTAGACGTTGCACCTTCTAAATCAGCAATTAACTTATTATGGAAATGTCTACCAGACCGGCTACCATGGTGCCCTCCATCCGGCACAGGAAGTCCTTTAGAATCAGTTACATTAGTGAATGTGATTCTATCCGTGTTTACAGCGTATTTTTTTAACTCCTCAGCGCTAAAACCTAACTCTTTGGCTTTAGCTGCTAACGAAACAGGGAATAATTCATGTTTTCCGCCGCTTCCCCTTAAGGCCGATGATACTGACGCTTTATTGTCTATAACATCTTGAACTGAATCAGCATTAAACCATTCGTTAAACTTACCGAATCCCCAAGGAGTCAACCCCGCGGATCCGTTCAAGTTAACAGAGCATTCACATACTTATAAATTCATTTCGTCCGCGAACAAGATAATGATTCGGGCGAAGCAGAGGGAATAGAAGACCGCTGTTCGAGATGCGAACTAATGTCAATATCACCATGATTTCATATCATTTATAGAGCTAACTTCTAAAAATTCGATACCATAATTCAATGCGCAATTCTTTAAAGAAGATACTAGTTCTCTATCAAACAATATAAAACTGTCCCCTGCTTCTGGCATGTAATGGTGATATATAAAAAAACCACAACCAAAACTTATTATTTTTTTTATAACATCACTTTCGTATCCATGATTGTTGGATAGATTTGAAATCAGAGGCTTTGCAGGTGGCGGGTCTAAACTAAGCGATTTTCTCATTTTTATTTCATTTTTCTTTTCAATTATTTGATATTTATCTAATTCCACACTTAAGTGCTCAATTTTTTCATTACTACCATATAGATAAGCACCTTTATTTTTGACATTTCCCACACTAATTAATTTCACATTTGTTGAATTATCTGCATTTTTATAGAAATACATATTAGGGAATGTATCATTAATGATTTTCAAAGAAGTACTAGTAGTAAATCCATAAGGCCCGTAGTTATTGATATCAACATCATATTGATAACACAAGCAATAAGCTATTGAGTCAAGATCAGAGCTTATTACTCTATTCCAATCAGGAACCGGAAATTTTATTAATCGCTCTTTGATTACCATGTAAATATAACCTCTTCGCCTTTAGTGTTAATTGAATGAATATGTGCGGAGTCATGGTGTTTAGGTATATTTGGCATGCCAGCGTCAGGATGTCCATCGGGATGTTCAAACCATTGGTTTTTTCCATTAGGATTCCGGCGACCTAATTTTTGAGCACCATCAGCTTTCATCTTTCCCCATTTATCCCCACGGCTAGTTGGATTTAAATCATTCAAGCTAATGTCTTGACCGCCGCGAGAAACCCTCGGAACTTGTGCATGATTTTGAGCTTGCCTTAAAGCATCATTTCGACTTTTAGCCTTTATGACTCTACAACTTGCCAAGCCCCAAGGGTCGATCCAACTCAGCGGATTCGGCGCATATTGATATAAATTCAGTCCGCCCAGTAACCCGATC
>NZ_JBOBDP010000035.1:0-3043 GCF_050586585.1 Yersinia sp. J1
CTGCAGGTAGAGTCTCTCAATAATCGCAGCACGATGATGTCGAAAGACACCTTCGGGTTGTGAGGTTAAGCGACTAAGCGTACACGGTGGATGCCTAGGCAGTCAGAGGCGATGAAGGGCGTGCTAATCTGCGAAAAGCGTCGGTAAGCTGATATGAAGCGTTACAACCGACGATACCCGAATGGGGAAACCCAGTGCAATTCGTTGCACTATCGTTAGATGAATACATAGTCTAACGAGGCGAACCGGGGGAACTGAAACATCTAAGTACCCCGAGGAAAAGAAATCAACCGAGATTCCCCTAGTAGCGGCGAGCGAACGGGGAGGAGCCCAGAGTCTGAATCAGTTTGTGTGTTAGTGGAAGCGTCTGGAAAGTCGCACGGTACAGGGTGATAGTCCCGTACACAAAAATGCACATGCTGTGAACTCGATGAGTAGGGCGGGACACGTGACATCCTGTCTGAATATGGGGGGACCATCCTCCAAGGCTAAATACTCCTGACTGACCGATAGTGAACCAGTACCGTGAGGGAAAGGCGAAAAGAACCCCGGCGAGGGGAGTGAAATAGAACCTGAAACCGTGTACGTACAAGCAGTGGGAGCACCTTCGTGGTGTGACTGCGTACCTTTTGTATAATGGGTCAGCGACTTATATTTTGTAGCAAGGTTAACCGTATAGGGGAGCCGTAGGGAAACCGAGTCTTAACTGGGCGTCTAGTTGCAAGGTATAGACCCGAAACCCGGTGATCTAGCCATGGGCAGGTTGAAGGTTGGGTAACACTAACTGGAGGACCGAACCGACTAATGTTGAAAAATTAGCGGATGACTTGTGGCTGGGGGTGAAAGGCCAATCAAACCGGGAGATAGCTGGTTCTCCCCGAAAGCTATTTAGGTAGCGCCTCGTGAACTCATCTTCGGGGGTAGAGCACTGTTTCGGCTAGGGGTCCATCCCGGATTACCAAACCGATGCAAACTCCGAATACCGAAGAATGTTATCACGGGAGACACACGGCGGGTGCTAACGTCCGTCGTGAAGAGGGAAACAACCCAGACCGCCAGCTAAGGTCCCAAAGTCATGGTTAAGTGGGAAACGATGTGGGAAGGCATAGACAGCCAGGATGTTGGCTTAGAAGCAGCCATCATTTAAAGAAAGCGTAATAGCTCACTGGTCGAGTCGGCCTGCGCGGAAGATGTAACGGGGCTAAACCATGCACCGAAGCTGCGGCAGCGACACTTAGGTGTTGTTGGGTAGGGGAGCGTTCTGTAAGCCGTTGAAGGTAGTCTGTGAGGACTGCTGGAGGTATCAGAAGTGCGAATGCTGACATAAGTAACGATAATGCGGGTGAAAAACCCGCACGCCGGAAGACCAAGGGTTCCTGTCCAACGTTAATCGGGGCAGGGTGAGTCGACCCCTAAGGCGAGGCTGAAAAGCGTAGTCGATGGGAAACAGGTTAATATTCCTGTACTTGGTGTTACTGCGAAGGGGGGACGGAGAAGGCTAGGCTAGCCGGGCGACGGTTGTCCCGGTTTAAGCGTGTAGGGGGGTATTCCTGGTAAATCCGGAAAACCATCAACCCTGAGGCGTGATGACGATGCACCACGGTGCAGAAGTAGTTGATGCCAAGCTTCCAGGAAAAGCCTCTAAGCATCAGGTAACATTAAATCGTACCCCAAACCGACACAGGTGGTCAGGTAGAGAATACTCAGGCGCTTGAGAGAACTCGGGTGAAGGAACTAGGCAAAATGGTGCCGTAACTTCGGGAGAAGGCACGCTGGCGCTAGGTGAAGAGACTTGCTCTCGGAGCTGAAGCCAGTCGCAGATACCAGCTGGCTGCAACTGTTTAATAAAAACACAGCACTGTGCAAACACGAAAGTGGACGTATACGGTGTGACGCCTGCCCGGTGCTGGAAGGTTAATTGATGGGGTCAGCCGCAAGGCGAAGCTCTTGATCGAAGCCCCAGTAAACGGCGGCCGTAACTATAACGGTCCTAAGGTAGCGAAATTCCTTGTCGGGTAAGTTCCGACCTGCACGAATGGCGTAATGATGGCCAGGCTGTCTCCACCCGAGACTCAGTGAAATTGAACTCGCTGTGAAGATGCAGTGTACCCGCGGCAAGACGGAAAGACCCCGTGAACCTTTACTATAGCTTGACACTGAACATTGAGCCTTGATGTGTAGGATAGGTGGGAGGCATCGAAGCGTGGACGCCAGTCTGCGTGGAGCCAACCTTGAAATACCACCCTTTAATGTTTGATGTTCTAACTCGGCCCCATAATCTGGGGTGAGGACAGTGTCTGGTGGGTAGTTTGACTGGGGCGGTCTCCTCCCAAAGAGTAACGGAGGAGCACGAAGGTTAGCTAATCACGGTCGGACATCGTGAGGTTAGTGCAAAGGCATAAGCTAGCTTGACTGCGAGAGTGACGGCTCGAGCAGGTACGAAAGTAGGTCTTAGTGATCCGGTGGTTCTGAATGGAAGGGCCATCGCTCAACGGATAAAAGGTACTCCGGGGATAACAGGCTGATACCGCCCAAGAGTTCATATCGACGGCGGTGTTTGGCACCTCGATGTCGGCTCATCACATCCTGGGGCTGAAGTAGGTCCCAAGGGTATGGCTGTTCGCCATTTAAAGTGGTACGCGAGCTGGGTTTAGAACGTCGTGAGACAGTTCGGTCCCTATCTGCCGTGGGCGTTGGAAGATTGAGAGGGGCTGCTCCTAGTACGAGAGGACCGGAGTGGACGCATCACTGGTGTTCGGGTTGTCATGCCAATGGCATTGCCCGGTAGCTAAATGCGGAAAAGATAAGCGCTGAAAGCATCTAAGCGCGAAACTTGCCTCAAGATGAGTCTTCCCTGGGGCTTCAAGCCCCCTGAAGGAACGTTAAAGACTATGACGTTGATAGGCTGGGTGTGTAAGTGCAGCGATGCATTGAGCTAACCAGTACTAATGATCCGTGAGGCTTAACCTTACAACACCGAAGGTGTTTTAGAGAGCGTTTTGATTTTCAGCATTGTTAACAGATTGGATTGACTGGCTGTGTG
>NZ_JBOBDP010000036.1:0-2976 GCF_050586585.1 Yersinia sp. J1
GAATGTCAAAACACCGGTGTAGTCATTGATACTAAAAAACACACAGTACGTATTTTCAATACAGATAAGGACAGCACTTTCAAATACGACAACATCAGGGAAATAAATTATACGCTATCCGAAGCTGGAAAAATTTATAGCACAGGTAATAATCTAAACTCTATGATAAAGTCCGCTGGAGCTAACAGTAATGAACAAATGTTAGCTAATCAGCGTTCCGGTATTTTTATACTGACAGATGATATAAAAAATCCTTCATGGAAAATCAATCTACCAATGAAAAACAAAACATCATCGACCAATCAAGAGATCTGCGATCGCTGGCTTCTCATTTTTAATAAATACGTTTTATAACCTTGTTATGTTTTATTATTTATATTTGGAGTTGATATGAAAAGATTGATTACGGCAGCATTTATTATTCTTCCTTTAGCGAGTTGTACCGTTTATGGAAACAAATCTATTAAAGACGAAACACAGCAGAATATAGCCTCTAAGATTATCAAGGGTAAAACTACTCAACAAGATATCCTTCGTTTTTATGGGGAGCCTCAGACTAAAGAAACTAACGATGGTAAAGAAATGTGGGGCTATTCCGTTATGTCCGGTGAATCCCAGATTTCAAATTACATACCGGGATTAGCATTATTAAAGAACAGCAGCACAGCGCACATGAAAGATCTTGAGATCTGGTTTAAAGGTGATGTTGTTGAACGCTATACCTTTAGACAAACGGCAAGTAAAACTTCTCGCGGTTTGTTAGATTAATCTAAATCGAATACCATTTTATCTATAAAAGAAGTTGGCGTAATCTGACTTCTTTTATATTTTATCCATGATCTAACTTCACTTATATTTCTATTAGCTCTTCATTAAATAACACTTTACTTTTTATATTTGGGGTTTTATATTTATTTTTATTAAAATTTTGTACTAGTAGTACTAATTAATTAATTTAAAAGTTTTTGGTTTTAAGGTTTTGGGGTTTGTGTTTTAGCGGGGCGGCTTTCAGCCGTAGTAGTTTTCCTCCGAAGGAGGAAATAGTTTTTCTTTAAGCATTCCCCCCCTACCCCCCACGCCAAGAAGGCTAAAATAGAGAGATAGGAGATGCTCATTGCGCCTTGAAAATATTCAGAACGTTTCCATCCTGATACTTCCCCCACGACCCGCGCAAACACAAATCATGAAACTTTCAAACGACTCTCGTTTTACTAAAGAGTCTATACTACAGTTTGTAAATTTTTTAGATTATGCGATTCAGGTTGGCAGCTACGCGTCATCCGGCACTGCCACAATAACATAAGAATTGCCAAACACTTGAGGAACCTTCATTCTTATACCCGATACACAGGATTAGCGTTATTGCTTTATTAAAGATTAAAATCTTCTGGAAGTGGTATTTAACGTAAGTTAAAAGTCGGCGAAGAGTTTTTAATTTTTCGTATCTTTATATTATATAAATCCATTTATAACATCAGTCAATAGATAAAATCAAAAATATTTAATAAAATGATTAGATGATAAAATAAAAAAAGACCAGTTCAAAACCCAGTCTTTTATTTTAAATAAAAGATATTTTTCATATGTAGCTCTAAAACGCTCTATACGCGATTTTGAGAGGTTTTCACTTTTAATGATGAATCTGTCAGGAATAAATCAAAAAAGCATTTAATAACATTCAGGCGGCTTTATTTCTTGATAAATAAATCTTTTCGTCAATCCACGCATCTATTTCACTTTCTACGAACCCGATTGCACGATCACCGATTTTTATAGGTGAAGGGAATTCGTCACGACTAATCAAACGATAAATCCAAGCTTTACAAAATCCTGTTCTTTCCAGAACTTCAGGTAGACGTATAAAGTTGTTTTTTTCTTTCATTTATCTCTCCCATTGTTTTTCGACAGAGGCTATTATTCGAATATCGCTTATGACGATCAACAACTTTTTTAGCAAAAAGTGCTTTTTTTGTTGACTATTTTAAATTAACAGTCATTCAATCACTTTCGGAAGTTGAACTCATGAGTTCAACTCCTCACCGCTAGTCATGACATTCAAAATGTGATTGATTTTTAGCCACAATACTTTTTTTATCCCTTTATTGCACCTCAATGTAAAATACAAATCATTAATATATATAATAATCAAACAATTAAAGAGTGGATTACAGGGACCCCAGCCCAAATTCTCCATCGGTGATTACCAGAGTCATCCGATGAAGTCCTAGAAGCCCGCATGGCGCAAGCCCTGCGGGCTTTTTTGTACCTTCAATTTGTCCATCTAAATCTGAAGCCAACTAATTAAATCCGAACCTTTTAGGCACCTTGTTAGGCACCTCGTAAAGCATTATTGTTTTTGAGGTGCCTAAAACTATGGAAACCCTGCAATGGCAAGACAAACCAAACCTTTATCCGTCAAGGAAATCGAATCCGCCAAACCCAAGGAAGCGGACTACGTTCTCTATGATGGCGATGGCCTTGAGCTACTCATCAAATCAAGTGGCAGTAAGATCTGGCAGTTTCGCTACATCCGCCCTGTCACTAAGAAGCGTGCGAAAAAGAGCATTGGCCCTTATCCGTCAGTCACCCTTGCCGATGCTCGAAGCTACCGGGCAGAAGCTCGTGCTCTCCTGACAAAACAGATCGATCCTCAGGAGCATCAGCAAGAACAACTCCGCAGCACTCTTGAAGCCCAAACCAATACTTTCCAACTCGTAGCTGAACGTTGGTGGAATGTGAAGAAAGCAAGTGTGACAGAGGACTACCCAGAGACCATTTCTGACCGCAAACGATATTCTCAGAGCCAGGCAAACGATGGAAATATGAATCGTGATTATAATTTAATTACAATCGTTAACCAGTTAGTCAACCAAAACCATTGACCAAACGTCATATAAATGAAAACAGACGCCAGAAAATTCACCCCATACCGGTGGCAGCGAGCCTTACCGTGATAACCGCCTCACCCGCTGGGAG
>NZ_JBOBDP010000037.1:0-2428 GCF_050586585.1 Yersinia sp. J1
CGAGAGGCCCTATGGGTATGTTCATAATCCGACGGGATGGATAGATCCTTTAGGGTTATCTACCTGTCCCAATACCGTTAAAGAAATCCCACGAGGGGATAACCCTTATCAAACTCGAATAGATCCAGCGATACCAGGGAGGCCAGATCCTGCATTCTCAATTGACACTCGTACATTTAATAGTGGGGTTGCTACATCAAAAGGTGGTATTAGAAATAGTCAAGAATTTTGGCAACAATGGACGAAATTACAGCCTGACTCACTAAGCAAGAGTAATTTATATAGAATACAAGAGTTGGGACTTTCACCGAAGATCGATAACACATGGATAAAAGCCTTCCCTGAGCATGTAAACTATAAAGGGGATACTATAATTCATCACCATGTTGACTTTGGCCCTTATGCAATTCCAGTTCCAGGGAGCACTCACGTTGGTAGTGGTGGTGTCTGGCATACAAAATAGTAGAGGTTATTATGCTATTAACTATTGAAGAGATAGAGTCCCAATTAGATAAAAAATTCTCACCGTTCGATGGTGAGATGGATGATTTAATTTTGACAAAAAGAAAATTTCCTATTAGCAACTTAGAATCCTCTGAAAAAACTTTGGATATTACTTTTCCAAGTGATTTTGTATCTTTTTTAAAGAAGTATGATATTGATAATTTCTCTCTTGGTAATGTAGCTTTTGGTTCTGGTGGTGACTATCTTGAAAAAATTATAGCTCTTAATGATAAGGATAACTTTAGTCATTGGTGGGTTGGTAATACTAGACCTAGGGGAGTTATTGTTATAGCATTGTCAGATCCATATGCGATCTTATTAAATACAAATGACTGTAAAATTTATGCTATAACGAGTGAGGAGAGAGCAAGTGATCGGGAGCCTATAGCGATAGATTTTAACAAATTTATCCGTGGGGTAGGTTCAGTCTTCTTGAAAGCATGTTCACGTAATGAGATAGAAATTTTGGTCGGTTCAAAAAATAGTGAGTTTTGGACGGTGATTTAAATATTAGTTTTCAGCCGTAAAGTTCCTCTCTGGATCTTTACGGCTATTTTTATGTGTTGTTACGCCAACATATTACCCTGTTGCACCCGAATCACCACCTTACCGGGCATCACGCTGATAGCCAGCGGTTGCCCGGTCAGGCCGCACTGCGTCAGCCAGTTCTCTGGCAGAGACAGCTTGCCGTTATCCCGTATCTAGTTCACGTAACCACAGCCAGCCAGAACCCGGTTTAAATTTCGCCGGCCAGCTTCTGGATGAAGAATCGGGGCTGCACTACAACCGCTTCCGCTACTACGACCCGCAGGCCTGCTGTTACTTAAGCCCGGACCCGATAGGGCTGATGGGGGGATATAACCCATATGCTTATGTACATAACCCGAATAATTGGATAGATCCGCTTGGGTTAGCAGCTTGTCCTCCAAGCATCAATGCCACGCATGTTTTCCATGGCGAAATTAACCGCCGAGGAGCTGGCGTTGGATTCCACCATGAAGGAAGTATCGGCCATCAGGGTAAAGCAAG
Source organism: Yersinia sp. J1 (assembly GCF_050586585.1). NCBI lineage: Bacteria > Pseudomonadati > Pseudomonadota > Gammaproteobacteria > Enterobacterales > Yersiniaceae > Yersinia > Yersinia sp. J1. Next base: position 1,534 of record NZ_JBOBDP010000037.1, read on the forward strand.
GGTTACCCAAATTACTAACTCTGCTAATGCTCAGGGTGTCTATCAAGGGAAAGTAGAGATATTTAATTCAGCTACGGGTCAATGGGTAGCTAAAGGGCCGCAGTCAACATTCTTCCCGAAATCGTGGAATAGAGCTCAAGTGATGACCGAAATTAGAGGCGCTTATAATAATGGAACAGTACTACCTAATGGGAAGTGGTCAGGTATATCTCCAAGCGGTGTGAAAATAGAGGGATGGTTAAATTCCTCTGGAAATATAAACACTGCTTATCCAATATATTAATTGTTGAGGTGATATGAAGTTTTTATTTGATGATAAAGGATATCCATTTTTAGATATAGATTATGAATATCACGTGTTAGCAGATTTCTTATCTGGTGATATACAACGCAGTTTATTTGGTGTGAATGAGTATATAACCGCTTGTGATAATGTTGAGTCAGGAGTGATGGAATCATGGTCAGGGACAGGAAATGCCCATACTGTTACGATAAAAAAAGATGGTGTCAATATTTTCAATGAGTATTCTGAAGAGGAGTTAAATATAAACTCTATTGAAAAATTCAAAAGCTATCTTGAAAACTGGAAACAATTGCTTATCAGTCATGGAGTAACGGAGTAAAATTAAGCCGGAGAGAACTCTGCTCTTTCCGGTTGTTTTGTAGGATATTATACCAACTTATAATTTTTCTTAATTTTAATCACCACCTTGCCGGGCATCACGCTGATCGTCAGCGCTGCCCGGTCAGGCCGCACTGCGTCAACCAGTCCTCTGGCAGAGACAGATTGCCGTTATCCCGTATCTAGTTCACGCAACCACAGCCAGCCAGAACCCGGTATAAAATTCGCCGGCCAGCTTCTGGATGAAGAATCGGGGCTGCACTACAACCGCTT
>NZ_JBOBDP010000038.1:0-2368 GCF_050586585.1 Yersinia sp. J1
TAGGTGCGACATGAAGTCGTTCGAAGAATTGCTCTACCCGCAAAGTATCGCGGTGATAAAGCCCGCTGTTCCGTCAGCGGTAGCCTACTGATCCAGGCTCGATGGGTAACTGTTGGGTCTGAAGCGATCGGGACAATGTAGCAGGGGCTGCAAGTACCAATGCGGCTCAGGCGCTAGGCTTGATGGTACGGTTAACACAAGTGAACTGCTGATAAACGTCGTCAACATTAAGCAGCCAAAGGTACTGAAAGGCTGTAGCCAAAAGGCACAGTAGCTGGATATTCCTTTTTATACTGGGGATACGCGGACAACAGAGCTACCGGCGGAGAAGCAGAACCTAACCCATCGTGTTCTTCGAACGGAACATGGTAAATCCGTATCGCCGCCCGGTTGGGCAGGGGCCTCGTAAGGGAAACCGTTGGTGGTGCGGATAGAGGAGGACTGAGAAAGCGAAGGCCATTCTGTAATGGAATGGATAGAGGTTGCGTCGATAGGCAACATTACCTCACGCGAAAGCGGGCAAACTTCAGTCTGGTCTTTCATCACGAGAGAGTCTGGCGAACCTTTAAAGGAGGGAAAGCAAATGACGGTGCAGCTAAATAGCTCTGGTGCACTCTCCGATCAGGCGACGCACTGGCACAGTATTGACTGGGCAAGATGCCACCGCGAGGTCAGAAGGCTTCAGGCACGTATCGTGAAGGCAACACAGGAAGGCAGACATGGCAGAGTGAAAGCACTGCAATGGCTGCTCACCCACTCGTTCAGCGGCAAAGCTCTCGCCGTTAAGCGAGTGACAGAGAATCGCGGCAAACGAACTTCTGGCGTGGATGGGATTACGTGGTCTACGCCGAAGATCAAGCTCAAAGCAGTATTATCACTCAGGCGAAGGGGCTATTGTCCTCAGCCACTGAGGCGGATTTACATCCCAAAAGCCAACGGGAAGCAGCGGGCACTGGGCATTCCCTGCATGATCGACCGGGCGCAGCAGGCACTGCATTTGCTCGCTTTGGAACCGATAGCCGAAACAACCGCAGACCCGAACTCATATGGGTTCAGGTCTGCCCGATCAACGGCTGATGCAATTGAACAGTGCTTCAAGGCTCTTTCACACACCGATTGTGCGGAATGGATCCTTGAAGCTGACATCCGTAGCTGCTTTGACGAAATATCGCACGACTGGCTGGTCGCCAATATCCCGATGGACAAGGCGATCTTGCGAATGTGGCTGAAAGCTGGCTACTTTCACCATAATGTCCTTTATCCAACAGCGGCGGGCACACCCCAAGGGGGGATCATATCGCCAACGTTGATGAATATGACTCTTGATGGATTAGAACACTTGCTGCGACTTAAATATCGCAGGAGTACCCGCAATCCGTCGAAGGTCAATATCGTTCGATATGCGGACGACTTCATCATAACCGGTGTGACACGTGAAATGCTGGCAGAAGAAGTTATCCCTATGGTCGAGCAGTTTTTGGCGGAGCGAGGTCTCTCGATGTCGCCAGAAAAGACCAGGCTCACACATATCAGCGATGGATTCGACTTCCTCGGCATGAACGTACGCAAATATGGGGGCAAACTGTTAATCAAGCCAGCTCCTGTAAGTGTCCAACGTTTCCTGCGCAAAGTAAGGGGAGTGATTAAGGGTAATGCAATGGTGCGACACGACACACTGATAAAGAAACTCAACCCGATGTTACGTGGATGGGCAAATTACTATCGGCATGTTGTGGCGAAACAAACATTAAGTAAGGTCAGTTGCGCGATATGGCATAGCCTGTGGCGCTGGGTAAAACGTCGGCATCCCCACAAGGGAACTGGATGGATTAGGAGGAAGTACTTCCGAATCATTGGATCCCGGCACTGGGTCTTTGCCACGGAAACCGGCAGGATACTCCAAACTGGAGTCCCCGAGCTTCTGGAGCTTTACAACATTGACAGTACGCCGATCAGGCGGCACAGGAAAATCCGTTCTGATGCCAATCCATTTGATCCTAAATGGGAAATCTACTTCGAAGAGCGATTGACCCTTGCAATGCAGAGGTCAATCAAGGGGCGAACCCGGCTGATTCGAATATGGTTGGCTCAGGAACGAAATTGCCCTGTCTGCCGACAGATGATCGGAGAATCTACTGGATGGCGTCTCTACCACGTGGAACGAAAGATCAACGGTGGGCGAGATACCAACAGTAATCTGATGATGTTGCATCCGGACTGCTACCAGATAGCACGCGCTCGTAGATTCAAAGTTGTGAAACCGGCTCCTTCAATGGGGCTTTGAAAGGCTTGAGCCGTGTGCGGGGAAACTCGCAAGCACGGTTCTTAGGGGAGGATGCGGTGGTAACACCGTGTCCTTACCCGACCG
>NZ_JBOBDP010000039.1:0-2315 GCF_050586585.1 Yersinia sp. J1
GCGAATTTTAAACCGGGTTCTGGCTGGCTGTGGTTACGTGAACTAGATACGGGATAACGGCGAACTGTATCTGGCGGGGGACTGGCTGACGCAGTGCGGCCTTACCGAGCAACCGCTGGCGATCAGCGTAATGCCCGGCAAGGTAGTAATTAAGATAATGTAAACTAACATGCTCGTAAATTAAAGGATAATATAACTGGGAAGATCCAGAGGATCTTCCCAGTTATATATTACTTGACCCAATAAGCCAATCGTTCACCAGTGCTTAAATTATCTCTTTTATAATAAAATACCGTATCGAAGTTAACTGATATACTTTCCCCAACCACTTTAAACTTCAACTCATCATCTGAATAGAATTCAAGGGTTGATAATTTTTGGGAGCCATTATCTTGAATTGATATTTTCATAAAACCCTCATCAAGATCACATGACCAATCCATAACTCCATTAATGTAAGACGGAGTTTCGATTGTGATTTCTAAATTATGATAGTAGGAAAGATCATCACTTCCCACGATGACTAATCGACCTCTTTCATAAAGGAAGACTGAGAAGTCCAGCCAACTTTCTTTCCAATCATGTTTTTTTATATCATTAATTATACTTTGCTCACTCATGGAATAATTCCTGTAGGCAGTGGTATATGCGTATCATTTGCGGCTCCTGGATTATAGTTCGGACTATTAGGCTTCAATACAGATGTATGATGCCAACTACCACTAGGAGAACCATATTCCCAGCCATATCCTTGATTAGTAACAGGGTTTACCCCGTTTTGACTTCTACCCACTCTATATATAGGGCCATTAGCAGAATTACTTCCCGATGGGGCATTCGGATTAACATCGTGCGCCCTTACTTCATACTTATAATTTCCTGCCGTAAATTTCTCTTTAAAGTTGATAGGGTAATTGCTTCCTGACATACCTTGGCGATGTAAGGCGTAATTAAATACATCTTGTGGTGAAGCATTTTTTATCGCTTGATGTGCTTGTGTTGCTGTCATGCCTCGGGAGCGATTGTATTTATACCAATCATACATTCCTGGACATGCCGCCAGCCCCAGCGGATCTATCCATCCCAGCGGATTATGCACATACCCATACGGCCTCTCGCCCCCCGCCAGCCCTATCGGGTCCGGACTTAAGTAACAGCAGGCCTGTGGGTCGTAGTAGCGGAAGCGGTTGTAGTGCAGCCCCGATTCTTCATCCAGAAGCTGGCCGGCGAATTTTAAACCGGGTTCTGGCTGGCTGTGGCTGCGTGAACTAGATACGGGATAACGGCAATCTGTCTCTGCCAGAGGACTGGCGGACGCAGTGCGGCCTGACCGAGCAACCGCTGGCGATCAGCGTGATGCCTGGCAAGGTGGTGATTAGGATTCAGCAGGGGAATATATTGGCATGATGACAGGTAAAACAAGCCGGAAGATACCTTATGATCATTCCGGCTTGTTTTAGTTATTCGTAGATCCTGGCAGCCATTAATACGTCAGCAAGGACACTCCAACTGGCATTATCTGGGCATGGCTTATTCATATTCTTATAAAAACCATCCATGTCTTCCATCCATGAAGCCATCGCTTCTAAAAAAGATGGAAGATCATTATTCTCCCACTCATCAGGATTATTTCTTGCTTCCGAAGCCAAAGATAAAATTAATTTAATTAATTCATCTCTAGTTTCAACAGGATATAAATCATTTTCCATTTCAACCACCTATTATCTGTTTAATTCCATCACCTAATTTTAAAATGATGCTCTTACCTTCAGTTTTTGTTGTCATTTTCCACATTTGGCCTGCAACTTCTTTGGCTGTAGCCTATTGGACTGGTACGCTTTCAAGACCTGCTATTTTAAATGCGGCCAATCTTCGATGGTCTAGAGTCCATATTTTCCCTGTAGCATCCCGCCAAACCTTAATAGCAGGTAGATCCGCAGCTTTAAGTGTTCCATTTGCTAATGCAGCAGCGTTATCCAGAACAGTATGAGCTCCTGTTTGATTTTTAATTGAGCTTTGCATGTAGTGAATATCTTTAGGATTGAGATTACACCCAGCCAATCCCAGCGGATCTATCCATGTAAGAGGGTTTTTAACGTAGGCATACAGGTTCATCCCCCCCGCCAGCCCTATCGAGTCCGGGCTTAAGTAACAGCAGGCCTGCGGGTCGTAGTAGCGGAAGCGGTTGTAGTGCAGCCCCGATTCTTCATCCAGAAGCTGGCCGGCGAATTTTAAACCGGTTTCTGGCTGGCTGTGGCTGCGTGAACTAGATACGGGATAACGGCAATCTGTCTCTGCCAGGGGACTGGCTGACA
>NZ_JBOBDP010000040.1:0-1983 GCF_050586585.1 Yersinia sp. J1
TATCTATCTACAACCTCGAGGGGAGTATGGGGAGCAGGCGATGATTTGTGATGTTAAATGGAAAATGGTGGAGGGCGGAAAGGCGACACTCGAACAGTCGCAGGCTGACCTTTACCAGATGTTGGCCTACGGTATGAACTATCAGGAGGGTATAGGGGATATGCTGCTGATTTATCCTTCACATGAGGGTTTTAGTCAGCCGTTAACTCATCCCTATGAATTCAGCCATCAAAAGGAAAAATCACTGCGTTTATGGGTTGTGCCATTTTTCATTGGTGATAGTTTGCAAAGTTCTGGTCTGCGTTTCCCTGATGGGAAAAACTTGATATAAAATCCCTGTTATTCTCTTTTCACGGTTAGCCATATCGTTGATGGGTAATACCCTCCCAACACCACGGGATGTCCACTTTTTGCTTAAGTGGACATCGCTGCGCATTTCTTGCAAGTTTACTTTTTGGTTTCCACCTGTGGTAATTTTTCAAGTGTCAGCAGTTCCTGACTCTTTACCCTACGGCAATGAGAAACTGCATCCTGAAGTTTGCCACGAACGCTATCATCATAGGCGGTATCCAATAGTTGGTATTGAAGACTGTCTTTGTATGATTGAATGATATTTAGTGGACAGATAAGGCGTATATCTCCGAGTGAATAAATTTTCACTGCCTTAAGTAAATAGTATTTTTCATCTGAAGATCGTACACCCTGCCAGGCCGAGTCTCTAAAATATTCAGCAGGATATGCGGCAGTCGGTACGCCATAAGTATGAGGTGTCAGGTCCATTATCCCTGATGTTTTAAGGAACATCGTTAGTATCAAAGCTGGTACCATATGCACAAACGTAAAAATGAGGAATAGTATTCCAGCCATGATTCCACCCGTAACAGTCACTTGATGTAACAAGCTGGTGCGGGTTCTTAACCTGAGGAAAACAACGCCGGGAATAAGTGAAAAAATAATCAGGAACATGGATAGCGCTATAACAGTCAACGCCTGCCAGATCTCGTTTGTTCCGTCCGGAAACTCCAACGTGCGAAGAAATAACTCAAGAGGAAAAATATATATACAGGCTGTAAGGGAGAAGAGCATTGGTTGTAAAAAATGCATAGAAAGAACCTTTTTGATCTTCTTCCACTTACCCTCTGTGCTTATCTGTCTATAAGTAATAGAGCCATTGAACCACAGGGAAAGTATAAAGCTGCAAAGCCAAATAGTACTTAACTGAAGTGACACATTCTGTGCAACTTCTTTTCCTGCGTTGTGCGTGAGGAAAAAATAGCCAAAAAATATCAGTGTTGACAATAGCGAGGTCAGAAGAACGATTTTGATATTGTTTTCTGTCAGCTCATTCCGGAAACTACTTTCCCCCTGATAGTTGGAAATAAAGAGTCCCGTCAGTAGCGAGGGCATAAATAATACAATGCAAAAAAGGAGCATGCTGACACAAGCAAAGACCATCAGATAACTGAACAATGATGAAAAAGAGATGCTGTCAAAAAAAAGTCCTGTTTGTCCAATACGCGCAAGATGCGACCAGACAAACAATGCCGCAATAGAAGTTGACGTGAACGCAGGTGTAAGGATTGTTAAAAACCAAGCACGTATTTTTATAAAGCGTTTGTTTATTCTGTTATTTTCCATATTCTAGTATCCATCCAAGTTTGACATATGGCCTAGCTAATGACTCCATTTTAGGTCATAGCTCACCAACTACCTCTCAGGTGATTATGTTCAGTTGTTGCCCTTGAGGAAAGCAGCTCTTCCTACCTGGATCTTGCATTCAAAGCTATGTAAGTGTTCTACTGATATAGCTTTATACCCACTAATTCTGTCTGTTTTTTGTACGGATTTTAACTTGTGGGTACAAGTGCGGGTATAAACATTTATTCCTGCTTTTAAACTACTTTTATATCAGTATGTTAGATTTAAAATTCGAGTCCGGCCTTCGCACCATTAGTATGAAAATCAAGTCACCGCAAGGTGGCT
>NZ_JBOBDP010000041.1:0-1889 GCF_050586585.1 Yersinia sp. J1
TATGGGCAGGTAATATCACAAAAAACAGCATATTATATGACAGCACCTTAATACGAAAGAGTCCGAGCAATTGATATGGAACCATTATATAAAAAATGATTGTCTTATAAAATGCCCTCAAGCTCCAAATAAGTAATTAACTACTATTAATTTCCCGCAAATACCTTTATTAATTAATTGAACCGAGTATGTTATTGGTTCAGTTGTAACGTTCTACTTTTAATTTTTAATTACCTAATCATATTGCGGTAGTCAGAGGTTTCATACCTTTGCCTTTTCCGCTTACTTATTCAGAACAAGGACTATTATTATGTCAGATATTCAGCTTATTAAAAATGCTCGTGGTGAAAACAAGTGCCCAGCGGGTAAAATAGCACTCTACACTAATATTAATTACAATGAGCAGGAGTTGGGTGATATCCTCATTATTTCACGTGATATTCAACTTAATCGACAGCAGCTTGAGTCGTACGGTTTCTATGTGGGCGGTCATGATGGCGTCTCCAGTGTCGTAAACAAAATGTCGCAGAATGGTACGCTGGTTTCCGGACTTTATCTGGACGGGGAAACTCTGTCGGTGGCAGCCGGTGAAAGTATCCCGTCACTGGTTAGCTATCCGCTGGGCAAGGGAACCTGGAATGATGCAACTCAGTCGGTGGTCGCACGCCCGGTAGAAACCGTTAATCTTACGATGTCCCTAGAAAATATCAGTTTTGCACTGAACAAAGCCTATGTTGCAGAATTAACTATTGCAAACAAAAGTAATATTGCCGTGAGTGGGTTAACTCTGGATGTCTCTTCTGCTAACAACAATGTTGTTTCTGTAGGAAATGTTGCCGCAATTGGCACTCTTCCCGCTAATGGCTCTGTCAAGGTTTCAATCCCTTTAACGGGTAAATCGATTGGCTCGACCTCGTTGACTTCCCAACTGCATACGCCTATTGGCGTGATTAATAGTGGTGCTAACCAAATCAATACTCGGGTTAGCGTGACTGCCATTAACGTTGAGTTGACGATGTCTGTGGCATCCAATTTGGTGCTGACCAGTGACGAAACCTATTACAATGTACTTAACATTTCTAACTCTGAATCATCTGATATTAAAGGGGTTTCTGTTGGCGTAACGGTATCCGATTCTGCGATTGTCTCAGTAGGATATTTCCCTCCGTCCGTTGATATTTCCGCCGGCAAGTCTGTCAATATCAATATTCCGTTGATGGGCGAAAACCCAGGGACGGCAACGATGACAGCAAAACTCACCATGCCAAACGGCTACACAAATAACGGTGACAGTCAGGCTAGCTCGGTGATTCAGGTGACGGAGCAGCGCGATTTGGATGTTTCACAAGAGTATAAATCTCACTGGCGTAAGCAATGGGATAAACCAGAGTTTTTGTATAGCTATCATTTCCTCCTGACTTCATCTTCGGTGCAGGTTCGCAGCTGGCAGCTCTCCTTCTTATTGCCAGAAGGCGCGATGGTTGATGTTGATTGGCTTAATGCAAACAGCAGTTGGATTGAGCTGAATACAGATAAGTCGGTCAATGGTTGGTGTTTCCTTGATAGTACAAAGGGCAATGTTATAGCGCCGGGCATCGATCTACCGATGGATATTCTCATGATTTATCCGGGCGAGGCCGAGGAGTATAAGGTCATTAATAATTTACGACTTGAACAGCTAGCTTAATTTTTAATTTTTAATTTTTAATTTTTAATTTTTAATTTTTAATTTTTAATTTTTAATTTTTAATAAATAACATCTGCACCTGTGGTTGAATATCAGGTGCAGATTCTATTTTAGTTATAATTTTATGCACTCGCGGAGACTCTGTCGCATTAAGGCATTGTTATATAACATGCTGTTTTTTTTGTAATATTACCTGCCCATT
>NZ_JBOBDP010000042.1:0-1803 GCF_050586585.1 Yersinia sp. J1
ATATCGGGCCTAAGCTTAAATACTCCTTTGCCATTGAGACGAACTAAGGTGTGCGAATCCACCTGTGCCTTCACATGCCAGTTATCGTTATAACGATGACGCATCCATGCAGTCACAAAAGATTCAAACACAGCTTCCATTGGGAAAAGCAGTGAAATTGCGTTGGCGTCTCCCTGCATGCAATGGGGAGACTGTCCCATCAAAATCAGCCGCGCCCACGCCAACGCAAGTTCATAGTGACGCATATTGTAACGGTCAACTAAAACCGGACACGGATTTAGGCACATTGCTCTAGTCGGCGTTCATATTCATCCGGCGATATATTTCCCAGCCGATAATGCCGCCTTTTCAGATTATAAAAACTGTCAATATAATCGATAACATCAGCGATACCCTGACTTCGGGTTTCATAACGACGATAGTTAACCCTCTCAGCTTTCAGGCTGCGGAAAAACCTTTCCGTAACAGCATTATCCAGGCAGTTACCTTTTCGGCTCATGCTACCTGTAACATCCAGCTCCTGCTGGCAGGATTGGAACTGCGCGCTGGTATATTGCGCCCCTTGACCGCTATGGAACACCACTGACCCTGTGGGTCGTCGTTTATTTACGGCCAGCCTTAAGGCCCGGACAGTCAAGTCGCTGTCCGGTTTGTCTGAGAAGGCCCAACTCACTATTTTTCTTGAACATAAGTCAATCACGATAGCCAGATATAACCAGCCCTGAGCGGTACGCAGATAGGTAATATCACCTGACCACCAGGTATTCAATGTCTCTGGATTAAACTGCCGGTTCAACAGATTAGCGGCCACGACAGCGGGTTTTCCACCGCGTGGATAGCGATGACGCCCAGGCCGTTTAGCTATCAGTAATAAGTTTTTCATTATCTGCCGAACGCGGTATCTGCCCACGTTAAAACCTTGCTCCCGTAACTCGATGCACATGCGCCGGCTGCCATATGTGGCATCCATTTCCGCGTGAACATGCTTAGCCGCCGCGTGCAACATCAGAACATCGGGCTTGATCATTAGCCGACGACTACGGGCATAAAATACACTGCGCGTAAGCGACAGGCAGCGGCATACCTGTTGGATGTTTGCACCGACCTTCTTCAGCTTAACCGCGACTTTTTGTCGTTGTTCATTTCCATGGCGAAGAAGGCCGAAGCCTTTTTTAACAGGTCATTGTCGCTCTGCAACTGCCGTACCTGCTTTTCAAGTTCTTGTATTCGCTGTTGTTCCGGTGTTATAGCACTGGCTATCGGTGTGTTTCCGCGGATCTCTCCGCGATACTGCCTTAGCCAGCGTTGTAAGGTTGAAAGGCCAATATTCATTGTTTCAGCAGCCTGGGTCACCGGGTACTTATGCTGAAGAACCAGATTGACGCACTCCTGTTTAAACTCATGAGTAAATGATTTTTTTTCGCATTCTCACCTCGTTAGTGTTGCTCATTATATCTCTAACAAAGTGTCCGGAATGATTAGACCATTACATCCAGGGTTTTCAAAACACGATTGCTGTGATCTTTTGACCACTTCTTATTAGTGGCATGCCATTCCTTCGCAACCACTTCGAAGGTGAAGACCTCTTTCGCCAACTCTTCTTTTACTGCACGTTTTTGTTCGCGGGGATCAATCCCTGCCGCCACCAATTTTCTGGCAGCTTCTCTTTTATGTCTGGCATCAGACAGAGATGTCTCTGGGTATACGCCAAAGGCCATCAGGTGTTGCTTGCCGCCAAAGCGAAAGCGGAAACGCCAGTATTTGGAGCCGTTAGGGTGTATCAGCAAAAACATTCCGTCGCCA
>NZ_JBOBDP010000044.1:0-1348 GCF_050586585.1 Yersinia sp. J1
ATAAATCGGATCTTGCGCATAAGGATCTCCTCAGGTGACATCATCAGTATGTCGGAAGATCTCTAAAAATGAATGGGCCGTTTAAGCGGGATACTTACAAAATCAGGGACCGAAAACCGGAAAATCAGAGCTATCGTGCCAGCGGACTTACGTTTCTGACAGCAGCCATATCCCTGTGGAATACCGTATATATGGAAAGAGCTGTCGATGCTCTGAAGCGTAAGGGGCTGAAGATTAACGAGCAACTGCTGTCGCATTTGTCGCCGTTAGGCTGGGAACACATCAATCTGACAGGCGATTATATATGGAAAAGCAACCGGATACCGGCTTCCGGTAAGTTTCGTCGGCTGAGGCCAGCTAAAGTCGAAAGGTCAAAAAATAGCCTTAACGTACAATAATTTTCGATATCCAAACTGACCCCAGTTTGATCAATGATAGTGACTGGCAGCATCTGTTTTTGAAGATCGTGCTGAAAAATAAATATTTTGACAAAATATATTATTGAATGTAGTTCAAAAATATATGCCAATAAGTAAGATAGGCCTGATGTTGATATCAACATCAGGCCTATCTATCAATCTAAGAAGTCATCATTCTCAAGATAATAAACCACAGCTTCTAGCAGTTCTTCCTTTTTAGATTTAGGGTGATGTCCTAACTTATTTTCAATAATAGCCTTGAATATTGGTGCCTCTAAAAAAGTATCATAATTTTCTTCGAAATCCATTTCCTCATAATCATTTTCAGAAATGTAATACTTGCCGTTGGCTATATCAGCCTCAGACTCAAAATCGAAGGTTGTCTCTATATATAACCAGCCAACATCTGGCAGCTCTTCGTACTTCTTTAACAGATTATCAAAACCAGTAATAACTATCATGAATAACCTCTCTATTTACGACATTTAGTACCACCACCCCATTTATTTCTCCCTCCAGTACCGTCAGGATGATAAACTTTATGGTATGTTCTATGGTCATTAAAGTCAGCAAGTTGAAGAGAACCAGACTTATCTCCATGATGCCAAGTCATACCCTTCGGAGACGAACCTCTAAAATTACCATTTGACATCGGCTGAACATGTTCAACTACCCCTGGATATTTTGTTTGAAGCTCTCTTTTAAATTCAGCATCCACTTGTAAACGTTTATAAACAGATTCATTAGCTCGACTAAAATGCTCTTTATCTGTCATGGTATACTCAGCCGAATTTAATGTATGCTCATGGAATACATGATATTTCCCTAAATCTCGCTGTCCCTCACCTTTATACAACCCAAGAGGATCGATCCAAGTCAGCGGATTCGGCGCATATTGATATAAATTCAGTCCGCCCAGTAACCCAATA
>NZ_JBOBDP010000045.1:0-1251 GCF_050586585.1 Yersinia sp. J1
TCCTCTGTCATGGGTCGACCCATTAGGCTTAGCAGGATGTTCTACCACACTTGGTAGGAACATGATGGAGGCGATGGGACTGCCGCGTTCTACGAAATGGACTGGGCATCAAGCCCACCATATAATCCCGAAAGAATTAGCTAACCATCCAGCATTAAAGAAGATCAAATATTATATTGACGATGCCGGAAACGGTATCTTCCTCAGAAGAGTCGATGATGGCACTAGTGCGATGGCAAGGCATCAGGGAAGTCATGATGGATATACACAAGCAGTTAAAAATGCTTTAGATAAAATAGATCTTAATCAATCTAAAGGCGCTATTTTGAATCAAGTGAAAGAAATCCAAGGAATTTCTCGGAAAGGGTTAGAGAATGGCCACCCAATCAGACCACTTGATATGGATAAAGCAGGTGGTGCATTAGGAAATGGAAAGGTTAATGCTGTCTGGACTAATATTTTCACTAAAGGTGGCTGGTAATGGATCAAAGATACATAATCGAACCTATTGAATTTGCATTTACAAATGCTCTCTTTAAAGGGTTGTCTGAAGCTATAAGCCAGAAGGTTATTGTTATTAATAATGTTGATGATGCTTATAAGTATGCGTTTGAGCAGAACCTCCCATCGGGTTATAAAGTTTGGAATGATACGATTGAACAATGTCGTAAATCTTTAAGGAAAAATAAGAAGTTCCAAGAGGCTTATGATTTTGTTAATGGTAATCTTGAAAGTTTACAGGTTAAAAATGCATCATCACTTATTGAGTTTAGAAAGAAGAGAATAAAGAAAACGAATACCGCTCATGATGACTTTATTTTCTCTGAAGCTAAAGAAGATGCGTTTTTTGTATTGTCTACAGTAGCGGTCAATAGATACTTAGATAACTTTATAAAAGACTCCTTTCTTGAAGATATATATGCACTTTACAAAGCAGGTGCGTGGCCGTGTGGTATGAAAGGAAGTGTCATCTTGGTTTTTGACCCAGCATCGCTTAGTTAATATTATTAACTCTTTAGATTAAATGTGTAAATAAAAGCCGGGAAGGGCCTCTTTGGGTCTTCCCGGCTATTTTTTTATCTGTTGTTACGTCACAGATTACCCTGCCGAACCTTAATCACCACCTGACCAGGCATCACGCTGATCGCCAGCGGTTGCCCGGTCAGGCCGCACTGCGTCAGCCAGTTCTCTGGCAGAGACAGCTTGCCGTTATCCCGTATCTAGTTCACGTAACCACAGCCAGCCAGAACC
>NZ_JBOBDP010000046.1:0-1240 GCF_050586585.1 Yersinia sp. J1
CCAGCTGTGTCCTATCAGAAAAAAACAATTCTATAAAAATCAGTAATTTATTAATTTACCCTATTCTCTTCTATGAAAACCAACAGACAACACCAAAGTTCAAGGTAGCTCCCTCCCTCCGGTCGGGCATTTTGAGGGTCAGGGTTCGCCATAGGCGACCGCGTTAGCGGCTTGACCTTGACGATCAAAATGCCCATTTAACCTTGTATCTGGTGATGGCTCGCATAGTGAGCCATCACCATGCATGACGGTTTTTAGGGGTTTCGGGGCGAAGCCCTGAACCAGTCACTCCGCTAGCGGAGTGTATACTGGCTAATTAGTGCTTATCCTTAGGGTATATCTCTCGGTAAATCGTGATGAGGCTTCCAATTAAGCCAATGATTGTGATGATTGTTGAAGTGATCATGATGACCTCCTTGTCGATTAATTTTCTGTATTACATTCCTGGCTAAGTCCTTTTAGTCCCAAAGGAATGCGGCACATTACAAAAGTGATGTGCTGTTTTATTTATTTATGGGATTTACTGCTTAAAGGGCTGCTTATCATGGGGATGGCTCGCTGTGGCGAACCATCCCCCTTTTCGAGGGTGGGGGTCGTTCCGAGCCGTCAAGAGTCGCTTCGCTACTGCTCTTGACCGCTCTCCTCTCCGGAAAACATAGCCATTATCCGGCGTTTTATTTCTCCATCCTTGTTCACTAACGTCTTGGTAACAAAGGCTGAGTAGTCTTTTGATGTGTTATATCCTTTCCAGACTTCATGAGGATCTAAAGCGTAAGCACAGACCTTGCCAGCAACTGGTATTCTTACCAAGGCACCCTTCTCCTCCAAATAATCTAACCAACGACGAATTGTTCGAGTAGAAACACCCATCTGATTAGCTAAAAATTGCTGGTCGCAGACTACGGCACCGCAGGTAGGATCTATGTGTTCAGCGAAAAATGAGTAAAGACCTATAGCGGCAGCACCCTGTTTGTCCCTCACAAGCTCTCTAATGCGTTGCCAGCCCTTTGGGTATGTCTGGGTGAAGTTGCTATTCTTCTTCGCCTCCTCGTGCTCTTTAGATGCCTTCCTGTCGATTTCCTGTATTTCTTTCTGTCTTAGCTTTGTTTGATGTTCTGAAGCTACGATCATCTTTATCCCTCGGTGTCTTTTTGATAGGACATTTTTGTCCCATCATAGGACTTGCGGTGTCCTATGTCCAGCCACATGCGGACACCAGCTGTGTCCTCACGTGCGGACA
>NZ_JBOBDP010000047.1:0-1206 GCF_050586585.1 Yersinia sp. J1
TGTAGTGGCATAGTTAATTTGGCCACCTGAATAGAGGTGATATCATCACCTCATCGTCAAAACAGGTGACACAATGAACAGAAGTAACAGACGCAATTTTAGCCCCGAGTTTCGCCTCGAAGCTGCCCAGCTTGTACTCGATCAGCATTACACCGTTACCGCCGCTGCCACGGCAATGAATGTCGGTAAATCCACGATGGATAAGTGGGTTCGGCAGTTGAAAGAAGAACGAGGAGGGAAATCACCCATAGCGTCACCCATGACACCTGAGCAGATTGAAATACGCGAACTGAAGAAAAGACTTCAACGCGTTGAAATGGAAAGAGATATATTAAAAAAGGCTACCGCGCTCTTGATGTCAGACTCCCTGAACAGTTCTCATTAGTTGAGAAACTCAGGGCGCGGTTTCCTGTTGCCGTTGTGTGCAACGTGTTTGGGGTTCATCGCAGCAGCTATAAATACTGGCGGCAGCCAAAGAAGCCTGATGCCGCACGCGTGGCATTACTCAGTCTTGTTCGTGAAAGCTATCACGAAAGTAATGGCTCCGCAGGTGCACGTAATATTGCCGCGATGGTCACTACCAAAGGCGTAAAACTGAGCCGCTGGCGGGCAACAAAGCTAATGAAAGAACTTAATCTCATCAGCTGTCAGCAGCCAGGTCATCGATATAAAAAGACGACTAAGGAACACGTAGAGATCCCCAATTATCTGGAACGCCAGTTTGCAGTAACAGAGCCTAATCAGGTCTGGTGCGGTGATGTGACTTATATCTGGACAGGCAAACGCTGGGCTTATTTAGCCGTTGTACTTGATTTGTTTTCCCGTAAGCCGGTTGGCTGGGCGATGTCATTTTTCCCGGACTCTGCACTGACAGGTAAAGCGCTGTCCATGGCTTGGGAAGCGCGAGGAAAGCCCGCTAATTTGCTGTATCACTCGGATCAAGGCAGCCACTATACCAGCAGGAATTTCAGACAGTTATTGTGGCGATATCAGATAAAGCAAAGCCTGAGTCGCCGAGGTAACTGCTGGGATAACAGCCCCATGGAACGTTTTTTTAGAAGTCTGAAAACGGAGTGGGTACCGGATAATGGATACGCTAATTGTAGCGAAGCCAGGACAGCGATAACGAATTACATAACGGGATATTACAGCCAGCTCAGACCTCATCAATATAATGGTGGTTTGACGCCAAATGAATCAGAGCGA
>NZ_JBOBDP010000048.1:0-1108 GCF_050586585.1 Yersinia sp. J1
CGAGCACCAGATCATCGCCGTACTGAAGTCCGTCGAAGCGGGTAGGACCGTCAAAGATGTGTGCCGCGAGGCTGCTATTTCCGAAGCCAGCTATTACAATTGGAAGGCGAAATATGGCGGGATGGAAGCCGCTGATATCAAAAAAATCAAAGATCTAGAAGACGAGAATCGCCGTCTGAAGCAGATGTTTGCCGACCTGAGTCTGGAATGCCGTGCGCTGAAAGACGTCATCGAAAAAAAGCTTTAAAACCAGCGATAAAGCGTGAGCTCGTCAACTATCTGACCACGCAGTTTACGATGAGCATACGCCAGGCATGCAGGACGTTATCGCTGAGCAGGACGGTGTTTCGTTATCAACCGAATACACGACGTGATGAACCGGTGATCCAGAGGCTGACTGAGGCGGCTGAACGCTATCCCCGCTATGGATTTAAGAAGCTTTTTCAGGTGCTTCGCAGGCAGGGATACGCCTGGAACCACAAACGCATACACCGGATTTACTGTCTGCTAAAACTGAATTTTCGTCGTAAAGGGAAACAACGCCTGCCGGTGCGTAATCCGGCGCCGCTGGCCACGCCGGAAGCCCTCAACCAAAGCTGGTCGATTGATTTTATGCACGACGCGCTGACATGTGGCCGACGTTTTCGGACTTTCAACGTCGTGGATGATTTTAACCGCGAGGCTCTGGCTATCGAAATTGACCTGAATATTCCGGCGCAGCGCATTGTGCGGGTGCTGGACAGAATAGCGGCAAACCGTGGCTATCCGCTGAAGATGCGGATGGATAACGGGCCGGAATTGATATCACTGGCGCTGGCACAATGGGCTGAAGACCATGGCGTGATGCTGGAATTTATCAAGCCCGGCAAACCAACACAGAACGCGTTTATCGAACGGTTTAACCGAACGTACCGGACCGAAATACTGGATTTTTATCTGTTCAGAACACTGAATGAAGCACGGGAAATAACGGAGCGCTGGCTGAATGAATACAACAGTGAGCGGCCTCATGAATCCCTGAATAATCTGACGCCGGAAGAATATCGGCTGATGGCTGAGAAACCGGAAATCTCAAAAAGTGTGTGGAACTAAAGCTGGGATACTTACA
>NZ_JBOBDP010000049.1:0-1098 GCF_050586585.1 Yersinia sp. J1
CCCGCTGGGATGGATAGATCCCTTAGGGTTGGCAGCTTGTCCACTGGCAAACGCTGGTAAACTTAAACCACCGTTAGCGAAACCAGGCGAGGACTTATTTGTTGGCACATATAGCCAAGTCCGTGGAGCAAATATAAAGAGTGGTCTTAATCCAACCCATACACCGCATCATGCTATTCAGAATGCTGTTAGTCCGACGACACATGCTCGAGGAATAACGATAAACATGCGTAAAGATCTGCACGAATTAACATGGACATATAAAAAACCGTTTGTCCGAGGTTTAACAAATAGGCAATACCTAGCAAGAGACATTGTTGACCTGAGAACTATATTCCGTAATGCTGGATATAGTAAGGACGTTGTTAATAGGCAGTTGTCTGAGCTAATCAAACAAAACAAAGCATTATGGAAAGCTATGGAGCTATGAATATGAACAGAAATGAAGCGCTGTCTTTCTTACGTCATAATCAACCGATGCCGGATGATGACGTTTTAACACAAGAACTAATTAATAAATATGATGAGGCAAGAAAGTTTTTCATTGCTCATCCTGACAAAGAGGCAATCTCATTATTCCTTAACTCTTATGGTAATGGAGATGGGTGGGGAGTATATCAATTAGTAGAAGATTTTTTTTATAAATGCCATCGCGATGATGTAGTGTTGGAAATACAAAAAACATTAGAAAACCCATCTGTAACCGACAATGTAAGATACTGGGTTACCCAAGTATCAGCAGCATTCGCTGATGCCAAACTAAAAAAAGGCTTGGAAATATCGCTAAAATCGAAGAATGAAGATATCCGAGAGGCAGCACAGTTATCTCTTGATATGATTGATGACTAATATTAGAACGGGGAGATAATATTTGGATCTTTCCGGTTTTTTTATCTGTTGTTACGCTAATACATTATCCTGTTGCACCTGAATCACCACCTTGCCGGGCATCACGTTGATCGCCAGCGGTTGCCCGGTCAGGCCGCACTGCGTCAGCCAGTTCTCTGGCAGAGACAGCTTGCCGTTATCCCGTATCTAGTTCACGCAGCCACAGCCAGCCAGAACCCGGTTTAAAATTCGCCGGCCAGCTTCTGGATG
>NZ_JBOBDP010000050.1:0-1091 GCF_050586585.1 Yersinia sp. J1
GGCAACCGCTGGCGATCAGCGTGATGCCTGGTCAGGTGGTCATTCAAGTACATCAGGATAATATACTGGCGTAACCACAGTTACAAATAACTAGATAGATCCTTCTTGGATCTATCTAGTCTTATATTAAATAGCTATTATTTTTTCTTGAGCAAAGCCAACAGGCCAATGCCCAGCATAATATATCCGCACAACATCCTCCCATCTAGTTCCTAGGTTTTGATACTTTTCAGATACATACTGCCTAAAAGCAAAGCATATTCCATTTCTTGCCGCCTGGCTAAAATCATGTGGCAAGCATATAAATTTATCTTTAGGTAACCCTTTAGTTGCATTTAATACTGCTTTATTTACTTTAATTCTAAGCTCTGCAAGCTCTTTAGATGTAGTTTGACCTTTATAAAATGGGTCATCTTGAGTTGGCGAGGTCGGAAGCCACTCAGCACTAGCATAAAGGCCATTAAACTCCACATCAGATGGATTAATGAACACCTTTTCAACATCTTTAATTAAAATAACATTTTCATTCTGGATGTCAGACACCCCCATATTTGAAAAGAATCTTGCCTTATCTATTTCTTCCAACACTTTATTAATATCAATCATATTAAAATCTCAAATCGGTTATGGTTCCTGGCGGTAAAGCTTTCCTACCTTGTTGGACTGTAGTACGAAGCACACCACCTGCTGCGTGCGGGCCAGGTATTCCAGGTAAAGAGTGGTTTGGTAATGTTCCATGTGTAGGCATTAAGTTCCACCATTTATTCGCCCCCCCACTTTCCAATGGAATTATATGATGCGGAGTTGCCCCAGTAGGCCAAACTCTTCCTGTATTCGCTTCCCATTGACTCATAAGATATTTTTGATCTCTCACAAATTCTTTACGTGACAACCTATTTTGGAAAGCACTACGTCTTTGAACTACTGGTAAATTACCTTTTAATATTTCTGCTTGCTTTGGAGTTATATGCCCTCCAGGTGACGCAACCTTATTAGCATCAGCAATAATGCGATCAAGAGTAGAACATCCAGCTAGCCCTAATGGATCTATCCATCCTAGCGGATTGTGAACGTAACCATAGGTGTTTAAT
>NZ_JBOBDP010000051.1:0-1076 GCF_050586585.1 Yersinia sp. J1
TGCATGTAGTGTCTCTAAAGGTTTTTATAGAAAAGATAAAATTACACAAAGGTGGGTTGATAAATTATCAGGTAAAAAACCTGCGGATGTTGATGCGTTCCTGACTAGCTGTGGTTGGACTAAACATTATCCTCAAGCAGGAAGACCCGATGCGATTCAACATACTCAATATGTACGTACTACTAAATCCGGGGCAACATATAAACTAGATTATCATCCAGGAGGAAATGCAAGTCAGCCGAATATTCATGGCAATGACTACTGGAAGGTTTATAAAGTCAAGAATGGTGAGGATGTTGTCTTTGGAAGGATCGGTCATGGTGAATTTAAAAACTACGATCTAATAAAAGACTCTCCAGTATATATTGATGGTGCGTTAAGAAATGGTGGTTTTTAATATGATAGACTTTAATGCTGAAATAATATCTGGTTTTTCATTAGGCAATATTAGTCTGAATAGAAATATATCTTCATATATAGATGAAATGTATTCTGTTTTTAAGGTTGAAGTTAAGGAATACTATCTTCCTGATGGGAGTAAAAATAATGCATATATATTAAATAAAACTATAACGATCGCAACTGATCATGAAGGCTTAATCTTCTCAATTGGTTGCAATGAAGAATATAAAGGGAAGTATAAAAATATATTACATACAGGGCAATCGATGAAAGAGGTTATTGCTCTAACTGAAAAACAACGTATATTTAATGGCTCAGTCATTATTGACGATGATTTTGGCTTCTCGCTTATATTGCCATCACCTTATGATGAAATCGGGGACAGCATTGAAAATATACCTAGTGATATGATATTTAAAGAAATATATGTTTCTGATTTTTCTTCGTGGCGGTCAGGTTATTGAATGAGGTTGAATGTTAATCTCTTGGAGACAGCTAGCCATTAAAAAACGCTGAGGAAGTCGCCATAAATAAAAGCCGGGAAGATCCCAAGAAGATCTTCCCGGTTATTTTTTTGTATGTTGTTACTGCTACATATTCCCCTGCTGCACCCGAATCACCACCTGACCGGGCATTACGCTGATCGCCAGCGGTTGCCCGGTCAGGCCGCACTG
>NZ_JBOBDP010000052.1:0-1005 GCF_050586585.1 Yersinia sp. J1
TTGGACAACCGTACTGCGACCGATACTGGTTATGATTTCCAGGTGGGTTCTAAAGACGGCGAGAAAATCAGCATCGCTATCGGTTCAAGCGCGGGCTGGAACCTGGCGGCAGCGAAAGCAGATGGCACTTCATCTGATTCAGTGAATACCTATGCTTTCACTAAAACTGCAGACGCTTCAGCAGCACAAACTGCGTATGATGCAGCGAAGAAAACCTCTGATGCATCTGGCGTAGCTGGCGATATCGCTGCAACGGCTACGGCGAAAACCGATCTCGACGCTAAAATGAAACTGGCAGCTGACGCAGGCGAAGCGGTTAACGGTAACGTGCGTACCGTTGCTGCCAAAGGCTTCGACGTGCTGAAAGGCACCGTTGGTGCAGATAGCAAAGCTCCGGGCACCACGCCATTGGCTGATATCGATAAAGCCCTGAAAGCGGTTGATACTCAGCGCAGTACTTTGGGTGCATCTCAGAACCGTTTTGAGTCAACCATCACCAACCTGAACAACACTGTAAACAACCTGACTTCCGCGCGTAGCCGTATTCAGGATGCCGATTACTCTACCGAAGTGTCCAACATGAGCCGTGCGCAGATCCTGCAGCAGGCAGGGACTTCCGTATTGGCACAGGCTAACCAGGTTCCACAAACTGTCTTGTCTCTGCTGCGTTAATTCCCCGTTGAGCAGGATATCGAGCCTCCGCATTGCGGGGGCTTTTTTGTGTCTGTTATTTATTGGTTTTTTAATAAAAACACGCGATTTAATTAAAGCTATGAATGCAGGTGCCGATAAATAAGGGGACGGTGATTGAAGCCGTAGGCAATAAGCCTAAACCTTAGCCGAAACATATTTAAAGGAAATAATACTATGGCGGTAATTAACACTAACAGCCTGTCTCTGCTGACTCAGAACAACCTGAACAAATCCCAGTCTACTTTGGGCACCGCCATTGAGCGTCTGTCTTCCGGCCTGCGTATCAACAGCGCGAAGGACGATGCAGCGGGT
>NZ_JBOBDP010000053.1:0-968 GCF_050586585.1 Yersinia sp. J1
AGCAACCGCTGGCGATCAGCGTGATGCCCGGTCAGGTGGTGATTCGGGTTCAACAGAGTAATATACTAGCGTAGCAACAGATAAAAATGGCCGAGAAGATCCAAAGAGATCCATTCCGGCCATTTATTTTTACTTCATTTCCTTTTTCTTGGCTAAATAAAAGTCAAGATACTTCTTCGGTCTTTCTTTAAATGCACGAGCCTTACCATAATTATAGGCATCATCAAAGTATTTATATGATTCATCATATTGCTCTAACTCATAACAGACCATTCCAAGATCAATCAACGGTGCAGTATCTATATCTGACCCTCGAGTTTGCAATGCAACTTCAGCCCATTCTTTAGCTTTTGGGAAGGCTGCCATATCAAAGTAAGCACTATATATACATGCTGCAATCCAACCGGCAATTTCCCACTCTAGCTTAGGTTCAGGAAGCAATCCCCAAGCCTTGTTATATTCATCTAACGCCCCCTCATAAGATTTACCATCATGAAGCTCATTACCTTTCTCTACAGTAGAGACTATTGTCTCTTCTAATTTTTGATTTTCTTCAGCAAGTTCTTTCATTTCACACCAAACTTAATCATGGAAAATATTGTGATCTTTCTGCCGGACCAATAAAATCACCTTGATCTTTATATCTATCAGGTAATTTCGCACCTTGGGAACGGTTATGACCATAATATTCTAATTCATAATTCTTTGAATCTCTCATAAAGGCTCTAACTTCTTTAGATTTCGGGCCATAATAACCGCCTTTCTGGTTCCAATATTTCACGGCATCTGTTAAGTGAGCCATATCAGCATCCTTAACAAAATACCATTTTTTATCTGTTGAGCTCTTAAATTGCATCCTGTTACCTGTACCACGAATGCGACCTTCGCCACGCATTCGTTCAATAACTTCTCTGCCAGTCTTGCTATTTTTACCTGGGGTTCTTCCCATATTATTTAGACGACAGGAT
>NZ_JBOBDP010000054.1:0-965 GCF_050586585.1 Yersinia sp. J1
TAGTGTGGCCTGACCGGGAACCGCTGGCGATCAGCGTGATGCCTGGCAAGGTGGTGATTAGGACTCAGCAGGGTAATATATTAGCGTAACAACAGATAAAAAAGCCGAGAAGAACTAAAGAGGATCTTCCCGGCTTTAGTCTAATTGGCGTTGTATATATCGTGCAAATCTTTATCTTCGTTTAACACGACAGACAATTCATTATCTTTCTGATAAGTCAAAACCAACTCCCCTTTATTTTCATCATCCTCTATAGCACGAACGCCATCGATAACACATAGCATACCGAATAAAGCATCATCGGCAACAAGCTTGATTATCTGTTTTATAAATTCTTTAGCCTCATCGGCCTGTGAATTATAAAAGCCGGATAAATCAACCAGTTCCTTTGATGGCTTTTTACCTGGTGGGGATTCCAGTATAGATATTATATCTTCTACCGCGGCATCTTTAACAACAAGGTTTAATATATCTACAAACTTATTAGCATCCATTTAACTTACCTTAATTTAGTAAACGCCTCAGGGAACATTTCTTTATTGAGCCTGATAAGATCTTTAATGGCTGAAGGTGGTGCATTGGTATAGTTACGAAGATCTCGTATATCTTTCGCTAATAAATCCCTTGGCGTTCCTGTAAAAGTACCTTTAGTTGTTGGTATTAATTTATGTTCAGCTCTCGGAACAGCCATTGATGGTGCAGTCTTTGGGTCATAACCAGATATAACCTGGCCTGCAGGGTGTTTCTGAGTAACATGGTGAATATCTAATCCATCACCAACTTTTGAACGCCGCTGTAAATCATCAAAAGTTCCTACTTCATATTTTTGAGTATGGCACCCCGCCAACCCCAGTGGATCGATCCACGTTAATGGATTTGGTACATACGCGTATAAGTTTAATCCCCCCGCCAGCCCTATCGGGTCCGGACTTAAGTAACAGCAGGCCTGCGGGTCGTAGTAGCGG
>NZ_JBOBDP010000055.1:0-804 GCF_050586585.1 Yersinia sp. J1
AAACAAATTAACCTCCACCACATACTTGGTAAGGAGCCTGGACCTATGGTTGAGTTGGTATCATCGACACATAAACAATATCATAAGCAATTACACGGATTAATTGAAAATGGTAATAGCTTTAGACATAACGGAAGTCTTGCTTATCAATATGATACATTCAGAGCGGATTATTGGAAACTTCGTGCTTTAGACTTTATGTGAGGAATTAAGATGAAAGATATTGAAAGCTTAATTAGTAAACTATCTTCTACAACTAAGCATGAAGTTTTTTGGTTAGGTGCTGTAGATCAAGAGCAAATTACTAAATTAGAGAGTGCATTATCTTTTAGATTACCGGAAGACTTTAAATTTTTCTTGGAAAAAACCGGTGGTGGTGGAGTTGTTGAGCAAGAAATATCAGGGATTGAAGATAATGATGCGTTGGCTGAGTTCGGTGGTACAGTTTATTATGATACAATGTATTGCCGTAATGAATACTTTCTTCCTGATAATTTGGCAGTGATTTATTTTAAAGATGATGAAATTTGCTGGTGTTTAAATACATCACCAGATAATTTTGGGGAAGTGGTTAGTTATGATGTTTTCCTAAAGAGATATACACAGATAATGCATCGCTCATTTAAAGATTTTTTTGAAGAGTATGTTAATTTAAGATGTTCATAATTAAACAGGAAAGCCCCTCTTCGGAGCTTTCCTGTTTTTTGCCGCTATATCAGCATATTCCCCTGCTGCACCTGAATCACCACCTGACCGGGCATTACGCTGACTGATCGCTAGCGGTTGCTCGGTCAGGCCGCACTG
>NZ_JBOBDP010000056.1:0-675 GCF_050586585.1 Yersinia sp. J1
GTAAAGCTTTCAGCTTTGAGCCAGTTATAAAAACCCCTTTTGATTTGTTAAAACAGTTTGCGGTCTGGCAACTGCAAATGTTCAACAAGAAATCAAAAGGGGGTCCCTATGAGGGACGAAAAGAGCTTAGCGCACACGCGATGGAACTGTAGATATCACATGGTTTTTGCGCCGAAGTACCGAAGAAAGGTGTTCTACGGGGAAAAGCGCAAAGCGATAGGCAGTATCTTAAGAAAGCTGTGCGAATGGAAAAACGTGAATATTCTGGAAGCAGAATGCTGTGTGGATCACATCCATATGCTTCTGGAAATCCCGCCCAAAATGAGTGTGTCGGGTTTTATGGGATACCTGAAAGGAAAGAGCAGCCTGATGCTTTATGAGCAGTTTGGCGATTTGAAGTTCAAATACCGTAACAGGGAGTTCTGGTGTCGGGGGTATTACGTTGATACGGTTGGGAAAAATACAGCCAGGATACAAGAATACATAAAGCACCAGTTGGAAGAGGATAAAATGGGTGAGCAACTCTCGATCCCCTATCCGGGCAGCCCGTTTACGGGCCGTAAGTAATCCATAAATGCAAATGTCAGATCGCGATGCGCCTGTTAGGGCGCGGCTGGCAACAGAGCCTTATAGGCGCATATGAAAAACCTCCGGCTATGCCGGAGGATATTTATT
>NZ_JBOBDP010000057.1:0-501 GCF_050586585.1 Yersinia sp. J1
GCTGTGATGCGGTACTACTCAACCACTTTACTCTTAACACTTCATAATGGTGAAAGTGCGGGATGATTCGTCCTGCAGACTCACCCTTACGGGTCAACGCTTTCGCGTTGCTGTCTCACTTCGTTCGGCTCGAACCTTTACGGTTCTCATCCCTACGATTTGAAACAGTACATCACTTCATCATGGTGGGTCGTGCGGGATTCGAACCTGCGACCAATTGATTAAAAGTCAACTGCTCTACCAACTGAGCTAACGACCCATTATGTATTATTGCATTACAACACTTAGAGAATAAAACCAGACAAAACAGGAAGAGGAATATCGCTGCGATAACTTCAACTTCTTTTCATTCCAGCCAATTAGGAAAGAATGGTGGGTCGTGCGGGATTCGAACCTGCGACCAATTGATTAAAAGTCAACTGCTCTACCAACTGAGCTAACGACCCGCTGTGATGCGGTACTACTCAACTACTTTACTTTTAACACTTCATAATGGTGAAA
>NZ_JBOBDP010000058.1:0-436 GCF_050586585.1 Yersinia sp. J1
GAAAGTAACGAGCAAATAAGGCCGGGCTGAGAGATTAGTCGGGCTTTAGTACCTTGTTGGGTCTGTAGCTCAGGTGGTTAGAGCGCACCCCTGATAAGGGTGAGGTCGGTGGTTCAAGTCCACTCAGACCCACCAACTCATCCCTGTAGTGCGTTACCGTCACATTCGTTTATAACAATAAACGTGCGTGTCTGCGCCTTGTCTGGACATGAGTTGCAGCAATAAGGTATTTGCTTTTTATATGGGGCTATAGCTCAGCTGGGAGAGCGCCTGCCTTGCACGCAGGAGGTCAGCGGTTCGATCCCGCTTAGCTCCACCATATAAAACTATTTCAAAATATATTGCTGCCGCAAGGTGGACAGTATGTTGTGAAATATTGCTCTTTAACAATCTGGAACAAGCTGAAAATTGAAACACTGCAGCTAAAACTTGTCTC
>NZ_JBOBDP010000059.1:0-416 GCF_050586585.1 Yersinia sp. J1
GTTTCTGGCGATACTGTCAACACTTACCAATTCAAAACGACTACAGCGCTGGGTACTGCCCAAACTGATGTAACGACGAAAAAAACCGACTTTGATACCAAAACGGCTGACGCTGCGGCGAAAAACAGCGCTTATCTGGCTGCGAAAGCAATCTCTGATGCATCTGGCGTAGCGGGTGATGTTGCTGCAACCGCAACAGCTAAAACCGCATTTGATACCGCCACTACCGCTGTCGGTACTGCCAATACTGCATTGACCGCCTCTAACGCAGCCTTCAAAACGGCCTTGGATACATCAACGGCCGCTGGTGAAGCGGTTAATGGCAATGCACGTACCGTTGCAGCTAAAGGTTTTGATGTACTGAAAGGTAATGTGGATTCAGCTGGTCTGGCTGTCGGTACGACGCCATTGGCTGA
>NZ_JBOBDP010000060.1:0-387 GCF_050586585.1 Yersinia sp. J1
TTGTTATTTATTGGTTTTTTAATAAAAACACGCGATTTAATTAAAGCTATGAATGCATGTGCCGATAAATAAAGGGACGGTGATTGAAGCCGTAGGCAAGAAGCCTAAACATTAGCCGAAACATATTTAAGGAATAATACCATGGCGGTAATTAACACTAACAGCCTGTCTCTGATGACACAGAACAACCTGAATAAATCCCAGTCTTCTTTAGGCACCGCCATTGAGCGTCTGTCTTCTGGTCTGCGTATTAACAGTGCCAAGGATGATGCTGCGGGTCAGGCGATCGCCAACCGTTTCACTTCAAACATCAACGGTCTGACTCAGGCTGCGCGTAACGCGAACGACGGTATTTCTCTGTCTCAGACCGCAGAAGGCGCGTTGGGT
>NZ_JBOBDP010000061.1:0-342 GCF_050586585.1 Yersinia sp. J1
GCAGCCAGTGGGCTACCACCGTCTGCAACGCCAGTAGCGCCGCCGGTCACGGTGCCTTTCAGTACGTCGAAGCCTTTGGCAGCAACGGTACGCACGTTACCGTTAACCGCTTCGCCTGCGTCAGTCGCAGTTTTAAGCAGTGCTGGCATTTTGGCAGTTTCTGTATCCAGCGCAGTTTTAGCTGCATCAGTCGCAGGCTGTTTAGTGGCATCAGCATCAGAGATAGCTTTCTTCGCCAGGTAATCAGTGTTTTTGGTATCAACAACAGTTTGCTGATCGCTAACTGCTTTAGTGGTTTTGAATTCGTAGGTGTTGACAGTATCGCTAGAAATGCCGCCGGCA
>NZ_JBOBDP010000062.1:0-308 GCF_050586585.1 Yersinia sp. J1
ACACAAAAAAGCCCCCGCAATGCGGAGGCTCGATATCCTGCTCGACGGGGAATTAACGCAGCAGAGACAAGACAGTTTGTGGAACCTGGTTAGCCTGTGCCAATACGGAAGTCCCTGCCTGCTGCAGGATCTGCGCACGGCTCATGTTGGACACTTCTGTAGAGTAATCGGCATCCTGAATACGGCTACGTGCGGAAGTCAGGTTGTTTACAGTGTTGTTCAGGTTGGTGATGGTTGACTCAAAACGGTTCTGAGACGCACCCAACACGCTGCGCTGAGTATCGACTGCTTTCAGCGCTTTATCGATA
>NZ_JBOBDP010000063.1:0-302 GCF_050586585.1 Yersinia sp. J1
ATAGTAATGAGCAAGAGCACCTGTTGATGTCGTGAGTTTCGACTCATGATGACACGAGAAACGATTAAGTTTTTGATTTAGTCGGAATTTCCTGTGTCCCCATCGTCTAGAGGCCTAGGACACCGCCCTTTCACGGCGGTAACAGGGGTTCGAATCCCCTTGGGGACGCCATCCGATAATGAGTGAAAGACATTATCAACTGAATATCTTAAAGATGACTTTAACGAGTCGTGTTTAAGATATTGCTCTTTAACAATCTGGAACAAGCTGAAAATTGAAACACTGCAGCTAAAACTTGTCTC